>JBCQUV010000025.1:0-24560 GCA_047173765.1 Rikenellaceae bacterium
TAAATTTGAGCCTGGCTCCGATTTGTTTCGCCTTTTCTTATGTCCCTATAGTTTCTTGACCTCAATTCAGTTGCATTTGCAGGTTGAATTCAGCATATGAAACCAACCAAATTACTACTTACACTTCCTCTTGTAGCCGTAGCAACCACTGCTGCTGCGAAGTCGAAGCAACCAAACGTTATTGTAATTATGGCGGACGACCAAGGCTATCAAGATCTTGGCTGCTATGGTTCGCCACTCATCAAGACTCCAGCCATAGACAAAATGGCAACGGAGGGTATGCGCCTCACCGATTTCTACCAAACATCGTCTGTGTCGAGTGCTTCACGTGCAGGACTTCTGACTGGTATTCTCAATACTCGCAATGGCGTACCCAAGGTCTTTTGGCCAAATCAAGATGGCATGCCATCGGAGCAAATCACAATAGCCGAGATGCTCAAAGAGCAGGGTTACACCACAGCATGTATCGGTAAATGGCACTTGGGCGACACCAAAGGTCACATGCCCACAGATCAAGGATTCGACGAGTTCTACGGTATCCCATTTAGTAACGATATGTTTATTGGTAACCAACACAAAATATCCAAAAAAGCTACCTTTGGTGAGGGCTGGGATTTAGCAAAAACCAAGGAGGCTCAAAAGAAAACCGCAAGTGGCGGTATCGGAAAGGCTCGTAAACAAGATCTTCACTATAAAGTACCACTCGTTGAGGGTGTAGAGATTATCGAGTTCCCCGTAGATCAAACAACTCTAACTCGCAAGTACTTCGATAGAGCTATCGAGTTTGTGACTAAGAGTGCCAAGGCAGATACTCCATTCTTTACATACATCACCCCAGCGATGCCACATATTCCGCTCTACGCTTCGGAGCAATTTAAGGGCAAGAGTGCACGTGGATTGTATGGTGACTGTATCGAGGAGCTAGATTGGAATGTCGGTCGCTTGCTAGATGCTTTGGATAAGGCTGGTTTGTCGGAGAATACAATCATAATTTACACTTCGGATAATGGACCTTGGTTGCAGAAGAAAGAGGAGGGAGGAAGTGCTGCACCATTGCGTGGTGGAAAGTTCCTATACTATGATGGCGGTGTACGTGTGCCTTGTGTAATCAAGTGGGCAGGTACAATCCCAGCAGGTACAGTGAGCGATGCTGTGGTTAGAAGTGTCGATTTCCTACCCACATTCGTAGCTCAAGCAGGTGGCAAGGTTAAGCACAGAGTAGATGGAAAAGATATATCTAAGTTCCTAGCTAACCCAACCAAAACTAAGGGGTTGGATGAGAATGTATATGTAAACAATGGTCGAGTTATCGGCGTGCGCAAGGGCGATTGGATCTACTTGCCTTATGCAGGAACTGGAGCCAAGAAAGATAGCCCCGAGCTATACAACATCAAGGAGAATATGGCGGAGAATAAGAATCTAATCTCGTCAAATCCCGAGAAGTTGGCAGAACTCAAAAAACTATACGACGCACACGTGGCAGCTAATCCTGCGCCTGTGGAGGCTGAGAAGAAGTAGTTTTCTTGCTCGTGTCTGGACTTAGTGGCTAGACTGCCCTAACGCCGGGCGGGCGGTGCGAGCCGCACGGGCAGTTTATATTGCGGATGGGGTGTAGAACTTTTAGCTCTACAATTTAGAGGGATAGAGGTTTTTTCCAAATAAATTTGGATAAACCTCTATCCCTCTAAATTACTCAAATGGCATAGCCATTTGAACCCCACCGAGGTTGCATGTTTCGTTATATCCGAAAAGTTACCTTCGAACTGGGATTAAACACACGTAGGGTGTTTAATAAAATTAGATAGTCAATATTTGGGGGTCGAATTTATTCGAAACCCAAATATTGACTATCTAATTTGTAGAGCCTTTAGGCTCGTATCCCAGTGCGCTAGCGAAAAAACTGCCCGTGCGGCTTCGCACCGCCCGCCTGGCGTAAAGGCAGTCCAGCCTCTTATTAAATTTCTCGTCTCAACAACAACTCCCCATTAAACGTCACCTCCGAGAGTGGGCATATTAGAGCATTATCCTTTGATGAGTCTCCAGTTCCGAAGTCGAAGTTGTCGGGTGTGGAGAATATGATATTGCATGCTGGGTAGAATCCAAATCGGGCGTAGTAATCCATCAGCCACTCTTCGCTTGGAATTAGTGCGGCGGCTACGTAGTCGTCGCTCTCTATCTTTTTCATGGCGGCCTCCATCAGCATCGTCGCATAACCTCGCTTTTGGCACTTAGGGTGTGTCGCTACACCATATATATATGCTACTCGCCCTTGCGCAGACTCCATAGGTATGATGTGCAGCATAGCAACATATCGGTTGTCGGGGTCGGTGATGTAGAGCATATTGGGGTGCGAGAAGTGCTTTTGTAGGAAGTGGTCAATAAACGAATCTTCATCACCAAACACTGTGCGCCATAGCCTTTTGCACTCCGCCTCGTGGTGGTGTAGATGTATGGCGGTGTACTTCACCTGTAACTCCGTGGGGTGGTACGACAGCTTCGATTTGCGTAGCCCCTCTATTCCCATATCCTCCTCACGATTTATGTGGGTGAATTGGGGTGGTAGACTCTGCGTAAATAGCTTGTTTATAATGGAGTAGATGCCCACAAATGACGTGTTGCACTTTTCGATGTGGGTACAGAATGTCGTGGCAGTAATTGCCGAACCATAAGTAAATGCTACGATACGCCCCTCAATTTCTATTACTCCACCTCGAAACCCGAGCTCGTGGAAGTAGTCAAACGCCTTCTGTATAGCGACAATTTCGGGCGATGGGGTAGTAGTATCCTCACCATGCTCCTCTCTCCACCTTTGGCACAACGCCATACACCCCTCAAAGTGTTGAGGGGTGAGGGCGTGGTATGTGTATGTGTATAGTTTCTCGAATTGATTTATGAGGTTACGCTTGGGTTGATATCTCTTGCCTGAGAGCGTCTCTAAATTCTCTCGCAAGTATATGTAATCCTCCATATCGCGAGGCGAGTGAAATGCGAAGTTGTCGTGATGCACAGCATCGAGAGTTGCGCGTCCCTCCTCGGTGAGTCCGATGATTCTGAGTCGCTGACCATTGGTGTGAGCATCCTCTGCTAGGCGTGGGATTATGCGAGCGAAGTTGTGCGAACCGTCACAACGTATGGGCTGCATATACCCCAACTCATCGCCTCCGCCAATTCTAAAGCGTATGACTAAGTACCCCTCGATTATAGCCCACGCACTGCCGTATGTTGATTGCCAACAATACATATTTGCAAACGAAATGTCACAGTTGCGAGCACCACTGCAATGTGTGTAGCTCTCGATTAACTCTTTGTCTTGCAGGGTTATGGGGTGAAACTCAATCATTCAGGTGTCGTTGTTACTCTTCAACTGCTTTGAGCGACATGTCAAGCGATTTGATTTGGTGAGTCAATGCTCCCACCGAAATAAAATCTACGCCACACTCAGCATACGCACGCAATGTAGCAAATGTGATGCCACCACTCGACTCCGTTTCCGAACGACCTGCCACCTTGGCGATAGCCACACGAGTAAGCTCTGGCGAAAAGTTATCGAACATAATTCTATCTGCTCCACCTGCTGCATACACCTCGTCGATATCCTCTAGTGTGCGCACCTCGCACTCAATTGGGATGTTCTTGCCCTTAGCCGCTAAGTACTCCCTGGCACCACGCACAGCATTGCCTACGCCGCCAGCGAAATCTATGTGGTTATCCTTGAGTAGAATCATGTCGAATAGCCCCATGCGGTGATTGTCGCCACCTCCGATTTTGACTGCCATCTTGTCCAACACACGCATTCCTGGAGTTGTTTTGCGAGTGTCCAAAATTCTGGTGTGTAGACCCTTAAGCTCGTCAACATATACTGCTGTTTGGGTAGCGACACCACTCATGCGCTGCATGATATTGAGCAATATGCGCTCTGCTTGAAGCAGTGACTGCATGCGTCCCGACACATAAAATGCAATGTCTCCGCTCTTTACACGATCACCATCGGTGAGTATCTGCTCAAATTTCATATCAGGGTCTAAGCGGTTGAGTACTATCTCCGCAATTTCGATTCCTGCAATCACACCCTCTTGCTTGCAAAGCAACTTCATGCGACCAACCTCTGACGAGGGTATACAACATAGCGACGTGTGGTCTCCGTCGCCAATATCCTCTTTAATACATAGCTCTATAAGCTCCTCTACGAATGGTAGATATTCTGGTTTAATCATTGTTTTTGAGTTAAAGTTAATGCACAAAGTTACGATAAAAAAGTTAGATTTGAAAATTTAATATCGTGACACTTTTGCTATGTTGTGTTTTTGCGTTTTTCGTTTTGTAAATTCAATAAAAATGTTTAACTTTGTGACTTGGTATGCCTTTGTGGTAACCCATTTAACCGAACCTAAAACTAACTTATGAGAACGACGTTTTTAAAAGTTACACAAACATTACTTATGTTGTTTGTGGCAACTTCACTTTATGCTGTTGAGTTTAAAGATACTCCGCATCCACGTCTGCTGGTAAATCAGACCGCTATTGACCACGCCAAGGAGAGTATGCAAAAGTATGACTGGGCAGCTCAAAATGGCAAAAATCTAATCAAATTTGCAGATAATTATACGGTGCCCAAGCGCAGGGAGTTCACCGTGAAGAGAGGCTCTAGGAGCTGGCCAAGTTTGGGTTACACGCCACAGCAAATAGAGGATATGTTTACGGTAGGTTTGGCATGGACTCTAACTGATAATCAATCATATATCGATAAATTAAAGGGCTTTGTGTTGGATGTTTGTGACGAGCAAAAGGGGTACATTGCCGTGGGTGCTGCCACCACAGGTGTGGAGGTGCACGAGGGTGGATTCTTCTTCTATTTCACCGCTATTTGCGATTTGTTGTATAGCCAAGAGGGTCTGTTTACGGCAGAGCAAAAGACTCAAATAGAGAGTGTTATGAGAACATATTTGGAGAAATCCAAAAATGATATGGCTCCCAATGGAATCATGAATCACCAGGCGAGCACCAATTCGTCGGCAGTGTTGGTGAGTATGTTTTTGAAAGATGAGGCGTATTTCACCCACTTTGTGGAGGCTGATGGCGGTATGATAGACCACATTGCTAAGGGTTTTATGCCCGATGGATGGTGGTTTGAGGCTACGGTGAACTACTGCTATTTGGTGGCAGACATATATTTCAGAATGGCACAGGTGTTCCAAAACAATGGTATGGAGTTGTATCACTCGAAGATTGAGATGCGCCAAATGGATAAAGATTTTCACAATGTGCCCGATGAATTTACGGGTATGAAGTTTGCTGTTTGGGGGCCCGAGAAAAAATATCGCACGCTGCACGATGTGGCGTTGGCACATATCCCTATGATGGATGAAAATGCGGTGGTGTTGGCTAGTAATGATAGCGGTACGAAAGAGCCTGATGCGTTTTATGAACTTGCATACAAAGAGTTCAAAGACAAGGAGGTGGCATGGGTGCTTAGCAAAACTAAGCGTGATAGTTGGTTGGCACTATTCTATGGCGCAGGCGAACTTCCAAAGGTTGCAGATCCACGCACAAAATCAGCCACAGTGCCTAATATTGGTCTCACAGCACTTCGCTCTCAAAACCCAAAGGAGCAGGGCGCAGAGCAGTTGCAGGCGTATGTGAAGTATGGCTCGCACGGCGGATGGCATGGTCACTTCGACAGAACTTCGTTGCAGGCACTCGACAGATTTGGACACAAATATTTCGGTACAGAGATGTGTTGGTTTGGCTATATCACTGCGCAGTACAAAGAGTTGGTGCAGAGCTCCGTGACTCACAATATGGTGATTGTAGACCAGATGCAACAACAAGCCTTGCCCTCTGAGCAGCCACTATTCTACGCTGGCGAGAGCATGCAGTTGAGCCTCACCGAGACCCGAGCTAAGTGGAGACCAATACCTCGTAACAATCCTCAAAAATTCCCACCTTGGGATGATTTTGATTATGTGACAGAGCCAATTTTGCAACGCAGGTTGTCGATTGTGACGGATGATTATTTGGTGATGGTGGATTACTTGTCATCAACCCAGGAGCGTGAGTATGATTGCCTTGTTCACCCACTTGGGCTAAAGAGCATGTCGGGAGTTAAGGCGGTGGGAGAGCAGACTCCAACGGTGACTACGAACGAAAACTCTCCGTATAAATATTTTACTAATTGCCAATGGTACAAGGGTGCCGCTAAGGGTGTGAAGTTTGAGTTCAACGATTCGGGCTATGGATTGGATTACTACCCATTGTACCCCCAAAAAGCAGATATAATGTTTGCGCACTATCCAACCACAGGCCGACACAAAAAGGGAGAGTTTAAGAACAACCCCGAGCGCAGAACTGTAGCTATGCGAGTCAAAGCTAAAGAGGTGGTATTTATTTCTATATTAGAGCCATACAAAAATAGCTCAAAAATAGCGAGTGCCGAGGCTAAGGGCGAAGATACGATTGTAGTGAAACTTAAAAATGGCACTACCCAAACCATAAAAATCGAGAACCTAAAGGGAGAAGGCAAAGATATGAAGGTAGAGCTATCGACAACCCCCAAAGGTGGCAAAACAACAACAGAGAGAAATCAATAAACCTAAATAAATTAAATCCTTGAACATGAAAAAATTATTAGCTTGTCTGCTGCTATGTGCGGTATTCTGCTCATGTCAAGACAACACATCTTCGGATGCTGTTTTGTATGTGCCTCAAGATGGTCGCACGGCGGTTGTCGAGAAAATTCAAAGTGAGCCTTGGGCTCAAGCCTCTATGGCAAAGTTGCATGAGACTATTGACCCTTATGTGACTCGTCATCAGAGTGACCCAGAGTGGATTACTTCACGCCTTGCGATGTATTGGAAGGATGGTGAGCGTTACACTCAATGTTACTTGCTTGCGCAAAATTGGGACTATGGTGAGGGTAATGCACCTGTGCCAACACTCCGTTTCCCAGGTATGAGAACGTGGAACAAATACCTCAATGTACCCCTCGCAGATCGTATTCCATACAACGAAAGTGGAGATATGTTGAGTATCGACCGCACCAACCCAGATGCTGCTCCAGTGCTAGTGCCATACAAAGAGTCGGGTCACCAAATCCGCTCTAACAACTGCGAAATTTTGGACTTGGCACGTGACGCTGCATTTATCTATTGGGTGACAAAGGATAAAAAATATGCAAAGTTTGCTGCTGATATCTACTATCAATGGCTAACTGGAATCTACTACATGAATCCAATCAAAGACCCCACAAAATCGACTGGCGGCTTTGGCGGTTGGGAGCCAGGAGGAATCTGCGGTTACTACGACTATGAGCAAATCCACGACGATATGGGCGAGCGTGTAGCTGCAATATATAGTTACCTTAGTGACTATTTGGCTAAGAATTCAAATGCGCACCTTGACTCAATCGGCAAAACCACCAAGGAGGTAAACGACGAGGTGTTGAAGCGTTTTATCGACCTCGGTTTGATTCGTGGTGGTCGCTTGGGTAACTGGAATGTGAATGGTTACGCACGTATTATGACTCCAATCGTTGTGTTGGATAGCAATGATGCTTACGCTGATGGTAAGGGTAGAGAGTACTATTTGGAGTATTTCTTGACTAAGACCACTAAGCACCACGTGGCATTGGATGGAATTTTGGAGTACTACGACCCCGTGACTGGACTATGGGATGAGTCTCCAGGTTACTCTTTTGGAACTGTTGTTTCGTTGTTGGACTTCGCTACAATGTTGTACCCTGTGGGAGTAGATATCATCAAGGATAGTCCAATTTTGCAGAAGGCTGCTGTGGCTATTTTGCCTTGGATGGATGAGCGTGGAAACTTAGTAGTGTTTGGTGACACTCGTGGTGGCGTTGCTGACTTCACAATCTTTGAGCGTCTATTGACATACTACACATTGGAGGGCGACACAGCTAGCGCAAACAAAATGGCTGAGATTATCGCTCAAGGTATCAAAAATGGTACATATAGCCGTGACAACTCAAACTTCATTGGTCTAGCTACTCAAGTGGCTTTGCCCGAGATTACTACCGAGTCTGCGGTTTCGGATATGTCATACTCTACACACCACAGATTCTTCACCGTGAAGGATTATAATGGATCGAACAAGATGATGGCTACAATCTATGGCGGTCGCAAGGGTAAGCACTTGTCGCAAAATGGTTTGGCTGTAACTCTTTATTATGACGGTTATGCTTTGGCTCCAGATGCTGCGGGATATGAGTCATATTGGAGTGATGACTTTGGTTACCACCAAACTACAACAGGTTCAAACACTATTGTTCCAGGTTATAAGGAGGGTGATATCGTGGTGAATAAAACATTCCCAACAATCGCTGCGGATCAGTACACTAACTCTACAGTTCACGATTCGTTCTATCGCATGGTAGATGTTTCGGCTAACGAGAAGCGTCGTGTATTGACAACCGTGAGAGTTTCGGGCGATGCTGGCTACCATGTTGATTTGTTCTTCTCAGACCAAAATGAGAATGACTACATCTTCCACAATGTAGGTAAGAGCCTAACTATTCAAGATTGCTTGGGTTCAGCTTTGAACTTGTATGCGTCGGATGATTTGGGCACAAAGCACAACGAGAACTACACGTACTTCAAGAATCCTCGCAAGGTGAAGTATACGGGTGATTTCATTGCTCATTGGGATGTAGCTGATGGTATCCAAGTTGATTTCCGCCACCTTGGTGCTCCAAACCGCTATTTGTATGTTGTGGATGCTCCATATTCAACTCTCTATCGCAATCTTACTCCAAGTGGAGTATCTGCTTCGCCAGCTGCTACACCAACGCTTATCGTTCGTCAAAATGGTGTAAATGGCAAGCAATATCCATTTGTGGGTGTGTATGAGGCTCATAAGGGTTCTCCAGCTGTGAAGTCAGTGAAGAAGTTGTCTAGTAAGGGTGGCAATATGACTTTTGAGGTAGTTCTCAATGATGGTCGTGTTGATACATTCACATACACCGAGGCTGATGGTATAACCGTTAGTCGTAAATAATTAATTAACTAAAACAATGAAAAAAATTATAGCAACATTCGCCCTTGTTGCGACACTCCTAAGCGGTCAAGCACAACTAAAGGAGTCTATCGGCAAGGCGGATTTTTCGGATTGGGCATCAGTCGGCAAAGTCACAGATGGCGTAGTCGAAATCACTTCGGGCAAAGAGGTGAGCTACACCTATCCCGTAACCGAGAATTATGGTAAGGGATTTAAGAGATTCTATAACGGATGCGACTGGTATCGCTACAAAGGTCTCTCGCTTGACATATATTTGGAGGCGGAGAGCCCAACTGTCATAGAACTCACATTTAGAGTGTCGGCGGAGAATGCCGAGTCGTTGGAGCCAGAGAGCACCGCTACCGTGTCGTTGCACCAAAAGGGATGGAACAAGGTATATGTGCCATGGGAGCTATTCTCTTTGCGTCGAGGTCAGCTAGGTACACTTCGTGGTGTGCATAACTTTACAATTAATGCTTCGTCTAAGGCTAACAAGAAACTAAAACTCAGAGATGTGTCGTTGGTCAAGGCAGAGACAATCGCAGCGAGTGCACCTAAGTATGGAGGTGCTGCCGATGCAGGAGGCGTTGTGGAGTATGATTTGGAGCTAGGTAACGTTACCGACCAGAGCCAATCTGTGCAGTTGTATTTGCCAACCAAGGGTTGGGAGGCTATGAAAACTACGATTACTCCATCTACTATGACACTTGCCGCAGGTGAGACCAAAACGTGCAAAGTAAAGGTGTCATTGCCCGCAAATCTGCCCGCTGGAGCAAATGAGGTTCAATCTATCAAGGTTGTGGCTAATGGCAATGCAAAATCTGCGGAGACCGTAGAGTTCACCACGTCGGTGAGAGTTCCTTCGCCATTTATTGTCCACAACAAAGAGGGCTGGGATGAGGTCGTAGATAAGACCACAAAATATGATTGGGCTAAGCGTGAGATGGAGAAGTTGGATAAGAAAGCGACCGATTGGAAGGTTGCATCTATCGCTACCGAGTTGCCAAGCATGAATCCGCAGTTAGGTCACTATCTATTCCACCACACACAGATGGATATGTTATTGACTGCAGCTACCGCATATCGTGTTACGGGCAAAAAGGAGCATGCTCAAAAGTGTGTGGATTTGATGCGTGCAATTATCAACGAGGAGACAGGTTACCCTAAGACTTTGCGAATTAACCAAAACAACTTCGTGAAGGAGGGTGGCGTGTTCCAAGATATGGCACGTGCTTATGATATGATTATGGACTCTGGGCTCTTGACCGACGAAGACCATAGACTCATCGAAAAGACCTTTAGATTGTATATAGATGTTGCTCTAGAGGGTAATATGCTTGGAGGTATCGGAAACTGGGATTTGAGTGAGTTGGCTGGAGCTTTGTACTGTGCGCTTATGGTTCAAGATTACGACTTGGCTAAGAAGGTTATGTTTGCTCCATCTGGAATATATGAGCAATTTGCTCAGGGAGTTATGAGCGATGGCTGGTGGTATGAGTGTTCGGTGGGCTACAATTTGTGGTGTGCTGAGATGTTCTCTAAGATTGCTTTGGCTATGCAACCTTGGGGCTACAATTTCTTGGAGGAGTACATCCAAATTGGTAAGGTTCCTTACTACTCGTTACTTCCAAATCGTATGCGCCCAGGTTTGTATGGTATGGATTTCAACAAGTGGGGTAAGATTGAGCATAACTCTATTACTGTTAAGCACATGTGGGATGCACTAATCCCATTCTTGGATTATCGTGGAATCATGTTTGCGGTGAACGATGCACAGGAGACCTCGGTGATTGGTTCGGCATTCGAGATGGCGTACTACTTGTTCCGTGACCCAGAGTATGCGTCGGTGATTAAGATGGGCGGAAACGATAAGCGTGATTTGATTTATGGCGTTGGCGAGCTTCCAGATTTCGTGTCTAAGAAGAATACTCAATCTGCGTATGCCGACAATATGGGTATTGCACAGTTGCGTTCGCAAACTAAGGGCAGAGAGCAACGTGAGCAAATCCAAGCGGTACTTCACTATGGTTCGCACGGTGGTTACCACGGTCACTTCGACCGCACAAACCTCCTTTCGATGATGCGCTACGGAAGAAGTTTCTACAACCCTGAGATGATATGGTATGGCTACCAAAGTTACAACTACAAATTCTTGGTTCAAACTTCAATGACCAAAAATATGGTTGTCGTAGATCAAAAGATGCAGGAGCCTGTGGAGTCATATCGCACGCTATTCTACACTGGCGATATGGTTCAAGCTACATCTGTGGAGACTAACGCTAGATGGAGTCACCCTCCTTATGGTGGTATGCGCTATGACGACAAGGGCAATATGACATTCCAACAAAAGGCTTGGGAAGAGGGGCGTCAATTTGAGTTCCCCGACAAGGAGCCAGCTTATAGCGAGATTACGGGCTACACTGAGCCAGTACAGCAACGCCGCTTGATGGTTATGATGGATGACTACATCATCTTGGCAGATTACCTCAATTCTAAGGAGGAACACACCTATGATTGGTTGTTCCACATGAAGGGGCTAAACGACTTTACCGCTGCAAAGAAAAAGAGCTCTTTGCGCCACGATAATCAACTCTCAACCGACCCACTTAGTGCGGCTCAGTTCTTCACTGATTGCGATTGGTATGCAACCGAAGGAACAGTTCGTTCGAGCTTCAAAATGTTGTTTGGTAAGGGTAGCGACAACGCTGGAACACGTGCTCCAAATAGCGAGGCTGGGCCAATCAAAATCGACATCTTCAACGCTTGGCCTACCAAAAATGAGGTGGCTATTGCAGCAGTTCCCGAGGAGCATGGCGTGGCTAAGCAGGTGTGGTACAACATCGAGGCTGATGGCAAGAAGATTCTAAGCGACAGCACAGGTGCATGGATTTTGGGTAGCAAGAACGTGTCGGTAGATATTAAGGGCAGCAAGCAGTTGGTGCTCAAGACTCAAATCAAGCGCAAGGCTGGCAAGAACACCTTGTTCTGGGGTAATGCCAAAGTTGTGTTGAAGGATGGCAAGAACGTAGATTTGGCAACATTGCCAGTGAAGTACACCAACACTATGGCTACGGACGCCAAGGATAAGGATTACTACGGAGGTCCAATCAAATTGGGTGGCGAGCTAATGTCGTCGGCAATCCCAAGTATGCCTTCGAACTTCAAGCAGGAGGCTGTGGCAGTTGTAGATCTTTCGGGTGTTGAGGCTGTGAAGTTCGAGGCTAGATTTGGTGGTGACTATCCGCTAGGTGACGAGACTCAACGTCGCAAGACTTTGAACGTTAGAAGCACAGGTAAGCAAGCTAGATTCCTATCTGTTGTAGAGCCTTATGAGGCGGAGTCGGTTATCAAATCTGTCGAGGCTAAGAGTGCTGATGAATTGATAGTTACACTTAAGGATGGTCGTCGCCAAGAGTTTAAAATCTCGAACTTCGAGGGCGATGGTAACAATATCACAGTGGATGTCAAGGAGTACAAAGGCAGCAAACTTTTGCGAGAGGAGAGTGCTAAAAATAAGTAGTTTTATACTATATATTCCTAAGAGCGGTGACCACCAAGGTTGCCGCTCTTTTTTGCGTCATGAAATTGGGAAAACTCAAATAAAATAGCTATCTTTGTAGAGAGTATACCTATATGGCAGATTAAACCAAACCTAAAACTTAAGAGAATGAAAAACCTAATTACGATATTTGCCTTTATGATGGTGAGTATAAGTGCACAAGCTCAACTAAAAGAGCCTATCGGAAGTTCCGATTTTTCGGATTGGAAGTCGGTAATGAAATCCACAGATGGAGTTGGTGAAATCACATCTGGCAAGGAGGCGAGCTACACCTATCCCGATACCAAGAACTATGGCAAAGGTTTTAGATCGTTCTACAATGGTTGCAACTGGTTGCGCTATGGCGGCTTGTCATTCGATATATACCTAGAAAAAGAGTCTCTTACAACCATAGATTTGGCATTTCGTGTCTCACCCGAAAATGCCGAGGAGTTCGAACCACTTAGCACAGCAACCACAGCACTCCAAAAGCAGGGTTGGAATAGAGTATATGTGTCGTGGGATATGTTCTCACTGCGCAGTGGTCAGCGAGGCACACTCCAAGCGGTCAAAAATTTCACCCTCACCGCAACATCTAAGGGTAATAAAAAGCTCAAAATACGCAATGTGTCTCTGCTCAAAGCGGAGTCTATGGCTCTAGAAGCTCCAATCCAAGGAGGAGCAACCGAGGCAGGAGGTGTCGTAAAGTATGAACTCAAGGTGGGCAATGTGACCGATGAGCCACAAGTCGTAACCCTATCTCAACCCCTGCTAGGTTGGGAGGCTATGACCACCACCATTTCGCCTGCGGTCGTGACTCTAGCGGCTGGCGAGGTGAAGAGCTGCACGGTGGAAGTAGCACTGCGCAAAAACTTGCCACAAGGAGCCAATGAGGTTCAAACAATCAAAGCTGTGGCTAATGGCAACGCTGCACAGGCTCAAACCATAGAGTTCACAACATCCGTAAAGGTATCTTCTCCATTCATAATGCACAACGCCGAAGGGTGGCGTGAAGTGGTAGCCAAAGCCGACAAATATGATTGGGCAAAGGCAGATATCGAGAAGTATGATTCGGAGGCTTCGAAGTGGAATATTCCAAGCTTGCCAACCTCTCTGCCCTCGATGAATAGAGATTGGGGTCGCTACCTATTCCACTCGGCGCAGTGTGACAAACTTATGGATTGTGCCATAGCATATCGACTCACAGGCAAAAAGGCTCACGCCCAAAAGTGTCTGGATATGATTCGTGTGATTGTCGATCCTGAGAAAGGCTATCCTGATACATTCCGTGTAAATCAAAATAACTTCGTGAAGGAGGGTGGCGTGTTCCAAGCAATTGCTCGCACTTATGATATGATTATGGATTCGGGGCTACTCACCGATGCCGACCATAAAAACATAGAGCATACATTCCGCTTGTTTATCGAGACTGTGATTTTGGGCAATGACGTGGGTAGCATCAGCAACTGGAATTTGAGCGAGTTGGTCGGTGCATTCTATTGCGCACTTGTAATTCAAGATTACCACCTCGCTAAGGAGTTGTTCTTCTCGCCTTCAGGCATCTACAATCAATTTGCTCATGGAGTTATGAGTGATGGTTGGTGGTATGAGTGCACGGTGGGTTACAATGTGTGGTGTGCCGCAATGTTCTCGGAGGTGGCTATCGCTATGCGACCTTGGGGTTATAACTTCCTCGAGGAGCAAATCACTATTGGTAAAGTGCCCAACTTCTCGTTGATGCCAAATCGCATGAAACGTGGATTGTATGGTATGGATTTCAATAAGTGGGGCACAATAGAGAATAACACCCTAAGTATCAAAGATATGTGGGATGCCTTTGTGCCATTTTTGGATTATCGAGGAATCATGTTTGCAGTGAACGATGCCCAAGAGACATCGGTGATTGGCAAACCATTCGAGATGGCGTATTACCTATTCCGTGACCCAGAGTATGCGTCGGTGATTAAGATGGCGGGCAAGCGAGATATTCTGTATGGAGTCCCCGAACTCCCAGATTTCGAGTCTAAGAAGAATAAGCAATCGGCCTATGCCGACAATATTGGCGTGGTGCAGCTCCGTTCGCAAACCGAGGGGCGTGAGCAGCGTGAGCAAATTCAAGCGGTGTTGCACTATGGTTCGCACGGAGGTTATCATGGTCACTTCGACCGCACGAATTTCTTGTCGATGATGAGATATGGGCGAAGTTTCTTCAACCCCGAAATGGTGTGGTATGGATATGGAACATACAACTACAAATTTTTGGTGCAGAACTCAATGACCAAAAATATGGTTGTCGTAGATCAAAAGCTCCAAGAGCCTGTGGAGTCTAAACGCACGTTGTTCTATTCGGGCGATATGGTTCAAGCGGCATCTGTCGAGACGGAGGCTAGGTGGAGCAACACCCCATATAGTGGTTTTGAATATAGCCAAAAAGCAACCGAGAGATTCAAACAAAAGGCGTGGAGCGAGGGTCGCACATTTGACTACGCACCCGACGAGCCCAACCACGACAAGGCGGTGGATTACACGGAGCCAATCCTGCAACGTAGACTTATGGTTATGATGGATGACTATGTAGTGTTGGCAGATTATCTATCTTCGAAAGAGGAGCGCACCTACGATTGGTTGTTCCACATGAAGGGTATAAAGAGTTTGGATGCACCCAAGAAATCACATATTCGTCACGATAATCAACTTAGCACCAATGCAATAGGTTCGGCGCAGTTCTTTACTGATTGCGACTGGTACTCTACCGAAGGCACTGTGCATTCGAGCTTTAAGATGTTGTGGGGTGAGGGTAGCGACAACGCTGGAACACGTGCTCCAAATAGTGAGGATGGAGTGCTCCAAATTGATATATTCAATGCGTGGCCTCTCAAAAACGAAGTGGCAGTGGCGGCTACTCCCGAAGAGCATGGTGTGGGTAAGCAGGTGTGGTACACGGTGGAGTCGGATGGCAAGAGGATCTTGAGTGACAGCACTGGAGCGTGGATTTTGGGTCGCAAGGAGGTGTCCGTAGATATTAAGGGTAGCAAGCAACTCACTTTGCGCACCCAAATCAAGCGCAAGGCTGGCAAGAATACTCTATTTTGGGGCGATGCCAAAGTTGTGCTAAAGGATGGCACAAAGGTGGATTTATCGACTCTGCCAATCAAATATACCAACACTATGCAGCCAGAGGGCAAGGGTAAGGATTACTATGGAGGGGCAATCAAATTGGGCGGTGAGCTCATGGAGTCGGCAATTCCAAGTATGCCTGCAAGTTTCAAGAGTGAGGCGGTGGCAGTTGTAGATTTGTCGGGCGTTGAGGCGGTGAAGTTCGAGGCAATTTTTGGCGGTGACTATCCACTAGGCGACGAGACTCAACGTCGCAAGACTTTGAATGTTAGAAGCACAGGTAAGCAAGCTAGATTTTTGTCGGTCATAGAGCCCTATGAGTCAGAATCGGTGGTAAAATCCGTGGAGGCTAAGAGTGCCGACGAATTGGTAGTGACGCTCAAAGATGGTAGGCGTCAAGAGATTAAAATCTCTAATTTTGAGAACGATGCCGACAATATCACGGTCGGGGTCAAAGAGTATAAGGGTAATAAACTTCTGCGTGAGGAGGTTGCAAAATAATGTTATGTAGCTATGAATAAACTAATTGCATCGGTTTTGTTTTTGGTGGCTATGACAGCATCGCTCACGGCAGCCAATCCAATTCTCAAAAAGGGGGACAAGGGTTTTTTGTATCTTGCTGACCCAGCTGCGGAGGTGGTAGATGGTAAGGTCTATGTCTATTGTTCGCACGACCAAGACACGGCAGTGAACTATAGTTCGATGCAGGATTATGTGCTCTTGGAGTCTACGGATTTAAAGTCGTGGACGAACCACGGTGTGATTATCTCACCTCGCGAATTTTCGTGGGCTAAGGGTCAAATGAATGCTCCCGATGCAGCCTACAAAGATGGTTGGTGGTATTTCTACTTCCCGTATGACAAAACCCACATCGGAGTGGTCAGAAGTCGCAATGCGCAGGGGCCATGGGAGCAGGTGCGAAAGGAGAAGATAACTACTATTTTCGACCCCACAGTATTTATAGATGACGATGGTCAGGCATATATATATGGTAGCGACAACAAAATGAATATTGGCGAGAAGGGTCGCCACATACAAGGTGCAAAGCTCAAACCAAATATGATGGAGTTGGATGGCGATTGGTTTAGATTGAGCGAAGAACCTGTGAACGAGGCGGTTCACATGTTCAAGAGAGAAGGGAAATATCATTTCACAGCTCGCAAAGGCAATCGTACAGGGTATTGGATGTCGGACTCTCCGCTGCCCACAGCCGATAAAGGCTATGCCAAATTTATGGGATATATCACCCCTGCGCAAGATGATGCTCCAGCTCACAACTCATTTATTGAGTTTAATGGCGAGTGGTATATTTTTTATCAGCGTGGTGATGTGAACGAGGGTAGCTACTTCCGTCGTTCGGCTTGTTTCGATAAGATTTACTTCAACGAAGATGGTTCGATAAAACCAATTGAATACACATTAGAATAGAACTTTAAAACTTTAATTTATTATGAAAAAGAGACTTATATTATTTATTGCCCTTGCGGCGTTGGCTGTAGGGTGTCAATCTAACTTCGTTTATGAGGTCGAGAAAAGTGATAACGGAGTGTCAATCCTAAAGGATGATATGATAATCAAAATCACTGTTGTGGATGAGGATATTGTTCGAGTAACCAAGGAGTTGGCAGATTTTAGTGTGCCTGAAATTCCCGACTACGTGGGTCTATTGGATCCTCAAGATGTGAAGTGGAAACTCAAAGAGTCGAGCAACAAAGTTGTAATCACAACTGACGAAATCAAGGTCATCGTAGACAAAGATGGCGTCATAGAGTATCAAACACCTTCGGGCAAAAGCTACGTGGCGGAGTCTGCCGATATGACCTACATAAACAAGGAGAGGGTCGATGGTAACAAACTATCGCAGTCGTTCACCGTGGGCGATGAGGCACTCTACGGATTAGGGCAATACCAGAGCGGAATAATGAATTGGAAACATGTCCCCGTTCGCCTGGAGCAGTTCAATCAAGAGGTGGCAGTTCCATTCGTCATCTCTACCAAAAACTACGGAATATATTGGAATAACTATAGCGTGACGGACTTCAACCAAGCGCACAACGAGATTGAGTTTACAGCCGATGCTGTTATTACAACTGCTACCACCGCTGCTGATGTATCTACAGTTGCAGCATCGTCTCCAACAACACATACGGAGGTGGAGAATGTGATACAAGCTAAGTCGAAGATTAAAGACCCAACGAATGTACGAGAGACAACATTTACACCCTCTAAAAGCGGACTCTATACCTTCTTTGTGGAGAGTGCTAAGGCGAATCGCATGAGAGGAAATATCCGTTTGGTGATTGATGGAGACCCAGTGATTAACTACAATACGGTGTGGGTTCCCACCACATATTCAGGTGTTAAGGAGTTAGAGGCAGGCAAGGAGTATAAAGTTGAATTTGAGAATTCAGGTACCAAAATCGCAGGTAGAGTATTCTACAACGAGCCAGATTATGGCATGACCGCCTTCACAAGTTTCGGAGGATACAAAATCGACTACTTCATAATGGTCGGAGACTCACCAAAGGATGTATTAGCTTTGAATCATAAACTCACAGGTAAGACCCCAATGTTTAGCCGCAAGACTTATGGTTTCTGGCAGTGCAGGGAGCGTTACCACAATCAAGCAGAGTTGTTGGAGAATGCTCGTGAGATGCGTGAACGCAAAATTCCTGTAGATATGATTGTGCAGGATTGGTTCTATTGGCCCAATAAAACTAAGGGTTGCGAGTGGGATAGAGCTAAATACCCAGACCCAGAGGCAATGGCTAAGGAGGTAAATTCACTAAATATGAATTTGATGGTGTCTGTGTGGCCAGAGATTATTAACGACCCTATGCTCGAAAAGTATGACCTTAAGGATAAAAAATTGGGAGGAATTAACCACCTTGATTTTTATGACGATACGGTAGGTGATAAGTACTATAGAATGTTGAGCGATAGTATGTTCCATATTGGAGTAAACTCTATATGGTTGGATGGTACGGAGCCAAATCGTAAGCCTAAAGATAGTTTTGTTACGGGCGTTGGTCTTCCTTTTTTGGATGTTACAAACCCATACTCATTGCTTGTGACTAAGGCTATGTATGAGGGTAAGCGCAAGGAGTACCCCACAGAGCGTGTTGTGAATTTGGCACGTTCGGGATTCACAGGTCAGCAAAAGTATGGCAATGTAGTGTGGTCGGGCGATGTGGCTGGAACTTGGGAGCAGTTCGAGGAGCAGATTTCGGCAGGTCTCAACTTCACAATGTCGGGACTTCCATATTGGTCACACGATATTGGTGGATTCTTTAGAGATTCAAAATCTATGAACCCAATCTATGACGACCAATACACCAACCCCGAATATAAAGAGTTGCTAGCTAGATGGTTCCAATTTGGAGCATTCTCACCAATATTCCGCATACATGGCTATGTGTCGCAAACCGAGATTTGGCGATATGACGAAGCATTTGAGGCAATGGCTCGCAAATTTATCGACCTCAGATATACGCTTTTACCATATATATACTCTGAGGCGTGGAAGATTACATCTGAGGGTAGTACACTTATGTCACCTTTGGTCTATCACTACCCAGAGGATAAAGCGACTTGGGCAGTCAAAGACCAATTGTTCTTTGGCGAGAATATGATGGTATGTTTCGCTACGCAGTATGAGCAGCGTCAAAAGGAGATATATCTGCCTAAGGGTGAGTGGTATGACTTCTGGACGGGCGAGAAGATGGCGGCGTGTGGTAGAGTGGTGGTTGATACCCCTTATGACTCTACACCTATATATATAAAGGCTGGTGCAATTATGCCGATTGGCCCCAAGTTGCAATATGCCGACGAGCCAAATGATGAGCCTCTGCTCATAAAGGTATATCCAGGTGCTGATGGCGAGTACACTTTGTACTTTGATGATAACTTCACCAACGACTATGAGAGTGGAGCATATTCGGAGGTTGAGTTTGAGTACTCTCACAGTGATGGCACACTGTCGATTGAGAAGGGAGATGGTGATTATATTGACTTCAAGCGTAACCCTATGATTTTCAAGGTCGAAAAGGTGGGAGGAAAGGGCTCTCAAACGGTTGTTTTCAATGGCGAAAAGAAAGATATTAAACTTTAAATAAACTAAAAACGTATGAAAAAACTATTTTTAACGGCGGTAATCGCCTTGTGTGCCATATGCTCTTTGTCGGCACAAACTTATGAGAAGATTCCGATTCCAACGGGACTTCACGAGGGTTATCCTCGTATCTACGTCACCGACGATCAGAAGGCTGACCTAGTGAAACTCATAGCTACCGAGAGTTGGGCTAAGGGTGTGAAGGATGGAATCCACAAGCGTATTGACAAATATGTGGATCAACACGTATCGGATCCTACATGGTTGCCATCGCGCCTATTTATGCACTGGAAGTCGATGAACTCGAACATCTACATCAAGGGTGGAGTCTACTCTCACTCGGATGGTAAAGCACCAGTTCCAACAGTTCGTTTTGCGGGTGCTAGAGACGGAACCACAGAGTATGCTGCGCCATCTTTGGAGGATATGATGCCTTATATGGATGATGAGCGTGGTTTGTACCTACGTAACAAGAGCCGTGAGGGTCAGCCATTTGAGTGGGTGAGCCAATCTAAGAGTGGTAATATCATCCCTAACTGGAACGAGAGAATCATGGGTATGGCTCGTGATGCAGCGTTTATCTACTGGTTGGAGGGTAACGAGAAGTATGCTAAGTTTGCTTACGACTTGTTCGACATCTATATGCAGGGTATGTACTACCGCTCGGAGCCTATCGACCTTAACCATGGACACAACCAAACTTTGGTTGGACTTGTATGTTTCCAAGTTATCCACGAAAAGACTCTCCGCACATCGTCTGAGTTGTATGACTTTTTGAACGTTTATATCAAGAAGAACCACAGCGCAAATATGGCAAACTATGAGGTTACAATCAAGAAGTGGATTGATATCATTATCCAAAATGGTGTGCCTCAAAACAACTGGAACCTCCACCAAGCAAACATTATGTTGAAAGCAGCAATGGTTCTAAAGGATGACAACCAATATGAGGATAAGAAGGGTAGAGGGTACTATATCGACTATCTATTGAACATTACCTCTCCACGCCAATGGTCTATGACTAAGTTGTTGGATTATGGTTATGACCCAGCAAATGGAATCTGGGCTGAGTGCCCTGGTTATTCGCAAGGTGTGACCAAGGAGGTTATGGCGTTTATTTCGGATTACGAGATTTCGTTCGGATTTGACCTTATGCCATATCTTTCGGTTATGGAGGAGGCAGTGCGTGTACTTCCACAATACTTGTTCCCTAATGGTCAAACAGTTGCATTTGGTGACTCTAACTATGGTAGTCTTTCGGGTGAGCCTATGCGCGACATTGTGCGTCTAGCTCAAAAGAGTGGCAACAAGAAGTTGGAGGCTGAGTTTACTTCTATGTACAAATATATAGACCCTAAGGCTGAGGATGCTAAGAGTGGCAAATCTCGTGGTGCAAACCTTTCATCGTTCTTCGAGAGCAAGCCTTTGGTGCTTAACCCCAAATATGAGGCTGGTACTATGTGGGATTATGTGACTCAAACATTCCACGCTCCAAGTGTCAGCTGGCACGTGCAACGTATGGGCGAGGGTAAGGATGGTATGATGGTATCTCTCAACGGTTCACTCGGAAACCACATGCACGCTAATGGTATCAATATGGAGTTGTATGGTAAGGGCTTTGTGCAGGGTGCAGACCCAGGTAAGGGAGCTAACTATTTGCAACCTGCATACTTGGAGTACTACTCTCAATTCCCAGCTCACAACACCGTAATGGTTGATGGCGTGTCGTCATACACCGAGATGTTGAGCTACCACGGATTTGATTTGGAGGGTGCTTACCCAAAATCTGGGCAACGTGATGGATTCTATCCAAATACTACATACTCAAACGTATCGTTCATTGAGCCAGAGACTTTGAGTGACCAAAACAGAACTGTAAGTATCGTAAAAACAGGTGAGACTACTGGTTACTACGTAGATATCTTCCGTTCTAAGAAGATGAAGGGCGGCGACCGTTTCCACGACTACTACTACCACAACTTGGGTCAGAGTATGGAAATTCGTGACGCTAAGGGCAAACCAATGGAGTTGAAAGCTGAGGAGAAGGTAGGATTTGCTGGTGGTCACCTATACGCACTCGACTACATGTGGGGTGAGAAGTTCGCTAAGACTTCGGAGGATTACCAAGTGGAGTGGAAGATTGACTTCGGAGGTAAGAGTGAGGATGTATTTATGAACTTGTGGATGAAGGGTAGCCCAGATCGTGAGATTATGAGCATCAATTCACCTCCATGTAAGGCATTCAGAGGCAACGCTGGTTTGCCTTACGACGTGTACAACGAGACATATTTGACATTCATCGCTCGTCAATATGGCGAGGCTTGGGATCGTCCATTTATCTCTGTATATGAGCCATTTACATCTACTGAGGGTAAGAGCGTAGCATCTATTAAGGGCTTCGATGACGAGAATGGCAACAAGAGCTTTGCAGGTATTGAGCTTACTCACAAATCTGGTCGCAAGGATTTCGTGATGTCATCTACTGCTGGCAAGGTGGCTAAGTACAAAAATATGACTACTGATGCTGCTTATGCACTTGTAGGTATCACCTCTAAGAGCGAGTTGGAGTTGTTTATGGGTAATGGTAAATCATTGCAATATGGCGATTACAAAATCGAAAGTAAGGAGTGCGGTAATGTAGTTCTTAAGGTTGAGGGTAAGGTATCAACTTTGTATGCAGAGGTTGATGCAACAGTTACAATCAATGGCAAGGCTAAGAGTTACAAAGCTGGAAACCATACAATTAAATAATTCATGAAACAACATCAATATATGATGATGGCGTGCGCATCCCTAGCTGTGGGGTGCGCACAGTCACAAGAGCCGCAGAAGCCTAATGTGCTCTTGATTTTGGCGGACGATATTGGTTATGGTGACATTGCAGCGTTGGGAAACAACATTATTAAGACTCCTAACTTGGATGCACTTCACTCCGAGAGTGTTTCGTTTTCGCAGTTCCACGTATCGCCTACAAGTGCGCCGACTCGTGCAGCACTTATGACTGGTCGCCACAACGACAACACAGGCGTGTGGCACACCGTAAATGGTCGTGCGCAACTCCTAGACCGTGAGACCACTATGGCCGAAATCTTCAGGGATAATGGCTACTCAACAGGAATCTTTGGCAAGTGGCACTTGGGCGACAACTACCCATTCCGCCCCGAGGATAGAGGTTTCGAGGAGTGCCTAACAATCCAAGGTGGTGGCGCAGGTCAAACTATGGATTATTGGGACAACGACTACTTCGACGACTACTACAACCATAATGGCGTGTGGCGTCAAATCAAGGGTTACTGCAACGACGTTTGGGTCGATGGCGTCAAGAAATTCGTAGCTAAGAGCAAGGAGGAGCAAAAGCCATTCTTCTGCTACTGGGCAACCAATATCGCACACTCGCCATACAATATTGCGGATGAATATTCGGAGCCATACAAGGGGGTAGATAATGTTGTACACCCTGCATTTTATGGTATGATTGCCAACTTGGACGAGTGCATTGGAGAGCTAACGGAGTATCTAAAGTCAATAGATTTGATGGATAATACAATCCTTATATTTATGACTGACAATGGTACGGCTCAAGGCGCAAAGGTTACGGGTCACCGCTTGGATGGTTATGTGTCTAAGGGTCAAAATGATGGTATGCGTGGAATCAAGGCTAGTATGTACGAAGGTGGTCACCGTGTGCCAATGTTCTTGCATTGGAAGGATGGTAAAATCACTAAGGCTCAGGATGTTTCTCAACTTACGGCTCACTACGATGTGTTGCCTACGCTTGTGGATTTGTGCGGATTGGAGGTCTCAAAAGATGTTGCTGACAACTTTGATGGTCAAAGTTTAATGCCACTTGTTAATGGCGACGACTCTGCATTCGTGAATCGAGCTGTGATAGTAGATTCAAACCGCAATGACTCTGCAATCAAATGGTTCCGCACATCGGTGATGTTGGGCAGCTGGAGATTGGTGTGTGACGAGAAGGAGGAGATGGAGCTATATGACCTCTCAAAAGACCCAGAACAACGCCAAAATATTGCAGCCGAAAACCCCGCAAAACTCGCAGAGTTGCAACAAATATATGAGGAGTGGTGGACGAAAAACTCTCCAAACTTCGTGGAGGAGCCATACTTCATATTGGGTAACAAGGCTCAAAACCCCACAACATTGTATTGTCACGATTGGCACACTCTCAAAACTAGCCCTTGGCAGCAGAACCATATCCGCACAGGATACACCGATAATGGTCACTGGTTGGTGACCCTCGACGAGGATGGTACATATGAGTTCCGTCTACGTCGTTGGCCTGCCGAGACTGGACTTAAGATTCACGAAAAGGCACCAGTTCGTCCTGCCGTGGAGGGTACAAGTGTCACGGCAAGTGCTAAGAGCAAATCACTTCCAATCTACGAGGCTCAAATCTCAATCCAAGGGGTCGAGGAGTCTGTCGAGGTGAAAGAGGGCGACGAGTACGCTAAGTTTACTTTGACACTCAAAAAGGGTCAAACGCAGCTTAAAACGTGGTTTAAGATGGAGGATAGAGAGGATATTGGCGCATATTTTGTCGAGATAGAGAAGATATAATTTATCCTGAATTTTTTAGGTGGCTTAAAGCTCCTAAGTACAACTATTGTAGCATAATGCGGATAATTGTTGAATATTATCTGCATTATGCTTTTTTGTGTGCTGAATTCAACCTGCAAATGCAACTGAATTCATATTTATAATTTGTTTAAATTTTTCATTTGGTGTGAGGTATCCGAGTCTTTTACGAGGACGATTATTTAGCTT
>JBCQUV010000026.1:0-23288 GCA_047173765.1 Rikenellaceae bacterium
TGCTTTTCAACCAGCCCAGGGAGGATGCCTATGACGGGGTTAAGTTTCAATTTTGCCCCTTGACCTACATTAGTGCTTAGTACAGATAATCTATTGTCTGCATCATTAGATTCCCACCTGTCAATTAACCGTGAAACTGTATTCCAATGAATATTTAATAGCTTGGCAACCTCTGCCAATGAATGACCATTGTTAGATAATAATAATGCTTGACAACGACGCCGAATAACCCAGCTATCACTATCCTTGTACAACTCTTCAAGTTGTTCCTTCTCGTTTTCCGAAAGTATAATGTATCTCATATAAACTTCTGATTATTAAGCAAATATACGAAATATTTGCCAATTATCCAAAAAAATATGAAAAATATCGCAATAATTATTTTGCCCTACTTACATCGAAGCAAAAAGTTTATGGCAAAAGTCGAACAATGGAGAGAACTTGATTTGTGGATTTACTTCTTACCACCATACTCACCTGAATTGAATATCATCGAGATATTGTGGCGGTTTATGAAATATCAATGGCTACCATTCGATGCTTATCTGAACTTTATGAGACTAAAAGCACGAGTCGCCGAGGTGCTGGAGTGCGTAGGATCAAAATATCGCATTAATTTTTGTTGATTACTTAGGTGGGTTACTACCTTTGTATTAAGTCGTGCAGATAACCACATTGAGAGGAGTGAGGGTGTGCAGGATAATGGTATTAACTCTTAAAAGCCGATAGGGGGATGTGCACAATATAAGACCTCGTATAATATTATGAAAAAAATATTCTTAGCTATACTGCTCGTAATATGGGTGATTTTATCTATGGCGATTGGTTTGGTTTGGACAGTCCTAATAGGTGTGGTAATTCTTATTATTATTATCATTAGTATTGCTTTTAAAGAGGCTAAGGATAATGATTATTTTGCAAATGAGATTATAGCATCAAAGGGAATAAAACTCAAAACTAAATTGCAAAATCAAGGTAGATACTACTTTGGTATCGAGGACAATAGGATTTGGTGTGCTATTATAGCTTCACAGAAACTTATAGAAGAAAAGTTTATTGATGATTTTGCAACGACCAAACATATTAGTTGTCTCCATTATCTATACCCATCATATTGTTTTTTCGTTGATTCTGATAGTCGAAAAGTGGCTATTGTATTATTTGAAAATGACAAAATTAACATTTATCAAATTGACTTCTCTTCGATTGTATCTATTGAACAGATTAAAAACGGTACCACCATATATCAAAAATCCACATCGGGAGCAATCGGCAGAGCTTTGGTTGGTGGTGTACTGGCAGGTGGCGTAGGTGCTATTGTTGGAGGCTCAACGGCTAAACAAAATGGTAAAGAGAAATGCACATCGCTATTAACTAAAATACAACTAAATGATATTGCGAATCCATCAATAGAGATAGTTTGGTATAAGGATAAGCAAGGTTATGAGAATATTGAGGATTCAGATTTTTACACGCAAGCGCAGAAAACATTAGATATGTTTAAGGCAATTATAGCCACTAACGAGGCAATGGCAAACGTGGTAAAGCAAGTGGATAGCAGCTCAAATGTTGCTGACGAGATAGCTAAACTACATAAATTGATGATTGATGGCATAATCACAAAAGAGGAGTTTGAGGCGCAGAAGAGTAAAATATTAAACTCATAAATTTAGAGCCGAACGGAGGAATGTGCATATAAGACCTTAGAAATAATAAGGTGTGTGAGCAATACTTATGGAACATAAGTGTCGTAACCGCCCTGCAGCCAATGAGTAGAATCCGCGTTGGTGTTACACTTTACTCTTTGGGTGGAGTGGTTTATTCAGAGATTTTGATTTGCGAGATTACTCGCCTTTATGATTTTGCCACGGCATTAAAAAAAACAGTTCGACGAAACCTATGTTTTGTCGAACTGCTTTTTTGTGTGTGAATAACCTCTATTACTCCTTTAGATACTCATAGAATGAGCGGCGTGATCCGTGTAGAATGTTTAATAATCTATAGAAGAAATCATCTAAGACAGGGGTAGTGTCTAAGAACATCTCGATATTGATCCAAACTTCATCATTTGACATCAATAACATTTTAACAGCCTTAGTCTCCACATTCACTTTGTTGATTGCGTACAAAACGAAGTTCTTATTTGCATTATTCTTCTCGCAATCATAGATTGCGGGCATAACTAACTGAAGATAGAGTTTGTCCTTATCGTTATTTGCGATGAAGAAGTTCGCTCCTTGATATGCGAAGTGAAGACCATACTCTGACTCCTCAAACTTAAAATTTTCGCGTACTAAAAAATTCTTAAATACTTCCATTTGGCAATATGAGGGCTTATCAACCATTCCTCTGTTCGGCATTAAAGTTAAACTATGTGATATAAATTTATATATTTAATTACAATCCTAAACCTCTGTTTAACAAAGATAATAAATTATTATTTATATTACCAAATAAAATTGATTAAATTATTATCATTTATTTATCAATAAAGTGCAAAAAATAAAGGTCACCTCCCGAAGGGAGGCGACCTTATCTACATAAAACCCCGTTATAGGGGGATTACGATGCTATTTAACTGCGTTAACGATTGCAACAAAAGCCTGTGGCTCGTTCATTGCGAGGTCAGCCAAAACCTTACGGTTGATGACGATTCCCTTAGCGTTGAGCTTACCGATAAACTCTGAATAGGTCATACCTTGAGCGCGAACGGCTGCATTGATACGAACAATCCATAGAGAACGGTATGTTCTCTTTTTGAGGGCACGGTGTGCATAAGCATACTGCAAACCCTTCTCGACAGTATTTTTGGCTACTGTCCATACATTTCCCCTTGAACCAAAGTTACCCTTGGCAAGTTTCAAAACCTTTTTTCTTCGTGCGCGTGACGCAACAGCATTGACTGAACGTGGCATATTTGAAAAGTTTTTGGAGGAGTTATCAGCGACGTGTTTCTCTCACGCTCTTTGGGGCTGGGTTACTCCAGATTAATAAAATAATTTGTAAGAACTAGAGTTAATTACTTAACCAACAAGTTCTTAATTTTGCGCTCATCTACTGCAGATACAGTACCTGAGTAGCACAAGTTACGCTTTTGTTTTGTGCTCTTTTTGGTCAGGATGTGGCTGTGATAAGCGTGTTTGCGCTTAATTTTTCCTGTGCCGGTGAAAGAAAAACGCTTCTTAGCAGCGGCATTTGTTTTCATTTTTGGCATTGTTGTAATGTGTTAAATTAATAATAAATAGCCCACAAAGATAATCATAAATTCTAGATAGACAAAATATTAGGCGACTTATTTTGTTGGCCTATTATTATTCTCCACCTCTAGCTGCCAGATGTAGTAATCCGCTTTGATTTTGTCGAGTATGCGAGCCATGAGGTTATCCATCTCCTCTCTCGAGCGATAATCTGCCTTGCAAACGTGGTTCACACGGCTATGTTGCACTAGGGGTAGCATTTTGTCGGGCACATCGTCGAACGAGGGGTCGTACACCGCAATGGCATATCCACCGCCGTTTTTGACTAGTCGCATGCAGGGGATGTCGGTCATTCCATCGCCCACAAATATTATGTGCCTGAATGGTATCGGGCGCAGATACTCCTCGACATATTCGTTCACACGAGTGTTGTCGTGCACAGTCTCTATGCCCTTGTTTATCTTAAATATAAATTGGGTTTTGTTAGTGTAGTTGATTGCCACACCAGGCCAATACGCCTCGCCTGAGTTGTTGTATAGGAATGAACAGGCGTAAATTTTGTGAAATTCGTGAGCCACGGCACTTCCCTCAATCATCTCTTTCACTCCCGACGAATTTATGTAGTGCTGAATCTCTATGCCACGCTGAGCTCCATATTCGTTGATGCGTGAAAACCACTCCTTCACACCATCATACAGCTCTATTGCCGAACCCCAACGCTTGAAATTTTCGCGCGTGAGTGCAATGCCCTTTTCGTGAGCAACACTCACCATGCGTGACATATACGCCAACACCGAGTCGCCATCCTGCCCCTTGGCAAGTATATCTGCCCCTGCCCAAAACTCCTCGGGGGTGAGTCCCATATCTGGGATGAAGCTGTACTCCTGCATATTTCGGGGCGAAAGTGTACCATCAAAATCGTAGACTATCGCAACTTTTATCTTTTCTTCCATTATCGTAAAGTTGATTTCGTCAAATGTACAAAAAAAATATTACATTTGTGGAGTTAAGTAGTGTAAAACAATTATTGTCATATTTTTAAAAGCACTCTTGGAGCGATATTTTTCACTATTAAATTTCAGTATAGAACCACTATATTTTCAATTCAATAGCAAAAAATCTCATCTCCAATAGCACTCTTAAAAACACACCAATAATTATTTTACCTTACTTAGTAAAAATCATTTTAATTCAATATAAGATTATGGAATTTCAAGATATTGTTGTTGCTCGTCGTAGCACACGCAAATTTTCGGACAAGGGGGTATCTAAAGAGCTTATCACCAAAATGTTGGATGCAACCCTACTAGCCCCTTCGTCACGTAATTCGCACTCTACAAAGTTCATGGTTGTGACCTCGCCCCAAAAGATTGAGGCTCTGTCAATCATGCGTGATTACGGTTCATCGTTTATGAAAAATGCACCCTGTGCAATTGTTGTTATGGGTGATACTTCGGCTACCGATTTGTGGGAGGTGAATTGCGCAATTAGTGCTACTACTCTGCAACTTGCGTGTGTGGCGGAGGGGTTGGTATCGTGCTGGGTGCATGTGCAGGATAGACCCCAAAAGCAAGCTGAACCCGAAGGAGCTAAGGCTATAGAGCTAGTGCGTGAGGTGCTGCCAATACCCGAGGGTCATGATGTACTGTGCGTAATTGCATGTGGATATTCGGATTTCTCCCCAGCTCCACTCCCCGAATTCGACAAGGAGTCTAAGGTTTTGTTTGTGGAGTAGAGTAGATTATATATTAAACATCCTTTTGGCATTGGCGGTAGTGATTCTTGCCACCTCTTCGGGTGCAATGCCTTTGATTTGTGCTACGAAATTTCCAATTAGGGGTATGTATGACGATTCGTTGCGCTTGCCTCTGTGGGGGGTGGGGGTTAGGTATGGAGAGTCGGTTTCGAGCAGTAGGTCGTCTATGTGCATCTCAGACACGACACCTGCGAGTTTTGCCTTTTTGAATGTCACAACACCCCCAATGGCAAACAAAAACTCTCCGCACTCCTTTATGGTGTGGTAGTCGGACACCTCACCCGAGAATGCGTGGATTACACCTCTTAGCCCCTTGCCTCTGTATGACCAAAGCACTTCGATTGTCGCCTCCCATGCGTCTCGCACATGCACAGCCACGGGTAGCGAATACTCCAGCGACATATCTAATTGGGCTGCAAATGCCTCCCTTTGCTCCGCCTCGAAATCTTTGCTCCAATACAAATCCATTCCGATTTCGCCTATTGCCACATACTTCGAGCGATTTGTCGATAGCTCTTGTCGCACCATATCTAGCTCTTCTCTCCATGTTTGGGTGAGTTCATTGATGGATGTGGGGTGTATGCCAACCATTGGGTAGCATGTGTTTGGAAATTGTTGAGAAAGTGTGAGCATAGCCTCTCGTGTGCGTGAATCAACATCGGGAAGGAGAATTTTGGTGACTCCTGCATCTATGCTGCGTTGTATCATCTCTGCACGATCCTCGTCGAATGCAGGGTCGTACAGATGGGCATGAGTATCTATGTATATCATGAATTTTTTATTTTATTAAATCTAGTGGAATAAGTCGCTCATATCTATTTCCAGGGAGTAGTCGCACAGCTTCGGAGAGTTCGAGGCACATCATTGTGGCGGAGAGCTCACTTATCGTCATGCCCGACAGTGTCATTAGATTATCTATGTGCAGGGGTTCGTCGTTGCGAAAACACCTAAGAAGCCCAGCCTCCTCGGCTGTGAATTGTAGGGTAGGGGTCGAGGCGTGAGACTTTACTCCATCTTCCAAATCCCACATCAACTCCTTTATAATATCTGCACCGCTTAGTATCGCCACAGCAACTTTGTTGGCGATTAGTCGGTTGCACCCCACAGACATGGCATCGGTTATGCGCCCAGGCACTGCGCCCACTATGCGATTATAGCTGTGTGCGGTTTTGGCAGTGACCATCGCCCCTCCGCTTTTGGGTGATTCCACTATGATTGTCGCTCCACTATACCCCGCAATTATTCTGTTGCGTGATATATAGAAACGTCCTCCATGTTTGATTTTCGAGTGCAGTTCGGTGATTAGAGCACCTCCGTTATCGACTATTTCACGAGCCAGTGCTGTGTGTTGAGCAGGAGTTATGGAGGTCATAGCCGAGGGTAGCACAGCAATTGTGGGCACTCTGTGTTGCAGAGCTGCACGGTGAGCTGCGGAGTCCACGCCAAACGCAAGACCACTCACTATGACAGCATTTGGTACGCACTCCGCAATCTCTTTGATGATTACATCGCACGCCCTGTGTCCGTATGGCGATATTTTGCGAGTGCCGACAATCGACACGGCACGGTTGTTTAGTATCTCGACATTGCCTTTGACGTATAATACGTGTGGGTAGTCATTCGTCTCTCGTAGTAGTAGGGGGTACTCTTTGTCGGTTGAGGCGATGGGGGTGATTTTGTTTCGTGCGCAAAACTCCAATTCGGCTTGGGCATCGCACATTCCACTCTTGGCGGTTATGGCTTGAGCTATTGAGGGCGATAACTCCGCAAAGTGTATGAGTTCTTCTGTGGTTGCAGAGTATATGTTCTCGGCCGTTAGGAATCTGTCGAGAAGATGCGCTATGCCGTTTGCACCCAGATTTGGGGTGAGGGTTAGTGCAATGTCGAATATGTTAGCCATGGTGTGAAAGGTGCTAGTTATTTAGCCATAAAAGTATATAAAATAATTGGGTTTTGCGCTCTTGTCCCAGAAAAAACATTATCTTTGTCACAAAGAAACTATTATGATTATGGAAAATTTGCAGATATTGGAGGGTTACTCACCATCACCCACAAGCGATGAGGTTGCAGCGGTACTGGAACGAGTATATCCACAAGTGGCGGAGTTATCGACAGCGGAGGTGTATAAGCAATGCTATTCATTTATAGACCTTACGACCTTGGCTAGCGAGGATTCTGTAGCTTCGGTTAGGGCTTTTGCGCGCGAAGCGGTGGAGTTTGCAGCATCACGAGAGGATATTCCTGCTGTGGCATCTTTGTGTGTCTACCCTTCGTTTGTGGAGGTTGTGGGCATGGAGATTGATGGCTCACCCCTGAAGATAACATCTGTTGCGGGTGGATTTCCATCGTCGCAAACATTCATGGAGGTTAAGGCTCTGGAGTGCGCTATGGCAGTGGAGAGTGGAGCTGACGAAGTGGATGTCGTGCTCAATGTCGGAATGATGCTCAGCGGTCAATACGAGGAGGCGATGAGTGAGATTGCTATGCTCAGAGAGGAGATTGGCGAGGATACCATACTAAAGGTTATAATTGAGTCGGGTGCTCTAGTAGAGCCAGCCTTGATATACAAAGCGTCGCTATTGTCGATTGTCGCAGGTGCCAACTTCGTAAAGACATCTACGGGCAAACAATCTCCCGCGGCAACTCCCCAAGCGGCAGTTGTAATGTGCCAAGCCATAAAGGCTCACTACGCAAAGAGCGGCGAGAAGATAGGGTTTAAGGCTGCAGGCGGAATTCGTACGGCAAAGGATGCTGTGCTATATTATGCAATTGTGCGTGAGGTGTTGGGTGAGGAGTGGCTCTTGGCAGAGTATTTCCGTTTGGGAGCATCTAGTTTGGCAGGGGATTTAGTTGCTGAGATTGATAACTTATGATTGTAGTACATATATATAATGTGAATTAAGATTTAAAATATCAAACCTTAATTCGTACCGCTTGAGGGAACAAAACCATGGTTTTGTGACTAAGTCCCCACCCAAAGGGAGGGGATTTAGGGGTGGGGTGAAATACATACGCATAAAAACGGACGAAAATATTTCAAACCTTAATTCGCATATATAATATGGTATAGCTATTTTTCCCCTCGGAAAGGGTGATAATAGCATGAATATATAGTCCATATTTACTGTGATTGCATGCAGACTTAGATTTGTCGAGTCAGTGTGCAATTATTGTTTGGATAATTGGTCATTATTGTAGAGGCCAAAGATGTATTTTTGCTAATTTTTTATGAAAATTATAGGAATATTATCTATGATTGCGAAAAATTGAAAAAAAAAAGATTGTTTTTCGCATAAAAAAATTGCTCGTTCAAATAATTTTTGTAACTTCGCATTAACGGAGATATATGTATACCTATGGGTAAGGGGGCATCACCCCTAATATCGTAGGTTTAAAATGAGAAAAAAGAGAAAAAAAGAGAAAAAAAACCACACATTTATGATTGCATGAAAATGCACATAAACCATAACCAAATGACGCTTTGGATAGCGTTATGAAACGAAACTAATAAAACTAAAAATAATTAAACCTTAAAATTATGAACAAATTATTACACGGGATATGTTCTTGTTGCATTTGGTGTAGTGTCTTGTTAGCGATCTTCTCGACCGTAGATCTTTATGCACAGACCCAAATCGCAGGAAAGGTCGTGGACTCTTCTGGAGAGCCAGTCTTAGGTGCAACCGTGACCTATGATGGTGGAAAGAAGGGTACAGCTACGGGTCTAGACGGAACGTTTCGAATAGACGCGGCAACTGGTTCTGAAATCATGGTATCATTCATTGGTTATCAGAATACCTATGCAAAGCTGACTCCTAATATGGTTATAACCATGAAGGAGGACGAAACTGCAATCGACGAGGTCGTTGTCGTTGGTTATGGTTCGATCAAGAGTAAAGAGATGACTGGCTCTGTGGGCGTGGTGAATATGGATGACCTTGAGGATGTTGCAATGACATCTATCGACCAGGCCTTAGAGGGTCGTGTCACTGGTCTCCAGGTTATATCATCTGATGGATCTCCAGGTTCTGAGGCTTCGATTGTTATCCGTGGTGTTGGATCTATGGATGACGCAGGACCACTCTTCGTAATCGACGGATTCCCACAAGAGGAGTCTGACTTTACTAGTTTGAACCCTGATGATATCGAGTCTATGACCGTTTTGAAGGATGCATCATCAACTGCAATCTACGGTTCTCGTGGTGCGAATGGTGTAATCCTCATCACAACCAAGCGTGGTAAGGAGGGTAAACCAACTATCACTTACAACGGTAGTTTGGCACTTCACCGCATCACCAAGGAGATGGAGGTTATGGACGCATACCAATTCGTGAAGTTGCAAGAGGATTTGACCGATGCGTTGAACTACAAGAGAAATACGGGTGTAACCAGTGGTACCGCTAATAACAACGATTGGTTGGATAGTACATATCAATCTGGAGGTAGAACCTCTGAGGACTACAAAAACCCAGACTACTCCGTGGATTGGATGGATTGGATTACAAATGACACTCCATTGCAGCAAACCCACACTATTTCGATGTCTGGTCGCAAGGATAACTCAGGTTACTACGTATCTATGAATATCGCAGACCAAGTAGGTCTTATTATGAGTTCTGGATTTACACGTTACCAAGGTCGTGTATCTTTGGACCAATCTATCACAGATAATATCAAACTTGGTTTCACTGCCAACTTCGCCACAACCACTACTCAAAGTGTGAGTGAGGTTATGAACCGTGTATATCAAGCTCGTCCAACATCGTGGGATAAGGAGTCATTCGATTTGCTTATCAACGAGTTTATCGACGATGGAGTATATGATGAGACGACTCAAACAAACACGTATCCATACCCAACAGCATCTAATACTATTGAGTTGAAGCGTATTCACCCAATCATCGAGGCTGAGAACTCAGAGATTGTAAAGGTGAACGACGTATTGAGTGCAAATGCTTACTTAGAGATGAACCTTTGGAAAAAGGATTTGGTGTTGAAGGTATCTGGAGGTTACACCAACAGACGCACTACATCCAGCTCGTTCTATCAAGAGGAGACAAACAGTGGTCACCCAGATATTAACGACAAGGGTGTAAATGGTTCGCTTTCTGAGTCTTTGGGCGGAAGTTTGCTCCAAGAGAATACCCTTACATATAAGAAGGTGATCAAGAAGAGTCACTCAATCAATGCCGTACTTGGATTCTCTATCCAACAAACCACCAGCCAAGGCTTTGGTTATACTGCAGAGTTTGTCCCAGAGGAGGAGCTTGGAATCGCAGGTTTGGAGAATGGTACTATTACTGCTACCACATCTTCGGGCTCTATCAACTCAATGCTCTCTATGTTTGCTCGTATGAACTACTCATACAAATCTAAGTATACTTTTACTGGTACTATTCGTCGAGATGGTTCATCTAAGTTTGCGATAGGTAACAAATGGGGTACTTTCCCATCAGCGGCGTTTGCATGGCGTTTTATGGAGGAGAACTTCATGAAGGATTACAAGAAGTATATCTCTGATGCAAAACTTAGAGTATCTTATGGTATGTCTGGTAACAACCGTGTGAATGACTTCCAATCGCAAGGACTTATCACATCGTCTAAGACTTACAGATATACATTCGGAAACACTCTTAACACCTATGGTTCATACCCATCGCAAATGTACAATGGTGATTTGACCTGGGAGACAGCCGAGACATTCAATGCGGGAGCTGAGCTTTCGTTCTTGAAGAACAAAATCAAGGTTGAGTTTGACTATTATATCAAGACTACACACGATATCTTGAATAGTTCTACACTTCCAACCAATAGTGGATACTCTTCAGTTAAGCGTAACGCAGGAGAGATTCGCAACTCTGGTTATGAGATTGCCCTTAACACTACCAACATCAACAAGGGTGGCTTCAGATGGACATCTACATTCAACATCTCATTCAATGAGAATAAGCTTATGGCGTTGTCTTCTGGTGAGGAGGCGAAGATTACGACTCTGAATAGTACTGAGGCATATATCGCACGTGTTGGTGAGCCAGTAGCGAAGTTCTATGGTTACATCTCTGATGGTTGGTTCCAATACGATGACTTCATCGCTTTGGAGTCTACAACAACATACGAAAAGACCGATGGTACAATTAGTCCAATCACGCGCTATATCCTTAAGGACAATATCGCTACTGCAGACTCTCGTATCACAACTCTTCCGGGTTACTCTAAGTACAAGGATATCAATGGTGATGGAACTATCGACGATAATGACCGTACGGTAATTGGTGATCCATATCCTAAGCACATTGGTTCGTTGATGAACCGCTTTAGCTACAAGGGAATCAACTTGAGTATCTACTTCACTTACTCTTATGGAGCTGAGGTTTGGAACGCTACGATGATGCAGATGTGGAATGTGGTCGATATGCGTTCTTATGGTATCAACCGTTTCGAATATTTGGCAGATTACTGGACAGACGACAATCCTAATGCTCGCTACCCAATGCTTGTTGCATCTGGTTTGCGTAACATGAGTTCAAACTACTTGGAGGATGCTTCATACTTGCGTCTAAAGACCTTGTCAATCAGCTACTCTCTACCCAAGAAGTGGGTTGCTAAGTTGGGCTTGAGCCAAGTTCGTGTATCTTACTCTGGTAACAACCTTTGGACTTTGACTAAGTACCAAGGTCAAGACCCTGAGGTGAACGTTAGTTACACTGCTTTGACGCCTGGTTATGATAACAATACATATCCACGTACCTCTACTAACTCAATCGGTTTGAACATCACACTATAATATTAGATAAGGCTTTATGAAAAAAATAATTCAATATATATTGTTAGCAGTAATTGGTCTTGGGTCTACCTCGTGTGAAGATTTCTTGTATCCAGACTCTATAGATACTCTTACCGATGATGTGTTCTACTCTTCAGACACTCAGGTGGAGTCTGCTTTGACTGCTATTTACTACTCGCTTAGAACCTCTACTTTGGGTAGTTCATATACTCTAAACTTCAACACATATACAGACGAGGATATCTCAACAAGTAATGGTACGGATAGTCCGATGAACTACACAGTGACATCGTCAAATAGTACGGTGTCGGGTCTGTGGACCGCACTTTATTCAGCATTGAAAAATGTTGGTTACCTCATTGATGGTCTTGAGCGCAATCAAGAAAATCTGAGTGAGGATGTATACAAAACCGCAAAGGGAGAGGCTTTGTTCCTTAGAGGTTATTTCCACTTCTTGCTTGTGCAGTGGTGGGGTAATCCAGACACAGGTCTTCCAATGTATATCGACAAGATCACCTCTTATGAGGAGTCAAGTGTTAAACTCTCTACCGTAGACGAAATATATGTTCAAATCGTCGAGGATATGGAGGCAGCCGAGGTGTTGTTGATTGACCAAACTTGGGCATCTTTGGGTTACTCGGAGCGAGTTACCGTAAATGCTGTTCGTGGTATGTTGGCTCGTGTGTGCTTGCACGCTGCTGGTTTCCCAAACAATGGTATGTACAAGGGCGATTCTGATCCAGAGTTCTATTATCGCAAGGCACTCAGTAAGGGTCTGCTTGTGACTGAAATGGGTCACACATTGCAGACCGAATATAGCCAAGTATTTATCGACCAAGTCGAGGATGCTTACAACACAGAGAATATCTGGGAGGTTGGTTACTCTTACGCTGGAGACGACAACACCGATACTAACACTGCTGGTGCTGTAGGTTCTCAATTTGGAGTAGCACGTGTAATGGTTGATTTGGATACCTCTTATGACCTTACAGATAGTTTGTTGGTTACTCAAGGTAAATACGCTAACCCACGTCTATACAACCTTTATGGTCACGGAGACGATCGTCGTGAGTGGAATCTTCCAAACTTTGGTTACGAGCGTAACTCACTCAGAACATATCCAAAGGTATTGACTACAGGCAACTGTACAAGTGCATTGATGGGAACAGATAACTATGCTTCTGGAACTCTACCATCGACTTACCTTTGGGCATTGAGCTGTGGTAAATGGAGACGTGTGTATGAGCAACGTATCACTCGTGACGAGAATAGTACAAATACAAACCACCCACTACTTAGATATGCGGATGTTTTGTTGATGATTGCGGAGGCATACATTGAGTTAGGCGAGCCAGCTAAAGCAGCTCCATATATCAACCAGGTGCGCGAGCGTTCTATTCCTAACGCTACCACAACAAAGGTTATCTCTCGTATTATCACTAATGCAACTAACCAATATGGTTGGGCATATCCTCCAGAGGTAGAGGTGATAAGTGAGGGAAGTGGTACTGGATTTGAGTTCTTTACTCAAGCTGAGCAATTCTCAAGTTCAGGTAAAGGTCAGTTCTGTATAGGTATCTCGAGTGCAGGTACTGGTTACGATGTTGTTCCAACTCTTGCTGCTGTACCAGCAGAGCCTACATGGGCTGCAAATACTGCATTCTCTAAGGGTGATTATGTGGCTGTGGAGACTGCAACTGGATACATCAGAATGTATTACGCATCAACTTCGGGTTACACAACAACAGTATATCCAACTCACACTACAACACTGTATGATGATGATGGTACAAATACAGCGACAACTCCAACATACACTGATGCTTTGAATGAGCAAGGTATCGCTTGGACTTATAAGGGTGGTGCATATACTATTGGTCTTGCTCCAACACTTACTGTCGAGTCTATTGATTGCGTTGTTTCGGGTCTTGAGTCTTATGTGAACACAGGTAGCCAAGCGGATATGCGTCAATTCCTAAGGGATGAGCGTGCACGTGAGTTGTGTTTCGAGGCACTTCGTCGTCAAGACCTCAAGCGTTGGGGAATCTTGGTTGAGACTGTGAAACAAGGCTACGACGATTACTATGGTCTTACTGAGGGTATTCCTGCGGGAGGTACTGCATCAAATCTATCAGAGGCAGCATTGTGGATTCAAGATTACCACAACTACATGCCAATTCCTCTTGCGCAGATTTCGTTGAATAGAAACTTGATACAAACAGCTGGTTATTAATATAATAAAAGAGTTTAATATTATGAAAAAGATAATAAATATAGGACTTATGGCTGTTGTCGCAATGTTGTCGTACGGCTGTGCAGAAGACTTCTTCGATGTAGATGTGCCGACTCTAGAGATTTGGTTCGACAACACCGAGCAAGTTGATTTGGATGGAGTCTATCACGCCTACACAGGTGAGCAAATCATCATCAACATTAGCGGAGATATGGATGTGTTGTACCAATACACTGGAGAGGTAGGATCTCAATACCTTATGGAGGATGAGATTTGTACTACTGGAGGAGATGCTATGTTGCAGGTATCGACAACGATAGGTAGTGCTTACTCTAGTACTCAGCAAGGTTGTCTTAGATTGCGTTTTTCGACCGACTTTACAGGTATCGAGGATTCAATGAATATTAACAATGCAACGTGGACTACTATTCCTTATGGGGATGTAGGTTTCTCGGAAGAGAGTGGTACTGAGGTCTGGTCTAATTGGATAAATATATTTGACTATATGGACAAACCATACGAGCAAGAGTATGTTTATATTGCATATCAATACAAGAGTACTCTTCCAGGTCAGTATAGTTATTACATAGATGATCGTACTGGTGAAACGGTTTATTATGGTACTACGTATAGTCCAACATGGACTGTTTATGATTTCGATTTCAGACGTACTTATGAGGATGGTCGTTATCAATACTACGGAATTTATGACCCTGTAAATCCAGATAATGACACTAGAGAGAAGTTCGTGTATGCGGGTTTCGTGAATGGAATTGAGTGGTTGTGCGAGGGCTCAGCAGTGGATGATTATGTAGATCCAACTACTGGAGATGCAAGTACACAAAATATTTGGGATATGTATCAAGCTTATGGTAAATTTACTCCAACAACATCAGCAACCAGAAATGCTGATAACTTGTGTAATGACGACTGGATTATATCTCGTAGATTTGACCTTAGCGAGGTTCCTGCGGATGACCTCTCTGTAGCATTGAAGGGTACATCTGTGGATGTTCCAGATAATACGACTCTTTACTACACAACTCCAGGTGAGTACACAATCTCAATTATTGCGAAGAACCTTACAATCAAGACTGAGGAGATTGTGGTTAAGCGTTTGCAAGTTAAGATTACAGACCCAGATACAGTTATAGAGAACTAATTTTTGGATAAATTGATTTATAAATGAGGAGTGAGCTTTTGTTAAGTTCACTCCTCATTGTATTTGGTTAGCTCAACAAAAAATAGTTACCTTTATGATGTAATATAAACCTAAATTATAAAATGAAAAAAACAAATCTACGAAATTTAATCTGCACACTATCCCTTATGGTATGCGCTGTGGGAGTAACTTTTGCGGCGGATGGTGACAAATGTCTAAAAATATTCTCGGCAACAACCAAAGGCGAGATAGAGACGAAGATGAAGAGTGTGAAGTGGGCAGGTGAGACTATGAGTCACGCCCGCAAACAGGTGGATAAATATGTCGATATCCACACTACCGACTCTATGTGGATACTATCACGCATGCAGATGTATTGGAAAAACCACTACACACAGCCCTATATCAATGGTGCTCGCTATTCCAGAGGCGAGGGTCGAGCTCCCGTACCAACAGTTAGGTTCACAGGTGCACGTGATTGGGCTACGGATTGGGGAACGCCCAAGTTGGAGCAGATTGTGCCATTTATGGAATTTAGGGATGACGAAATTTATCTCCAAAACAACAAAAAACCTGGCAAACCATGGGAGTGGGTCGAGAGCTCAAAGACGGCACACCAGATAGAGAAGATTAACGAAAACATTGTCGAAAGGGCGATGTACGCAGCGTTTATCTATTGGATGAGTGGCGATGAAAAGTATGCAAAATTTGCCTACGACATATTTGTGACCTATATCGACGGCATCTACTATCGTGAGCCACCGCTCTCGGAGGGAGATCACCGCAGTTCGCACATCGTGGGACTCACTTCGTTTGAGGTTATCCACGAGAGGGTACTCAACTACCTACCTCTGTGCTACGACTTTTTGTATGACTACATCAAAAAGCAGGGTGGCGATTTGCCAAAGATGCACGCTGTGTTCCAGAAATTTGCCGACCAAATCATCAAAAATGGTGTAGCAACCAACAACTGGAACGTATTTCAGGCATGTTTCGTGACCTACCTGGCATTGTCGTTGGAGGAGGATGCCGCCTACGAAAATGGCAAGGGACAACAATACTACATCAATTTTATACTCAACGAGAATGTGCCACGCCAAAAGGCACTGCGTGATGTGTGCGAAATATATGACCCCAACACAGGCATGTGGAATGAATCTCCAGGTTATTCTATGGCGACGACCAAGGATATGTTGGAGATTGCGCTGTTGATGGATGGAGTCAAGGGAATCGACATATTCAAGGATTTTGGAGTTGTCGAGAAGTCTGCTCTAGCATCGTTTGAGTATCTATACCCCAGCTTCAAAACCGTTGCGTTTGGTGACAATGGATACTCGACACTCGACTATGCGATGTACGAATCGCTCCTCGCACTATATCGCAACCACAACAAAACGGAGCAAACCAAAGCATTGGTTGCGGCACTCAATAGCCACATCAAGGCAGGGCTCTACGATCGCAACAAGGGGACATCACTCTACAAACTATTCAACTACGTAGAGAGTATCGACCCCAAGGTGACAAGCGACGATTGCCTTTACTCCAACTTCTTCTACGCACCAAACCTAAACCTCACAATCCAACGCAATGGCATGGACAAGAAGAGTGGTTTGATGTTAGTGAACTCGGGCACAGGATTTAACCACGACCACAACAATGGTATCAATTTGGAGTTGTATGGCAAGGGTTACCCGCTAGGAGTCGATAAAGCACGTGGTTCGAGTTACTGGAGCAAGGACCATGGTGAATATTACAAGGCTGCGATTTCGCACAACACCGTGCTTATTGATGGAGTGTCGAAGAATAGCAGCCGCGAGATGAAGCCTCGTGAGGTGTCACCCACCCACAAGATTGTGTCGTCTTTCCCTGAGCACAACCTCAAGGATGCCGATAAGCCATACTCTATGTCGTTTGTCGATAATGAGTTCTTGGAGCAGAGTACCAATAGTGTGCAACGTCGTGTGAATGGTATAATCCGCACTTCGCCTTCGTCGGGATATTATGTGGATATATTCCGCTCTCGCAAAAAGGAGGGTGGCGACAAAAAGCATGAATATATATACCACAATGTCGGTGAGTCATTCACTTTGTTCGACAAAAAGGGAGCAGCACTATCAATGTCTGAGAGTTCAGACCTCACATCCAAAGGTGGGCAGGTCAAAGGATATGACTACCTCACCGACAAAAAAGAGGTGGCGTATAGCTCCGATTTCCAGGGTACATTTAAGGTTAAGGATGTGTCAATGGATGTGTGGATGAAGGGAGCTCCTGAACGCAAAATTTTCTCGGTAATGACTCCTCGTTCGCTCAAAGGTTTGGGCGGTGATATTGGCAAGGAGATTGAGAATGCGCCAATTCCAGCGATGATTGTTCGTCAAGAGGGTGAGGCGTGGAGTCGTCCATTTGTGGCGATATATGAGCCATACACCTCGAAGGAGGGTCGCACGATTAAGAGTGTGGAGTATATGGAGTGCAAGGACAAAGAGTTTGTCGGCATAGAGGTGACAACTAAATTTGGCACGGAGTGTATCCTCAACCACAGCTCTGCGGAGGTTAAGCTATCACTCAAGGGCGGTATCGAGTTCCAAGGTCTGTATGGTGTGATTTCTACATCTAAGAGTGGCGTCACTCGACTGTTCATAAGCGGCGGTACTCTCAGCTATGGCGGATATACACTTACGTGCGATGCCCCAGCACTCGTAGAGTGGAGGGATGGTGAGGCGGTAGTGACCTCATCGTCAAAGGCAACTCTTACGCAGCCTAAGAGTAAAAACAAAAAGTAATTCAGAATGCTACAAATAAGGAGTCCGACTAACAAATAATCAGTTAGTCGGACTCTTTATTTTACCCTCTATTTCGAAGCCTTTTCCTTACTCACCAAAAATGGATCTGTCCATGTCTGATTTAGCAACTGCTTCACACTAAACTCCTCGCCAGAGAATGAACACTTATAGTTTGCTACGTGTTCTTTGAGAATTGCAGTGTACCTCTCAACTAGCTTTGGGTGTTTGTCGGCTATGTCGGTGGTCTCGCTGCGGTCGGCACGCAGGTCGTATAGCTCATATTTGTCGCCCAAGTAGTAGAGTTTGTATTGGTTGTCTACAACGGCAGCTTGACCTTGGAACACAAATACCATGGGGCGTGTGCGCTCGCTCTTTGGTCTCTTGCCCGACACTAGTGGCATGATGCTCTCTCCATCTAACTGGTGAGGATTGCTTTTGCGGATACCTACGATGTCGAGAATCGTGGGCATATAGTCCGATGTGAAGCAGGGTGCATCGGTGCGATTGCCGCCATTAATCTTGTTGCCCCACACCATAAATCCTGGGACTCTAATTCCACCCTCATACAGAGACCTCTTGCGTCCTCGCATTCCTGCTGTTGTGCCTGGGGCTGAGTCGTTACCCTCGGGGCCATTGTCGCTACAGAAGAATATTAGAGTGTTGTCGAATAGCCCATTATCTTTGAGGTGCTTCACAAGTCGCCCAACTTGCTCATCCATAGCGGTAATGCAACCATAGTAGTTGCGCTTTTGGAGTGGATAATCTTTGTAGATCTCCTGCTCCTTGGGGCCCGCAACGCAGGGTAGGTGAGGGGTGTGAAACCACACGACGCTCATAAATGGGGTCTGCTTTTGGCTCGCTTTGTCTATGAATGGAAGCACTCTGTCCATAATCACACGGCTGTCGTCGCCCGATAGGTTCTCGGTGGCTTGTGTGCCATCGTGATTCCAATATGCTGTGCCATAACTCTTTCTCTCCTCGCCATCCTTGACATAATCCCAAAATGAACCCTTCTTGCCCACGGGGGCAATCATTGGGTCGTAGGTCGGAACTTTGGATTCGGTGACAAAGGAGTCGTCATATCCGTGAAGCGAAGGGGGATTTACCTCTGCGGAGTTGCCCACGCGTCCTCGGTTTGCATCTTTTTGTTTGTCGGTGAGGCTACCTAAGTGCCATTTGCCGAAGTGCCCCGATGTGTAGCCCTTGGTTTTGAGTAGCTCCATAGTGGTTAGCTCCTCTTGGCGCATGATGCCGACATTGGCGTGGAAGATACCCGTGCGATAGGGGTTGCGACCCGTAAGACAGCTGTTGCGTGTGGGGGACGATACGGCACATGCGGTGTAGAATCTGTCAAACACAACACCTTCGGTAGCCAAAGCATCGAGGTGTGGAGTCTTGATTATGGTATTGCCATTGAATCCCACGTCACCCCACCCCAAATCGTCGGCCATTATAAGTATTATGTTGGGGGAGTCGGTAGCAATGGCCGAAGACACTGCGAGTAGTGCAGTCGATATAAGAATAGGTTTTTTCATAGGTGGTCTAGGCGGTTAAAAAAAGAGTCCTCTTTAGATAGTAATCTAAAGAGGACTTTGGGTATATTGAAAAATCTTACTTTAGATTATTTCATAGAGTTGTTACGAGTAGTAATATCCGAAACAGTAGCAATCTCAACATAAGAACCACCCTTTCCGTAACCGAAGCTACCACCAACTACAGCCAACAAATCACTATCCTTAAGAGGAGTGTGCTCGTTGATATACTCCATAGCGTCAGCCAAGAAGTGGTACTTGTTGTCGTTTTGGTTTCTAAGGATTGGAATTACACCGTAAGAAAGAGCAAGTACACGTTGAGCTGGCTTAGTGTAACATACAGCAACTACACTCTTAAGACCACGGAATGCAGACAAGTAACGACCTGTGCGACCAGTGTGAGTGTCAAGAAGAACATACTTGATAGGCAAGTTAGTACAAGAGCGTACAGCTGAACGAGCCAACTGAGCAGTAATCTCATGGTTCACAGATACCATAGTCATATCTACCATTGGAGGGAATTGACCCTCGTCGCTCTCTATCTCGCGAGCAATCTTAGCCATAGTCTTAACAGCCTCGATTGGGAACTTACCAGTTGCAGTCTCGTCAGAAAGCATGATAGCATCTGTACGCTCGTAGATTGCACTCGCAACGTCACTAACCTCCGCACGTGTTGGGCGTGGAGAGTTCACCATAGAGTAAACCATTTGAGTAGCGATGATTACTGGACGCTTAGCAGCGATACACTTCTCAACAATCATACGTTGAGTTCCAGGGATTTTCTCAGCCGAAAGCTCAACACCCATGTCACCACGAGCAACCATGATAGCGTAAGAAGCCTCGATAATCTCGTCGATGTTGTCGATACCCTCTTGGTTCTCGATCTTAGAGATGATTTTGATAGGAGAGTTGTGAGCGTCAAGGATATCTTGAACAGCCTTAACATCTGCTGCCGAACGAACGAATGAGTGAGCGATGAAATCAACATCGTTGTTAATAGCCCACTTGATGAAACGCTCATCCTTAGGGGTGATAGATGGAAGATCTACAGAAACTCCAGGGACGTTTACGCTCTTACGAGACTTCATCTTACCGCCAATCTCGAAACGACATACCAGGTGGTCGTCATTCTTCTCGAGAACTACAAGCTCCAACTCACCGTCAGCGATAAGGAAGTGCTTGCCTACGCTCATGTCATTTACGATAGAAGGAACGTTCATGTAGATCATCTCAGCAGTAGTGTCGTCGTTGTTGGCAGTACCCTTAACCTTCACGATGTCACCTACCTCCCACATCAAGTGACCCTCGCCACCGCCGATGTTTGTAAGGCGAATCTCAGGACCCTTAGTGTCAATCATTACTGGGATAGCTGAGCTAACGTTACGCACGTTTGTTACAACTTGAGTTGCACCCTCCTCTGTAGCGTGAGCCGAGTTGATACGAACAACGTCCATTCCTGCCTCATAAAGGCTTCTGATGAGGGACTCCTCACAACGAATGTCGGAAATAGTAGCGACAATCTTGGTTTTTTTCATTTTCTGCATAATCCTACAATATTTGTTATTTGATGATATTCTTAATTGCTTCGACCCCCAATCTGTATGAGTCTAGTCCAAATCCCATAATCGAACCCACCACCGCAGGTGCAATCATTGAGTGATGACGTACCGCCTCACGAGCCAAAATAGAGGATATGTGAACCTCCACCACAGGAGTTGTAACACCCGAAACAGCGTCGTGCAAAGCCAGCGAAGTGTGTGTGTAAGCTCCTGCGTTGAGCACAATGCCATCGTACTCACCCACCGACGCATGTATAGCGTCAATCATAACACCCTCGTGGTTAGATTGCAAATAGTCGATTTGAATATCCGTGAAACAACCCCTCAACTCCTCCATATATTCATCGAAGGTGGTAGTGCCATATATCTCCACATTGCGTTTGCCTTGGAGGTTTAGGTTTGGGCCATTTAAAACTAGAATCTTCATTTTCTGTGAGCTATTTGTTATCCCCACAAAGATATAAAAAAATACTTAGATTAAAAATTTTTTATATCTTTGTATTACCAATAAAATAATAAAAACTTTTAAATTCAGCCAAAGTATGACCGAGTTCGGTTTTATAGAGAACTTGTCTCGACTATTTGCCACCATTTCGACCAACGGGTTTGAGGGCATAGGAGACGATTGCGCTGTGTTGCCTATCGGTGGTGGGGAGTCGTTGCTGTTCACATCGGATATGTTGGTTGAGGATATTCACTTCACTCGCTCCACGACTTCGGCGTATGATTTGGGTCGCAAATCTTTGGCAGTGAATCTTTCGGATGTGGCAGCTATGGGGGGGCGTCCTGTGGCCACTCTGCTTAGTCTGTCTATACCCAAGGATTTAGATCCTACTTGGGCAGAGGAGTTTATGAGGGGGTATCACTCTTTGAGTGCTCGACATAACGTTGCGCTTGTGGGAGGAGACACCACATCCTCCGCGTCGCAGATTACAATAAACGTGACAGCCATTGGTCGAACTTCGGATTCCAATATCAAAAGGCGTTCGGCGGCTAAGGTGGGCGATATTATTATGACCACGGGGCAGTTGGGCAATTCGGCAGCAGGTTTGCGCCAACTTATGAGAGGGGAGGGTGATGGTGTATTTGTAGCTGCACATCGTCTGCCTATGGCTCGAGTGGCGGAGGGTGTATGGCTTGGTGAGCAGAGTGGAGTGCACGCTATGATGGATATATCGGATGGTGTGGGGTCGGACATTCGACATATACTCTCTCGTTCGGGGGTGGGGGCGCAAATTGATTTGGATAAGTTGCCCACTCAGCATGACCCACGCACCGCACTATGTGGTGGTGAGGATTATGAACTTTTACTCACTGTTTCGCCCAGTATGGCATCGGATATATTAGAGAGGTTTAATGCGGAATTCTCGATGACATTAACTCCGATAGGCGAAATCACAGAGGGTAATAGCGTGGTGTGGCGAGTTGCTGGCGAGGTTATTGCCGATGATTTTATGGGATTTAGACACTTTTAAATTTTAAACAATGTGAGTTCGATAGTTCGAACTCACGTATAAATAACAGATATCATGTCACTGCTTTTAATTATCTTTGGACTTGTTTCGGGTTGTCTGCTCTCGGTTCTTGTTGGACTTGTGGGTGCGCAACGCAATATTGGCTTTGGTTGGTCTTTTTTGATAAGCCTAATTTTTTCGCCTATTGTGGGGCTAATTTGTGTGTTGCTATCACCTCCCAATTTTGCATATTCCAAATTAGGAGGTGAGCCTAAGAGGTGGGGGTGTTTGGGGATTGCACTCTCCATACTTGGAGTACTACTGCTTATCCCCTTCTTTATCTTTTTGGTGATGTTTATCTCTCTATTATTTGTTTAGGAGGTGGCTTTGTTGGCGGAGTATATACGCTAAAGTTCCTTATACAAAATAAGGTCGGGGCGTATAAAATCTGTACCCTCAATCACATAGTCACCTTGCTCACCAATCTTCATACCTTGGCGAGCATAGAATCCCGTGGCGGAGTTATACTTATTGACATTGAGCTCTACACGGCATTTGCCGCCTCCGAAGAGTCGCTTCACCTCGCAGAGCAGGTGACCAAATAGCACGGCACCATATCCCATACCTTTGTATGGAGTTGCGAGGTATAGCTTTTGGAGGTGGTATCTCGCCTCGCCATGTGGCTCTATTGAGCCGTAGCCGACATTCTCGCCCGTGCGGTTATACATTATACCTGAATTCAACTTGTAAATGCAACTGAGGAATTGGGAAGTTGCAGAGAATGAGATAAAATATTTTTTCAGAGAGGAAAGAGAGGTAAAACTCTCC
>JBCQUV010000004.1:0-88232 GCA_047173765.1 Rikenellaceae bacterium
GGCGGAATAAATTTGAGCCTGGCTCCGATTTGTTTCGCCTTTTCTTATGTCCCTATAGTTTCTTGACCTCAATTCAGTTGCATTTGCAGGTTGAATTCAGCTTATTATTGTTCGAAAGGGCTTTAAAATTCATATTTTTTTATTATATTTGTAGCCAGTACGTACCTATTTTAATATACACAATATGAAAAAAGAGTGGAGTGACGTGAAAGAGTTTCACGACAAATTTGGACACCCCTGCCCCGAGCAACCCGTGATGTTGGACAAAAAACGAGCGTTGAGCCGTGCTAAGTGGATGAATGAAGAGGTTTCTGAGTTTTTGATTGCCGACAACATATATGAGCAAGCCGATGCAATGATAGATTTACTATACTTTGCATTAGGCACGATGGTCGAAATGGGTCTCGAACCAGACGAATTATTTGCGATTGTGCAGGATGCGAACATGTCAAAACTATGGCCAGATGGCAAGCCACACTACAATCCCAAAGATGGCAAGGTCATAAAACCCGAAGGATGGGAAGACCCCACTCCAAAGATAAAATCCTACATAGACGCATACGTAGCATCAAAAAAGCAGTAGCAATACCATTAAAATTGTTGTTTTTTACAATTTTATTATTACATTTGCAGATACAACCAATCCCCCTAAAGACCTAAAAATATGAAGATAGCTCTTGCCCAGCAAAATTATACGGTAGGCGACATTGAGGGTAACACTCTCAAAATCATAGATGCCATCAATCGTGCTAAGAGTGAAGGTGCTGATTTGGTACTCTTTGCCGAGCAAGCTATAAGCGGTATTCCCGCATTTGATCTACTTCGCAAAAGCACTTTTTTGGAGCTTTGCGAGGATGCACTTGTCCAAATTGCATCGTACTGTGATGGTATCACCGCAATTGTTGGACTCCCCACCCTGTCATCTAAGGGCACGACATCGTCGGCTGCCGTGATTCAAGATCGCAAGGTGATAAAATTCGTGAGCAAGCGTAATCTCACTGCTCGCCGTGAAATGGGGTTCCTTGTTCCAGGACGAGGCTCAGAGGTCGTGAATATCAATGGACACAAGTGCGTGATTGTCGTAGGCAGCGATATCGACAAAATCAAAGATATAGATTCGTCTATCGACACCATAATCTCCATAAATGCACGCAAATATGCAAAGGGAGCTCTATCATACAGATTCAGCACACTTAGAGCACTAGCATACGTAGAGCGCAAAAATGTCGTGATTATCAATCAAGTAGGCGGCAACTCCGAGATTGTGTATGATGGCACATCAGGAGCATTCAACCCCAAAGGCGAGCTAACTCTACACATGAAAAGCTTTGAGGAGGATTTCGTCATTCATGACATAGATAGCGGCAAACCTGGTCTATCGGTGGCTCCCCTCACTTCATACAACGACCGCATGCCTTTGTTGTACAAAGCTGCGGTGCTGGGACTCAAAGATTATTTCCAAAAAAACGACTATAAACAAGCGTGCATACGCCTATCTGGAGGTATCGACTCGGCAGTTGTGGCGGCATTGGCAGTGGCGGCATTGGGCGCAGAGAATGTTATTTCGTTCATCTTACCATCCGCATCCACATTACAAGAGGCTATCGACGATGCCAGAGAGCTAGCTAATAATCTTGGCATTGAGCACAATATAGTACCGATTACAGATAGCTACGAATCTATCATAAAATCTATGGCGCAATTTGGAGATGGTGTGTTTGACGTGTCAGACGAAAATATCCAAGAGCGCATCCGCACCATAATCCTTATGGCGTATCAAAACAAGCGAGGTCCTATCCTGCTAAACTGCACCAATAAGAGCGAAAATGCACTAGGACTCTGCACACTGTATGGCGACACAGCTGGCGCATTCTGCGTCACAGGCGACCTATACAAAAGCGAGGTCTACGATTTGGCTCGCTACATAAACAAAATCACCGACGACATTATCCCCGAGAGCATACTAATCAAAGAGCCAACTTCGGAGTTGCACCCCGAAAAGTTGATCGAGACTCCGCTGCCTCCATACGAGGTTGTGGATGCTATTTTGTATCGAATCATAGAGCTGGAGCAGCATCGTGAGGAGGTTATAAACGCTGGTTTTGATTCGGAGGTTGTGGAGAATATACACGCTATGTTGTTGCAAAACAGCAAGAAACGATATCAATACCCTCCAGTCCTCAGGCTTTCGGCTTGTTCGTTTAGGCACGAAAGACTCATGCCTCTGACAAACAAATATGGAGACTAAAGATATTCGCCATCGTGGGCAGATTGTGCGCATCGAGGGGCATCGTGTAACTGTGTCGTTCATGAGCCAAGGCGGCTGTGGAAGCTGCCACGCAAGGGGCAAGTGCGGAATGGTGGAGAGCGACAAACGGGAGATTGAGATTGAGGATACCCACGCCTCAAAATATAGAGAGGGTGACGATGTTACGATAAGTGTAACTATGAGCATGGGGCGTACGGCAGTGATTTTGGCTTATGTCGTGCCACTTGTGCTATTGATAATATTGATGAGTGTGGGTTCGGTGATAAACCTAGCCGAATGGGGAGTGGCTCTTATGGGCTTATGCGGAGTTGCTCTTTATTACACCATACTCTATTGGGGACGCAAAAAAATTGATAAAAAAATAAACTTTACTATTACTAACTAAATGGCTATTTTAATCTATACGATACTCACACTCTGTGTGTTGGGTATTGTTGCGGCGGTAATTCTGTACTATGTGGTGCAGAAGTTCAACGTCGAAGAGGATCCTCGCATCGATGATGTCGAGAAGATGCTACCTGGAGCAAACTGTGGAGGTTGTGGCTTTGCAGGTTGTCGAGGTCTTGCAGGAGCACTTGTGGCTCAGGATGACATTTCGGCTCTCTATTGCCCCGTGGCAGGTGGCGACACTATGAAATCTATTGCATCCTATCTGGGTAAGGCGGCAGCTGAGAAGGAGCCTCAAACGGCAACTTTGAAGTGTGCTGGCAGTTGCGCTGTGCGACCTAAGACATCGACCTATGATGGTGCCAAATCATGCGCTGTGGCGTCATCTCTGTATGTGGGCGAAACAGCTTGTGCTTATGGCTGCTTGGGACTTGGCGACTGTGCCGTGTCGTGCAGTTTTGGTGCTATCACCATAAACCCCGAAACGGGATTGGCGGAGATTGACCCCGAGAAATGTACAGCTTGTGGCGCATGCGTTACGGCTTGCCCAAGAGGTGTGTTGGAACTTCGCAAAAGATGGCCTAAGGATAAGGCGTTGTATGTAGGTTGTAACTCCAAGGACAAGGGCGCAGCTGTAATGAAGGCTTGTAAAGCTGGATGTATAGCTTGCAAAAAGTGCGTAAAGGAGTGTAAATTCGACGCTATCACGGTCGAAAACAACATCGCATACATCGACCCACAAAAATGTAAGTTGTGCCGCAAGTGTGTAAATGCCTGCCCAACAGGTGCTATTAAGCTGGTCAATATGAAGCCGCTTCCCGTAGCACCCAAAGAGCCAGCTACACCTAAAGCAGAAAGTGAAACAAAGTAAAGCAAGGAGGTAGAATATATGAAGACATTTCCAATAGGTGGAGTTCATCCATCCGAAAATAAATTGAGTCGTGCGGTCGCAATCGCAACGATGGAGCTTCCTGCAGTTGTTTCAATACCATTGTCGCAACACATTGGAGCACCTGCTACGGCATGCGTCAAGAAGGGCGACAAAGTTGTGACTGGTCAATTGATAGCTGAGGCAACTGGCTTTATGTCGGCAAATATACACTCTTCGGTCACAGGCACAGTTACAGCTGTGGATGTTGTGGTCAATGGTCAAGGTTTGCGCCAACCAATGATTACCATCAAGCGTGACGAGGAGGAGTTGTGGGCTGAGGGCATCGACACATCAAAAGAGATTAAGCGAGAGTGTTCGCTATCTAGCGCAGAGATTATCGCCAAAATCAAGGCGTGCGGAATCGTTGGTATGGGAGGTGCTACATTCCCCACTCATATCAAATTGTTACCTCCTCCAGGTACTAAGGCTGAATTCTTGGTTATCAATGGCGTGGAGTGCGAGCCATACCTCACATCCGACCACCGTGTGATGTTGGAGCGTGGCGAGGAGGTACTCATCGGAGTAGAGATTTTGATGAAGGCAATAGGTGTAAACAAAGCATACATCGGAGTGGAGAACAACAAACCCGACGCAATCGAAAACCTACGCAAATTGGCTAAGGATTTCGAAGGTGTAGAGATTGTTCCACTAAAGGTTCAATACCCACAAGGAGGCGAGAAGCAACTTATCGCAGCAGTTAGCGGCAAACAAGTACCACCCCCACCAGCATTGCCAATCAATGTGGGTGCTGTTGTGAGCAATGTGTCGTCGGCAGTGGCGGTGTATGAGGCGGTTCAAAAATCTAAGCCGCTCATCGAGCGAGTTGTAACTATCACAGGTAAGAGCCTATCGTCACCTAAGAATATGATTGTTAGAGTCGGCACTCCAATCTCTGCTCTTGTGGAGTTGGCTGGCGGATTGCCTGAGGATACAGGCAAGGTTATAAATGGTGGCCCGATGATGGGTCGTGCCATGGTGAATTTGGACTCTCCAGTCACTAAGGGTTGTTCGGGAATCACGATTCTGTCGGACACGGAGGCTTCACGCCCCGAGCCGTCGCAATGTATCAAGTGCGGAAAGTGTGTCACGGCGTGCCCTATGGCACTCGAACCATTCTCATTGTCGAAACTCTCTCGCAAAGCGAAGTGGGAGGATGCCGAGGGTGGCAACATCACCGACTGCATAGAGTGCGGAAGTTGTCAATTTACATGCCCTGCAAACATTCCATTGTTGGACTACATACGCTTGGGCAAGCAACGAGTAATGGGAATTATTAGATCTAGAGCTGCTGCTAAGTAGGCGGTACTTAAATATAATTATAATTATGGCAAAAAAATTAATTGTTGCACCTTCGCCACACCTCCACGGAGGAGAATCTACGAGGCGAATAATGATGGATGTAATCATCGCGCTTATTCCAGCATTTGCGATTTCGATTATATATTTCGGTGTGTCGGCACTCTGCGTTACAGCAGTGTCGGTGGCGTGCTGTCTGCTCTTTGAGTATTTGATTAGCAAATTTTTGATGGGTAAATCTACCAGTGGCGACCTTTCGGCTGTGGTTACGGGTGTGCTGCTCGGATTCAATCTTCCTGCAAATATCCCGTTGTGGATTGTGGTTATAGGCTCTTTGGTGGCTATTGGAGTTGCGAAGATGAGCTTTGGTGGTATTGGTAAAAACCCATTCAACCCTGCTTTGGTGGGTCGTGTGTTCTTGCTCATAGCTTACCCTGTTCAAATGACTTCGTTCCCTCGTGTCAATGGAGTTGATGTGGATGTATTCTCTGGAGCTACACCTCTTTCGGCTATGAAGGGGGTTGATGCATCGGGTTTCGCTGTCAATTTCCAAGATATGTTGTTTGGTTCAATCCCAGGTTCGCTTGGTGAGGTTGCATCGTTGATGTTGATTTTGGGAGGTGTATATCTGTTGTGGCGCAAGGTCATATCGTGGCATATTCCTGTTGCGGTATTGGGTTCTATGGCCGCTGTGGCTCTGATTTTTGCGGTGGCTACGGGTTATGCTCCGCTTAGTGCATTTGGATTCTCGGCATTCCACATATTGGCTGGTGGTGCACTCTTGGGTGCTATATATATGGCTACGGATTATTCTTCGTCGCCCATGAACCACACGGCAATGATTATATATGGTGTGGGTATCGGAGTTATCACTATGATGATTCGCTTGTGGGGTGCCTACCCTGAGGGTATGTCATTCGCTATTTTGATTATGAATAGCTGCGTGCCATTGCTTAACAAATATATTAAACCTAAGCGTTTTGGCGCACAAAAATAGAGTAGAGTTATGAAGAGTACACTAATAAATATGATTCTCTCGCTGCTAGGTATCACCTTGGTAGCCTCAGCAGGAGTAGGTTTAGTATATCAAATCACCAAAGAGCCTATCGCTCAAGCAGCTGTGGCAGCCACAAATACAGCCCTTGCAGATGTATTGCCAGCCTTTGACGACACAGCCCTCAAGAGCCTCGCTATTGACGACATGCCAATAGATGTGTATACGGCAAAGCAGAGCGGCAAAGTTGTGGGTTATGCAGTAAAGACAATGACCAAGAGCGGTTTTAGTGGCGCATTTGTGCTAATGGTGGGTCTCACCCCCGATGGTAAGGTGATTAACGTCAATGTTTTGAGCCATGCCGAAACACCTGGTCTAGGCTCTAAGATGACAGAGGAGGGCAATCCACTGTTGGGCGGAATCCAAGGCAAGGAGTTGGCAAAGGTCGATTTGCACGTATCTAAGGATGGTGGCGATGTCGATGCACTCACAGCTGCAACAATCACTTCGCGTGCATATTTGGATGCTATCGCACGTGCACAAAAAGCTTATGAATTAACTTTAAAGGGAGGAGGCGCAAATGAATAAGATGAATATTATCCTTGATGGAATAGTTAAAAACAACCCAGTCTTTGTGTTGGTATTGGGTATGTGTCCAACGCTCGGAACTACTACCTCGGCGGCAAATGGACTCGGCATGGGCGCAGCTACTATGGTGGTGCTCATAATGTCGAACTTCGTGATTTCGCTTATCAAGAATTTGATTCCCGACAAAGTTCGTATCCCAGCATTTATTGTTGTCATAGCATCGTTTGTAACTATTATTCAGATGCTTATGCAGGCTTACTTGCCTTCGGTGTATGCTAGCCTTGGAGTATTTATTCCGCTGATTGTGGTGAACTGCGTGATTTTGGGTCGTGCCGAGGCTTTTGCTTCTAAGAACAACCCTTTTGACTCTATCCTCGATGGTGTGGGTGTAGGTCTTGGATTCGTATTTGCATTGACTCTTTTGGGTGGCACGCGCGAAATTTTGGGTAGTGGCGCAATCTTCGGATTCCCACTAGGATTCAAGGACCAAGCTCCCCTAATCTTTGTCCTCGCTCCAGGAGCATTCTTGGCTCTGGGTTACCTCATCGTATTGTTCAACAAATTATTTAAGAAGTAGGTTATGGAACTCTCATATTTTGCAATTATAATTGGCGCAATCTTTGTCAACAATGTTGTCTTGGCGCAATTCTTGGGTATCTGCCCATTTTTGGGTGTATCCTCTAAGGTCGATACCTCTATGGGTATGGGTGCTGCGGTGACCTTCGTTATGGCGATTGCATCTATCGTGGCGTGGTTGATTCAAACCTACATCCTCGTGCCGCTGGATATCGTATATATGCAGACGATTGTATTCATTTTGGTTATCGCATCATTGGTGCAGATGGTCGAGATTATACTCAAAAAAGTGTCGCCTGTGTTGTACCAAGCCCTTGGAATCTTCTTGCCTCTTATCACTACCAACTGCGCGGTGTTAGGAGTGGCGATTTTGATGATTCAAAAGGAGTTTTCACTCTTGCAAAGTGTAGCATACTCGGTATCTACAGCTTTGGGATTCGGGCTTGCATTGGTGTTGTTTGCTGGTCTGCGTGAAAGATTGGATTTCGAGGAGGTGCCTGCTGCATTTAAGGGTGTGCCTATTGCGCTTATCACCGCTGGAATATTGGCGATGGCGTTCATGGGATTCTCGGGATTGGTGTAAACCTCTAAAATTTATGGCTATGCTTACTTGGTTAATCATATTTGGGCTTATTCTCCTAGGTTTGGGTTTTATGTTGGTGGAGATGTTACTTCTGCCTGGAGTATCTATCGGAGCAGTGCTCTCGGTGGGCAGCTTTGCGGGGGCTATATATGTCGCATTTGATGGACTAGGTACAATGGCTGGCGTAGCAGTTATTATAACCTCAACTGTATTGGCATTGGTGCTATTTTTGTGGGCTATAAGAACTGGAGTGTGGTCTACGATTTCGCTCAAAGAGCAGGTCGGAACAGCCACTTCGGTGGAACCATCTTCGATTTTGCCACTCGGAAGTCGAGGTGTAGCGATGTCGAGATTAGCTCCTATGGGGCGTGCAAAGTTTGGCGATGTAATTATCGAGGCTAAATCCTTGGAATCGTTCATAGACCCCAAATGCGATGTGGAGGTTGTTGGATATGACAATGCTGCTGTGATTGTGAAACTTATAAAACAATAATATTTATGGAAATTTTTGGTGAGTTGTCGTTTATAGTTATCGCGGCACTATGTCTAATCCCGTTGTGGATTCTGTTTTACTATATACCTATGGGTTTGTGGTTCTCGGCGCAGGTGTCGGGAGTTCGCATCAGTCTGTTGCAATTGGTGCTTATGCGTTGGCGCAAGGTGCCACCATCAACTATCGTGTCGTCGATGATTGAGAGCACGAAGGCAGGTTTGTCGTTGGATGCAAATGAATTGGAGGCGCACTATTTGGCAGGTGGAAATGTGGTGAATGTGGTGCATGCGCTAGTATCGGCACAAAAGGCAAATATCACCTTGGATTTCAATATGGCAACTGCCATAGATTTGGCAGGACGTGATGTATTCGAGGCTGTACAGATGTCCGTAAACCCTAAAGTTATCAACACCCCTCCCGTGGCTGCGGTGGCTAAGGATGGTATTCAGCTCATTGCGAAGGCTCGTGTTACGGTGCGTGCCAATATCAAACAACTCGTGGGAGGTGCTGGCGAGGAGACTATCCTAGCACGTGTGGGCGAAGGTATCGTATCCTCAATTGGTTCGGCTGCGAGCCATAAGATTGTGCTCGAAAATCCAGATTCTATATCACGTGTAGTGCTCGAAAAGGGGCTAGATGCAGGTACAGCGTATGAGATTCTCTCGATTGATATTGCCGACATCGACGTGGGTAAGAATATCGGTGCTCAGCTCCAAATGGATCAAGCACAAGCCGACAAAAACATCGCTCAAGCAAAGGCTGAGGAGCGCAGAGCAATGGCTGTGGCTCTAGAGCAAGAGAACAAAGCTAAGGCGGAGGATGCTCGTGCTAAGGTTATTCTAGCCGAAGCAGAGGTGCCACTAGCTATGGCTGAGGCATTCCGCTCGGGAAACCTCGGAATTATGGATTACTACAAAATGAAAAACGTAATTGCTGACACATCCATGCGTGAGAGTATTGCATCTACGGAGAAATAGAGCCTGCGACTACGGCAAATAAAAATAGAGCATCTTGGTATCAGATTTGACCAAGATGCTCTATTTTTCTTATAATATGTCTCTCCTCCACTTCCCCTATTTTTCAGGATGCTCGGGAGACGAGTAAATTACTATTTGATACCCAATGCAGTCTTAACCTTAGGAGAGATATCTACAACAGTTGCGTTATTAACATACGCCAAAGAGCCTGCAGACTCATCATATACCACATCGTAACCACCCTCAGCAGCTACCTTTGAAATTGCATCACGAGCTTTAGTGATAATTGGATTTAGAAGTTCGCTTTGCTTGTTTTGAATCTCTTGTCTTGCGCTTTGTTCAAATTGTTGCATGCGAGTCTGCAAATCTTGGAGCTCCTTCTCTTTGAGGTTGCGTACTGACTCTGTGTAGTTTTTGAGGTTGCTTTGGTAGTCTGCCAATTTGTTGTTGAACTCTACCTGCATAGTCTCTAAATTGTCTGACAAATCTTTGCTGAAAGCCTCCAGATTTGTCTGCATTGTTGCAGTTTCGGGCATTGCCATTACAATCTCCTGTACTTGGATACGACCCATTTTTTGTGCGAAAGTGGTTGTGACACTCAACGCAAAAGCAACAACTGCGGCTGCTTTAATTACATTCTTCATACTTTAATTTTATTATTGTTTCTTATTTTTTAAGTTCTTTAATCACCTCCTCTGTGCGCTCTACGCTTGATGATTTGTATAGAATTGTCGAATTTGTCGCCTCGTCCAATACTAAATCGAAATTATTGCTCTTGGCATACGCCTCTATAACCCCAAATACTCGCTCTTGAATTGGCTTGAGTATCTCTACTCGCTTTTTGAATAGCTCACCGCCGTTCGAGAATATAGACTCTTGATAAGCTGTTGCTGCCTCTTCGGCCTCCGCAATTTTCGCCTCGTAGACTCCTCGCTCAATCGTGTTTAGTGAGGCTGCACGCTGCATGTATGTGTTATACATAGACTCTACGCTATTGAATCTCTTATCAACCTCGGCTTGATACTCCTTCGCCAGGTTATCTATCGTAGAGATTGCATTGGTGTACTCCTCTACGGATGCGAATATAGCTTTGCTATCGACCACCATATAGTTTTGTGCCACGAGTGACGAAATCGTCAATACTATAGCTGCAAGTGAAGTTGCAATCCCTTTCATAATTTACTTTTTAAAAGTTATAAACTAAAACTGTTGTCCCATCACAAAGTGGAAGTTTGAGCCACTCCTAGAAGTTGAGTTGTTTGGAGCATCGAATCCATAACCCCAATCGACACCCAACGTTCCAACAATCGGAAGATAGACACGCACTCCGACTCCTGCCGAACGCTTAACATTAAATGGAGCAAAGTACTTCCACGAAGCAAATCCGTTTCCAGCCTCCACAAATCCCAATACATAGATTTGAGACGATGGCTGCATCACAACAGGATACCTCAACTCCATAGTGTATTTATTATAACCCAACGAGTATGTCGTGTTGATGGGGTCTAGTGCTCCATCCTCATAACCACGAAGTGCAATAAGATCGAGACCATAAGAGCTATACCCCGACATTCCATCTCCTCCGACTTGGAATCGCTCAAATGGTGAGAGCTTATCTTCGTTATAATATCCCACATAACCCATCTCAGCACTCAATTTCAATACCAATTTTGAATTTTTAAACAAACTTTGATACCACTCGGTCTTTAATGTCCATTTATGGAACTCTATAAACTTATATCTCTCTTCGTCGTCGATGTTACTCTCTCCATCGTCATCATAGCTATAATCCTTACCATCCCACAGAGAGAATGGAGGGGTAAACTGCAACGATGCCTCGAAGTTTGTACCGCTGCGTGGGAATGTTGGATTATCGACCGTGCTACGACTCAACACACCCTTCAATGATATCATATTTGCATCACCGTCGGTCATAATGAATGAGCTCCAATCCTCCAACATATATCGTTGGTACGACAACTCACCATAGAGTGTGAAGTATGGGTCTGGCCACGACAAACGCTTACCTATACCTGCCGAAAGTCCAAGTGTACGGAAGTACTGCGAACTATCCTCCCACGCATAATAAGCATTGTTTTGGTCTGAGTAGAATACCGACACCGACAATGAATTTGGTTTCTTACCTCCCAACCAAGGGTCTGTGAAGGTCATAGATGCCGATTTGTAGTATGTACCATTGGTTTGTAGCGACAACGACAATTTTTGATTCTGTCCAGATGGATATGGATTCCATTTTCCACCATTAAACATTCTCTTCACCGAAAGATTGTTGAGTACAATACCCACTGATGCTACGAAAGTTCCAGAGCCCCAACCTCCCGAGACGTTGAATTGGTCGCTAGGTTGCTCCTCCAAAGGCCAACCAATATCCACCAAACTATTTGATATAGGATTGATTGCAGGCATCATAGTCTCTGAATTGAAGTGACCCATAGCTCCCAAAGTCTGCATTGTCTGCATTAGCAACGAGCGGTTGTATAGCTCACCTGGGCGAGTATATAGCTCGCGACGAATAACCTCATCATCCAGTCGCTCATTACCCGTAATCGTAACATTGTTGATAGTAAATGGATTACCCTCAAATATCTTTATCTCGAGGTCTATAGAGTCAGCACCAATAATCAACTCCGCAGGGTCAATCTGCGACATCAAGTAACCACCATTTTGGTAGAGTGTCAAAATCGACATATCATTAGGATTAGCATCCTTGCCCAATCCCAAACGCTTATATATGGTACTTTTGTCATACACATCGCCTGGTTCGATGGTGAACATGCGTTGTAGGTGCTCTGTCTCGTACTTTGAGTTTCCGACCCACGATATGTTGCGGATATAGTATTTGTTACCCTCCGACACCTTGATGTTCACCCCTATACGCTTTTCGTTGATGTCGTAAATAGAGTCCCCTAGCACCGTAGCATTGCGATAACCCTTAGAGTTATAAAAATCGATGAGTTCCACAAGGTCGTTCTTATAATCCGACTCATTGAACTTCGCACTCTTAAATGTGTTTATGAGGTTTTTCTCCTTGGTTTTTTTCAGAGCTCGCCTAAGTCTCTTATCTTCAAATACCTCGTTACCCTCGAAGGTTATCTCTCCGATTTTCACCTTCTCTTTGCGATCTATTTCAAATGTCACATCCACCATGTGTTTGCGATATTTGTTGTTCTCCACTAGAGCCTCAACTTCCACATTACGAAAACCCTTTTCTGCAAAATATTTCTTGATTTGTGTTTTGTTTGTTTCGATTGCGAAGTCCGAATATTCGCTATTTCGTTTAAGTTTCAACTCATCCGTAAGTGATGTTTGCTGACTACGAGTAAGTCCCTTGAAATCCCAATTCAACACACGTGGCGACTCCACCACATACAAATCCAAATCGACATCACTGCCCTCAATCTCTGCACCGAGCTTAATATCCGAAAAACGCCTCTGTGCCCACAGAGCCTCCAATGTCGCCGAGGTGAAACTTCCTGGCAGGTATATAGAGTCTCCCTTGGATATACCGACAGATATTGGAATCAAATCTGCATTTGCCAAAGCTCCGTGCACTCTAACCTCACGAATCCTATACTGTTTGGGAGCATCCGAATCAAGGACAGGTGCATTAGCATAAATATCGACCTCTGTCTCTTCTGCCGATGTAGAGGCACTTGACTCATCTTGCTGAGCAAAAGTTGTTCCTACACAAGCGACCATCGCCACAAGTAGCAACCATATATATTGTTTACGACTCATCTATAAAATTTCTTCAAAAAAATTGTAGTAAGCACACTCTAGAGCTTACCATACCTACGTTCTCGGTGATTATACTCCTCAATTGCCTCATCGAAGTGTGCCAAATCGAAATCTGGCCACAACACATCGGGGAAATAGAACTCTGCATACGATGCCTGCCACAACAAAAAGTTGCTCAGCCTGCACTCGCCGCTTGTTCTGATTATCAAATCTGGGTCGGGCATAAACCTAGTGTCCAACGCATTAGATATCACATCTTCGGTTATTGACTCCGCAGCCAACTCCCCAGTTTTCACTTGTGTGGCAAGATTCTGCATAGCACGCCTAATCTCATCTCGTGACGAATAGTTGAGTGCCAACACCAAATTTAACCTCTCTCCCATAGCTGTTTGCTCCTCTATGTAGGCAAGATTATCTTGCACCTTGGCAGAAAAACGCAATTTATCACCAATTATTGTAACTCTCACCCCCTGTTTTTTCAATTCTGGGGTTTCGTTGGCAACACTTTTGCACATAAGCTCCATCAAAGCATCCACCTCCGCTTGGGGACGACCCCAATTTTCGGTAGAAAAAGCATATAGAGTCAAATACTTAACGCCTCGTGTAATAGCAGATTTTATAGCCTCTCGCACAGCCTCCACGCCACGAATATGCCCCTCGACACGCTCCTTGCCTCGGAGTTGTGCCCAGCGACCATTTCCATCCATAATAATGGCTACATGTTGTGGTATCTTTTTCATTTCGCTCATAAGGTGCAAATGTAATCATTATCCCCCAGATTTACTAACGTTTTGGGGATTATTTGTAATTTAACGTGAGTTCGATTTTTCGAACTCACACCTCTTAGGGAGCGTCAGCGACTAAGTCCCATCCCTAAGGGAGGGGATTTAGGGGTGGGATAAAATAAAACAGCAAGTAAGTGGTTTTTTCTTAATTTTATCTTTACGCTAACTTCGAATATCTACACCCCACATCATTTTATCGCGCAGAGTTTCGTAGAACGACGATTTGTGGGGCAGAGCCAAATAAAATCCTTTGTCACTACGCTTTAGAGTTACAGTTGCACCCTCTCCTATGGGGTATGTGTGGCTATCTATCGACACGAAAGCATCCCCCTCACGCATACGTATTGTCATATCTATACGGCTAGAATCGGGCACCACCAATGGGCGCATTGTGAGGTTGTGCGGAGCAAGCGGAGATATAACCCAACAAGCACACCCAGGAGCCACAACTGGACCTCCTGCACTCAGAGAATATGCCGTAGAACCAGTTGGCGTAGAGACTATTACGCCATCACCATAATATGTAGATACCAACTCTCTATCCACAAACGTATCTACCGAAATCATCGAAGCACCCTGCCTCTGCACCGAAAATTCATTGGCTGCATATAGTGATTTCTCGGTGAAACTACCCTCCACCTCTAGGAGTTGCCTGCGCTCCGTGCGCAGAGTTTTACTCTTTATGGCACTAAAAAGCTCCTCTATTCCGCTCCTCGACACACTGGTCAAGAAACCCAAACGCCCCGAATTTATGCCCGCCACAACTATAGGTTTGCGACCCAATCTCTGCACACCTTCGAGCAATGTGCCATCACCTCCGTAACATATCATCATCGCCTCCGAAGAGTTATTATCCACACATTGACCATATATTTTTGAGGGCTCAACCTCCACCCCCAACAACTCCTTGATTGTTGGCGCAAACTCCTCATTGACACAATAATCGTAGCCATCTCTTTCGATCAAAGAGAGGATTAAACGCAGGTCGTCTACCGAGTGTGAAACACGTGGACGAGAAAAAAGTATTATTTTCATCGCAATATCCCTAAATTTTAGTAACTTTACTGCGCAAATATAATAAATAATATCAAGCAAAACAAAATATATATCATGACGAACTTAAGTGTAAATATCAATAAAATCGCTGTAGTACGCAATTCGCGTGGCGGAAATATGCCCAATGTCACAAAAGCAGCTCTCGACATAGAGGGTTTCGGAGCTTATGGCATCACCGTACACCCTCGCCCCGATGCTCGCCACATTCGCTATTCGGATGTGTATGAGCTTAAGGAGGTGTTGTCTACGGAGCTCAATATTGAGGGTAATCCCAATGAGAGTTTCGTGGATATGGTATTGGATGTAGTACCTGCACAGGTGACTTTGGTGCCCGATGCCGAGGATGCAATCACCTCAAACGCAGGATGGGACACTATTCGCCACCGAGAGTTTTTGACAGCTGTCATAGCCAAGTTCAAAGCCAAAGGAATCCGCACCTCAATATTCGTAGACCCCATAATCGAGATGGTCGAGGGGGCAAAGGAGTGTGGCGCAGACCGTGTGGAGTTCTACACCGAGGCGTATGCAAGTGGCTACCCAGAGGACAAGGAGGCGGCAATCGCACCATATCGCACAGCAGCCGAAGTGGCTCACAAGATTGGACTTGGCATAAATGCTGGTCACGACCTAAGCCTCGAAAACCTACGATTCTTCGTGGAGCAAATCCCCCACACGGATGAGGTTTCGATAGGTCACGCATTGGTGTGTGATGCTTTGTATATGGGACTTGAGAATACCGTTGGATTGTATCTGCGCGAGTTACAAACAAAATAACAATCAATGATATTAAAAGATAATCGAGAACACCTGAGCCTGCCAATTTTTGGTCGCATAGGTCGCCTTGCCGACGATATGGGGGTTGATGCCTATGTCGTGGGTGGTTACGTGCGTGATTTTTATTTGGGCAGACCCTGTACAGACATTGATGTTGTGGTGATTGGCAGTGGCGTAGAGTTGGCGGAGGCTTTGGGTCGTGAATTGCACACTAAAGTTTCGATATTCAAGAGGTTCGGAACTGCCATGTTGCGTGCCGATGGTTTGGAGGTGGAGTTTGTGGGTGCACGCAAAGAGTCCTACACACCCGATTCTCGCAAACCAAGCGTGGAGAGTGGCACTCTGGACGATGACCAACGCAGGCGTGACTTCACCATAAATGCTATGGCGTGGAGCCTCAACTCCGCAACCTTTGGCGAATTGGTCGATCCGTTTGAGGGGGTATTCGATATGGATGATTGCATTATCCGCACCCCTTGCGACCCCGACATTACATTCTCGGATGACCCTCTGCGCATGATGCGAGCCGTGAGATTTGCATCACAACTTGGGTTTGAGATTGACGATGATACATTTGATGCCATCAAACGAAACAGGCAGCGCATAGAGATTGTGTCGCAGGAGCGTATAATCACCGAGCTCAACAAAATAGTGCTATCTCCACTCCCTTCCATAGGTTTTGAGCTGTTGGAGTTGTCGGGATTGTTGGAGTTGATATTCCCCGAGATGCACAAGTTGGTTGGAATAGAAAAGGTGGGGAAACACGCTCACAAAGATAATTTCAAACATACACTCACTGTACTCGACAATGTCGCACGCAAGAGTGATGATTTGTGGCTACGCTGGGCAGCCATAGTGCACGACATCGCAAAACCAGCCACTAAGGCTTACGACCCACGTGTGGGGTGGACATTCCACGGGCACGAGGTGTTGGGGTCGAAATGGATACCCAAGATTTTCCGCCGACTAAAACTCCCCTTAGGCGAGCAGATGAAGTTTGTGCAGAAACTAGTATTCCTCCACCTGCGCCCGATTTCGCTCACCGAGGAGATTGTAACTGATTCGGCAGTAAGACGTTTGTTGTTCGAAGCTGGCGACGACATAGAGGCTCTTATGACCCTATGCGAAGCGGACATCACATCGGGCATAGATGCCAAGGTGAAGCGATATATGGCGAATTTCGAGAAGGTTCGTGCCAAGATGATAGACCTGGAGGAGAGAGATAGAGTGCGCAATTTTCAACCTCCAATCTCTGGAGACCTCATAATGTCCACCTACAATATTGCCCCCTGCTCGCTGATTGGCGAGATAAAGGAGGTGATAAAAAATGCAATTCTCGATGGGCAAATTCCCAACGAATATGACGCCGCATACGCCCTAATGGAGCAACTGGCAGAGCAACACGGACTAAAGAAATAGAGCCACATTAAAGATGATTACGCACGAAGAGCTACAAACCCTAACTCTGAACTCCACCAGAGAGTTAATCGAGAGCAATATCGACCGTGCCCCGACAGATATTGCCCTCGACAAAAGAGTTGCCGACAGTGCCCTGGTAGCATCGCAAGTGAAGTATCTGCAACGAGCCAAAGCCAAGCTACCCAGCTACTTTGCCTCACGCTGCATAATCCCCTCACTTGCATTTGAGCAGTCATCGAGCGAGGCTACTGCCGCACTCAAAACCATGTCGGGAGAGTCGCTACTGGAGCTGACATGCGGACTCGGTGTAGACACGTTCTATCTATCCAAAAAATTTAAGAAGGTTGTCACCATCGAGCGCAACGAAGTGTTGGCGGAGGTGGCTAGAGAGAATTTTCGTAGGCTAGGGGCTACAAATATAGAGGTTGTGAATAGCTCTGCCGAGGAGTATCTAAATAGCTGCACGGAGAGTTTCGATTGGGTGTATGCCGACCCCGACCGTCGCAGTGACGAGGGTAAAAAGTTGGTGAGACTGGAGGATTGCTCACCTAATATGCTAGCCCTAAACGACATACTCAATAAAATATCGAGAGTTGGAGTAGCGATAAAATGCTCCCCAATTTTCGACACCGACGAAGCTTTTAGACTCTACCCCACCGCCGATGTGGAGGTCGTTTCGTCGCATGACGAGTGCAAAGAGGTGGTGATAATAGCACGCCACAACAACGATACTCAACATATCATAGCGACCCAAGCCGAGGGCGAAAGCATAAAATTTGTGCGCAGCAAAGTAGACAATGCTCCAAACACTCAACCTTTTGATGCAGAACAATATAAATGGCTCACAATCCCAGATGTTGCACTTCAAAAGAGCCGCACCGCCATTCACGCAATGCGTGGCGAAGCGGATATGTGGAGCAACAACGGCTTTGGATTCTCCCTCCAGAAACCATCGTCAAGGTGTGGCAGAGTATTCCAAATAGAACAAATAATAGATTTTCAGCCCAAGGCAATAAATAAAATAGTGGGTAAACGAGGCGTAGAGCTCCTAAAACGAGACTTCGCAATCCCACAATCTCAAATCGCCAAGCAACTAAAAATCAAATCGGGCAATGACTTTATAATAGCCATCACAACAATTGAGGGGCGAAACCTAGCAATATTTCTGAAGCGATGAAAAGAGTTGTAATAATAGGTAGCGGAGGGGTCGCAGAGGCTCTAAGTAGAGGAGTTGCAGAGTGTGAGAATCTCACTTTTGTGCAGGTGTATGGTCGTAATCGTCAGCGAGTAGCAGAGGTTTCGCAGCTCGTGAGTTGCCCAATATACGACTCGCTGCAAGATGCCGATATATATATAGTAGCGGTGAGCGACAGAGCCGTAGAGGAGGTGACTCGTTCGCTCTCATTTCCTGAGCAAAGTGTTGTTGTCCACACAGCAGGAAGTGTTGCAATGGATGCAATCGACCACCCCAAAAGAGGAGTGCTGTATCCGCTACAAAGCTTCACCCCAGGGCGCAGGATAACGATTAGCGAGGTTCCATTCTTTGTGGAGGGGGCAGATGAACACACAACGCAAATCATTGAACAAGTAGCAAATAAACTCTCCACAAACGTAATGCGCATGGACTCCGAAGGTCGCAAAACATTGCACCTTTGCGGCGTGTTTGCAAGCAACTTCACCAATGCAATATATGCCACAGCAGCCGATATAGCTCGCAGTGCCGAGATACCCTTCGACCTGTTAAAACCCCTCATAAAAGAGACATGCGACAAAGCCGTGTCGGTCGAAAATCCACGCACGGTACAGACTGGCCCAGCTGTGAGGGGAGACATCAAAACCCAACAACGGCACATGGATATGCTCCAAGGCAACGATAATTTAGAGAAAATATATAAAATTTTAAGCTTACAGATATGGGAAACTTCAAAGAAGATGTAGCACGCTGCGAGGCTCTAATCCTCGACGTGGATGGTGTGATGACCGATGGCGGAATCATGCCCCTAACAAATGGTGACTTCAACCGCACATACAACGCCAAGGATGGTTACGCCATAGCCTACTCTGTGCAGATGGGGCTCAAAGTGTGTGTGATTTCGGGCGGACGTGGCGAGAACCTACGCTACAGATTGGATATGCTCGGCATCAAGCACATATATTTGGATTGCATGGATAAAATCGCTGCAATCAACGACTTTCTCACCAAAGAGGGTGTAGACCCCGAAAATGCGATGTATATGGGCGACGACATCCCCGACTTGGCGTGCATGCGCTTGGTGGGCATACCCACAGCACCTGCCGATGCGGTGATGGAGGTAATTGAGGCAGCGAGGTATGTGTCGGAATTTGCAGGCGGCAAGGGTTGCGTGAGAGATGTCATAGAGCAAATTATGCGCGCTAAAGGCAAATGGGCGGTGCACACTAATGGTGTGACGAGTGCCGATAAGGTGGCGGCATCGAGGTAGGTTTTCCTAAGAGATATTTGTTTTTTTATGGATTTATTTGTAACTTTGTATCACAACCCACAAATTAATCTATATGAAACACTTATTAATCCCGACAACAGCCATAGCCGCAGTTGTGTCGGCGTGCGGTACAGATGCGCCGAGACCTAACCAAACACCAAAATCCACAAAACCCAATATCGTAATCATATATGCCGACGACCTTGGATTTGGTGATGTGTCGTGCTACAATCCCAATAGCAAGATTATAACCCCCAACATTGACGCCCTAGCTGCCAAAGGTGTTCGATTTACGGATGCTCACCCTTCGAGCTCTATTTCGAGCCCGAGTAGATATGGACTTCTCACGGGGCAATATTCGTGGCGCACAGATGTCAAACGAGGAAACCCTGCCCCTGGCGAAGAGTTGTGGGTATCTACCGACCGACTAACCATAGCATCACTACTCGACCAAGATGGTTACAACACCGCAGCAATCGGGAAGTGGGGTCTGGGTGCAAACTATAGCGCAGCAGCTCGACCTGGGCGCAAAGGGATAGATTTCAGCCCCGAGGCGATAGATTACTCCAAACCTATACCTGCGGCAAATGCCATAGGCTTTGATTATGAGGCTATTCACCACTGGTACGACCGCAAAGCCTACAAGAAAAAGTATGCGTGCCACTCAGTCGAAGGGTCGGCAGAGGGGGTAGATGGTGCACGCTGGTACTTCGAAAATGGAATGAGCCGAGGCGGAGACCCCGACTTTGCGAAGTTCGACATGGAGGAGGCACAGATGTACTACATAGACAAAACCGTGGAGTACATAAAAGCGGCAGGTGGCAAGGGCACAAACCCCAACTTCAACATCGAAGAGGATAAACCATTCTTTGTATATTATGCTCCACATATTCCGCACTACCCTCATGTTCCAGCAAAGCAATTCCAAGGCACAAGCAATGTGGGTCTTTATGGCGACTTTATTCTGCAGCTCGATTGGGCTGTGGGTCAAATCGTCAATGCACTAGAGGAGATTGGGCAATTAGACAACACCATTATAATGCTTGGTTCTGATAATGGACCCGAGAAGCAGGTGTATGGATATATCGAGAAGTATGGGCATGAGTCGATGATGGATTTCAGAGGTGTGAAGCGTGACCTTTACCAAGGAGGACACACCACGCCATTTATCGTGACATACTCCAAATCAAAGGAGAAAGGCACAGTGAGCGACAGGCTAATATCTTTGACCGATATATTTGCTACGATAGCCGATATCATAGGTGTAAAGTACGACACCAAGAAATTCGCCGAAGATAGTTACAGCTTTGCCGACGAAATCATGGCGGATGCTGTCGTGAAAAATCGCCGCAAGATGGCTATACACCACAGTGCAAATGGCAATCTAGCACTCCGCTCTGAAGAGTGGGTATTCATAAACAACAAGCAAGGTAACGACACAGGCGAACCCGAATGGTTCAGAGATAGATTGGGAGCAAAGAACATAGGCACTCCCTGCGAACTATTCAACCTCAAGAGCGACCCCAGACAAACCACAAACATCATAAATCAATACCCCGAGAAAGCGGCAGAGATGCAAAAAGAGCTTTTGAGATATGTATTCGAGGGTAGAACAAATTTTCACAAATAGAGAGGCTAAAGTGCTATGCAACGTGAGGTCATAGCTATAGAGCACACCATCTGCCACATCCCGACTAAATGTACGTTTGGTTAGGATGTGGCAACCTTTTTGCAACAAAAACAACCTAAGGAGTACCAATTCATAAAAAAAGTATTACCTTTGTTCAGCGTTACCCCACTTTGAGAGGTGTAACACATTAATATTAACTAAAATTTCACCCGATGGACGATGGCTATCATACCAAAAATCGCGGCTGTGTCGTATCTCAATACGATACCGTTCATCTACGGTATCGAGCATGAGGGTAACCTCGCAGTGGAGCTATTGCTCTCGCCGCCCAATCAATGTACACAAAAATATCTCGACGCAGAGGTAGACATCGCTCTACTTCCCTCTATTGTTGTGCCCACACTCACCGATGCTGAGGTTATAACGGACTTCTGCATAGGAGCTTTGGGGGAGGTGCGTTCGGTGGTTGTCGTGAGCGATGACCCAATAGAGGATGTTAAGACAATATATCTCGATGCGCATTCGCAAACATCTGTACAACTCGCTGGCTACCTAGCCCAAAATTACTGGAAAATCGCACCCGAATGGCGTGTGTTGGAGGATTACGACCAACTCAACCACTCAAAAGATGGCGAGGCTTTCTTGCTCATTGGCGACAAAGTATTTGAGCATGAGGGCGAATTTGAATACTCCTACGACCTAGGCGAAGCGTGGGTTGAAGCCACAGGTTTACCATTTGCATTTGCTGTGTGGGTGGCTCGCAAGGGTACTGACACGGAGACGATTGATGCCCTAAATATAGCTTTGGAATTTGGCGTAGAACACACCTACGAAGCGATTTTGGAGTATCGCGCCGATGGTTCGGAGGTGGAATCACACGAATATCTCACACGCAATATCGACTTTCTGTTGGATGGTGCAAAACGCAAAGCATTGGACAAATTCTGGAACTCTGGAGTCCGCATAGAGCCCAAGCGTAATCCAGGCTAACTCTCTACAATTGTAGCACTTTACATTTGAGCCACTAAGAAAGTGGTCACACACAATTCAAAGTAAAACCACATAAGAGAGAAAACCGAATGATTACACTATATCTAAAGCAATATAACAAAATCATCCGCAACGCCGACCCCAAGCTCTTCGATGAGCTAGGATATGACGACATATTGTGGATAGATTTGCTCACGCCCACAATCAAGGAGCAGAAGGCTGTAGAGAACTTTATGGAGGTGAGCCTCCAAACTAGGCAGCAAATTGAGGAGATTGAGATGTCGTCACGCTACTCCGAGACCGAGAATGCGATTATCGCCAACTCCAACTTCTTCACCCCCACGGGCGACAACTTTGCAGTAGAGCCCGTATCCTTCATTGTATCCAATGAGGGAGTATTGGTGTCTATGCGCAACACTGAGTTTAGGACATTCAAAGAGGTTGAGAAACGCCTGCAGATGAACTACCGCAACTACGCCACAGGTTATCATATCCTAATATCGATACTCGAAGTACGCATTGATTTCGATGCCGATTTGGTGGAGCATATAGCCAAGTTGGTCGCATCACTAAGCCGTGATATCGCATCCGAAGATCAAATCGACAAGACTATCGTGCGCCGCATAAACACATTGCAGGAGAACACCATGTTGCTTCGTGAGAATATATTTGATAGGCAACGACTCCTGTCGAGTATTCACCGCTCGGAGCGTTTCCCGCACGATATTTACCCACGCCTGCAGCTTATGATTAAGGATGTTGGATCGCTTATAAACCATGCAGATTTCTCGTTCCAGCGTTTGGACTATATCCAGGACTCCGCCTTGGGACTTATCAACATCGAGCAAAATGAGATTGTAAAGATATTCTCGGTGGCTGCGGTAATATTCATGCCTGCGACACTCATAGCGAGTATATATGGTATGAACTTCAGCGCAATGCCCGAATTGCAGTGGCAGTACACACTCGAAAGTGGCGCAGTGATACCTATTGGATATATCTTTGCTGTGGTGCTCATGGTGCTATGCTCTGGGCTAACTATTCTTATATTTAGATTCAAGAAGTGGTTGTGATTCACTTTCTTGCTACTAATCAATACAATAGGGGCTGTCTCACATTCGAGTGAAACAGCCCCTATTTATGAATATAGCACTTAACTACTTTTTCTTCTTACCTTTTGCTGGCTTGTCGTCCCAACGGTTTGAGCCCGATGAGAACATCGACCAATCAAAACCCTCGCTAGACATTACCGAAGGGGTGTTATCTCTGCGGCGTGATGGTGCACCTTCGCCTCCATCGCCCTTAATCTCTGATTTGCGTGCTACACGAGTTGGTGATTTACGCTCCGAACGGCTGTCGCTATGACGGCTGTCGCTACTATAACGACCCTCGCCACGACGGCTATCTCCCCCACGACGCTCACCACTTCTGCGCTCACGGCGGTTTCCGCCACCACGCTCATCTCTATCTGCACGTGGACGCCACTCTCCCGAGTTGTCTCTACCCCATGACTCACGACGCTCTCCGCCCTCTCTCTCTCTGGCTGCTTCACGACGTGAACGACCTCCGCGCTCCTCTCTGTCGTTTTTGCGCTCCTTGGTGATCTCCGCCACTGGGCGACCATTTTGCTGACCTAAGGTGCGTACGATATTCTCTGCCTCCTTGAATGGAACATTCACAAACGAGTAGTTCTCCAAAACCGACACATCATCAATCTGCTTATCTTGCAATCCACACTTCTCCTTAAGCATATCCACAATCTTGCGACCTGTGTATCCATCACGCTTACCAATGGCAAGGAACAGACGAGTGATACCCTTTCTATCGACCGAGAACGAGCGAATCTCTGGGTAGTTCTTCTCATCCAACTCGCTGCGGAACGCAAGGCGCAAAAGTGCTGCCAAGGCAACCTCTGGAGAGTACAAAGATAATAAATCACCAGCCATATCGTAGTGGTCACGGTGAGTGTCTGAAGTGATGATATCCAACAAATCGTCCTTAATCTTCGAACGCTTCATAGCGATGATATCTTGAGCTGAAGGCAACTCCTCACGCTTGATTTCCGCCTTTACATCACGCTTGATAAAGCCAAATTGGCGCATCTCGTTGCGAGTAATGAAGGTGATTGCAGTACCTTGATTTCCTGCACGACCCGTACGACCGATACGGTGCACGTAGCTCTCAGAATCTTGTGGTAGAGCGTAGTTGATTACGTGCGTAAGGTTATTCACATCAATTCCACGTGCTGCAACATCAGTAGCTACCAAGATGTTAAGTGCCTTTTCACGGAATTTTTTGAGCGTCTTTTCACGTTGCGCTTGCGACACATCACCGTGCAGACCATCCGCTGCATAGCCACGCCCCACAAGGTGCATAACAACATCATCCACACTGATTTTGGTACGGCAGAATACGATTCCGTAGAACTCCGACTCAATGTCGATGATACGAGTCAAGGCATCGAACTTGTCGCTCTCACGCACCTCGAAGTAGATTTGCTCTGTGAGGTTTGTGGTGAGGGTTTGGCTCTCGGCCTTAATCATCTCCACATCACGCATGTAACGTTGCGACAACTTCACAATACGCTGTGGCATGGTTGCCGAGAACAACATCACACGTCTATCTTCGGGCGTGTGGCTCATAATCTCCTCTACATCCTCCACAAAGCCCATGTTCAGCATCTCATCTGCCTCGTCGAGGATTAGATACTTTACGTTGTCGAGTTTGAGAGTACCACGGCGAATGTGATCTAGGGTACGACCTGGCGTTCCCACTACGATATCTACACCCTTACCTAGGCGACGAAGCTGCTCACTCATTGAGGCTCCACCATAAATAGCTGTGATTGATAATCTACGCTCAGCGTTAAACGAGTGCAACTCGTCTGCTGCTTGAACTGCCAACTCGCGTGTTGGCACCAAAATAATCGCCTTCACCCCTGCTGTCTCTTTATCGACCTGTTGCATTACAGGGAGTCCAAACGTTGCGGTCTTTCCAGTACCAGTCTGCGCTTGTGCGATAATGTCACCTGTACCTTCGAGTAGGCGGGGAATAACAAGTGATTGAATTTGTGTAGGAGTCTCGAATCCTTTGGCCTTAATGGCGTTGAGCATTTGACCTGTTAGTCCCAATGCCTCAAATTGATTTTGTAAGTTCGTCATCTATAATAATTTTCGGGGGCAAAGGTACGACAATTAATTGGTTAATCGCTATAAACTCACACTCAAATAGTATAATTATTCATCTTTTTTGAGCCACACCAACATTGTTATTACAATATAAACCAAATAGATAAGTAGAATATATACCCCCGACGCTCTCCACTCCACAGCACCCCACTCCTGCTGGGCAACCCAGCGTGCAGAATTATCCAACAACATAGCCGACACCTCCACCACAAATCTCACGATTGGAGCAAAAACCCCAATAGGCAGAACAATCCACACCACGCCACAGCTCACAATAATAAATGTGCACAAAATAAACAAAGGAGATAGCACCACACCCAACAATGGCACATACCCAAACGCATGGCTCACAATCGGCATAGTTGCCACAGCACACCCAAACCCTATGCAGAGTGTCGAAACCAAAGCACCTCCTCCTCCAAAAAAGCGGTAATAGAGAGGCAGACCCCACAGAAATATAGATGCCACACCCACCACTGATAGTTGAAAACCAACACTATATAGCATATCTGGAGCTATAGCCACACCAACAAGCACCGCAAACAACAGCGCATTCATCCCACTATAGGGTCGCCCAACCACCCAAGCCACCTGAAACAGCGAGAACATCACAGCACTACGCACCACACTTGGCGAAAATCCCACAATTCCGCCATAACCCCAAATCAGAACCACGATTACGAGATTCTTTATAATATGCCCACGTGGCAAGGCGGCAATAGGCATAAGCAAGATATTGAGCAGTAGAAATATAATAGATATATGCAACCCCGACACCGCCAGTACATGGCTAGCACCACTTAGCCCATACTCCCAACGTTGCGCAGAGGTTAATCCCTCTTTATCGCCCAGCACCATTGCCCTTGCCAGAGCTCTAGCACGTGGGGAGAGTTGCAAATCATCTAGCCTGTGTTGTGCCACGCTATTGATATTTTCGAACTCCGAGATAATAGTAGTGTGTTGTATTTTGATATCCGAGACCGATACACGAACCCCTCCTACACCAAGTGCAAATATGAGGAGTGCCACGCTCCATCCTCGCCACAAAAACAAAATTCCACCTATCAACATCGTGATAAGTGGAACTATAATATGTATATCCCACGCCCCAGCAAGCAGACACCCCGCGATAAAACACGCTGTGGGCATAAGTAGAGGCATAGAGAGTTTTTGCATAGCAGATGTAGCAGATTACTTCACGCCCAAATTGTTTTTGATTTTACTAGGCAGAAGATTCCTATCAACCATTATAAGTATCATTTTTTGAGCGACATACTCCTTCGACAGATAGAAGAAACCATTATAGGGACCAATTTTTCCCCACGAATTTTTGGCTTTATAGTATACATTGCCATCCTTGTCTGTGGCACGCCCCATAATTTGTAGGCAGTGGTCGTCGGTGGTTATATATCTGTCGAACTCCAACTGTCTGCGACGTTGAATATAGCTCCAATCGAAACTTTTGAGCTCGGATGCAGAGTCCTCAACCACTGCAACACCATTGAATGGGTAGAAACCGCTCTCGGTGATATCAACTGCTAGACCAAAGCTGCGACCCCTTTCCAATACCGAATCCATGATTTTCATCAGCTCATCAATGGGGATATTGTATGCCTGCTGCCACAACCAATTATCTGGCAGTTCCAACGCTACGAATTTATTGTAGGGGTGATGCGCAAAGGAGGTCACCGACACGTAATCATCCATATCAAGGGGCATAGAGTCAGCATAGCTCAATGGCGTGTATGTTTTGCCGTGCCACTCAAAAGATGCCACACGTGCTCCGAAGTAGTTATCCAACAACATATTAAGCCCTCGCTCCCACACAGCCGAAGGTCGCTCAGCAGAGATTATAGCATCGGCATACGCCTTCATCACTGCATCAATCTCCGCAAAATCATACTCCGTGCCATACTCCAAACCTGGGTAGACCTCCTCGGGAACTACGCCATAGCGTTTTATGCACTCAATGACATCGTGCATAGCTCCACCAACCGAGAGTACATTTTTGCCATGCAGGCGCACATACTTCACAACCTTATCGAAATATATATTTCGCACAATCCACATATCCGACAGATTGTCCGCCTTGCCACCCTTAGCAATAATATCACTCTCCAACACCGCCGTGACGCCAAAGCTCCAACATGTGCCACTCTGCGATTGATTCTCTACACCAAGCGTAGGCAGCGATATGTTGTCTGTGAGTTTAACCATCTCTACTCCAGAGCGAACCTCCTTGGGAGGAAGTTGCGCAAAAAGTGGCGTTACCGCCACAAGTAGAGGTAACACCACTAATATAAGCACTCTGAACATCGCTCTATTTTTTGGAGTTCTTGATTATGTTTTGACACTCCTCAAAGGTCAATTCCTCGGGCTGCGAACCCTTGGGTATGCGGTAGTTTTTGCCGCCATAGGCGATATATGCGCCATATCGACCATTTTTAATCAATAGGTCTGCATCCTCCTCAAAGGTCTTGATTGGGATATTTGCAGCCGCCTTAGCCTCACGCTTTTCGACCACCAATTCCTGAGCACGCTCCAAAGTTATAGTGTATGGGTCGTCTGTCTTGGTGAGTGAAGTGAAGGTTTTGCCTTGGCGGATATATGCACCAAAACGACCTATGCCCACTACCAATTTTTCACCCTCAAATTCACCCAACTCACGAGGCAATGCAAACAACTCCAAAGCCTCCTCCAGGGTGATTGACTCTATGAGCTGCCCCTTTTTGAGTGCCGCATATTTAGGTTTTTCGCCCTCAACAGCCGCTGCAATCTCAACCATAGGACCATAACGACCTATGCGAGCTTTAACCTGCATGCCCGATTTGGGGTCTACACCCAATATTTTATCGTGCGCCGTGCGGTCGGTTTGGGTCTCGATAGCTGAATCTACCAATGAGTGAAATGGTTTGTAGAAATCATCAATCATCTTAACCCACGAGATTTCGCCCTCCGCAATGCGGTCAAACTCCTTCTCTACGTTGGCGGTGAAGTTATAATCCAGAATCTCGCTAAATTGCGACTCCAAGTAGTCATTCACCATGATACCTATATCGGTAGGCGAGAGTTTGTTCTTCTCCGAACCGTGATTCTCACTAAGCTCTGTGGTTGTGATTTCGCCGCCTGTGAGAGTTAGCTGGGTATATATTCTCTTCTCGCTCTCCTTGCTTTGCTTGACTACATATCCACGATTTATGATTGTGGTGATTGTGGGTGCGTAGGTCGAAGGACGACCAATTCCCAACTCCTCCAACTTCTTGACCATAGATTGCTCATCGTAGCGTGAAGGGGCTTGGGTAAAACGCTGCGTAGCGTTAATTTGCTTAGCCTCCAATTTATCTCCAACAGCCAATTTTGGCAACAACCCTTCGGTTGTAGACTCCGCAGATGAGTCATCTTCCACCGACTCAATATATAGTTTCATAAAACCATCGAAACGAAGAATCTCTCCTGTGACAGAGAACGTAGCGGCATTGGGTGCACGCTCAATATTGATAATCGTGCGATCAACTTGAGCCTCGACCATTTGAGATGCTACCGTACGCTTCCAAATCAAATCGTACAACTTGCGCTCAGCTGGAGTGCCCTCTATGTGGCGACGGTCGATGTATGATGGGCGGATTGCTTCGTGCGCCTCTTGTGCACCTTTGCTCTTGGTTTTATAGTTCTTGGGGGCTGAATACTCCGCACCAAAGTTCTTGGTAATCTCCTCCTTACACTGCGCTAGGGCTTGTTTCGACAAGTTTACGGAGTCCGTACGCATGTATGTGATAAGTCCCTGCTCATATAGTTTCTGAGCCACCGACATGGTTTGCGACACCGACATACCCAACTTCCTACCAGCCTCTTGTTGGAGAGTAGAGGTTGTGAATGGTGGTGAGGGTTTGCGTTTTACGGGTTTCTCCTCCACTTTGCTCACCGTGAATGTTGCGCCACGAGACTCTTCCAAGAATGTTTGAGCCTCCGTCTGAGTGGACAACCTGCGAGTCAGCTCTGCTTTGAATGATTTTTTAGCTCCCTCCTTCACGAAATCGCCCACAACACGGAAATATTGTGTGGATTTAAACGCTATAATCTCTCTTTCGCGAGCCACCAACAATCTAACCGCCACACTCTGCACACGACCAGCTGATAGTTGCGGACGAACCTTCTTCCACAACACTGGAGATAGCTCAAAGCCCACCAACCTATCCAACACTCGACGTGCTTGCTGCGCATACACCAAGTCGAGGTTCACTGTACGTGGAGACTCAATAGCTGCCAAAATCGCAGGTTTCGTAATCTCGTGAAAAACAATACGCTTGGTCGTCGCCAAATCCAAATCCAACACTTCGGACAAGTGCCATGCAATAGCCTCTCCCTCGCGGTCCTCATCGGATGCTAGGAGTACACTTTGTGCACCTTTAGCTAATTTTTTGAGCTCTTCGACAGTCTTTTTCTTGTCTGCTGGGATTTCGTATACTGGAGCGTAGTCTCCATCTATTTTGATGCCTAAATCTTTTTTTGCTAAGTCTCTAATGTGCCCCTTACTCGACTTCACGACATAATCTTTACCCAAGAATTTCTCTATCGTAGTCGCCTTTTTGGGGGACTCAACTATCACTAAGTTATATTGCTGCATATCTTTTTATTATATTATCCTCTACACAAGCGAAAACCTAAGTCCACTAGAAAGGGGCTTAGGTTACACTTTGTGAGATTTTCTATTTTACTAATGTGTATGTTATGTCCAACTTCAAGGGGGCGTTGTTTATCGCATCGGGCATTCCCTGCAACGAGGCATACTTCACCGTGAAGCAGTCGTCGGCGACAGGACCCACATAGAAGCTCCTCTCCGTTATATCATTCTCCCAATCAATCAACGATGCATCTCCGCCAGCTGCCTCCTTCGCCTCCAAGTAGCTATTCCAAGCCTCTTGCAGTTGTGCCGAGATAATCATCTCGTAACACCCCAAACTGCGATTTAGGTATCCATTGTATGGAAGTATGGTGCTATATGACAACTCGTAGGCATAGTAGTAATCTTCGATTCCTGCGAGTGTAGATTTGTCGTCGTCGTGATCATCCTCGGTTGCAAAATAATCAGAATATACGGAGTACAAACCAAGTCTTGAGGGCATCGCATCCATCCAAGGAGTAATCTTCAAGGGTTCAATTGCAGCGTAGTCGTATGTGCCGCCAGCCTCCTCAGTGACATATATATTTAGTTGAGCTCTGTTGAAGAATATCGTGTTGTATGGTGTGTCGTTCTTATCCATAGTCGTAGATAGCACTCTGTCCAACTCCTCAAAAAGAGATTGGGTAATAGATATTTTGCTCACTACGCCACCCATACCCTCTACTCGTAAAGTTACTGCCTCCTCACCAGAGGTCAATTCCGAATCAAAGGTCACTTTATTGATAGTTAGGCCATGGTAATCATCATCTACATCGGTAGATGAAAACTCTCTAAATGCGAAGGTCATAGTCAAGGTGTCTCGAACAATCGAGATATCATCCCTATATATACTTCGGGCATAGAATCCCAGACCTGTACCATCCACATACATGGAGTATGTAGCTCCCACACTCTCCAATTCGCTTGCGGCCTCATCTGTGCCATAAGTTGTTGTGGGCACAATATATACGCCTTTGAATTTCTCGAGGAACAGCTCTCTCTGATCCAAATCATAAATATCCATTGTTGAGTTGTCGTCCAAAAGCAACAATCTATTTATGAAGTCATTAACATCCTCTTCGTTATCCTCATAGGGGTGTAATCTCACGTAGTTAGATGTGGTGTAGACCTCATTATCTGGGTCGGGAAATTTGAAGTGAAAGAGTGGTTTGTCGGTCAATTCCAACAACAAAGTGTCGAAATTGTGGAAAAATATAGAGTCCAAGCGACCATCCAAAAAGCTTGTGCTCTTTGCCTCATACACATCAAATGTCTGCTGCACAAGGGTGTCTCCCGAATACTCCTTTAGCGAAAAGAACAATATCAACGAGTCGAAAATCGGATTATACCCAAATGGATACTCTTCGTCCCAATCATCGTCGCTGTCGTCAATCTCCATAACGGGGATAAACTCCGCAAAGAATGATGCTCTACGCTCACCATACACTTTGCGACGCTCGGCACCCATTAGCACCAATCCGATGTTGGAATTACGAAACTCATCGCTTCTGTACAACGAAGTCTCGAAGCTCGAATTATCCACCAAACTCTGCATACTCATAGATTGCGACGAGGATGTGTAATCCAAACCAAAAGATTCATCAAAATTAGAACACCCCACAACGGATAGCATTAAAAATAATACTATCGCCACTCGGTTAAATACCCAAACCAAATTCCTATGGTTAAAGAGATTCATAAAATTTGTCATAATTGTCGAAAAAGTCCGCCTCCTTAGAGGATTGATACTCTAGCACTGGCTTGCCACTTTGACGAACTGCCTTAACCAAAGAGGTATCGACATTTCCGGAAGATAAGACCACGCCATCTGCGTAAGATAAAACGCAACGACATAGATTTTCGTATGTGGGCTCCTCTAAAATTGCGATTTGCTCACCCTCGATACCCTCATTTTCGAGTTTCGACACAAGTGTTGAATCAAGCGGGTCATTAAACCCTTTATCGTTAAACGACACCACAATCTTGACCCCCTTGAAAATCGGGTCGTCAGCAAATGTGTTGCGCAAATATGCTGCAACCAAAAACGAAAACCAACCGTGACAATGCACAATCGAAGGCTCCCATCTAAGTTTTTTGACCGTCTCCAACACTCCACGAGCAAAGAAAATAGAACGCTCATCATTATCCGCAAACTCCTCACCCTCAGGAGATGTAAGCACCGCCTTGCGCGCAAAATAGTCGTCGTTGTCAATGAAATAAATCTGAACTCTTGCCGATGGAATTGACGCAACTTTGATTATTAGTTGATGATCATTATCGTCGATTATGAGGTTCATACCCGACAAGCGGATAACTTCGTGGAGTTGATTACGACGCTCATTGATAAGACCATACCGAGGCATAAAGGTACGAATCTCATTGCCTCGCTCCTGCATAGCTTGGAGCAACTCCCTGCATAATAATGTTTCGGGGGTCTCTGCCAAATAAGGGGTTACCTCTTGACAAACATATAATATTTTTTGTGATCCCATCTATTTATTTGTTATACCTGCAAAGGTAGTAAAAAAATCGCTATTTTTCAAATTCGTTTATAGAATCAACATCGCATCGCCATACGTACCAAAGCGATAGCCCTCATCCTTGGCAATTTTGTATGCGTTCATAACTGTCTCATAACCACCAAATGCCGCAACCATCATAAGTTGCGTGGAGTATGGCAGATGGAAATTAGTCACAAATGCGTTTGCCACCGAGAATTCGTAGGGCGAAAATATAAATTTGTTTGTCCAACCCTCCATAGGCTTAATCATTCCGCTTGTAGATACGGCCGACTCCAATGTGCGCATAACAGTCGTACCAACAGCTATGACCTTGCGACCATCCTTGCGTGCTGTATTGACCGTCTCGACCGCCTCGGGGGTCACTATATATTGCTCCGAATCAACCTTGTGCTTAGACAAATCCTCGACATCTACGGTTCTGAAACTTCCTAAGCCAACGTGCAGAGTCACGAATGCTTGATCTATGCCCCTAATTTCGAGTCGTTTGAGTAGATGCTTCGAGAAGTGAAGCCCCGCAGTTGGTGCTGCCACAGCTCCTTCGTGCTTAGCGTATATTGTTTGATAACGCTCCTCGTCCTCGGGTTCAACCTCTGCTCTCACCCACTTGGGAAGTGGAGTTTCGCCTAGTTGATAGAGAGCCTCTTTAAACTCCTCGTGGGTTCCATCAAAAAGAAATCTCAAGGTTCTGCCCCTAGAGGTTGTATTATCTATGACCTCCGCCACAATAAGCTCATTGTCACCAAAATATAGTTTGTTACCGATACGGATTTTACGTGCTGGATCTACCAATACATCCCACAAACGTAGCTCTTGATTTAGCTCTCTAAGCAAAAATATCTCTATCTCGGCACCTGTTTTCTCCTTATTGCCATATAGGCGTGCTGGGAATACCTTGGTGTCGTTGAAAACAAACAAATCCTTCTCATCGAAGTACTCGATTATATCCTTAAAGAGTTTATGCTCGATTGTTCCATCTGCACGATTCACCACCATCAAACGAGACTCATCTCGCTGTTCTTTGGGGTATTGAGCCAACATTTCGGCACTGAAATCGTAGCCGTATTGTGATAATTTCATATATGTATTGTTTTGTTATAACAAGGTTGCACAAAAAGGTTATACGTAAAAATTACGCTTTTGTTTCAATCTCCTCTAATTTATTTAAAAATTCTTCCAACTGCCAGCTATTTTCGGCAGTAAATCCTCCACTCCTAGTGCGCCTAAGTGATGTAAGGTGACCACCACTACCTACCGCCTCGCCAATCTCTCCAGCCAAAGAGCGGATATAAGTCCCCTTGCTGCAAGTTACTCTAATGCGAAGTTTGGGCAGAGAGAACTCCTCCACCTCTATACTATATATATTAATGAGTGCACGCCTAAGTTCAACCTCCTCGCCTGCACGAGCCATTTCGTAGGCACGCATACCCTTGCCTTCGACTCTTTTGGCCGAATACACTGGTGGCAGTTGCAATCTCTCGCCCGTGAGCGACACGAGAGCCTCATCTATCATTTCGCGAGTGATATGCTCTGTGGGGTAGTATTTGTCAATTGGGTGCTCCAAATCGAAACTTGGTGTTGTAGCTCCCAACATCACCTCCGCAACATACTCCTTCTGCTCGGATTGCAGGGCATCAACCATCTTGGTCGCCTTGCCCACACACACCAACAAAACGCCCGTTGCCAAAGGGTCGAGAGTACCTGCATGCCCTACCTTGATTTTGCGAAATCCTTTGCGACCCAACGCATATTTTACTTTGCGCACAACATCCGTAGATGTCCACTCCAAGGGTTTATCTATAACTGCAATGTAACCCTCTGGGAAATTTACATCCGTCAAACTGTTCTCTACCATAATATTACTCCTAATGAACTATAAAATACCCCACAATCGACACCAAGCCGACCACCAAACAGTAATATGCAAACCACACAAGTTTGCCTCGTTTTACTATGTCTATCATAAATCGGCAAGCTAGAGTACCCACAACAAATGACGCCAAGAATCCAGCTACGAGTGCCGCACCCCCCACATTACCAAAATCCAAAGAGCCCCCAGAGCCAATCAAATCGAGCAGAGTATTACCCAAAATAGGTACAAGCACCATCAAAAACGAAAACTGCGCCACACTCTCCTTCTTGTTGCCGAGTATGAGACCCGTGGCGATAGTTGCTCCCGAGCGAGATATTCCAGGCATCACTGCCAACGCTTGTGCCACACCTATTATAAAGGCATCACGATACGAAATTTCCGCTTTGGGCTTGGGCTTAGAGCTGTATGCGTACCACAGCAAAGCCGCCGTAATCAACAACATAACACCCACAATGAGCAAAATGTAGGATGATGAGAGCATCTGTTCCAAATAATCCTTAAGCGTAAATCCCACCACCGCTACTGGAATCATCGACAATATAATCTTGAGCACATACGCCTGCTCAGAGTTAAATTTGGTGCTAAACACCCCCACAAATATCTTTCTGATTTCGCTCCACAGTACCACAATAGTACTACACACTGTACCTGCGTGCAGAGCGACATCAAAGGTTAAATTCTCGGTCAATTCCACTCCCATGAGCTCCTTGAAGAGCTGAAGGTGACCACTACTCGACACGGGCAAAAACTCCGTAATACCCTGCACTATGCCAAGAATTATAGATTGTATAATAGTCATAAAAGAGGCTACTTTTTACTTAGAATTGCATATATCTCCACCACGAAACCTGCCACCACAACAATTGGAGCCAAGGTTATGCGTCGCCACGAAAACATGTCGTAGTTAAAAACCATAGGATCGTCACTTCCACCCCCAGCCATAAGTATAAAACCTAAGACTATAAGTCCAAATCCGAGGAGTAGAATTTTGTAGTTTCTCTCCGTCAGTGGCATTTGAGCGTCGCTTTGCTCATTCTCGATTTTCTTTGCCATTACTTTAATATATATTTATTTTATTTGATTTCATATTCACAAACGAATTGACCGCAAAGAGCGTAAAGAGTCCCGAAATAAAGACTCCGCAACAAATCATAACTCCCGAGGTGACAATAGCTCGCTGAATCTGCGCCCAAGCAATAATCTCGGGCAACCCCTCCATTAGGGCATAGAACGCTCCACCAAAGAGCAACGTAGCCAAAGCTCCAGCCCAAAATCCACAAACCAAACCTCTCCACAAAAATGGGCGAATAATAAACCACTTGGTCGCACCCACCAATTTCATGGTGTTTATGAGATACCTGCGAGAGTATATCGCCAACCTCACCGTGTTGTTGAGCAAAATAAGCGAGATGAGTAGTAGTACACCACCAAAGCTAACAAGGACTATTTGAAAACTCCCCACCATAGAGTGCACTTTATCAATCAGTTGCGCAGGATAACTCACCCTATCGACACCCTCAATAGCTTCGACCTTAGTCACAAAATCGTGCAACAAATCGCCATCCGACGACTGCGCCGACAGTTGCACATTGAAACTATCCATCAAAGGATTATCCTCCAAGATATTCTCAAATTCCACACCAAACATCTTCTTAAACTCCTCATCCTCAGCCTTTGACTCCTTGGATGAGAATGTTATCTCGCCTGAGAGAGGATATGCCGCAATGCGACGACGAATCACATCTCGCTGCTCCTCACCCACATTTTTCTTTAGCTCCACAGTTGCCGAAATATTCTCTCGCAGAGCATTTGCCGCATCCATAGCCGAAATCATCAGATAGCCCACCGAACCCAACAAAAAGAGTACTAATGAGATACTTATGGTTGAAATTGCGTAGGAGTTGCGAACCTTACGCTTTAATCTTTTTTCTTCTCTCATAATACAAAGCTGCAATTAAAGATATTAGTATCAAAAGCGAGCTGGTGAGTGTCACCGCCGAGGTCATACCCCACGCTGGAGCTCTAAACTCCCACACCACACGGTGCTCTCCTGCAGGTAACTCCATGGCTCTAAGCAGGTAATCGGTTCTGAAATAATCGGCTGGTTTGCCATCTATTGTCACGCTCCACCCCTTGTCGTAATATATCTCGGAGAATACTGCCACACCATCCTCGGCTAATGTGTAGTCATACACCAAACGCCCTGGTTCATACTCCACCAACGCTATTTCACCCTCGCCAAAACTGCGTGGAGTCACCCCCTCGCTACGCTCCACCACGGCTGTGTCCAGAGTCGATATAGTGCCCAACATCTCCATCTCTTGATGCGGATTATCAGCCACAACCACACTCTTCACAAACCATGCGGCACCATTTGCACTCTCACGCAACACCACGCCCTGCGCTCCATCCTGCCCACGCACAATCAAATACTTGGTGTTGAGCATATCCAACACTCCAGGAGTCTGTCGTGAAAGGTGGTTGCTAATTAAATCTTGATACCTAGATAGTTTTGCTCCGTGATAACCACCCACAGAGCGATGGAAATAGGATGTTGTAGCATCATTAAATGGGCTAACTGTGAGGTTAAAGACCCTATAACCCAACTCTTTATCCGCCCATATTTGGCGATTCACTGCCGTAGGTCTAAGTGCCATATTTTGCGATGGAGACTTAAAGTGGTCATACGACAAGAATCGCACATTGACTCCCACCAAATCGGATATCACGAGAACCGACAGAAGAGCTACGACCACTACCCTACTGCGTATAAATTTGTTGTACGTAGCCCACACCACAGCCGCTGCCGCCACCACAAATCCAATCGTGCGCCAACTATCTGCCGCCATTATAGCATATCGCTCACGAGTCATAGCCGAGGCAACCTCAAGAGCCAACGCATCTGGGAAACTCGACTCCAACAACATAGTCACCGCTCCAGCCTCATCAAAACTAAAGAGCATACGACCAAACGCAATGAGCAGCAACGCTACACCTGCCGTGAGTCCAACCGCCCAAGCTAGCGACACGTTCAACTTGCGCTTGTCCAATCCCCCATCTATGAGCCTAGAGACCCCTATGGCTGCCAATAGAGGAACAGTAAGCTCCACCACGACCAAGGTCATCGAGACGGTTCTGAATTTATTGTAACCAGGCAATATATTAAACATCAACTCGGTGAACCACATAAAGTTCCGCCCCCAAGCCAACAACAACATAAATATCGAGATTCCAAGAATCCACCACCTCTGTCGCCCATCTGCCAAACAGAATCCCAGCACCGCCAAAAACAGCACCACAGCACCAATGTAAGTTGGTCCTCCAGTGAATGGCTGCGTACCCCAATAGGTGGGGATTTGTTGAGCAAGACTCTCCGCTTGATATGGCTTAAGAGATTGAGCCACAGCACCATCCTCTGAGAATCCATTACCCGAAGAGCGACCCATAAAATCTGCTATCAATAGGTTAAAACTCTCCGCACGACCATAGCTCCAAGCTGTGGCGTAATCCAAATCCAAACCATTCGAGCTGCTCTGATTATTCTCGTCGGCCAACACCGATCCGCCACGCATAGTGTCGGGTGTGTGAGTGTATGTGTACCATAGTGGAGCGAAGTTCGACCCCACAGCTAAAACACCCGCAGCGACCATCACCGCTGTGCGCTTTGCAAAGATCTTCCACACCCTCTCTTTATAGGCAAAAACCGCCTCGGAGAGCCACATAGCCCCCAGTGCCAACAGAAAATAGTATGATATTTGAGGGTGAGACGACCCCACTTGCAACGATGTAAAGAGCGCCAATAGTGCCCCTCCAATCCAGATATTCTTGCGCAGAGTGAAGTATCCACTACCCAACATCAAAGGCGCATAGACCAAAGCCCACATTTTGGTGATATGCCCAGCATCTATAATGAGGAAAAAGTATGTCGAAAGACCATACATCACACCTCCCAATATAGCCACCCACATATTCATGCCCATCATCACCAACATCAACCACATGGCCGTCATCGCAAAGAATATAAATGCCGCAGGCTCAGGCACTCGCTCGGTGAGTAATTTACCCAAGCGTTTTATGATTTGCGAAGGATACTGCACATTAATCATATACGCAGGCATTCCCCCAAATAGAGCTCCCGTCCATTGAGGATCTTTGCCCGTGCGCTCACGGCTCTCCATAATCTCCTGAGCCATACCACGATACTGAATCATATCGCCCTGCACAAGCTCATCTCCACCAAACTGAGGAGCGAAATATACTATGGAAATAAGGGCATATAGAGCCAAGGCGACCACCGTTGGAATCCACACCTTGCGATTAAACTTTATCATAAAAAACTTTTATCCAAAATTAAGTAACGTGCAAAGATACAAAAAAAGATTTAGAGAGCGTGACATATTCCAAATTTTAACTATTTTTGTGACGTAATTACAGAAATCATGCACTAAATGTCAATACTCGATAAAATACGCAAACCTATACTCCCCGATTTGGAGGGGTTCGACAAATTTGTTGCTCAGGAGTTTAGAAGCGACAATCCACTAATCGCAACCATACTTCGAGACGCCATGTCATCCAGAGGCAAAGGGGTGCGACCCACAATTGTGATGTTGTGCGCTGCACTCAACTCCGCAACGGGAGTCGTGAGTCGCCGAGCATGGGTGGCAGCAATGATGGTCGAGATGATACACCTGGCGTCGCTCATACACGACGATGTTATAGATGAAGCTGACACCCGACGTGGAAAACCATCACTCAACGCAGTGTGGCAATCCAAACGAGCGGTGCTTACGGGCGATTACATACTAGCTCGCAACCTATCAATTGGACTATCGAGCGGGCAGTTCGACATTGTGAGCCATGTGGTCAAAGCTATAGCTATACTTTGCGAAGGTGAATTTATACAAGATGATTGCGCTCGTCGCCAAATCATGACACGTGATGAGTATATACGCATAATATCCAAAAAGACCGCCTCCCTAATTTCGATTAGTGCATCGGCAGGAGCTATGGCGGCAGGTGCAAGCGGCAAGCAGGTGGAGAAGATGAAATACTTTGGCGAGGCGGTAGGCATGGCGTTCCAAATCCAAGATGATATTTTGGACTACACGCACGATGCTCACACTGGAAAACCTACCAATAACGACCTGCGCGAAGGCAAAATCACACTTCCGCTACTAGCAATTTTGGAGCGTGGCGACGACAACCTAAACGCCCAAATCATGGAGCTACTTGCCAAATGCGGCAACGACGAATCAGCAGTAGAGACCCTTCACGACATAGTGACCCGAGAGGGCGGAGTAGATTTTGCACGCCAAGTGATGACTGCATACATAGACAAAGCAACCCAAATATTGGCTCAATACCCCGAAGGAGAGCATCGTACAGCACTAATGAATTTGTGCGCATTTATAACACAACGAGACAATTAAATTGATGAAGAGAGCAGAACTAAAACCAACACCCGACCAAACATTCGAAATCATACCTGGCAGCAAGGGGCATGGCAACTTCACAAAAGCTATCGCCGAGAGCAAAGATATGCAGGCTCGTGGCGATATTGAGGGAGCATGCAACCTCCGCTTTGGTGCGGTGCAGACGCTTCACGAGATTTTACCCGAAGATGATGAGGTGATTTTGGAGTGGAAACACACCAACTCTCGTTCGGCTGTGGAGCTACTCCAGATGTCGGCTATTGACCACTTCCTAATCAACGACTTCGAAATTTCGTCGGCACTCTTGGAAATGGCTCTAGAGCTCGACCCCGAAGATCACTTGGAGGTGTCGGAGTTGTTGGCTTACAACTATTTGGCTGTTAGCGAATATGAGCTTTTTGATGAGGTAATAAACGATATTTCGGACAAATATGCTTCGCGAGCATTGCTTTTGTTGTGGTCGTTTTTCTTGCGTGAAGGGGCTCTGCCTGCTGGGGAGCTCACCGCATTCAAGAGTCGATTTGCACCATTTTATGCAGAGTTCACTTTTTCGGAGCACCCTACCGACGACGCATATATATCTGACATAGAGAGCGAAAAACCATCCTCAAAAGCACTAGCTCGTGAATTGTGGCTCAAAACCGAGAATTTGTGGAATCTATATCCACAATTTATTGAGGCACTAAAACGTTAGTTTGAATAAATTAACCTACAAATACAACTATGAAAAAACTTTTAATAATCTTTTCGTTCTTCATCACTCTGTTTTCATTCACCGCGTGCTCACTTGACGAGCCCGACTTTGGCGACCAACTATACGCTACGGATTTAGCTGGCAAGTGGAGATGGTCGAGTAGCAATGAATATTCACGCATTGAGTTTATTAACCTAAAATATTACTTCGTCACAAAAACTGATGGAGAGGTTATATATGGCACATTCCGCAAAACAGACGACAAACAATTCACACTTTCGGGATTTGGAGTTATAGATGTATCGGCTTGTGATGCCGCTAAACTTGCATTCTATCTAACACTTGAGGGAGAGGATGTTCAGACATCGCAATCCACATACGAAGATAATGCCGACGAGGATGATATTTCGGACAACACATACCTCATAAGCACCCTTTGGGAGGTGACCTCGGGCAGCGGAGTAGACTACTTCTTGTTCTCTACGGCAGGCACATTTATGACAATCGACACTTCGGGCACAGCAACTTCGGGAAGTTGGTTTTGGGAGAGTGAGACCAACAAAACTATCAGCTACACAATTAATAGCGTAACAAACACTATGTCCGTGTCATACCTCACAGATAGCCACGCCACAATCACATACGGAGGCAACCAATACACTCTAGAGCCATACTCAGGGTCATTCTAACCTCACATGAAACTTATCATAGCCATCACCGCAGCCAGCGGAGCAATATACGCAAGGCAAGTTGTAGAGCACGCCATAGCCGACCCCAAAGTGGAGAGCATAGCGTTGATTTACAGCTCCTCGGCACGTGAAGTGGTGGCTTATGAAGGGGAGCAAATTCCACACTCGCCCAAGGTTGTAGAGTGGTCAAACGACAACCTATTTGCAACACCTGCAAGTGGTTCGGCAAATTATGACGCAATGGTTATAGTCCCCTCATCCATGGGAACAGTAGGTCGCATAGCCACGGGAGTATCCGATTCGCTGATTGCTCGTGCTGCGGATGTTATGCTCAAGGAGCGGCGCAAACTAATCATCGTGGCTCGAGAAACACCCCTATCGCTAATACACCTCCGCAACCTCACCACACTCACCGAGTGCGGAGCCGTGATACTCCCCGCAGCACCATCATTCTACACCAAAGCCTCAACAATAGAGGAACTTGCACAAACGGTATCGGCACGTGCCGCACGCATGGCTGGAGTGGAGTGCAGGGTGACGGAGTGGCAAGGTAAGTAAATAAAAAAAGTCCGATTTGCATCGGACTTTTTTACTATTTAAACATAAGGAGTCTACAAAGAAAACACTCCAGTATAGCTCTGTGGAGTAACACTACGCAGCTCTTCCTTCACCTCCTCAGTGACATCCAATTCGTTGATAAACACTGCGATAGACTCTGCTGTAATATGGCTATTAGTACGAGTCAAAGCCTTCAAAGCCTCGTATGGCGATGGATAACCTGTGCGACGAAGTACTGTTTGGATTCCCTCGGCAACAACTGCCCAGTTAGCCTCCAAATCTGCATCTATAGCTGCTTGGTTGAGGATAATCTTGCCCAGACCCTTAAGCAAAGAGCGCAAACCAATGAGCGCGTGCGAAATAGGCACACCCACGTTACGCAAAACTGTAGAGTCGGTCAAATCCCTCTGCAAACGAGACACAGGAAGCTTAGATGCCAAGTGCTCATAGATTGAGTTTGCAATGCCAAAATTACCCTCCGCATTCTCGAAGTCGATAGGGTTCACTTTGTGTGGCATTGCGCTAGAGCCCACCTCGCCAGCTTTGATTTTTTGCTTGAAATACTCCATCGAGATGTAGCTCCACATATCACGTGATAGGTCAATCATAATGGTATCTATGCGCTTGAGATTGTCGAAAAGTGCTGCCATCATATCGTAATGCTCGATTTGAGTGGTGTATTGCGAGCGGTCGAGTCCCAAAGTATCGTTCACAAATGAATTTGCAAAATCTACCCAGTTGATGTGAGGATATGCAATATTGTGTGCATTGAAATTACCCGTAGCACCACCAAATTTTGCGGCATAGGGCAACGACTGCAACATAGTGAGCTGCTTAGTCAAACGCTCCACATAGACCATAATCTCCTTACCTAGGCGAGTCGGCGACGCTGGTTGCCCGTGGGTACGAGCCAACATCGACACATCGCTCCAATCCGCAACCATACCCTTAAGCTTTGCAATAAGCTCCTCAACGGTAGGTATATACACATCTGCCACAGCCTCCTTTAGCGACAATGGCACAGAGGTGTTGTTCACATCCTGCGACGTTAGACCAAAGTGCACGAACTCCTTGTACTCTTGGAGCCCTAGAGCATCCATCTTCTCTTTGATGATATACTCTATAGCCTTCACATCGTGGTTGGTAACCGACTCAATCTCCTTTACGCGCTCGGCATCTGTGAGCGAAAAATCGGTATATAATTTGCGTAGGTCTGCGTAAGACGCCTTGTCGAAGCTCTTAAGCTCAGGCAACGGGAGCTCGCAAAGAGATATGAAGTACTCCACCTCCACACGAATACGATACTTAATAAGTGCTGCCTCAGAGAAATAATCACCAAGTTTTTCCGTTACATTGCGGTAACGACCATCAATAGGAGAGATGGCTGTGAGTTTGTTTAGCATATTTGTAAAATTTATAATGTACGTGAATTTCGAATTATCACAAATTTAGCACCACACCAAGTGGTTAAAAATTCATAATGGTTTAATTTTGCCATCAAAAGTAGTGCTTTTTATCGAATAAGACAATTTTTTTCTATCTTTGTGGTAAGAATTAAGAATTTGCTTTGATTTTTTTCGCTGAATTTTAAGCAGATTCAAACTTTTAACAGTTACAAAACTATGTTTAATATAATTAAATCCAGCCCTATTTTGTGGGTTTTAATTTTTTTAGCCATTGTTGCGCCATCGTTTTTCGTTGGTGCTATGAAAGTTGTGTTTTTTATTGTAATAGGAATAATCATCTTACTCTTCATATTGGGATTAGTGTTTCGTGCGAAGATTAAAAATATGCAAAAACGCATGGAGGAGCAGATGCGTGATGGTGGCCATGGAACATATCAAGACCATACAACCCAAGAAAAGGAGGGCGATGTAAAGATATACGACACACCAAATACAAAGAAAAAACGAGTGCGTGACGATGTGGGTGAATATATTGATTTTGAAGAGATTAAAGACTAAAACCGATGATAAAACTTTTTGATACCATTGGTAAATATTGCCTACTTCTGGGCAAGGTTTTTTCCAAACCCGAGAAGTGGTCTATATATCGCCGCCGCATACTATTCGAGATGGAGGCTCTCGGATTAGATTCCATAGGTCTCACCGCCATAATATCTATATTTATTGGTGCTGTGATAACCCTTCAAATGGCAATAAATCTGGGTGGTGGATTTATCCCACCTACGCTCATTGGTTATGCCACACGCGAAACAATGATTCTCGAGTTCTCATCCACAGTTATAGCCCTAATACTCTCGGGCAAGGTGGGGTCGAATATCGCATCCGAAATTGGAACTATGCGCATCACAGAGCAGATTGATGCGCTCGAAATCATGGGTATAAATTCGGCGTCGTATCTTATTTTACCCAAGGTTATTGCCACGCTATTTTTCTTCCCGTTGCTCACGATTCTTAGTGTTATAGTGGGCATATATGGCGGATATTTGATATGTTCGCTAACCAATATAATCATCCCTGCGGACTATCTGGAGGGGTTGTTGCTCGAATTTAGACCCTATTCCATAACATATTCACTCATAAAAAGTGCTGTGTTTGCATTTATTATCACAACTATCTCTGCGTTTTTTGGGTACAATGCCGAGGGTAACTCCTTGGAGGTGGGTCGTGCTTCGACACGTGCTGTGGTGATTAGTTCGGTGGTGGTGATGATATTCAATCTTATCCTAACTCAAATTTTGCTGATATGATAAAGTGCCAAAATATATTCAAGACCTTCAGGGAGAACAATGTCCTAAAAGATATAAGCGTAGAATTTGACGCTGGCAAAACAAACCTCATAATCGGCAAGAGTGGATCGGGTAAAACCGTGTTGCTCAAATGTTTGGTCGGATTATACGACATTGACGGGGGTGACATATTCTACGACGACACGCATTTTTCGTCGCTCGACTTCAAAGCTCGGAAAGCTATACGCAAAGATATAGGTATGATTTTCCAGGGGGGTGCACTCCTCGACTCCTCAACAGTGGTGGAGAATGTAAAGCTCCCCCTAGATCTATTCACCGACCAAAGCGAGGAGGAGAAGATGGAGCGTGTGAACTTCTGCTTGGAGCGTGTAAACTTGGTCAATGCACACCTCAAATACCCCGCAGAGCTAAGTGGCGGTATGATTAAGCGTGTGGCTATAGCTCGTGCCATAGTGCTCAACCCCAAATATCTATTCTGCGACGAACCTAACTCGGGACTCGACCCCCAAACATCCATTGTCATAGATAACCTCATTCACGACATCACCGAAGAGTATAATATCACGACAATCATAAACACCCACGACATGAACTCCGTGCTAGAGATTGGCGACAAAATAGCATATATACACGAAGGCAACAAATGGTGGGAAGGGGACAAAACAGAGGTTCTTTCGGCTGACAACAAGGAGCTTAACGACTTTGTATTTGCTTCGGCCATGGCAAAGAGAGCCAAGAGAGCGTTGTAGAGTGATAGGCAAAAAATAGGTGGAAGAGCTACCTTCCACCCATATTTAGCCACAAGCTAATAATCGTTGCAGACCTTAGTTATATCCATGGTAAAACCGCTCTGCTCACCCTTGAATTTACCCTTCTTTTCGAGAAACTCAATTAGAGCATCCACATTCATTCCCTTTGCTGAACAGGCATAAAATAGCTGCTCCTCTCCAAATTTCTCTACTATCGCTTGGCGCAATATTGCTGTCGATGCGTAGTTGTTTCCCTCCATCATGTGGAGCACTTCGTGTGCGTGAATCTCTGTCATTATTTTTTGTTTTTGTGTAACCAACCTCTGATTACTGAATTTGTAAATAGCACGATAAATATAACACTTGTTGTTGTCTGCCACCACACAGGCCCGTGGCTACAACACGAATGGTCGTGATGATCGTGACTATGCTCATGTACCCCACAGCTATCCATGGGTACCAACCCCGAGAACCAATCCTGCGGCAACAGAAAGTCAATAACCAAAGCGCACGCAATAGCTCCCACGATAATCGACAACAGATATATCATCGTCTTGCGAGCACCTATTCCTCGGCGCAAAATTATGAGCGACGCCACATTCGTAGCAGGACCTGCCATCAACAACACAAATGCTGCACCTGGCGACACTCCCTTCAATATCAACGACAATGCTATGGGAATCGACCCCGTGGCGCATATATACATCGGTGCCGATATCAACAATATCAACACTATGTTTAGGAAGTAATAATCCTTAAACACAGCAAATAGGCTATCTGGAATAAATGCCGTGATAGCCGCAGCCACCAACAGCCCGACAACCAACCACTTGCCGAAGTCTGCCATCATATCCACATAACCATACTTTAGAGCTGCCAGGAATCTATTTGTGGGAGTTGCTCCATGGTCATGAGTGCATCCACATCCGCAAGTTGGCTCATTTGCGGCAGATTGAGGCATATATTTCAGTTTCGCATAATCAATCTTTTGGGGCTCATTTCCAAATTTATCGACCGCCACACCACTAAATATAGCCACCAAAAAAGCTGCAATAGGACGAATTATAGCAAATGGAAGCCCTAATAGAGAGTATGTCGCAAGTATAGAATCGACTCCCGTTTGGGGCGTGCCCACCAAAAACGCCACTGTGGCACCATCCGAAGCACCCTCCTTTTTGAGTGACATAGCCGTAGGAATCACCCCACACGAACACAATGGCAACGGCACTCCCAGCAGCGCAGCTCCCATAACTGAACCTATACCCTTGCGATGCAAAAACCTAGAATATAGAGTTTTAGGCACATACACATGCAGCAGCCCCGAAATCAAAAAGCCCAGGATTAGGTATGGCGACATTTCATTAAGAATTGCCAAGAGTTCTATTAAATATTCCATATTATGTCACGTTAGTGCGAATTAACCCTGCAAATATCGTGATTTTTTCCGACTCCTGCAATTACTACTAATAGGTATACCCCTCTCAAAAAATGGGCACACTTATTGAATATAGACTCCACGTGGCACTGTCGCCACCACACAAATAAAATTTAAAAACCTTATGGAATCAATTATCAACACAACACTCCCCGAATTTACCGTTCAAGCTTTTCAGGGCGGTGAATTCAAAACCGTTTCGTCGCAAGATGTATTAGGCAAATGGGCGATATTCTTCTTCTACCCTGCCGACTTCACATTTGTATGCCCCACAGAACTGGTCGATATGGCAGACAAATATGCTAAGTTTCAAGAGATGGGAGTCGAGGTATATTCGGTGAGCTGCGATTCACACTTTGTACACAAGGCGTGGGCTGACGCATCGGAGAGTATCGCCCAAATCACATACCCGATGTTAGCCGACCCCACAGGCAATTTGGCTCGTGCATTTGGAGTGATGATTGAGAGTGACGGCATGGCATATCGCGGAACATTCGTAGTAGACCCCGAGGGCAAAATCAAACTCGCCGAGGTGCAGGACAACGCCATAGGTCGCAATGCCGACGAGCTACTACGCAAAGTCGAAGCTGCACAATTCGTAGCGTCACACTCAGGCGAGGTGTGCCCAGCCAAATGGAAACAGGGTGAGCAGACACTTAAACCATCCATCGACCTAGTCGGAAAAATCTAAACTCTATGTTGGACAACGCAACCAAGGAGCAGCTCAAAGATATATTCGCTGAACTACGCTCCAACTACATATTCGCTACGTCGCAAAGCTCCTCACACCCCAAAGGTGAGGAGTTGCGAAGTATGCTCGACGACATTGCCGAGTGCTCCACAAATATATCTGTCACCGAGAATAGCGAACAGGGATTACGTTTCGAGATACTTAAAGATGGAGCTCGTAGCGGAGTGTCGTTTCGTGCCATTGCGAGCGGTCACGAATTTAATTCGCTCATACTCGCCATACTCAATATGGATGGTCGAGGCAAGAACCTCCCCGATGAATTTACGCTCAAACGCATCAAAGCACTCAAGGGCGACATACGTCTCACGACATATATGTCTCTAAGTTGCACGAACTGCCCCGATGTGGTGCAGTCACTCAATATTATAGCTGCGCTTAGCCGAGGCAACATCACCCACGAGGCGGTAGATGGTGCACTCTTCGAAGATGAGGTCTCAGCCTTAGGAATCCAAGCCGTGCCCACAATCTACGGCAACGATGAACTACTCCACGTCGGACGCTCCACCCTCGCAGAGCTACTCTCCAAACTCGAAGCTCACTACGGAGCCGAAATCATAGAGGAGAACGCCACCAAGGAGTACGACCTCATAATCGCAGGCGGAGGTGCCGCAGGAGTGACATCTGCAATATACACCGCTCGCAAAGGTCTGCGTGTGGCAATTGTCACCGACCGCATCGGAGGTCAGATAAACGAAACTGCCACAATCGAAAATATACCCTCCATAAAAAGCACACTAGGCAGCAAACTCGTCGATGAGTTGAAGGCTCACACCGCAGAGTATCAGATAGATATATTCGAAAACAGAAAAATAGAGGTGGCAGAATCATCCGCCACAACCAAAAGATTGATTTGCCAAGGTGGCGAGGTGTTCACCGCACCACAGCTTATCATAGCCACGGGCGCAGTGTGGAAGCACTTGGGGGTTGTGGGCGAGAGCGAGTACACAGGTCGAGGCGTAGCATTCTGCCCACACTGCGACGGCGCACTATTCAAAGGCAAGGTGGTGGCAGTCGTGGGTGGCGGAAACTCTGGAGTGGAGGCAGCAATAGAGCTATCGGGCATCTGCGCAAAGGTCTACCTCATCGAATTCCTCGAGGAGCTAAAGGCTGACATGGTGCTTCAAGATGCCATAAAGATGCTAGACAATGTGGAGGTCATAACAAATTCGCAAACCACCGAAATCGTGGGCGACAGCTCTAAGGTAACATCCCTAACTCTGCGCAACAGAGCATCCAACGAGATGCGCTCAATCACCTTGAATGGCGTATTCGTACAGATAGGTATGTCCCCCAACTCCGAAATATTTAGACCCATTGTCGAGGTAAATAGCACGGGTGAGATATACACCGACCGCAATGGACGCACATCGACCAAGGGAATATATGCCGCAGGAGATGTAACTCAAGTCACATACAAGCAGATAATTATAGCCATGGGCGAGGGTGCCAAATGCGCTCTTGCGGCATTTGACGATAGGATTCGGCAGGTTTAATTTTTTTTTGTGTAGTTTGACTAACAAGGATGAGTTTTGGGGCTTGACTTCGTCTTCCTCCTTGCAACTCAGCAATTCGAGTAAACTCGATTGCATTCGTTTGCTGCGTCGGTTTGTGAAGTCGCTCAAACCGCAGCGTACTAAAAGTACGTGAGGATTTGAGTGGCAAGGGAAGTGCCGAAAATCGCCTTGTTAGTTAAACTACTGCTCTGCGGCTAACTGAAAGCTCTTCTTCACGTAATACAAACCCTCAGATATGGCAATCATATCACCATTTTGATTTGTCACCACCACACGGCTATTGTACAAACTTTTGCGACCAAAAACCTCTGTGGCGTGTGCTGTGAGGGTGTCGCCTTCGAGAGCTGCACCTAGGAATCTGATGTCGGATTGAATCGACACGGAGCCCAGTTGGCGGAAGTTTGCCATAGCGGCCATAGTGATGTCGGTGAGCAAAAATATTGCACCGCCGTGGGCTGTAGCTCCAGCATTTAGGTGACGAGCCTCTACTTTGAGCTCCATCACAGCACCCTCCTCGCCGAGGGAAATTAGACGTACGCCAGCATCGTTGGCAAATTGGTCGAGTTTGTAAATCTCTTGAAAAGTCATAATTTTATCTCTTTTTGATTTAAACGTAAATTTCATCACCTCTGAGGGTGACTAACGACTCACCTTCCTGTGGAGTTTGATTAACAAGGATGAGTTTTGGGGCTTCGTGAAGTCACTCAAACCGCAGCGTACTCTAGTACGTGAGGATTTGAGTGGCGAGGGAAGTGCCGAAAATCGTCTTGTTTATCAAATTCCATAAGCTATAAATCATTATCATAACAATAGTCACGCACTATGGTGAGCACCGCCTCCCCGAATTGTTTGAGCTTAATAACTCCAACACCCGAAATTTTCTTTAGCTCAGACTCCGATGTGGGGAGCTTGGCTTGAATCTCCATAAGTGCTCTGTTGGACAGTATTCCAAATGCTGGCAGCCCCCTATCCTCCGCCTCCAAGCGTCGCCAATCTCGCAGTATGTTATACAAACCTTCATTCACAAGGTCGCTCGACGAGCTCTGCTTTTCGCTTTTTGGCGGTGCATCTGCCTTGGTGGAGGAGGATTTGCGCTTGGCAGGTCTCTTATCCTTTATATTCTCCGCTATGGACTCCACACGTATGCGTTGATATCTCTCCACGGAGAACTCTTCGGCGCAGAGTTTAAGTGCTGCGAGCTTGATTGCGAGCTCCTCACGCAGTGCATCATAGGACTCTTTGAGTCGTTTTTTGAGATCTGCCGCATCGGGCTCAACTTTCGACAGCTCCTCCATGAGCGGAAGCAGCGTAAGTATGCGTGGCTCGAAATATTGCGCCGCCTTGGCAAGCCTATCATCGAGCAAAAGTTTATTCTCCGCCGAATCTGGCGCAGAGGTTATCTGTATAATTTGACGCTGAAACCCATCGCCAAACTTCACCGCCTCCGCCTGAATCGTGCGAGCCACATCCGCCAACGAATTGCACAGCTGCGGATACTCCAAATAGAGATGACCACTAAGATGCCTAACCACCGAGGTGACCATCTGATGCAACTTGCTAAAGCCAAATAGCTCGCAGAGGTTGGAACATAGGTATGCTCTAGCGTGTCGCTCCAAATCAGTAGGTGTGGGTTGGCTGTCACTCACCTTTTGACTAAAAGTCTCTACGCTATTATCCTTGATTATAGCCCACTCCCTGAGTGGAGTACTCAGCACCATGCCCTCCAATGTGCGGCAGCGGCTAAGTGCCACATATACCTGACCATGAGCAAAGGAGCTACCGGCATCTATTATCGCACGGTCGAAGCTCAAACCTTGGCTCTTGTGTATGGTTATAGCCCACGCACACCTCAGAGGCAACTGCGAAAATGAACCCTTCACCTCCTCTCGAATCTCGCCCGACTCGCTATCCAAATTATACTCTATATTCTCCCACGCTACAGCCCCCACAACTATGTCGGCTCTTCCGTCACGAGGTTTTACAGTAACATCTTTGTCGGAGGTAGCCACCACCTCGCCAATGAGTCCATTGTAGTATAGTTTCTCAGGGGAGAGGTCGTTTTTTATGAATATCACCTGCGCTCCAACTTTCAGCTCTAAATCCATGTCGTTGGGGTAGGCCGTGGAGGGGTAATCGCCCTTGATTTGGGCAGTGTATATTTGCGACGAACTCTCCAAGGCTTTGAGCTTGCGAGAGTTTATAGCATTCGAGGAGTTGTTGTGGGTAGATAGAGTGATGTACCCCTCATCCTCCGAAGGGTTGAAGTTGGGGATATATCGTTCGTTGAGTCGCTCTATGACTTCGGGGGTGATGGCATTGTCGCGTATGGCGTTGAGCAGCGATGTGAAGTGGGGGTCGCTTTGGCGGAAAATCTCCTGCAACTCGATTGTTATGTAGTCACACTCCTTGAGTGCTTTGCTTTCGAAAAAATATGGTGTAGCGTAGTGTTCACGCAGTATCTCCCACTCATCGTCGTGGCATATGGGGGATAGCTGCTGAATGTCACCAATCATAAGCAGCTGCACCCCTCCAAATGGTCGCCCATCACGCCTCACACGGCGCAAGGTTTCATCTATGGCATCCAGCAAATCACACCTCACCATACTTATTTCATCTATCACCAGCAGCTCTATGGAGCGAATGAGTGCAATTTTGCGCCTGCTCATCTTGAACTTAAACCCCCGCTTATCGGACGAAGGTTGCGCTACACCCGGCAAATACATAGAGAACGGGAGCTGAAACAGAGAGTGTAAGGTCACACCCCCAGCATTGATAGCTGCCACACCCGTAGGTGCTGCCACCACGACTCGTTTGTGGAGTCGCTCGATAGCGGTGCGCAGGAATGTAGTTTTACCCGTACCTGCCCTGCCTGTGAGGAAGATATGAGCTCCTGTATTGCGCAGGAATTGATGAGCTAAATCTATCTGTTCGTTGCTTCTAAGTTCCAAAATTCAAATATAGTAAAGTTCTATTTTAACAGTAGGGGCGTTCTATTTTCTCCCTAATTTTAATTTTTAGTTAATAATTGTCCATTTTTGCTTTTGCAAAAGTGGGTTGTAGTGGTTCCTACCACCTATTTTTGCAAAGGTAAAAAGGGGTGGTTAGTAGCGAAAAAGTATTTTAGGAAGAAATTAGAACTCCCCAATAACAAAAGTACCTAAAAAAGTTGAAAAAATAGCCTGATGTAGGTAAAATATGTAATTTAGTGGGGCAAGGTTACCATAGCTCAAAAATAATTCGTATCTTTAACCATAATTTAAGTAGGGTAAAATAATTATTAGTGTGTTTTTAAGAGTGCTATTGGAGATGAGATTTTTTGCTATTGAATTGAAAATATAGTGGTTCTATACTGAAATTTAATAGTGAAAAATATCGTTCCAAGAGTGCTTTTAAAAATATGACAATAATTGTTTTACACTACTTAACATGGTCACACCCCCTATTTATCAAACAAAATAATACCTTTGTTGAATATGAGTGAGCAGAATATAACCCCTCCGCAAGAGGAGCGCAAAAAATATAAGACCATCGTAATCTCTGATGTTCATTTGGGGTCGAAGTGGTCTGCCGCCAAGGAGGCTACTCGCTTCATCAAACAGAATAGTTGCGAGAATCTAATCCTATGTGGCGACATTATCGACGGCTGGGCTATACTTAGAGGTTCGAGTCAGAAGTGGAAACGCCGCCACACCAACTTCATATCGGCAATTCTCGACCTCTCGCTCACCACCAAAGTTACGTACATCCGTGGTAACCACGACGATTTTTTGGATAGACTCATGCCCCTAGATTTCTTGAATATCAGCGTCAAGGAGGATATGATATATGAGAGTTGTGGCAAAAAATACCACGTCCACCATGGCGACATATTCGACTCGGTGACATCTCGCATGGGGTGGATTTCCAAATTGGGCGATATAGGCTACTCGGTGTTGCTGTGGTACAACCGCATACACAACCGCAGGCGCATACGCAAAGGTTTGCCATACGAATCGTTTGCCAAGAAAATCAAACATAAGGTCAAAAGCAAGGTATCATCCATAAGTAATTTCGAGACTCAAATCACCGACTTGGCTCGCTCCAAGGGGTGCGACGGAGTAATTTGTGGGCATATACACCACCCCGAAATCACGGATATGAATGGCATAAAATATCTAAATTCGGGCGACTGGGTAGAGTCACTCTCAGCACTCGTAGAGGATCACGAGGGCAACTGGTCACTCTACTTCCACGAGAAACCATCCGAACTACTCGAGAGAATCGAGGAGCGCAAAGCTCAGCAACTAATCAAAGCAGAAGATGAACGTTTAAAGGGTCAATAGATTATGAACGTGAGTTTTGGATAAGAGAATCTTATTCAAAACACCTCTAAAAAAGACTCCCCTAACGGTTGGGGGAGATTTAGAGGAGAGTATCGAATATAAGTAGTGTAAAACAATTATTGTCATATTTTTAAAAGCACTCTTGGAGCGATATTTTTCACTATTAAATTTCAGTATAGAACCACTATATTTTCAATTCAATAGCAAAAAATCTCATCTCCAATAGCACTCTTAAAAACACACCAATAATTATTTTACCCTACTTAAAGTCGGCTTTTAAAAGCCGATACCCTGAGTTTTAGATAAGGAGAATTAATAAAACTAACAGGAAAACAATAAATTCTCCTTATCCAAAACTCAGGGTATGAAATACATTTTTGTAATACAAGGCGAGGGTCGAGGACACCTCACCCAAGCCATATCACTAAGCCAACTACTCCGCTCGGCTGGGCACGAAGTGGTAGAGGTATTGGTGGGTAGATGCTCCAATAGAGAAATTCCACCATTCTTCACCTCGAAGATTGGATGTCCTGTGGTGAAGTTCGACTCCCCCTCGATTGACTATGGCAAGGCTGGCAAATCGGGCAATATGTTTAGCACCGTATTTTCGAACATTGCCCCCTCCAAACTACGTATGTGGTTAAAAAGCATGCGTGTTATTGCGGAGCACGTAAACTCCGAAAAAGTAGATATAGTGATAAACTTCTACGAATTCCTCATGGGATTCACCCAGATGTTTCACAGCATAAAACCACCCGTTATAACCCTAGCTCACCAATTCATAGTAGACCACCCCGACTATGCGCACTACTCAAAAAGCGACAAGGGGCAGCGACTTCTCAGGCTCAACAATAGCTTCTGCGCACGAGGTTCGAAGAAAATTCTGGTGTTGTCGATGTACGAGATGCCACCCTGCGAGCGCAAGAAAATTTGGGTTGTACCACCACTCCTGCGTGGCGAGATTTTTGACATAGAGCCCAAATCAGAGAACTACATATTAGGATACATGCTCAACCCAGCCTATCTGGACGAGGTAGAAGAGTGGCGACGCACGACAAGCGACCCATGTGATGTGCATCTATTTTGGGACAAAAAGGATGCGCCGCAGGTGGTGGAGCAGATGCCAGGAGTGTGGATGCACCGCATAGACGATGTGGAATTTTTGCGCTATATGACCAACTGCAAAGCATATATCACCACCGCAGGATTTGAGTCCGTGTGCGAGGCGATGTACTTGGGCAAACCCACGTTAATGATACCTGCCCACTTCGAACAGCGCATAAACTCGATAGATGCCCACGGAGCAGGTGCAGGAGTGGTGAGCGAGGAGTACAACATCTCTAAACTCATAGAGTCGATACCCCACTACTCTGCCGACACACCCAAATTCAGAGCTTGGGTAGATTCGGCAAGAGAGCAATTTATATATCATTTAACAAATTTAGATTAAACGCAACAATGGCAAATAGTTTAACCTACAATCGTGAGCTAAGCTGGCTACAATTCAACGACCGAGTGCTGCAAGAGGCTCAAGACCCTAGTGTACCACTAATTCAGAGACTTAGGTTTTTGGGGATTTTTTCGAACAACCAAGATGAATTTGTGAAGGTTCGCTACGCCCGTCTTTTGAACTACGCAGCCGTAAAGAGCACTCGTAACACCAAAACCACGGGCGGATATATACCCTCGGAGCTCATACCCCTCATAAATCAACGCATGGAGATTTCGCAGGAGGCGTTCCGCAGCACATATCGCAATATCATCACCGAGATGGAGAGCGAGGGTGTATTTATGATTAATCAAGAGCATCTGTCCGAAGAGCAACTAAATTTTTGTAGAGAGTATTTCCAATCGGTGTTGAGCGTGCGCTTGGCTCCAATCATCCTGCGCAAGCGTGTGCCACTACCATTCCTGCCCGACTCACAAGCATATTTGGCTGTGAAGATGAGCTCTACTAAAACTACACGCTACGCCATAATTCAGATTCCTGTGAGCGACGCATCGCCTCGATTTGTGGTGTTGCCATCGGCGGAGGGTCGCACAGATATTATTTTTGTGGAGGATATCATTCGCCTATTTTTGGACGATATATTCTTCATGTTTAGCTACGACACCATTTCGGCTCACATATTCAAAATCATACGTGACGCATCGCTCACCCTCGACGACGATGCATCGCTGAGCTTAACCGAAAAGATGGAACGTGGAATTTCGCAGCGCGAAAGAGGACGTGCCGTACGCATGGTTCACGACCGCGAGATACCGCTCGACCTGCTCGACACCATCACCACTAAACTCCATTTCACACAACCCGACCAAGTCGATTCGGGTGGCAGATACCACCTTATGCGTGATTTGATGAGTTTCCCAAGGGTGCGCCCCGATTTGGAGAGTCGCACCCCCAAACCTATGCTCCATCCGCTAATCGACCCCTCGGAGAGTATTTTGAAAGTTATCAAGCAACAAGATATTTTGCTCGCCTACCCCTACCACACCTTCACTCACTTTATAGATCTGCTGCGTGAAGCTGCGATAGACCCCATGGTGCAGACCATATCTATCACACTATATCGCACAGCATCACACTCCAAAGTAATAAACGCCCTGCTCAATGCCGTGAAAAATGGCAAGCAGGTGAATGTGTTGGTGGAGCTAAAGGCACGATTCGACGAGGAGCGCAACATAGACAACACCGACACTCTGCAACAGGGTGGCGTGAAGGTTATCCCCACCCAAGCACTACTCAAAGTGCACAGCAAATTGGTGCTCATAGAGCGCAGAGAGGGCAATGCGATTAGGGGCTACACATATGTCGGCACAGGAAACTTCAACGAAAAAACCGCAACTATATATAGCGACTTTGGAGTCTTAACCGCCAACCAAACCATAGCCAATGATGCACGCAAGGTATTTGGATTCTTAGAAAACAACCACCTCCACCCCTCATGCAAACAGCTGATGGTCACTCCATACAACATGCGCGAACGCATAGTGGAGCTCCTGGAGTGCGAAATCCGCAACGCCAAAAAGGGCAAAAAGGCGAAGTTCTACGGCAAATTCAATTCGCTAACCGACGAAAAGATGATCGCTCTACTATACAAAGCATCGCAAGCTGGAGTCAAAATCAGACTCCTCATACGTGGTGCTTGTTGCCTGCAAGCTGGTGTGAAGGGACTGAGCGAAAACATAGAGGTGCGCAGCATAGTAGACAAATTTTTGGAACACGCACGTGTGATGATATTCTCGAGCGGAGGCAAGAGCCAAACCTACATCCTGAGTGCCGACCTCATGACCCGCAATTTGGATAGGCGTGTGGAGGTGGGAATTCCAATCACCGACCCCAAAATTGAGCGCAGCATAAAGGAATATTTCAACATACAATGGAGCGACAACGTAAAATCTCGCGAGGTAAAGAGCCCCTATGAAAATCGCTACATTACCTCCGACAAAGCACCCTGCCGCAGCCAAGAGGAGCTATACACATATTTCGAAAGTCAAAAATAACGACCATGAAACGAGAAACCTTAGCAGCCATAGATATTGGCTCAAATGCAATTAGACTACTCATAAACTATGTAGAGAAAAATGGTGATGTGTCATTCAAAAAGGCAGCCTTCATACGTGTGCCAATACGCCTAGGTGAGGATGTATTCACCATAGGCGAAATCAGCGAGGAGAAGAAATTGCGACTAACCGAAGCGATGGCATCGTTCCGCCACTTGATGAACACATTCAACGTCAGAGCATATCGTGCCTGTGCCACAAGTGCCATGCGTGAAGCCAAAAATGGAGCAGAGGTGGTGGAGTATATCCGACAACATAGCGACATAAACATCGAAATAATTTCGGGTACAGAGGAGGCCGAAACGATATTCGAAGCTGGCGGCATAGCTGGACTCATGGGTGGTTCGCAGAGCTACTTGTATGTGGATGTGGGTGGAGGTTCTACCGAGGTGACTATATACAACAACCGCAAGCGTGTAGATTCTCGTTCGTTCCCCTTGGGCACGGTGCGCTCCATAAGCAACGCTGTGGATTCCGACCAACACCAGGAGTTCAAACGTTGGCTCAAAGAGATTACTCCACTACACAAACCCATAGCGATAATCGGTTCGGGCGGCAATATTAACAAGGTGCACCGCCTACTCTACAAAAAGGAGAAGGAGTCGATTAGGTATGTGGAGCTAAAGTTATTGTATGACCACATAGTCGATATGACATACGAGCAACGTGTCAAAAACATGGGGCTCAATGACTATCGTGCCGATGTGATTGTCCCTGCCATGAAGATATTTATTACCGTAGCCAAGATGTGCAAAATAGATGAGATTATGGTGCCAAAGGTGGGTCTTGCGGATGGTGTTATCAACCACTTGTACAATCAACTTCACAAAAAGAAGTAATGAGACCGTTGCAAGGCGGCGAAATTACAAAGATACCGCAGAGTTCTGATCGGTCACGTACTTTCGGTACGCTCCCTCACAGCCCTTTACGCCATCTTTAAAATTTCATCCACCTATCAACGTTCTCTGAATTCGGAGCAAAACTAACGTTTTGCAATGGTCTGGTAATAGGTAAAGAACCCGACTAAAATAAGTTAGTCGGGTTCTTCTTTGAGCACGAAGGATGATTTTTACTTTACTGCCGATGGCACATCAATACTCTTGAGTGCCTCGATTATCGCAGCATCCGAACTCTTGGTGCTGTCGAACTTCACGGTAATCTGCTGCTTGGGCATATCTACCTCTACCTCTTTCACCCCTTTTTTGAAGGGTAGGGTGTTCATAATCTTCTTTTTACACGACTCGCAATGTATGTGTGCGCTATATGTGCGTGTGATAATCTCTTTTTTGGGAGCTGCTCCCTGCGCAGCGTAAGTTGCAATAACTATGAGTATTGCGGTGATGATAAGTTTGAAATTTTTCATTGTTTTCTAGTAAAGGTTAAATCTTACTCCGATATAAAATTTTCTGCCCATTAGTGGTCCCCACACCACCGAGGAGTTGAACTCCGTGGAGAATGGTGAGTCGGCACTGATAATGGGATTCGCTTGGGTGTAGTTGCCAATATTCTCGCAGCCTGCGTATATCTCCCACGCTCCCACTCGGCGGCTAGCCTGCGCATAGAACATAGGGTACGAGGGTGAATATTCACTGTTTTGTATGACTCCATCCTGCACTGGGAGGCGAGACGACCCATTGATTTGAGCGGTGACATCAAATACCCAGCGACGCATAAGTGTGGCATATTGCAGATTGAGTAGCCCCTTGTACTTGCTTGTCAAAGGTCGCTCGGTGTAGTAGTAGCTGCCATCATTACGAGTCAGAGTCACCATTGCTCGGGTGTAACGAAATGTTGTGAAAATGTCGAAACCCCTCAGTGGCGTCCATGTCAAATCGGCTTGGTAGGTATCTGTGGTGGCTTTTTGAGAGGTGTTATAGATTCTCATAGTGGAGCTATCCCACTCTTGGTCGATAACTACGGTATTCATAAAGCTGGTGCGGAAGTAGTCAATACTAAATGTTGCATCTGCTGCACGCAGTATTTTGAACGACTGAGTGAAACTACCCCCAAGAGTCAATGCTCTCTCCTGCCTATCCATATCGGCAAATGGGGTCTCAAACAGTAGCTCTCTACCCGTTGCCAACACTCCGATATTGTCGGTTATGATGTTGGCGGTTCTGTGTCCCACACCTGCCGATGCACGGAGCGTAGAGGTGGGAGTTATAGACCATTTGAGGTGACCTCTAGGGGTAAATATGTAACTATCGAAATATGAGTTGTAATCCTCCCTAACACCTGCTATTGCAGAGAGTTTATCGCCCAATTTGTAGGTGTACTCAGCATACACGCCCACCTCCGCCTCGTCTCGCGACAAATCATAGCTGCACACCTGCTCATATATGCTCTGATACCTGGACGACACACCCACCTTGAGCGAGGAGCGAGGGGTGAAGTAGTGGTTGTAAATCATCGTGAGCGACGCCGAATTTTCGCTACCCACATAATCGTTAATTCCGAAATAGCTATCCTGGCTAAAGTAGTCATAATCTGCAACCACAGCGATATTGGATTGCTGCCCGCCAACCTCCTTGCCCACAGGTGCTCCGAGTTTGAAATAGCCATTCATGCTGCGATTGTTGATTTGGGATCCATATATATTATCCTCCACCATCGTTGCACGTTGGCTATCATCATACTCCAACATTCCACCTAGTCGCCTATCTTCCAGTAGCTTAACACCCCAACGCAGCTGTACTCCACTATTGGCAATATAGCTCCAACGATTCGAAATATTGTATTGCTGCATAGATGGAGTGTCACGAAATCCATCGCCGTTATGGTCAATAGTCACGACGTCAGTATCTGCTGATATGTGTGCCAATACCACAGTCGATAGTCTACCACTCTTGCCCACGGGTTGTGCTGTGGAGAGGTTTAGTTCGGGACGCAACTCGCTATTGAGGTATAGGTTCAAAAATAGTCGTTCCTCGTCGGTAGGCTTTCGGTGCTCCAGATTTATCTCGCCCGTGATTGTCTCATGCCCCGAAGTCACCGATGCAATCCCCTTGGATACCTGAATTGAGTTAAGCCACATCCCTGGGGTGTAGCTCAAACCATACGGAGCACTCAACCCCCTCATTATGGGGCGGCTCTCATCCAAGATTTGGACATAGCTACCAGCCAAACCAAGCAGCTGAATTTGGCGAGCTCCAGATATTGCGTCACTAAACCCTACGGTCACAGATGCCGAATTCTCGAAACTCTCGGCCAAGTTGCAACATGCCATTTTGCATAGTCCAGCAAATGATATAACCTCATTTTTGGCTATGCTACTCGACGATATATAGTTGGCATTGAGGGCATCAAAGACCTCAACACTTTGGAGTGAGGAGTCTGTGTAGTACTCCTCTTCTTGTGCGTAAGATGTTATTGCGCACAAGTTTAGCACTGCTGCGAGCACAGTGCATCTTAAAATATGTTTCATTTGATTTTGCGTTTAAAGTATATAATTTATTACACCTTAAACGCTGGGGGAGCACGCAGCAATCCTGCGGATGGAACATAACAATCTATAAATATATCGCACAGCCACACCTCCCAACTTGGCTCATCGACAGAGCGGGTGAGGAGGTTATATATAAATGTATAGGTCAGAAAATAGTGTTGCAGCTCTTCGGTGCGATGCTGGGGTGGCGTACACTCCGAGTCCAGAGCCTCAACCTCATAGCACTTATGATCCACAGCGTATGTGTGCGTGGTGCACTCATCGGCGTGGTCGTCGCAGTGGCAACATTGATGGTGAGCAACCCTCTCATCCACAGCGCAACAATCGTGAACCAGTGACGCAAAAACACTACAAGCGGTGACAATGATTAACATCATCATCACCGCTGAAACTATTTTCTTGCTCACTGAATTCATATTATTCCCTCAATAAATAAGCTCTATAAACTATGCGATAATGGAGCTGGCACAACATCGCTAACATCGAAATCGCCCCACACATCCGCAATAGAGGCAATTGTTGCATGCAACTCTTCGGGGTCGGTGAGCGTAACGAGCTTTAGGCGCGTGGGCTTAAAATCTGGCAACCCTTTGAAGTAGTTGCTTAGGTGGCGACGCATTTCGAGGATTCCGACCTTTTCGCCCTTCACCTCTATAGATTTCGAAAGGTGCTCATGAGCAATCTTCACACGCTCCACAACTGAGGGCTGCACCATACGCTCACCCGTGGTGAGGAAGTGTCGAATCTCTTGAAATATCCAAGGGCGACCATACGTAGCCCTACCCACCATCACGCCATCCACGCCATATCTATCAAACATCTCTTTGGCACGCTCACCAGAGTCCACATCTCCATTTCCGATAATTGGGATATGAATCAGAGGGTTGTTCTTCACCTCGCCTATGAGAGTCCAATCTGCTTCGCCACGATACATTTGCGAGCGCGTGCGCCCATGAATTGTGAGTGCTTGAATTCCGACATCTTGCAGACGAAGAGCTATATCCATTATATTTTTACTCTCCTCGTCCCACCCAAGTCGGGTCTTTACAGTCACAGGCACATCCACCGCATCGACAATCTGGCGAGTCATTTCGACCATAAGTGGCACTTCACGCATCATACCCGACCCTGCGCCTCGCCCTGCAATCTTCTTCACTGGGCAGCCAAAGTTAATGTCTATAATGTCGGGATTGACACTTGCTGCTATACGTGCCGCCTCAACCATAGGTTCGATTTGGTTGCCGTAGATTTGGATACCTACGGGTCGCTCTGCGTCGTCAATGTTTAATTTAGCACGTGATTTCCACGCATCACGAATAAGACCATCTGCCGATATAAACTCCGTGTATACAACATCTGCCCCAAACCCCTTGCACATATACCTAAACGAGGGGTCTGTAACATCCTCCATAGGTGCCAGGAATAGGGGTTGTGCACCGAGCTCAATATCTCCTATCTTCATCTACTCTTGCTCTTGCTCCTCTGTGTCGTATTTTGGCAACTCAAAAGTGGTCATACCTGCGCCAACCAAGATGTTGAACCATGCAAAACACTTCTTGATATCTGACACATGCACACGCTCTCTATCGTAGTCTGGAAGCACAGCTGCAAACTCAGCCTTAATCTTCTCGGGAGACTCCTTGTGGCTGATTGCTGCCTCGCCTTTGGTGTGCTCAAATATCTTAGTAAATACATCTGCTAGGGCGATATCCTCACCCTCTGTGAACATAGATATTTCGGTTAGGGTGCTCACCTTTGCCGATGCCGCAGTATTCATACGTTTGCCATTGATAAGAGACTCAACTATCACTCCACGTGATGATTGCGCTACATATTTGTAGAGACCTGGTTGCCCCGATATAGCCAAAATTTCTTTTAATTCCATTTGTTAATTGTGTAAATTATTTGTTTTAAATATGCAAAGACAGCTGTGTTTTAGCTATTCTTAATGTGTACATCCATTTGTGGGAATGGGAAGTTCGCACCCTTCTGTGGCAACTGCTTGTATATCTGCTCATTGCCGTCAAACAATACGCTCCAGTAGTGCTCATTAGTAGTCCATACACGAGCCGTAACAACCACCGCACTATCAGCCAATTCGGATAGCACAACCGAAGGTTTGCGTGAAGGTCTAGAGGGGTCATTAATAATGCGCTTGTCGGCATTTATAATATCCATCAATGCGCTTTTTACTACATCATAATCATCACCATACGACACACTCACGTTCCACACTATACGACGATCGCCAGAGTGCGATATATTCTCGATTATGGATGACGAAATTGTGCTATTAGGCACAAAGATTGTGTCGCCATCGAACGTATCCAACACTGTTGTGAACAACATAATCTCGTGCACATATCCCGCTTGACCCTGAGCTACGATATAATCTCCCACTTTGTATGGTTTCAAGAATAGAATCATAACTCCACCAGCAAAGTTTTGCAACGTGCCGCTAAGTGCCATACCAACAGCCAAACCAGCCGAAGCCAACATAGCAACTAGCGATGTGGTATTGATACCTAGGAGTTGAATAATCGTGAGAATCAACAACACATAGAGTATAATCTTGACCATGCTCTTGAGGAACGAACGCAGAGAGACCTCCACATCTTTCTTTTCGAAGCCCTTCTCCATAAATGAGATTGCCTTGTTTATAAGGAATCGCCCCACATAATATATTATGAGTGCAATAACGATTTTGAATCCCACCTGCATAAACTCCTTGCTAAGAGTTAATATAAGTGCAGGAAAATCCATATTGCTACTATTCTTCACCAACTCCACCAACGACACATCACCAGTAACAACGCCTTGTACGGTAGTAGCTAAACTATCCGTCACTGTAGCAGCCCCCTGTACTAGAGAGTCTGCAGCCTCTACGACCATAGGTTTGAAAAACATATTTTTTAGTTTTAAAAGTTAATTGCCACAAATGTAGCTATTTTTTTGGAATTAAAGCGAATTAAGGTTTTAATTTTCAAATCTTAATTCGCATTTATCATTGTCATCCTGAACTTGATTCAGGATCTCTAAGTCACTGTATATTGAGTACCTCTGAGAGACCCTGAATCAAGTTCAGGATGACATAGAGGGGTTGTAGTACTTGTTAGTCACCTTCTTTGGGGCGGGGTAAAACATCTTCCTAACGTTAATTAAGTAGGGTAAAATAATTATTGGTGTGTGTTTAAGAGTACTATTGGAGATGAGATTTTTTGCTATTGAATTGAAAATATAGTGGTTCTATACTGAAATTTAATAGTGAAAAATATCGCTTCAAGAGTGCTTTTAAAAATATGGCAATAATTGTTTTACACTACTTATACTATATCATCCCAAGCAAATTTTCGTTCCATAGAGCATCTATTGCCACAACCATCCACCACTTCGATTATGATAGTGTGCTCACCCTTATCATCTCTCTTTTGCATATATAGCCCATCGACCTCCCTATCCGACACAATATTGTGAATCAATCGACCACGGCTATACTCCAGAGCTACCCACTCTCCATTTATGGTGGCACTATACTCCGCAATCCCCGAGAAATTATCACTCACCGTGAAACTCAATGAACTCTTGCCCGACAAATCTGCACCATCCGCAAAGTTAGCTTCAATAGTTGGCGGTGTGGTATCTACTGCCACAAAGTAGCTGCCTGCCGAGCGGCTCTCGATGGTCATCTTGCCATCTTTGTATGTGCCTCCCACAGCTGCAGCCACCCCCTTGCGTGAGATTTTGGCTATTGTTGCGTGGGTAGCCTCCTCTTGGGTGAGTGGTGTGGCGATAGATATTGTCATAGCTTTGTGCAGAGGTATGGAGTCGCACAGGATTTTATATGTGGGGGATACTACTCTCACCAAGCTATCAATTTTAAGATTGCGCGGTGTGACTATTTCGCACAAATAAGGCATAGATTCGTATAGCGACTTAGCAGGAATCGAGACGCTAAGTCCATCGTCGGAGTGGGTGAATGAGCGGTTGGAGTATATTATTGGGCGTGAAGCGTCAGCCTTTGCTGCCCACGATTGCTCGCTGCCCACGATTGTGAACTTTAGAGTCGCTTCCAACCCGCAATCATCCGCGGTTTTCATTATGACCTCTCTGCGTTGATTGACTTCGCATCTCACCACTCCTCGCTCCTTTATGAGTGGATAGAATTGCGAGGTGGCATACTCCTGTTGTGCAAGGCGTATCACTTCGTTGCGCGAACCTAGCTTTAGGGCGTAGCAGCTCACGCCATTTACATATCGGGTGGTGGCAAATGTGAAGCCATCCATCTGGTATTTAAAAAAGTAATCGCCATCCACTTGTGCCCCAAATGAGTGCACTCCAAATGTGTTGGTCACATCATTTTTGCGATCGGTGACCTCCGCCACAAAGTACCCTTTGCGACCTACTGTGATTGTATTGCCAGGGGTGTTAAGTGTGTATTGCCCCACCGAGGGGTTCAGCACCGAATATGTTTTGCGTGGTGAGTGGTATGCCACACCATTCAAAGTATCGACCTCTATGTAGTGAATCTTCACAAACCATGGGCGACGTGTGTCACGAGGTTTGATTATCCCTTTGGCAAATATATTTATGGGTCGCTGCGACGCTGTTTCACGTATTTCGTAGTGCAGATGAGGACCCGACGATGAGCCCGAGTTACCCGAATATGCAATTAGTTCGCCCTGCTTCACGGGGAACTCTTCGGGTTTGAAGAATAGCGACACGGAGTGTTTTTTCTGGGAATATCGCTCGTAGCGAACCCGTCGAGCTAGGTCGTCACGAAAGCGTGAAAGGTGACCATACACAGACGTAGTACCATTGGGGTGAGTGACATACAGAGCCAATCCATACCCCGAGGGCGATAACCCTAGGCGTGACACGTATCCATCTGCCACTGCCACAACGCTTTTGCCCTCAACGCCATCGGTTTTGATATCTACACCCGAATGAAAATGGTCGGGACGCAACTCTCCAAAGTTGGCAGAGTATAGGCGTGCGACATTCTTTAGGGGATATATATAGTATGTGGGGTCGATTTCCAGGGCTTGAAGTGCGTGGAAATTCAAAAATAGGAGTGCTAAAAAAATGTATCTTCGCATTCGTCGTTGTCGTTATTGTTTATAATCTTCGCTATCGCCTCGCTGAGCATTGTGTAGTCATACCCGAGTGATGCTCCATAGCGCAAAAGTTTGGTTTTTAGGTCGTAGGTGTCTTTGTACTTAGTGGTGCGCATACGTTTTTCGAGAGCCGAGAGCAACCTCTCCTGCATGATATCTTTGTTTAGTGAGGCTAGCACCTCATCTATTATCTCGCTCTCTATCTCCTTGCGGCTAAGTTCCAATCGTATGCGTTGAGTACCCCAGCGGCTGAGGTTGATTTTGTCTCGCACGAATGCTTCGGCATAGCGGCGGTGGTCTATGAACTTCATAGCTTTGAGCTGCTCGATAATCCCCTCACGCTCGATGTTGGAGACTCCCCACCTAGACATCAAGCGACGTGCATCGCCACTCGATTTTTCGGCTTTGGCACACTCTCGCATCAAATCCTCTAAGGCTCTTTCGGCACTTTTTACTTTGCGTTTGGTTAGGAATCCAGCTGGGCACATATCATTCGTGGTTTATCGTTAATATCGTGGCGGCACTCAACTCTCTGATAACCTATACTTTGGAGCATCGCCACCATATCGTGCGCAAAATCCTCGTGAATCTCGAAATAAAGTTTTCCACAATTTGTTAATAACTTTGTGGACGAGGTGGCAATCGCGCGATAGAAGATTAAAGGGTCGCAGTCATCGACAAAGAGAGCCAAGTGAGGTTCAAAATCCATAACATTTTTGCGCATCGACTCCCCCTCGCTTTGGGGTATGTATGGAGGGTTGGAGATGATGATGTCGTACTTTTGCTCGGGCAAGAAGTGCTCAACTCCCTGCAACGCATCACCCTCCACGAAATTCACATCTACTCCATTCAGTGCACCATTTGCACCCGCTTGGGCAAGTGCTTCGGGGCTGATATCGACTGCCCAAACTTCGCTACTGGGCAGTAATTTTGATAGCGACACTGCTATTACTCCGCTCCCTGTGCCAATGTCCGCTATGCGTGGCGATTTACCTCGGTGCTCACCTGCGACCCATCTTACCAACTCTTCGGTTTCGGGGCGTGGGATTAGAACTCCCTCTTGCACCTTGAATATCATGTCGCAAAACTCCGTCTCACCTATGATATATTGGAGCGGTCTGCCGCTTTTTACCTCCTCCAAAATCGCTGCGAAGTTACCTATGCTGCACTCTTCGTCTCTGCATAAAACGATTTGAGTTGGGGTGTAGTGCCCCAACTCCATAACCATAATTCGCCCAATCTGCATAGCTTCGTGCTCGCCATATATATCTGTGGCAGCGTGCGAAATAGCCTCTATAGCTTCGCGAATTGTCATATTTTACTTTTGTTCTGGCTTTTGTGCCACAACCATTAAATCTGCCAAAGCTATAGCCATAGCAGCCTCTACTACCACACCTGCACGCAGTGCGATGCAAGCATCGTGGCGACCATGAATCACAAGTGGCTCCACAGAATCCGTAGTTTTGTTGTATGTATTTTGGCTCGAAGATATGCTCGCTGTGGGTTTCACCGCCACACGCACAACTATATCGTTGCCATTGGCTATACCGCCATTTATACCGCCCGAGTTATTAGTCTCGGTTGCCCCCTCTCGGTTGAGTATCATATCGTTATTCTCGCTACCCATCTTGCGTGTAGAGTCAAATCCTGCACCAAACTCCACGCCCTTAACCGCTGGTATTGAGAATAGTAAGTGCGCTGCAACACTCTCCACCGAGTCGAAGAATGGCTCACCCACACCCATAGGGATACCTCCCACGCGGCACTCTATGACTCCACCCACAGAGTCCTGATTCTTGACCGCACGCTCCACAATCTCGTCAAACTTCGACGAATCCTTTTCGCCTGCCAACTCCACGATTTCGCTAGAGAATGTGACCCCTGCACCCAACACCTTTTTTGCCACGACTCCAGCCGCCACAAATGGCAGAGTTATGCGACCCGAAAAGTGACCTCCGCCTCTGTAATCTTGCCATCCGCCATACTTCGCATCTGCCACCATATCGGCATGCGAGGGGCGAAAGTGGGTGGTGAGGTTGGAGTAATCTTTAGATATTGTATTCTCATTCTCAAAGACTATTGTTAGTGGTGCACCTGTGGTGTGGTCGTTGAACAGACCCGACACCACACGTGGCGTATCGCTCTCCTTGCGAGGCGTTGTGCCCTTTTTGCCACTACGTCTACGCTCCAAATCGAAGGTGAAATCGTCATGCGAGAGTTCTACGCCTGGACGCACTCCATCTACCGATACACCTATGCCATTGCCGTGAGATTCGCCCCATAGGGTGACTCTGAAAACTCTTCCGAAACTATTCATTATATATTACTTTTTTACAATTACACTCTCCAAATCATCAAAGAAATTTGGATAACTCTTTGCGACACACTCCGCTCCGCATATCGTCATTTCGCCCTCGCCTATGAGAGCTGCCGCCGCCATAGACATAGCTATGCGGTGGTCGTTGTGGCTATCAACCTTTGTGTTTTTGATTTTACCACCCTTCACCTTCATTACGTCGTCACCCTCGAGTGTAACCTCAATTCCAACTTTGGCGTACTCCTCTTGAAGGGTCAATGCACGGTTGCTCTCCTTGTGTGTGAGGCGTGAAGTTCCCACAAATGTAGATACCCCCTCGCATGCCGCAGCCAATGCAACCAACGCTGGGAACAGGTCTGGGCACTGCGTAGCATCAAACTCAAAGGCATGAAGCTCACGCTTGCGAACCCTCACGGCATTCTCCTCGCTCATAACCTCTGCGCCAGCTCTAACGAGTGCTGTACATATAGCCACATCCGCCTGCTTCGACAACATCGACACATTGGTAAGAGTAATATCACCTGCGATAGCTCCTGCCACCAACAGTACCGATGCTCCGCTCCAATCACCCTCGACCTTAAAATCTGTGGGGGTGTATGATTGGTCGCCCTCAACAAAGAACTCCATATAGTTATTGTGCGAAATCTCCACGCCAAATTGACGAGCAGTCTCGATTGTCATATCCAAGTATGGGGTCGATACCGCACGATTAACCGTCATAGTGGTATCCTCCTTGGCTAGCGGCAACGACAGCAACAATCCCGTGATAAATTGCGACGACACCGAGCCATCAACACTCACTTCGCCGCCCTGTATTGAACCACACACCTCGAATGGCAGATAGCCCTCCTTGGAGGTCACCTTCACACCCAGCTCCTTGAGTGGCTCTATCATCATAGTCATCGGACGCTTGAGAATTGAACCACGACCCGTAATGGTAATTGGTTCGTGCCAAAGTGATGCAAGGGGAGTAAATAGGCGAGTTGAGAGTCCTGATTCACCAATATTTAGTAGGTTGCCTTGAGGGGAAAGTCCGCCATCGACTTGAACTGTCGATTCATCTATGTGTGAGACCTTTGCACCAAGGGTTTCGATGCACTTCATGGCGGAGAGTGTATCGTCGCATAGGTCTATATTGCGCAGCACTGATCGACCTTTGCAAAGTAGCGACACCGCTAAGGCACGTTGCGCATAGCTCTTGGAACAGGGTGGGTTTACAACTCCTTGAACCTCACCTTTTGATATGGTTATATTCATTATTTATTCTTCGTTTTCTGTAGTGTTAGTTACAATACCACTTGTGTCTGTGGCGTGGTGCGACCTTTTGAGCTCGAAGTTTTGACCCAGGTAGACTCTGCGCACCATCTCGTCGGCGGCCAACTCCTCGGCAGTTCCTGTCTTTAGGATTTTACCCTCAAAGAGTAGATATGTGCGGTCGGTGATAGCCAATGTTTCATCCACATTGTGGTCGGTGATAATAACTCCGATATTCTTGTTTTTGAGAGTCGCCACGATACTTTGGATATCCTCCACAGCGATTGGGTCTACTCCCGCAAATGGCTCATCCAGAAGTATAAACGAGGGGTTGATAGCCACCGCACGAGCAATCTCGGTACGCCTGCGCTCACCTCCCGACAATTGAATTCCGTTGCTCTTGCGCACCTTTTGCAAGCGAAACTCCTCGATTAGCGATTCGAGCCTCTCCTTTTGGTACTCCTTCGAGAAATTGGTCATCTCCAACACCGCACGGATATTATCCTCAACGCTTAGGTGGCGAAACACCGATGCCTCCTGCGCGAGGTATCCCACACCTAGCTGAGCACGTTTGTACACGGGCAATTTAGTGAGATTGGTAACCTTACCATTGTCATCCTCCAAATATACATCGCCCTCGTTTGGTTTGATTAGACCCACTACCATATAAAAGGTTGTGGTCTTACCAGCACCATTAGGGCCGAGCAGACCGACGATTTCGCCCTGTTGAACATCTACCGAGACATGGTTTACCACGGTTCTCGATTTATACTTTTTGACTAGCTCACTTGTGTAAAGTCTCATTATTATAATTTTCTTATTATGGTTGAAAATTTTTAGTTCCTTTTGTAACCTGATTATATAATCTCAATTTTTTTTACAAAGTTATCATTTTTTTCAAAAAAAATATTATCTTTGATTAATAAATTGTGCAGAGTGTTCTTTTGCGAGAAGGATAACACCTAATATTGACGACAATGGAAGAGTACGGAACCAAACATCTACAACAAAAACTCAAGGAGTATTTCGGCTTCTCAGCATTCAAGGGCAACCAGGAGGCTGTGATTCGTAATGTCCTGGAGGGTAACGACACATTTGTACTGATGCCTACGGGTGGTGGCAAATCACTTTGCTACCAGCTGCCTGCACTCATGATGGATGGTGTGGCTATCATTATTTCACCACTCATAGCCTTGATGAAAAATCAGGTCGATGCCATGCGTGCGTTCTCTACCGAGTCGGGAGTAGCACACTTCCTAAATTCGTCACTCAACAAAAGTGCTGTAAACCAAGTGCGTAGCGATGTGTTGGAGGGCAAAACTAAGCTCCTATACTTTGCACCCGAGTCACTCACCAAAGAGGACAACATCGCCTTCCTTCGCAAAATCAAAATCTCGTTCTACGCCATAGACGAGGCACACTGTATATCGGAGTGGGGTCACGATTTCCGCCCTGAGTATAGGCGCATACGCCCTATTATTAACGATATTGGGCAAGCACCACTTATTGCGCTCACTGCAACGGCTACTCCCAAAGTACAGATGGATATCCAAAAAAACTTGGGTATGTCGGACACTTCGGTATTCAAATCGTCGTTCAACCGTGCGAACCTGTACTATGAGCTTCGCCCCAAACATAACGTAGACCACGACATCATCCGTTTCATCAAGCAACGTGATGGAAAATGTGGAGTTATATATTGCCTAAGCCGCAAAAAGGTGGAGGAGCTCACAGCACTTCTGCAAGCCAATGGCATAAAATCACGTGCATACCACGCAGGTATGGATGCCCAAACCAGAGCCGAGCACCAAGATGATTTCTTGATGGAGAGGGTCGATGTGATTGTGGCAACCATAGCCTTTGGTATGGGAATCGACAAGCCCGATGTGAGGTATGTCATACACTACGACATACCCAAATCATTGGAGGGATACTACCAAGAGACAGGTCGTGCAGGTCGTGACGGTGGTGAAGGTCACTGCCTAACATTCTACAGCTACAAGGATATCCAAAAGCTAGAGAAATTCATGCAAGGCAAACCTATTGCCGAGCAGGAGATTGGTCGCTTGCTGTTGCTCGAAACAGTATCATACGCCGAGAGTTCTATGTGTAGGCGCAAAACGCTGCTCCACTACTTTGGCGAGGAGTACACCGAAGAGAATTGTGGCAACTGCGACAACTGCATAAACCCCAAACCTAAGGTTGCAGTGCAAGATGACCTCAAAATGGCATTGGAGGCACTCAAAGATATAGGCGACAAATTCAAGGTCGATCACCTCATAAATCTACTCGTGGGCAAAACCACAGCCCTCATAAAGAGCTATGGACACAACAAAAACGAGTGGTTTGGAGCAGGTTCCGAGAAGGAGTCTACCTATTGGGGTGCTGTGATGCGCCAAGCTCTAATCATGGGGCTCATAGACAAGAACATCGAGAATTATGGACTCATAGTCATAAATAAAAAGGGCGAGGAGTATATCAAACGCCCTACCCCAGCGACCATAACCCTAGACCACGACTACGAGAAAATAGATGCCGAGGCGGAGGCTGCAAACACCCCAAGCAAAGGAGGAGCTGCAGACGAGGTGCTATTCTCGATGCTTAAGGATTTGCGCAAAAAGGTGGCCAAGAAACACGACTTACCGCCATTTGTGGTGTTCCAAGACCCTTCGTTGGAGGATATGTCGGTGCAATACCCCATAACAACCGAGGAGCTGCAAAACATTACAGGTGTGGGAGTTGGCAAAGCTAAGAAGTTTGGTGCAGAGTTCATAAAGCTCATAAAATCGTATGTCGAGGAGAACGATATCATTCGCCCTCAAGATATGATTGTGAAGTCGGTTGCAAATAAGGCGGGCAACAAAATATTCATTATTCAATCCATTGACCGCAAGATGGATTTCGAGGATATTGCACGTGCCAAAAACCTAGATTCGGATGAGCTACTCACCGAGATTGAGGCTATCGTGAATTCGGGAACACGCCTAGATATTTCATACTACCTAGACAAATATATGGACGAAGAGAAGGTGGATGACATATATCTATACTTCAAGGAGGATGCCGAAGATGACTCTTTGGATGCAGCCATTGAGGAGCTGGGCAGCGACTACTCCGAGGAGGAGATTCGACTTGTGCGCATAAAGTTTATGTGCGAGCAGGGTAACTAATAACAATACATTATCATAGTGCAGAGAGGAAAAAAAGGAGCACCTAGAAGAGGTGGCGGCTCACCATATAGAGGGGTCAGAGAGGGAGAAGTACGAGCAAAAAAGGCTCTAGGGCAACATTTTTTGACAGACCTCAACATCGCCAAAAAGATTGCCGACTCAGTGTCGGGAGGGTCGCCCGAGTCACCCGACACCGTGTTGGAGGTGGGTTGCGGAATGGGTGTGCTCACGCAGTTTTTGTTGCAGCGTGACGACATTACAACCTATGGCGCAGAGATTGACACCGAGAGTGTGGAGTACCTTCACAACCACTACCCCGAATTCACACCCAGACTCATAGAGGGTGATTTTCTGAAGATGGATCTCAGGGAACGATTCCCCGAGGGGCTCAAAGTTATAGGTAACTTCCCATATAATATTTCGTCGCAGATTTTCTTTAAGGTGGTCGAAAACAGAGACTTAGTACCCGAGTGCGCTGGAATGATTCAGCGTGAAGTGGCGGTGCGCATGGCGGAACCTCCAGGCTCTAAGGAGTATGGTGTGCTAAGTGTTTTGTTGCAAGCGTGGTACGATATAGAGTATCTTTTCACTGTGAATGAGTCGGTGTTTAATCCACCCCCCAAGGTTAAGAGTGCCGTGATACGCATGGTGCGCAACTCTACAACTGCGCTGGATTGCGACGAGAAGTTATTTGTGAAGGTCGTGAAGGCTGGATTTGGGCAGCGACGTAAGATGTTGCGCAACGCTATAAAGGCTGTATTTGGTGACTTCGGAGGTGCCGAACATAGATTCTTTGACCTGCGTGCCGAGAGATTGTCGGTGGCGGATTTCGTGGAACTTACTCAGTGGGTGGCTGAGAATCGGACTGTAGAGTAGAGGCTGGACTGCCTAACTCATCAAATGTTAAATAGTAAACATCTTGAATTTCGACATCTACAGTAAGACGCCCATGCTTGGGTGAGTAGATATACTCCATCTCGACATCCTCTACTTCGGGAGCAGACTCTACGATTATCCCCTGCTCATAATCACGAAATGCACACCCAAGGCGGAACTGCCATGTCATACCATTTACAAAATCAGCTTGTGGAATCCACGTGTCGGTTTGAGACAGGTATATCTCATGATTTATAAATTCCCATTTGCCATCTAGGAGTGTTGTTGAGGTCATTAGTTTGAGGTTTTTATGGTTTCTTGCCGAACGACAAAAAAGCAGCCCCGACAAGCTCAAACTCAAGGTACGACCAAGCACCCCTACAACAAGCAAGTCGGGGTGCAAAGTATATACACTAATGTATACAATAACCCCTCCTTGCTTATTCGTTGTAAAAAATTTTGGTCGTTTTTGAGTTTGAATAAACAAAAGTTATGTACCAGATGCAACGTATTTCTCCTCGCGCATCCTACGATACATTTGCAAAGGTATAAAATATTATCAAATATACCTATATATATGTAACTTTTTGGCAATTTTATAGGCTAAAATTTGGTATTCTCAATAAACTTCAATACATTTGTCGCGTACCTAAGAGAAGGTATAAACTATGGACTTAAACTATATGAATTTAGGATTAAACATTAAGGATATCGTCGGACTTATCGTGGTCATTATTAACTGACTATGAGGAGAGTATGGTTACAATGTTTAATAGCTAAATAACAAATAACGCTCTCACTCCTTGCAGTGAGAGTTTTTTTTAGAGTAAGATTTTACACAACAAACACTTAAGATGAAAAATAGACTCAAAAGCAGCACATCCGTTTCAGGACGACTTATGGCAGGAGCTAGAAGCTTGTGGCGTGCCAATGGTATGCGCGAAGAGCACTTCGGCAAACCAATAATCGGAATTGTCAATTCATTCACTCAAACTGTCCCAGGGCACACCCATCTGCACGAGATTGGTCAATATGTCAAGGGTCTCATCGAGGAGCAAGGATGTTTTGCTTGTGAGTTTAACACTATAGCTATAGATGATGGAATCGCAATGGGTCACAGCGGAATGTTGTACTCTCTGCCTTCGAGAGACATCATCGCCGACAGCGTGGAGTATATGGCAGGCGCACACTGCTTAGATGCTTTGGTCTGCATTAGCAACTGCGACAAAATCACTCCAGGAATGATGATGGCTACAATGCGCCTAAATGTCCCAACGATTTTTGTGTCGGGAGGACCTATGGAGGCAGGTAAGTTGGGAGATAGGAAACTCGACTTGATTGATGCTATGATTGATAGTGCCGACGACACAAAGTCGGATGAGGAGATTGCCCAAATTGAGCGTGCAGCGTGCCCAACGTGCGGTTCGTGCTCGGGAATGTTCACCGCAAACTCTATGAACTGCTTGGCAGAGGCACTCGGTATGGCACTTACTGGAAATGGTACAGTTGTGGCTACGCACCGCAACCGCAAAGTGTTGTTCGAGACTGCGGCTAAGAGAATCGTGGAGATGGCAAACGCATACTACTTCGATGGTGATGACAGTGTATTGCCACGCAATATCGCAACTCGTGAAGCGTTTATGAATGCGATGACACTCGATATAGCAATGGGTGGCTCTTCAAACACGGTACTTCACTTGTTGGCTATCGCAGCTGAGGCAGATGTGGAGTTCACAATGAACGATTGCGATGCAATCTCTCGCAAGACTCCCGTGATTTGTAAGGTTGCGCCATCTAACACAGTACACATAGAGGATGTTCACCGTGCAGGAGGTGTGGTGGCAATCCTCAACGAATTATATAAGGCAGGGCACTTCAATGGCGATTGCCACACCGTAGCAGGTAAAACTTTCGAAGAGTTGTTTGCCGAAAAGTGCGACTACTCTTGTGAGGAGACAAATAAATTCTTCCGAACAGCTCCAGGTGGCAAGTTCAACTTGACATTGGGTTCGCAAGATACATACTACGCAGAGTTAGACCTAGACCGTGAAAAGGGTGCTATCCGCTCATTCGAGAATGCTTATAGCAAGGATGGTGGTTTGGCAGTTCTGTTTGGAAACATCGCAAAGAAGGGTTGCATAGTAAAGACTGCAGGAGTTGCAGCAGAGCAACTTACGTTTGATGGCGTGGCTCGTGTATTTGAGTCTCAAGAGGATGCAATGGCTGGAATCTTGGGCGGCAAGGTGTCGGCTGGCGATGTGGTGATTATCACATACGAGGGGCCAGCAGGAGGACCAGGTATGCAGGAGATGTTGTATCCTACCTCATACCTCAAATCTATGCACTTGGGCAAGGTCTGCGCACTTGTTACGGATGGTCGTTTCTCGGGTGGTACATCGGGCTTGTCGATTGGTCATGTGTCGCCAGAGGCAGCATCGGGAGGTGAGATTGCAATCGTAGAGGATAACGATCCAATATATATAGATATCCCAAATCGCACAATCTCTCTTAAGATTAGCGACGAGGAGATAGAGCGAAGAATGGCGGCGAAGGGTGGAGTTTTCAAACCTAAATCTCGAAATCGTGTAGTGCCAAAGTCACTACAATTCTACGCACAAAATGTGTCGTCGGCAGATTTGGGAGCTATACGAATCATAAAGGAGTAGTTCATTATGGAGCAGCAAAATAATCAAATAACAGGAACACGAGTATTGCTTAATTCGCTTGTAGAGAGCGGAGTCGATACTGTGTTTGGATATCCAGGTGGTCAAATCATGCCTCTATACGATGCACTCTACGACTACTCGGACTCTATCCGCCACATACTTGTTCGCCACGAGCAAGCGGCAGTACACGCAGCGCAGGGTTACGCTAGGGCTACGGGTCGCACGGGAGTATGTTTTGTGACATCGGGGCCAGGAGCTACAAATACCGTGACGGGAATTGCCGATGCGATGTTGGACTCTACGCCACTTGTGGTTATCACGGGTCAAGTGCCCACGCCAATGTTGGGTGTCGATTCGTTTCAAGAGATAAATATCGTGGGTGTCACACACCCTATCACCAAGTGGAATATATTGGTGCGCAAGGCCGAGGAGATTGCACCTGCAATAGCTAAGGCGTTGTACATAGCTAGCAGCGGTCGCCCAGGTCCAGTATTGATTGACATCACCAAGGATGCTCAAAATGGACTGGCGGAGTGGAACGGATTTATCCCATGCCCACCAATCAGAAGTTACAATCCTCACCCTATGGCTAACTCCATAAAGTTGGCTAAGGCGGCGAAGTTGATTGACAAGGCTAAGCGACCAATGATTATATTTGGTCAAGGCGTCACACTGTCGGGAGCTGAGGAGGCGTTCAAAACATTTGTGCACAAGAGCAGAATACCTGCGGTGGCTACATTGCTCGGTCTGTCGGCTTTGGAGTGCAGTGACCCATATTATATAGGTATGATTGGTATGCACGGAAACTACGCACCCAACATCACCAACCACGACTGCGATTTGATTGTCGCTATCGGTATGCGTTTTGATGATCGTGTGACTTGCAACACCGAGAATTTCGCACCCAATGCAAAGATTATACATATAGATATTGACCGTGCCGAAATCAACAAGATTATAACTGCCGATGTCGGAATCGTGGGCGATGCTAAAGATGTGTTGGAGAGTCTCAACTCACTCATTAGCGATGGAGACCACTCGGAGTGGCTCGCGAAGCTCAATGATTATAACCGCGAGGAGAGGGCATTGGTTGTGGATCGTCACGAGGGTGATGGCACGGGTGAGATTCATTTGCACCACACAGTACAGGCGGTGGACGATGCATACAAAGGCGAGAATATCACCGTTACGGATGTTGGTCAGCACCAAATGGTTGCGGCACGCTACACTAGTTTCTGTAAGCCTCGTTCGCTCATAACTTCGGGTGGTTTGGGAACTATGGGATTTGGACTTCCAGCGGCTATTGGAGCTAAGATTGGAGCACCCGAAAGAGATGTCGTATTGTTTGTGGGCGATGGCGGTATTCAGATGAATATTCAGGAGCTTGCAACAATTATGCAGGAGAGAGTATCTGTGAAGATTGTGCTGCTGAACAATAACTACTTGGGTATGGTTCGCCAATGGCAACAGTTGTTCTTCAATCAACGATACTCATTCACTCCGATGATGAACCCTAACTTTAAGCTCATTGCCGAGGCTCACGATGTGGGTTATGGTTATTGCGACAAGCGTGAGGATTTGGCTGAGGCGGTGGCTCAGATGCAGGCGGCCGAGGGCTCTTACTTGTTGGAGGTGAGGGTTATATGCAACGACAATGTATTGCCAATGGTGGCACCTGGTCAATCTCTAGTGGATATTATGCTAACCGATGGCACCGAGAAGGGATTTAAGTGCGCAGGATGCAAAGGCAGAATTAACGAACAGAAAAAATAGGAGGATACCGCTATGGCAAAATATACTTTAACAGTTTTTTCGGAGAACCACGCAGGAGTTCTGGGACTTATCACCACAGTGTTTATCTCAAGACACATGAATATCGAGACCCTCAAAACCGAGAGATCATCAATCGAGGGTATCCACCGCTTCATAATCGAGGTGTCGGCCGATGTGAGCCGTGTGGAGAACGTTGCGAAGCAGATTGAGAAGAAGATAGATGTGATGAAGGCGTATATCCAAACCACCGAGGAGTATGTCAAACATCCACTCACTCCCGAAAGAGAACGAGATATCCTAGCGGAATTTATAGTAAAATAATATAGAGTCCGACTAACAAGGCGATTTTTGGCACTTCCCTAAAGCTTTTTAATCCTCACGTACTAAAAGTACGCTGCGGTTAAAAATGCTCACGAAGCCCCAAAACTCATCCTTGTTACTCAAACTCATTAAAAAAATAAAAATTTTTAACATTAAATTTAATAAAAGAGAATTATGGCAAAGATGATTTTCGGTACAACCGAGGAGAATGTAGTGACTCGTGAGGAGTTTCCATTAGCAAAGGCACAAGAGGTGCTTAAGGATGAGACTATCGCCGTTATTGGTTATGGTGTTCAAGGTCCTGGTCAATCGCTTAACTTGCGTGACAACGGATTCAATGTAATCGTAGGTCAGCGTAAGGGTGGCAAATCTTGGGACAAGGCAGTAGCTGACGGATGGGTTCCAGGTGAGACACTTTTCGATATTGAGACAGCTTGCGAGAAGGCTACAATTATTCAATTCTTGTTGTCTGACGCAGGTCAAATCGACGCATGGCCAACTGTGAAGGCTCGTCTTACTCCAGGTAAGGCTTTGTACTTCTCACACGGTTTTGGTATCACATACAAGGAGCGTACAGGTATCGTTCCTCCAGCAGACGTAGATGTTATCTTGGTAGCTCCTAAGGGTTCGGGTACTTCACTTCGTCGTATGTTCGTAGCAGGACGTGGATTGAACTCTTCATACGCTATCTTCCAAGATGCTACAGGTCGTGCCGCAGAGCGTGTAATCGCTATGGGTATCGGTGTTGGTTCTGGTTACTTGTTCGAGACAACCTTCAAGAAGGAGGTTTACTCTGACCTTACAGGTGAGCGTGGTTCACTTATGGGATGTATCCAAGGTGTATTCGCTGCACAATATGAGGTTCTTCGTGAGAATGGTCACTCACCTTCAGAGGCTTTCAACGAGACTGTTGAGGAGCTTACTCAATCTTTGATGCCGCTTGTAGCTGAGAACGGTATGGATTGGATGTACGCTAACACTTCGACTACTGCTCAACGTGGTGCTTTGGATTGGTGGAAACCTTTCCGTGATGCAACTAAGCCAGTATTCGAGAAGTTGTACGCAGAGGTAGCTTGCGGAAACGAGGCACAACGCTCTATCGACACTAACTCTAAGGCTGACTATCGCGAGAAGTTGGAGGCTGAGCTTAAGGAGCTTCGTGAGAGTGAGATGTGGCAAGCTGGTATGACTGTGCGTGGTCTCCGTCCAGAGAACAACTAATTTTTAGTTCACTTACAAAGGTGGCGGATTTTTCAAAAATTCGTCACCTTTTTTAATCCTTTAGGAGATTAGATTATGGGATATTACCCTAAACTAAATGATATAATCGAGGCGCACCAACGCCTCAAAGGGTGCGTCACCCACACGGCACTTATGCGTAGTGGTCACCTTTCGCGCAAACACTTGTGCGAGGTGATGCTCAAACGCGAAGATTTGCAGGTGGTGCGCTCATACAAACTGCGTGGAGCGTACAACAAAATTTTGTCCCTTAGCGCAGAGGAACGAGAGAGAGGTGTGGTCTGCGCAAGTGCAGGAAACCATGCCCAAGGGGTCGCTTTTTCGTGCAATAGGCTCGACATTCGTGGTGCTATATTTATGCCTGTGACTACTCCCAAACAGAAGATTGACCAGGTGCGTCTGCATGGCAATGGCAATGTGGAGATTATACTCACGGGCGACACCTTCGACGCTTGCGCTGCGGAGGCTAAGGCATATTGCGATGAGCACGCTATGTCGTTTGTGCACCCATTCGATGATGAGAAGATTATTGAGGGGCAAGCAACTGTGGGCGTGGAGATTATCGAGGATAGCGATGCACCTATCGACTACCTATTCGTACCTATTGGTGGCGGAGGTCTATTGGCTGGTGTGGGCTCATACTTCAAGCAAGTTTCGCCCAAAACTAAGATTATAGGTGTTGAGCCCGAGGGTGCAGCATCAATGAAGTACGCTTTGGATGCAGGCGAAGTGCGCACACTCGACTATGTGGATAAATTCGTGGATGGCGCATCTGTAAAGCGTGTCGGAGACCTAAACTTCGAGGTTGGTCGCCAAGTGTTGGATGGCGTAATCACTGTGCCCGAGGGTATGATATGTTCTACGATTTTGGATATGTACAATCGTGAAGCGATAGTTGTGGAGCCAGCAGGAGCACTCAGCATTGCTGCTTTGGGTCTTTGCGCCGAGGATATCGAGGGCAAGCGTGTGGCATGTGTGGTGAGCGGTGGCAACAACGACATCACTCGATTCGAGGAGATAAAGGAGCGTTCGCTACTATTCGAGGGGCTCAAACACTACTTCATCGTGCGATTCCCTCAACGTGCTGGAGCACTCAAAACATTCCTTAGCGAGGTGCTAGGTCCGCAAGACGACATCACATTCTTTGAGTATAAAAAGAAGGTGAGTCGTGAGAATGGACCAGCAATAATTGGAATTGAGCTATCTGACCCTAAACACTTTAACTCGCTCATAAAGCGCATGGATGATTACGGTGTGAAGTACGAATACCTCAACCCTCAACCCGATTTGTTTGAGATGTTGGTGTAGAAAACACACAATCACCCTAAATATACTTGACCCCAAATCTAAGTTCACATGATGTAGCTTAGATTTGGGGTCAAATATTTTTGGCTCGCTGCTAAAGTAACTCCGACGAATACTCCGCCTCTCTAAAGCCAGCTAGCACATTGCCATCTGTCACAAGGAGTGGTCTTTTAACCAACATGCCGTCCGTAGCCAGGAGTGCTAATAGATTCTCAGTGGAGTCTGTTGCTACCCTATCTTTGAGTGAGAGTTCACGATACTTTATGCCCGAAGTGTTAAAAAATCTGCGAATGGGAAGTCCGCTTTTTGCCATCCATTCGGCAATTTCGGCAGCTGAAGGGTTCTGCTCGGTGATGCTTCTCTTCTCGAACTCGATGTTGTTATCAGTGAGCCACTTCTCGGCTTTTTTGCAGGTGCTACATCTGTCGTAGCATATAAATATTGGTTTCATGGTTATAAAGATTATTTTCACAAATATAAAACTTTTTCTTTCAATTATCACTTTTTTACATACCTTTGGGGCGGTTTTCACGTTGAAACCAAGAACTTAATTTATTAATCATCTAAAAACAAGCGAGATGAAAAAGATTCAACAATCGAAGTCCGTTGCCTGCTTTAGACGTTGGAGCCGCAAGAGCTATTCAGCCTTTGCATCGCTCAAACGTGAGGTAACAATCGGAGTTCTCTGGGTTGGAATGTCTATCCTCTCCCTTGTCGCTAACGGAGCTTATGCTGCGGAGGTTGCCGATAGCTTGTCTTATGGGCAAGATATCGAGCTGCGGGATGTGGGAGTCACCCACACCAAAGCCAACCCCACACGTAGTGCAATGTTGCAAACCCCAATCTTTAATAGAGCTACAGAGGCTGCTGCCCCACTCCAGACCTTGGAGTCGGCACTTCGCCTTTCGCCCTCTATTGATGTGAGGGAGCGAGGCGGCAAAGGAGTGCAAACAGACCTTTCGATTAGAGGAGGCTCATTTGACCAAACTATGGTGATGCTCAATGGCATCAACTTTACGGATGCCCGCACTGGGCATCAAACTCATGCACTGCCTATAGACATGGAGTCTGTGGCAGGCATCGAACTCATTGATGGCGTGGCAGGTGTAGGTGCTTATGCTGGGGCTATCAATATTCGTACTGCGCCCCTGAAGGCGAACTATATGCGTGCCGAGATATCTACGGGCGACTATGGCTACACATACAATGCTCTCTCAGGCGGAGTCACGCGTGGCAAGTTCAATGTGTTTGGTGCGGCATCATACCGCAAGAGTGATGGATACGCCTACAACACTGGTTTCGAGAATATTAACGCATACACACGCGCCACCTATGACTCTTCGAAGGCTGGATTTTTCGACCTTCAAGCCGGATTTCAACGCCGTGAATTTGGAGCTAATGCCTTCTATTCGCTATCAAACCCCGACCAATACGAGACCACTCACACCGCTCTAGCATCGCTTAGGTGGGTCAAGGATTGGGGAGAGAGGGTGACTCTCAATAGTTCGGTGAGCTATCGCAAGAATTTCGATAATTATGAGTGGATTAGATACTCCGATGTGGGCGAAAATTTCCACAACACCGACAATGTGTGGAGCGAGATATATGCCGACTATCGCTCATCATGGGGCGTTACGACTCTGGGTGGAGACTACACATTCAACCACATATGGAGCACAAACCTAGGCGAGGAGCAGTCGGAGGCTAATGGCAAATACACCCACCAAGCGGAGCGACACATCGGAAATTTCTACCTGCGCCACACCAAAAATTGGTCGCAGTTTGGAGTGTCAGCTTATGCAGGAGTGAGCACTACCCCCTATGGCGCATACCCGATTTGGAGCGTCTCGGGAAGTTACTCTCCCATCAAATCGCTGCGCTTGGAGGTTGGAGCTAATGAATCTATGCGCCTACCCACCTTCACCGACTTGTACTACACATCGGCTATTAATATCCCCAATGCGTCATTGCAACCCGAATCGGCCACAACGTATCAATTCACTGCCGCCTACAGTCGTGAGCAGTGGAACGTTATGGCAAAGACATATTACAGGGATGGTCGCAACATAATAGATTGGACTCAAGACAGCGACGACACAGAGGCTGGAGTGTGGAGGTCACGGCAATTCACCTCTCTAGGGACATTTGGCACAGAGATAAGCGGAGGCTACACCTTCAATAAATTTGTGCGCCGCATATCAGCTAGCTATGGATATGTGACCCAAAACAAAGATTCGGGAGGTTACATATCTAAATACGCATTTGAGTATATGCACAACAAGGGTGTTCTGTCCGTGGATTTTGCGCTGGCTCGAAATCTGTCGTTAGTACTCACCGCTTCGGTGTATGACAGGTGTGGCAACTACACAGATGCCGCAGGTGAGGTGCAGGATTATAACCCATATTTTCTGCTCGATGGACGTATACGTTGGGAGCGCAAAGGCATAGCTATATATGTGGATGCTATGAATATCACCTCCACAGAGTACTACGACTATGGAGGGTTGCAGATGCCACCGATTTGGGCTTCGGGTGGAATTAGTGTAACTTTATAGAGATTATTAGAGGGGTGACTTGCAGAAGTCATCCCTTTTTTATAATTTTGTGTGCAACCAACCTTTGATTATGAAAAAACTAATATTTCTACTCCTGCTTATTGCAACTACCTCAACCCTCTCTGCTAAGGGTAAACTCACACCTCCAAGGTTCGATGGCGAGGTCGAAGATCTATTCAACGCCTGGGCTGATAGCCAGATTGTACACCCCGAAGTGCTGCAAAACCCCAATGGGTCGGGAGTTGTAGCGGTAGATTTCACACTCAAAGCATCGGGTGAGATAGCCGACATCGAGATTCTGCACGCCACACACCCCGAAATCCACGAAGAGGTAATACGAGTGGTAAAAGCATCTGCCGAATTGTGGACTCCAGCCGAGATGGACAAGGTGAAGGTAGACCACAAAATAGCTGCAACAATAAAATACCCAATGATTAAGGAGGTAGATAGAACCATGCTTCGCCCTGCACCCCTACACAGCGATGTGCCACAAGAGGTACGCACAACACCCAAAACCACATACCGAGCCGACAAGATGCCTCAATTTACGGGCGAAACTAGTACTCTAGTATTTTATAACTGGATTATGGCTCGCATCACCGCACGCAAAAAAGCTAAGCTTGGAGTGTACGGACGTGTAATACTACGATTCACCATCACCTCCGAGGGCGAGATAGATGATATAGAGGTTATGGTATCTCCCGACTATATACTATCAAAATCGGCAATATCCATAATATCTGACTCACCCAAATGGACCCCAGGAAAGCAGGGCAAGGAGAAGGTGAATGTAAGATTATCTATCCCCGTAGATTATACCGCTCCAGAACCAACCGTGGAGGAGACCGTAAATGAGATTTTGGCGGAATAGATTACACAACAGTACGTGAGGATTTGAAAAACACAGAGTTTGCGTATGATCCAAAGGAAGTGCCAAAAATAGCCTTGTGAGTTAGACTCACAAAAAAAGACCACCTAATTTAGGTGGTCTTTTAGTAGTAGCGGGAGAAGGACTCGAACCTCCGACCTCCGGGTTATGAGCCCGACGAGCTGCCAACTGCTCTATCCCGCGATATTGTATGACAAAAGTAGTGCAAATAAATGATATAACCAAATATTAACATGATTATTTAGGGGGATAATATTCCACGCAGGGGTCAATTGCCTAACCACCACGAAGTTAAACCTCAAAAAAAATTACACTCTTACACTTTTCTAGCTTGCAATCGTGCCTTCCACTCTGCTCTACGCTCGTCGAGGTTCGTATCCCACCCCTCCCATTTGGTGTATCTGTCGTATCTGTCGGGGTATATATCGGGTATCGTAATTAATATTCCCGTCTCCTCCACTTCGCCAAAGTCGGTGTTTAGGAATGTATCAAATGTACGCATTGAGGATGATAGACTCATGTATGCCGCAAAGAGTGGTGGCACAGTCTCGCTATACTCACGAACGTAGTTGATTAGAGTCTTATAATCCTCTCTGAAATCATCATTCGAAAACATCTCCATGTGATATGGATCCTTTAGGTCGAAAACGATAGGTTCACATGCCGCCATCAAATTATCCGCATCTGGGAATTGGCGATGCATAAAGTGAATTATTGCATTGCGAGCCTTAGTGTTGAAGGTGGTGTACATCGTGATTTTGCCGAAGAAGTACTTCACATGAGGGTTAAGCACCATAAGCGCACCGAGCCCATCCCACAAATTCTCAAGGGCAAATATACCCTTGGGATTGCGACGAGCTTGATACTTCACCTGTACAAATGAACGCCCCAATTCAATGGTATAGGGGAGGTACTCCTTGCGGAATTTATCCGAAAAATCGAAATAGTGCTCCGTAGATAGGTGCTTGGGTTTTTCGTCTTGGCAGACGATGAATCGGTATCCTCCAACAATCTCTTGGTCACGAGGATCCCACACGATGAGTTGCATATACCCATCCTTAGCGGTATCCTTACTATCAATATCTACCTCATCACCTGTACCTCCGCCAGAGGCACGAAAAGACTCTTCACGCAGGCGGCCAACCTCACGCATGAGGATTGGAGACTCTTCGGCAGAGAATATATAAATCTCATTGCTCGCTTTGTTGGTGTCTCGTACTTTTCGCTCGGGGGTTAGCTCCGCAAGCAAAACTTCACGGTCAATAGGTTCAATAATAGGCTGTTCCATAACTTGTCTAAATTAGTGTAAAAGCCATAGGTTTAATGGTTTAAACACAAAGATAATATTTTTTGCGAGAAAACTCGCATAAAAGTAACTTTTTATTTTATTCGTCTGCGCAATTTCACGACATTCTCCACATGGTGTGTGTGCGGAAACATATCCACAGGCTGCACAGCCTCGATTTCGTAATCCCTATCCATGAGTGCCAAATCACGAGCTTGAGTTGCTGGATTGCAGCTCACATATACTATTCGCTCGGGGGCAGCACGCAGAATCACATCTATCACGGGTTCGTCTACTCCCGCACGTGGTGGATCTAGGATTATAACATCGGGGTGACCATTCTCCGCCACAAAACTGTCGCTGAGCACCTTTTTCATGTCGCCAGCATAGAACACCGTGTTCGATATTCCATTGTTTGCGGAGTTCACCTTGGCATCCTCGATTGCTTCGGGGACATACTCCACACCCACAACCTTGGCACACTTCGATGCACAAAAATTGGCTATAGTTCCCGTACCTGTGTATAGGTCGTATAGCGTCTCGTGGGGTTGCAACTCTGCCATAGAACGAGTCACTTTGTATAGCTCATAAGCTTGCTCCGAATTGGTTTGGTAGAATGATTTGGGCCCAACCTTGAACTTTAGCCCCTCCATCTCCTCTATGATGTGGTCATTGCCTCTGTATAATATAGGTGTCTGATCCGAAATCGAATCGTTCAACTTCGTATTTACAACATACATCAATGATGTGATTTGGGGGAATCGCTCAGCCATGTGGTTCATAACAGCCTCGATGCGCTCGGTGTCATTCTCCCAGAACACTACGATTAGCATAATGTCGCCAGTCGAGGCGGTACGAATCACGATATTGCGCATGAGTCCCTCGTGGGCACGTGGATCGTGAAACGTGTAGTTGTTACTCACGCAGAACTCTCTAATTTCGTCACGTATGGCATTCGATGGGTCACCTTGCAACCAACACTTTTTGATGTCGAGCACCTTGTCGAACATACCTGGGATGTGGAATCCTAGGGCTGGAGCCGATGCAATTTCGTCGGACGATGCAATCTCCTCGTATGTCAGCCACCTTTTGGGTGTGAATGTGTACTCCAACTTATTGCGATAGAAGTCGGTTTTGGCAGAGCCCAAGCATGGTTGTATCTCGGGAACGGTGAGGTGCCCAAGTCTAATGAGCTGGTCTCGCACCTGCTCGGTTTTGAAGCGCAACTGCTCCGAATATGGTAGGTTCTGCCACTTGCAGCCACCGCAAACACCAAAGTGCTCGCATATAGGCTCTGTGCGCAGAGGAGATTTGGTGTGATATTTTACAACTACACCCTCCATAAACCTGCGACGCTTAGAGCGGATTTGCACATCCACAACATCTCCTGGCACGGTCATTGGTACAAAAACTACAACATCATTATGACGCCCCATAGCCTTGCCTTCGGCTGCCAAGGTTGTGATTTCGAGCCCTTCGATTAGAGGGTAGTTTGCTTTTTTCTTTCTCATAAAAAACAATTTTGAACACAAAGGTAGTAAATTAGGTTCGAATTTTAGTAAGTATAAACCCCTATCCTACTAAAAATTACTATCTTTGTGGGCAAAGAGATATAATCATGGAGCGTAAATTTGAATTTAAATACCACAAATATGAGTCGAAAGAGGAACTTTCGACTTTGGATGCAGCACTTCTGCATGAAGCTTTCGAGGCTACCACACGCTCTTTTGCGCCATACTCCAAATTCAAGGTGGGGGCTGCGGCACGACTTTCCAGCGGAGAGATTGTATATGGCACAAATATCGAAAGCGAGGTATACCCTGCGGGGATATGTGCCGAGCGAAATCTGCTGTTTATGGCGGCTACAAACTACCCTGACGACACCATTGAGTCGTTGGCAATAGCCTCTTCTCCAGGGCAAAGAGAGTGCTCTCCGTGCGGATTTTGCAGGCAATCTCTGCTCGATGCAGAGCGCAGGCAGGGGAGTCCAATTAGAGTAATTATGGGTAGCGAATCGTCGGCAACGATTGTGGAGAGTGCCGAGATGTTGTTGCCATTTAGTTTTGTATTATAACCTTATGTTCGAACAAAAAGATATAATCTACGAGGATAACCACCTCCTTGTAGTCAATAAAAAGTGTGGCGATTTGGTGCAACCCGACCCCTCGGGCGAGAGTGCACTCGAAGATCAGATAAAGGCATTTATAAAGGTGCGTGATTCCAAACCAGGCGATGTATTCTTGGGGGTTGTGCATCGCATAGATAGACCTGTGAGTGGTGTGGTGCTCTTTGCCAAGACATCCAAGGCATTGGCTCGCATGAACGAAAAAATCCGCAATGGCGAGGTGTCGAAGCGTTATTGGGCAGTGGTAGAGAGTTGTCCCACGCCCGAAAAAGGGAGCCTCGTGCACCACATAGCACGCGATCCCAAACAGAATCGTTCACGTGCATACGACGCCCCCAAACCACAATCCAAGGAGGCAAAACTAAACTACGAGGTGCGTGGAGCAAGCAAAAACTATTCGCTAGTGGAGGTGGAGCTACTAACAGGTAGGCATCACCAAATCCGTGCCCAACTCTCGAAGATTGGGTGCTCGATAAAGGGCGACCTAAAGTATGGCGCAAAGCGTTCGAACCCAGGCGGCGGTATATCCCTGCACTCTCGCACAATGAGTTTTGCCCACCCCACAACCAAAGAACAAATTACAATAACAGCACCCACACCCAAAGATGATTCTCTGTGGGTATATTTTGAAGAGGCAGCGCAATGAGATTAGTTATTCAACGTGTGCGTGAGGCACAGATGCAGATCGGAGGTGAGATATATTCGCAAATAGACCAAGGGCTCATGGTGCTCATAGGCGTGGAAGAGGCTGACACACAAGACGACATAGAGTGGTTGGTGGCGAAAATGATAAAGATGCGAATCTTCGACGACGAAAATGGCGTCATGAACCTAGATGTGTCGCAAATCGGAGGTGAGATAATGTTGGTGAGTCAGTTCACGCTGCACGCATCCACACGCAAAGGCAACCGCCCCTCATACATCAAAGCGGCAGGTGAAGCGATTTCACGCCCCATGTACGACAAATTCGTGGAGCGCACACGTGCCCTATTCGCAAACAAAGTCGCCACAGGAGTCTTTGGCGCAGATATGAAGGTTTCGCTCATAAATGATGGACCTGTGACGATTATAATTGACTCTAAATTAAGGGAGTAAATTAAGGGTAGTAATAATTCATACCTAAACTATATTATTGCAAGTAATATAAGTAGTGTAAAACAATAGTAATGTGGACAAAAATGGTTGGTAATTTTTCAATATTTATCATTATTTTTGCATAGTAAAGCTGAAGAGGAAACAAGCTCTGCTGGGGAGCAACTTGTCAG
>JBCQUV010000027.1:0-22401 GCA_047173765.1 Rikenellaceae bacterium
AAGGAGAGTTTTACCTCTCTTTCCTCTCTGAAAAAATATTTTATCTCATTCTCTGCAACTTCCCAATTCCTCAGTTGCATTTACAAGTTGAATTCAGGAATTATATTTAGTTAATTGTCATAAAATGAGACGTTCATTACTAAAAAACGAACTATTATTTGATAATTGTACCTTTTAAGTAGCGTAAAACAATTATTGTCATATTTTTAAAAGCACTCTTGGAGCGATATTTTTCACTATTAAATTTCAGTATAGAACCACTATATTTTCAATTCAATAGCAAAAAATCTCATCTCCAATAGCACTCTTAAAAACACACCAATAATTATTTTACCCTACTTATTTATATTTAGAGTATCTAAATACTGCCCTGCGCAGGCGGCGGTGTGAGCCGCACGGGCTTGGAAACTGCGTTCAAATAGAGTGAGTAGCTTTGGGGCTTCGTGAAGGGGCGAAAAGCGCAGCGTACTCATAGTACGTGAGCATTTTCGACATAAGGGAAGGGGTCACCAGATAAAATAGGGGGGGGCTAAGCAAAAATACGAGTAAGGCGAAATAGGAAAAACTTTACGTCAGTGAACCTCTAAGGTTGGTTCTAAACGCTTTGATTATTGAATTGAACGACTCCGCAAAAGCATTTGTTGAGCGATTGACGAAGAAGTTTAGTATTTCGTCATAATGCTCATATATCGTAGCTGCGATAACATTGAACGAGTAGAATCCAGCCTCCTCGACCTGAACATACCATTTCGCAAGAGATTTATTCGCATTATTATATATAGTAAAAGGGGATAGCAAATAACCATCCCCTTTTATTAAAACTTGTCGTAAAAAGATTACTTGCGTGCGATACGACGCTCTTTGATACGAGCCTTCTTACCTGTAAGATCACGGAAGTAGTAGATACGAGCACGGCGAACAACACCATACTTGTTTACCTCAATCTTCTCGATGTGAGGAGAGTAAAGTGGGAAGATACGCTCTACGCCGATGCCGTTAGACATCTTGCGGATTGTAAACATCTTAGTCTTGTCAGTTCCCTTGATTTGGATAACCACACCACGGAATGATTGAAGACGCTCCTTAGAACCCTCCACGATTTTGTAAGTTACGGTGATAGTATCACCAGCTTGGAATGATGGGATGTCGGCATCTGTCTTAGTCCACATCTGCTCGTTTACGAGCTTAATCAATGCATCTTTGCTCATTGCTGCAATAAATTGTAAAGTTTTGATGCACAACATTATCGCTGCATCGGTGGCTACCATAATGGAGAACTCCCCACTAATCCCGAGCCAGTCGGCGTGCGTGAAAATCACTCACCCCTAGCCCCTTTGCCCCAACACCCAAATAATAAGAGGTTGTTTCATCATCCTAAAAAGGACGTGCAAAGATACAAAAAAAATTATAACTTAATAGTTTTCAACTAAAAAAAGTTATCTTTGTAGTAAATTTGAAAAAATGAAGGATTCTCAGAGATTGATTTTGGTGACCAACGACGATGGTGTCGGGGCACGAGGTATAGAGGCACTTGTGGAGGTGGCTCGACGATTTGGGCGTGTGGTAGTGGTAGCCCCCAAGACCCCCCAAAGCGGAATGAGTCAAGCTATAACCTCCGCTACGCCTCTGTTTTTCGAGACCATAAGTCGCCAGGAGGGTGTCGAGATATACTCTTTGAGTGGAACACCCGTAGATTGTGTGAAGTATGCCACCGACCACCTATTAATAAGTGAGAGGGTCGATTTGGTGCTGTCGGGCATAAACCACGGCACAAACGCAGGTCCCAATTTGTTGTACTCTGGCACTATGGGTGCAGCTATTGAGGGTCATTTCTATGCACCTTCGATTGGTCTGTCGTTGGATAATCACTCTCATGGGGCAGATTTCACGGCGGCGAAGTTCTACACCGAAAAGATTATAGAGCAGGTGTTAAGTCTCGATATTAAAGATCCGCTGTGTCTAAACGTGAATATCCCCGACCTGCCACTCGACCAAATCAAAGGTATAAAGTCGTGCCGCCAAAACAGAGGTTATTGGCGCGAAGAGTTCTACGAGCGCACAGACCCACGCGGCAGGGAGTATTATTGGCTGACTGGTAGCTTTATAAACACCGAGCCTGAGGCTGCGGATAGCGACATAGCAGCTATGGAGGGTGGCTATGTGGCAGTAGTCCCCGTGAAGGTGGATATGACAGATTATGATATGAAAAATCGTTTGTCTAAAATATTCGAATAGCGATGCTCTACACCAAAATATTTCTTTTTCTGGCAATTATACTCCAAACGGTGGCAACAATTTTTGCGTTGCGACTCATTAGGGCTACGAAGTATAACGTGATATGGATTCTATTTATAGTGGGATTTACGATATTGTCGGCCGAGAGATATCTGCAGGTGTTGGGGTTGAATGGCGTGGTGTTCGATCCTCGCATATTTTTGTGGAGCGGAATATTGGCCTCGGTGGGTCTGTCGATTGGGGTGATGTATGCCCATCAACTCTTTATATATATAGAGCGTATAAATAGGCAACGTCAGCTTGTGTCGCGTAGAATCTTGTCCGCCGTAATTAGAACCGAAGAGAAGGCTCGTTCGAGATACTCCAAGGAGCTGCACGATGGTCTTGGACCCCTGTTGTCGAGTGCGAAAATGTCGCTATCGGCTCTCGATGATGACACACCAATGGGCGAAAAGCGTGAGATTATCGCCAACACCACATATCTAATAGATGAGTCTATACGTGCCTTGAGAGAGATTTCGAATAACTTGTCTCCGCATATCCTCTCCGATTTTGGATTGCGACGAGCCGTGCAAAATTTCATAAAACGGGGTGCTGCGACCCACAATGTCTCTATCAAATTTGAATCTAACATCAACAAAAACCGATATGACTCCGATGTGGAGGTGATATTGTATCGTGTGATATGCGAACTCATAAACAATTCACTCAAACATGCTCGATGCTCCGAAATAAATGTATTGTTGAGGGGCAGCGTGTCGGGTTTGACGTTGGTATATAGCGACAATGGTGTGGGGTTTTCACCCTCAAAGGTGTCGGAATTGGGAATGGGATTGTCAAATATTTCATCTCGCATAAATTCACTAGGTGGAGAGTTTGATATCACAAGCTCCGAGGGAAAAGGCATGTCTGCATCCATAAAATTAACCTTTGGCGAAGAGCCTTCGCTGAAGAGTAAAAAACGTATACATCGTGGCAAAGTTAAGGGTAATATTAGTTGATGACCACACCCTATTTAGGGGTGGATTGCGTGGTCTGTTGGAGCGCACAGGTCGGGTCGAAGTTGTTGGCGAGGCATCAAATGGCGAGGAGTTTCTGCGCCTTATAGCCTCTGTGAGTGCCGATGTAGTCTTTATGGATTTTTCGATGGAACAAATGTCGGGTGATGAGGCCACGCAGCGAGCTCTGCAAATATGCCCCGAATTGAAGGTCATAACTCTATCTATGTTTGGCGAGGAGAGTTACTACACACGCATGGTCACTGCTGGAGCAAAGGGTTTTTTGCTCAAAAATTCCGATTTGCGTGAGGTGATGACGGCATTGGAGTGTGTGGCCGAGGGTGGCGAATACTTTAGTGAGGAGCTTATGGAATCCATAGCTGACTCTATGCAATCTGCATCGAGCGGTGTTGAAGATGCAATTTCGGCGCGCGAAACCGAGATATTAATTGGAGTGTGCCGAGGGCTTAGCAATCAAGAGATAGCCGACGAATTATTTATTTCGAAACGCACGGTCGATAAGCATCGAGCCAATATAATGGAAAAAACTGGGTGCAAAAATACAGCGAGCCTGGTAATATACGCTATCAAAAATCAGTTGGTTGATTTTTAATTTTTGGGTGTTTTTGTAATTTTTTTTGCTCTATAGTTATGTCGTTACGAAAAAATAATTATATTTGTAACTAAAATTAATGTATAATTTATAGCGTAAATAAAAAAATAATAACTATCTTTGCTAATATAGTGTGCGCCACAATAGTGTGTGGCGGTGCTATAAAACCAATGGCAGGAGGTGGTGAGCGAGCGTAACAACCTAATTAACAGAAAACTATAAAATAAAATAAACTAAAACAACCAACCACTATGAAGAGATTACAATTTATGTTTGCCGCAATGTTTGCGGTGGCTCTTTGCGCAATAAGTTGTGAAACGGACGGCGACCTTGAAGATTACGTGCCCCCTGTATTGAGTGATACGGAGGTATCTGAGTACGCTCCAGCTATCACAGAGCTTGTTCCAGGATATGAGCGACTCCAAGTATCTTGGACGCTTAATGACGAGAACGCTAAGTATTGCTACATTTTCACTGGCTCAGATGTAGTCGAAGTAAACATGAGCGATATTACTCCCGACGACGAGGGCGTTTACTCTACAATTTTTGATATTGAAGAGGGCGATTGCACTATCTACATGAAGAGTTTGGACTCTTCGGACAACCTTACTGGTGCAGGAGCAAGCGTCTCTACTTATGTCTATGGTGAGGAGTATATAACATCTTCTACTTCGCATCGCAAAGTCTTGACTTCTAACTATGTTTCGGGTAGCTCACCATACTACTACACCTTGACAATGTCGAGCAGCTACGACGATATCGTTACAGGAGTTAAAGTCTATTACATCGCCTCTAGTGAGGTTGGTGCAGCTACTACTGCTGGTTACTCTCTTTCGATGGATGACATCGACGACACTTATGTATCTTACGTAGAGTTCGCCCCAGAGGAGACATCATACACGATTCCAAATGCGTATGACAATATGGATATTATTATCTCGACAGAGGTATCTCCGTTCGATGAAATTTTGGATCCAATCAACCTTTTGTCTAGCAAGCAGTTGTCGGACGCTGCTACATTTGTGGAGGTTAGCTCATTGGAGGCACTTCGTTTGTACACAACTCGTGAGACTAAGAATGTGAATGTTAGAATGACTCCAGGAGTCTATAGCTTTACTCTTGAAGATGCAGCGGCTGGAAACTTCTCTACTTCGGAGGTGTACTACGGAACTGTTAAGCCTTCAATTATCTGTATCAAGGGTGAGTATAACAACTACGACTTCACTGGTGTGTATATCGAGATTGCTGATGATGCTGGTGATAACACAGGTAAGGGTACAGAGTTTGGCGGTATGCAAATCACAGGTAGAAACAATACCATCAGAGGTATAAATCTCATAGATTTGTATGACAAAGAGACCACTCCTAGTAACGGTTACACAAACGTCTCAATTGATGGAGAGTACAATGTCGTTGAGGATATTTATGTCTACTCAGCAGGATCTCTACCTTATGCTTATGGTGAGGTATTTGGTAAGGGTTCTACATACACTATAGGTCACAAAAAGCACTGTTCTCTGCTACTTCGTGGTGACTACAACACTATCCGCAGATGTACACTTTTGCACCACGCTTATGGTCACGTGCAGTATATGCAGGGAGCGAAGAGTGCAACAATTGAGGATTGCTACTTCGAGAGTGAGGTGTGCTGTACAGATGATATTTTGGCTGAGGTTGGTACTGGTTCTTCGGCTGACCTTATCAACTTCCAAACTTGCTTTGGTTACAAGCTACCTTCGGGTTACACTCTTTCGAACTGCGAGGATGCTGTTCGTTCATATAAGAGTGGTACAACTACAAGCTGGGATACAAGATATTGCGATGATACAGAGACTGATGTAGTGTTCTTGACAGCAGATGATGGAGTGACGAACTTCTTGCCAGATGGTTTTGTTTCAGGCACAACGTATTACCCAGATGGTTATATAAAAGGTGGTAGCCGTGATACAGGTAGTGTTTACGCAACAGGAAATACCACTAAGCATAGCCGTCGTAGTTCAGCTTTGCATTTGGGAGGAAACTCTGATATGGATTGGTTGAAGAGTGTGTCTGGTATATCTGCTCTCACAGGTAGTAGATATGTTCAAAATAGTACATCTATCGCTTGTCAAGATGGTTTCTCAATCAGAAATAGCGGACGCATGGTGAATTGTAAGGCTACACCAGTATTTGGTCCAGTAATCAATATGTCTTATGGTGATGGAACAAGTACAACTACTGTATCGAGCGTTATATCTGATATTGAGTTTATCCAATACGACGGTGATAAAATGTCTGGTAATGGTCAAGGTCAAGCAGCTCGTGTTTGGGGTGGTAGCCACACTATTGAATTTAAGGTAAGTTCAGACTACAAGTACGATGACTTCACTATGAATACTCATTATATGTACAATACTGATGGTAAATTATACATTGCTATCGGTGGTACTGCAACAGGTGTTGGTTCTTTGACTTCGAGCAGCATACCTGACTTTTATACCCCTGGAGGAGCTCTTGGTTCTTATAATTCAGGAAATGGAGCAGATAATAAATGTAATAGTAGTACAATTACAAACTACGCTGACTTCTTGATGGTGATTAGCCCAAGATCGTATGGTAACACGATTTACAACTATGGTAACGAGGAGATTATCGTGTCGGGATACAATAATACAATTCATAACTACGGAACTGGAAAGGTTGTAAATTTGGGAACTGGAAATATTGTTGCCGAAGGTGCTGAGGTGACTACAGCTGATGGCTACCCAGATGATTACCGTGCTTACAAAGCATTCGAGGATTACGACTTCAACCAACAGTAATGTAATATAGAATTATATAACACCTTAAAATCCTAACAGATATTCCGATATATCGGGGTGCTGTTAGGATTTTTTATAATAACACAAATCCAATAAAGATATGAAAACAAGATTTCCTATAATGGTGGTAGCTCTATTAGTGGCTACTAATTTGTGCTCTGTGGCATCGGCTGCAGAGACAGTGATAAAGGTGAACAATATCGTAGAGTTGCAACCCCTGCTCAAGCAGAGCAACGTGCACGTAAAGGTTGCTCCAGGAGTATATAGAGTCACAGCTGCCGATATGAAGGAGAACTTCAAGGCTACGGCCGAGGTTGTAGAGGCAAAAGTCACACGTTCGCTAATATTGGTTGAGGGTAGTGGCAGCACATTCGACTTCACGGGTGTGACTCTAGAGGTCGAAACGGAGGTGTTTAACGCCTATGAGCGTTGCGAATTCAACCACATGCACATCCTGGGTAACAACAATGTGGTGAAGAATCTCAAGTTGGTGGATGTAGGCGGAGTGGATGATTTCCCCAAGTTTGGATGTGTCAATGTTGTGGTTGATGGTGCCAATAATCGTGTTGAGGGCGTCGAAGTGAATTTGGTAGGTTCATACCCCTATGGCTATGGAGAGCTCTTTGGTAAGGGAGGGCCTGCAACTATTCGCCACAAAAAACATAGTGCGATGATGGTGCGCGGATATGCCAACCATATCAAGAATTGCAAAATATACAACCGCAGCTTTGGTCACTGCATCATGATGCAAGCAGCAGATAAACCTCTAATCGAGGGTTGCTACATCGAGGGTGAGATGTCGAATACAGACGTTGTACTCAAAGAGAAGGGCACAGGTTCGGCAGCGGACAAAATCGGCTTCAAAACTGTGTGGGGTTACACCGTACCTGCGGGGCATGCAATAGCTCTGTGTGAGGAGGGAATTCGTGCATATAATGGTGGAAATACAATGATTGATGGCAATAGAATTAAGCGTGGAGCATCGAATGTTACGGTTAAGAATTGCTACATCAAAAACACCCGTGCAGGTGTCACTTTGACTCATGCAAAGGGCGAAAGATATGTGGAGAATACCACTGCTGTGGGCACAAATCGTGGTTTTGCGATTGGCACAGGGGGCAAGATGGTGAACTGCTTTGCCGACACAGAGAATGGTCCTGCGTTTGGCGTGGATTACGTAGGAGATCGCAATATAGAGGTAGATCTCACAATCCTAGCTAACAAAAACAAGCACTATAATGGTTCGTCGCACGCTGCAATCATAATTGGCTCGGGGCATAAAATTCACCTCAAAAAGGCGGATGGTCTGAAAGCAGATGCAGATTTGTTTATACACGTGGGTGGCGACAACCAAACCATAGGTCTATTGGCAAAGGATGAGAACTACAAGGCTACGGAGATAACACTTATTAACGACACCGATTTTGTGGTTAAGTTGGATGATAATTCGTCGGACAGCACAATCACATCGGTGGGCAAGGTGTTGAATAATGGTACGAATAACAAAATATTGAAATAATGAGATTGGGATTTAAATTGTTCGTTGCTGCATTTGCGGTGATTGCGAATGTGGCTGTTATGGCAGCCGAAGTGACTACTGTGGCTAATATAATCGAGCTGTTGCCATATTTGAAACAAGACAACGTGAATGTGAAGGTTACCCCAGGAGTCTATCGTGTGACTGCTAAGGATGCCAAGAAAAACTTTAAGGCGAAGGCCGAAGTGGTCGAGGGGCGTATTACTCGTGCTATGTTTTTGGTCGAGGGTAATGGTAGCACCTACGATTTTACGGGTGTTACCGTAGAGGTCGAAACCGAGGTGTTCAACGCCTTTGAGGGTAGCGAATTCAACCACCTGCACCTTACGGGTAGCAACAATGTGGTGAAAAATTTGAAGTTGGTGGATATTGGTGGATTGTGGGATTTCCCCAAATCTGGCTGTGTGAATGTCTTGGTCGATGGTGCGAGCAATTTGGTCGAAGGTGTTGAGGTGCGCTCTGTGGGTTCGTATCCTTATGGCTATGGAGAGCTCTTTGGTAAGGGTGGACCTGCGACTATCCGCCACAAAAAGCATAGTGCGTGTTTGGTGCGTGGATATATGAACCACATCAAAGATTGCAAGATTTACCACCGTGGCTATGGTCACTGTATGTTTATGCAGGCGGCCGATAAACCTCTAATTGAGGGTTGCTACGTGGAGGGTGAGATGTCAAACACCGATGTTGTGCTACGTGAAAAGGGTACAGGTTCGGCAGCGGACAAAATCGGATTCAAAACCGTGTGGGGTTACACCGTGCCTACGGGTCACGCAATAGCTCTGTGCGAGGAGGGAATCCGTGCATATAATGGAGGTAACACAATCGTCAATGGCGAGAGATTTAAGCGTGGAACATCGAACGTGACCATCAAGAATTGCTACATCAAAAATGCCCGTGCAGGTGTCACTTTGACTCATGCCAAGGGTACCAGATATGTGGAGAATACCACAGCGGTGGGTTGCAACCGTGGTTTTGCGATTGGTACTGGGGGCAAGATGGTGAACTGCTTTGCCGACACGGAAAATGGCCCAGCGTTTGGTGTAGATTATCCGAGCGACCGCAATATGGATATTGAACTCACACTTCTGCCCAACACAAATAAACATTACAATGGAACTACCCATGCAGCAATTATAATTGGTGTGAATAACAAAATCCACCTCAAAAAAGGTAAGGGACACAAGGCGGATAAGGATTTGTTTATACATGTGGGTGGCGACAATCGCACCATTGGCATGCTATCTAAGGATGAGAACTACAAAGCATCGGGCAACACCATCATAAACGAGACTGACTATGTCATTGAATTGGATGACAACTCGTCGAACAACACAATCACTTCGGCAGGTAAGGTCTACGATTACGGAACGGGTAATACAGTGACGAAATAATTATATAGTCGCTGATGCACCCTAAGAGGAAGAACTTGAAAATTCGAATTCATATTAGTTAGGAAATTTCCTAAAAAATAACTATCTTTGGTCTCTATAGACTCTTCTGCGAATCGAGGAGTTTATAGAGACCTTTTTTGCAAAAAAAAACTATAATAAAAATAAACCAAATGATGAAACAAAGAGTAAAATTAGCGATTGCGACTCTGTGCGCAATCTTTGCGGTGTCACTTACTTCGACCGCAGCGGTAACTGTTAGCGGCTTGGATGATCTGGCTGCAAATCTCAAAAAGAGCAACGTTGAGCTAAAGATGAAGGCTGGAGTCTATAACATGACCTCAGGGAGCACCATCACCATAGAGGGTAGCAATTCGTCGTATGACTTTGCAGATGTGAAGTTCGAAGCGGATGGTACGCCTACAATCAAAATCGTGGGTAGCGGCAACGCTGTGAAGAACCTTAGCGCAGAGGGTGTAGCTGTCGTAATGGAGGGTGCAACCAACACTTTGGAGGGTGTGACAATCGTAACCACTACGGCAAATGGTGCTGAGGGTGCAAGTGCTGTGGTAGTGAGTGGCGAGGGTAACCAAGTCAAAGGGTGTAAAATCACACTTCGCAACACTTCGCACGCAATTACGATAGCTGGAGCTAAGAACCCAACAATCTCGGGATGCGAAATTGAGGGTGCAATGTATACGTCGGATGGTTACACCCTATCAAAGGTGGGGGATGGAATCCGCACATGCGACAAGGAGTTCTCTGGGAATAAGATTAGCGGCAAGGTAATGGTCGTAGGTTGCACCGTGAAGTATGTTCGTAGAGGCATAGATTTGTTCTTGGGTGATGGCAGTCGCTATGTAGAGAATTGCACTATGGTGGGTTGCCAGGAGGGTTACTCAGTGAATAATGGAGGAATGATTGTGAATTGTAAGGCAGACTCTGCATTTGGCCCAGCATTGTGGGTTGAGGGCGAAACTACAACCAATGTCACAGCGGATATTACACTCATGCCATATTCGGGCGAAAAGTTCGAGGGCAACAAGAGTGGTCACGTGATGTTTATCCAAGGTTTGGGTCACAAAATCACTATCAAACAAAACAGTGCTCTGGCTTTGGAGGCTGGTCAAACAATCGCTATTGGTGGTGATTGCAACACAATCGCATACAAAGATAAGGTTGAGAATCTGTCAGCTGCAAATATGACAATCACCAACGAGAGTGGCTATACAGTGAAAATCGGTGGTAACACCTCATACAACACCATAATCACTGGTAGTGATGTGGAGGGTAATACTTATGACAACACAATCGAGGAATTATAATCCTTGAGTTCGAGGAACAAGGCGATTTTTGGCACTTCCCTCGCCTCTAAAATCCTCACGTACTTTTAGTACGCTGCGGTTTTAGAGACTTCACTAAGCCCCAAAACTCATCCTTGTTGCTCAAACTCACCGCAGATAATACTTTCTATAAAAACTAAATAACCAATGAAAAAAATATTAAACTTACTCCTAGCCCTAGTGCTTATGGCAGGAGTTTCGAGCGTAATGGCTAAGAATGTGACAGTCTCATCTTTGGAGGAGCTGTTGCCATACCTCAAACAAGATAACGTGAATGTCACACTCAAACCAGGAACATACGTTCATACCCTCAAAAAGGCGCAGACCAAACCATTCAAGGAGTCTACATTGGAGGTTGTCGAGGGTAAGCTCACCAACGCAATGTTGGCAGTGACAGGAAATGGTAGCACTTATGACTTTACGGGCGTGACCATAGAGGTCGAGACAGCAGTATTTAACGCCTATAAAGGTCGTGAATTTGTGGAGTTGCACATCACAGGTAGCAACAATGTGGTGAAGAACTTGAAGCTTGTAGATGTCGGCGGCAAGGATGATTTTCCTCAAGTGGGATGTGTGAATGTTGTTGTCGATGGTCTAAAAAACTTGGTTGAAGGGGTAGAGCTTAGAACCACAGGAAGTAAACCTTATGGCTATGGCGAGGTATTCGGAAAGGGTGGTCCAGCGACTATTCGTCACAAGAAACATAGCGCAATGTTGGTGCGTGGAGAGCATAATCACATCAAGGGTTGTAGAATCATTCACCGTGCGTATGGTCACTTCTTGTTTATGCAAGCGGCACACTACCCTGTAATCGAGGGTTGCTACATCGAGGGCGAAATGATTACTACTGATGATATTCTCAAAGAGAAGGGTTCTGGTTCGGCAGCGGACAAAATCGACTTCAAAACAGTGTGGGGTTACCGTGTGCCCAAAGGCTACACGCTCTCGACTGGTGAGGATGGAATCCGCACTTATGATGGCGGAACTACTATTGTCGATGGAGTGCGTTCGAAGCGTGGCTCGGCAAATATCACAGTTAAGGATTGTGTTGTGAAGCATGCTCGTGGAGGTGTGGCTTTGACTCTTTCTAAGGGCTTTAAGGTGGTTGAAAATTGCCAACTTATTGGTTGCCAAGGTGGTTATGCTACTGGTTCGGGTGGTAAGATTATCAACTGTAAGGCAGATGCTGCATTTGGTCCAGTATTCTCTACCGCTTACGAGCGCGACAAAGGCATCACCGTAGACATAACAGTTATGCCTTATGAGGGCGAGAAGTATGTGGGTAATGGTTCTAAGCGAGTAGCTGTAATTTTGGGTACTAACCACAATATCACTTTGCGCCGTGGCGAGGGTCTCAAAGAGGATCAAAATTTGGAGATTTGCTTTGGTGGTAACCGTACGGGTATTGGTAACTTGGCTGAGGTTCAAAACCTTAAGGCATCTAACAACACCATCAACAACGAAACTAAATATCCAATCTATATGGGTAGTGTGACCTCAGGAATGAAGGGTACGACCGCAGGCAAGATTATAGATATGGGTACAAATAACGACATAACTAAAAAATAACCAACCCACTAACCATGAAAAGAGTCTTAAAACTTGTAGCGGCCATAGCAATTATGGTTGCATCGCTAAGCTTTGTGACCGAGAGCTTTGCGGCACAAAAGAAAAATAAGGATGTGGGCACCGCAGAGAGCCCGCTAAAGGTTACAGTATCTTCGCTCAAGGAGTTGCTGCCATACCTCAAAAAGGATTATGTGGAGCTCACGATGGCACCTGGTACATATCGAATTTCGGTGGCTGATACTGGGATGTTTAATGAGTCTACGGAGGTTGTGGATGGCAGTCCTAATCCTGTGTTATTGCTATTCAAAGGAAATAACTCTACGTATGATTTCACGGGGGTAACTATCGAGATTATGTCGCCTGTGATTAATGCCTACCCAGGTAAGCACAAAGGTGTGTATGAGTTGCAAACTATTGGTAATCACAATGTTATCAAGGGTCTAAAGCTCTTGGATATGGGGCGTGAGACGGACTTCCCAAATCGTGGTTGGGTGAATGTCGTGATGGATGGTAGCTACAACCGCTTGGAGGGTGTGGAGATTAACACTCGTGGTTCTAAGCCTTATGGTTATGGCGAGGCTTTTGGTAAGGGTCGTGTATATGTGCTCAAACACTGGAAACACAGTGCGTGTTTGGTGCGTGGTGACTTCAACCACGTTAAGGATTGCCGAATTATCCACCACGCTTATGGTCACTACCTATTTATGCAGGGTGCTAAGAGTGCCACTATCGAGGGCACATACATTGAGGGTAAGATGACCTCTACGGATATAATCTTGGCGGAGAAGGGCACAGGCTCTTCGGCAGATAAGATTGGGTTCAAAACCGTGTGGGGTTACACTTTGCCTGCTGGATACACATTGTGCCTAGGCGAGGATGGAATACGTACCTACACCGCTGGAAACACCATAATCAATGGCGAGAAAATTGCACGTAGAACTTGTGGCGATATAGTTGTTAAGGATTGCACCGTGAAACACGCACGTGGTGGTGTGGCTATCACCTTGGGCGAGGGAACTCGATATGTGGAGAACTGCACACTCATAGGTTGCCAACATGGATTCTCTGTTAATAATGGCGGTAAAATCGTAAATTGCCGTTCGGATGCAGCACTAGGCGAAGCGTTTGGTATTACATACGACCGCAATAGCAAGGTAACAGCGGATGTCACAATCATGCCATACACGGGTAACACCTATGGCGGAAATGGTAGCAAGCAGGCGGCGTTTATTATGGGTGCAAACCACAATATCACACTTCGCAAAGGCGATGGATTTAGTGATGATCAGGGGTTGTATATAGCCGTAGGTGGCGACCGCAGATCTGTAGGTTCGCTCGACAAGGATGACAACTTCAAAGCCACGAACAATACCATTATCAACGAGACAGGTCTGCCAATCATACTCGACGACAACACCTCGGGTAATAAAATCATAACCAATGGTGAGGTGACAGATAATGGTACAAACAACACAATCGAAAGACGATAGCGAATATGAAAAAAACAATAAAAACAGTTGTAGCCATAGCTCTTATGGTAGCTTCGCTTGGCTTCGTAACCGAAGGCTTGGCGGCAGAGAAAAAAGAGAAATTAGGCACTGCCGATAAACCACTCAAAGTTACGGTATCATCACTAAAGGAGCTACTGCCATATTTTGAGCAGAGCTACGTAAATCTTACAATGACACCAGGAGTATATCGCATCACCACAGCCGATGCTAAGGCTGGGATGTATGACAAAACCATAGATGTGTCAGAGGGTCAATTCTCTCATCCTCTGCTATTTGTGGAGGGTAGTAACAACACGTTCGACTTCACAGGTGTGACAATAGAGGTAGAGTCACAAGTTATAAACTCATACCCTGGCAAACACTCTGGCGTCACGGAGTTGCATATTATTGGTAATAACAATGTTGTGAAAAACCTTAGACTTCTCGACATCGGCACGGAGAACGACTTCCCTAATAGAGGTTGGGTAAATGCTATCGTAGATGGTGCGAACAACCGCTTGGAGGGTATGTATATTCACTCCAAAGGATCTAAACCCTACGGCTACGGTGAGGCATTTGGCAAAGGTAAGGGTTATGTGCTCAAACACTGGAAACATAGCTCACTGCTGGTGCGTGGCGACGACAACCACATCAAAGCTTGTACACTCATGCACCATGCTTATGGTCACTACCTATTTATGCAGGGAGCCAGAAATGCCACAATCGAGGGGTGTTACATCGAGGGTAAGATGACCTCTACCGACACAATCTTGGCGGAGAAGGGTTCGGGCTCTTCGGCAGACAAAATCGACTTCAAGACAGTGTGGGGTTACACCTTGCCAGCAGGTCACACATTGTGCCTAGGCGAGGATGGAATACGTACCTACACCGAGGGCAATACAATTGTAAATGGCGAGAGAATGCGTCGCAGAACGGGTGGTAATATCGTGGTTAAGGATTGCACCGTGAAACATGCACGCAGTGGAGTTGCCTTGGCTCTGGGCGAGGGTAGCAGATATGTGGAGAACTGCACGCTCATAGGTTGCCAGCATGGATATTCGGTTAATGGAGGCGGTAAAATTGTGAATTGTAGAGCCGACGCTGCATTTGGCGAAGCATTCTCGGTGAACTACCCCAAGAATGGAAATATCACGGCCGACATCACAATCATACCCTACAATGGCGAGCCTTATGCAGGTAATGGAAGTAAGCAGGTGGCAAAAATCCAAGGTAGTGGCCACAACCTTACATTCAAAGCTGGTGAGGGTCTACGCTGCGAGGAGGGTATGCAAATATGCGTGGGTGGTGACAACCGCATCATAGGCTCACTCGACAAGGATGAGAATATGCCAGCCAACAAAGTAACCCTTATAAATGAGACAGGTTTCGAGGTTTTGGTAGACGACAACGCATCGAACAGCACAATCACATCTAAGGGCAAAGTCACAGATAATGGAACAAACAACACTATAAAACAACTATAACATGGGAATCACCAAATTAAAATTCACCCTTTCTGCTCTACTTCTTTTGGCGGGAGTAGCTACACAAGCACGCAATATTTATGTATCGCCAAGCGGTTCGAATATGAACGATGGCTCTAAGGAGTCGCCATATCGCACAATATCAAAGGCAGCGTATGTCGCAATCGCAGGGGACAGCGTAATTATCCACGAGGGAACATATCGTGAGAGAGTATCGCCAGCTAATGGTGGCACAACCCCTGCACGCCGCATAACATACACCGCAGCTCCAGGCGAAAAGGTATATATCAAGGGCTCGGAGGTAGTCAAGGGTTGGAAAAAGGTGAGCGGCAATGTGTGGAAAACTGTTGTCGATAACTCGCTCTTTGGCGACTTTAACCCATTTGAACTCAACGTGTATGGTGACTGGTTGCTATCAGGTAACGACTGCCACTTGGGTCAAGTCTACATCGACGGCAAAGGTTTGGCGGAGACGCCCAAAATTGAAGATGTGAAGGCTTTGGAGAGCAACAAATGGCACGCAGTGGTGACGGACGAAATCACCACAATCTACGCCAACTTCGATGGTGCAAGCCCAGTTAAGGCACTCACCGAAATCAATGTGCGCCCAACTTGTTTCTACCCCAACACTAATGGTGTGAACTACATCACCGTAGATGGACTCAATATCTCGCAAGCGGCTACTCAATGGGCAGCACCTACGAGCGAGCAAATCGGTATCGTTGGTCCAAACTGGAGCAAGGGTTGGATTATCAAGAACTGCGACATCTCATATTCACGTTGCGTGGGTGTGAGCATCGGTAAGGAGCGCAGCACGGGTCAAAACCTAAGCATCCAATATCGCCCAACAGCACCATTCAACAAGGTGGGATTCACTCGTGAGGTGGAGGCTATCATCAGCGCAATAAATCGCGGATGGTGCAAGGAGAATATCGGTTCGCACTTAATCGAAAATAACAAAATCTATGAGTGTGGTCAAGCAGGAGTTGTGGGTCACTTGGGTTGCGCATTCTCGACAATCCGTGGCAACGAGATTTATGACATCTGCCACACTGGCGAGTTTGGTGGTTTCGAGACTGCGGGTATCAAGCTCCATGCTGGAATCGACGTTGTGGTTGAGGGTAATGTTATCGTAAACACAGGTCGTGGTATGTGGATGGATTGGCAGGCGCAAGGTATGCATGTACTTAACAATGTGTTGAGTGATAACGATATTCAAGATTTCTTTATCGAGGTGTCGCACGGACCAACTGTTGTGGCTAACAACATTATGTTGTCGGAGTGGAGCATATACTCTGATGCGCAGGGTATTGCATTTGCTAACAATATCATCGCAGGTCGTGTTGTGGTGCGTCGTTCTACATATCGCTACACTCCATACCACGTTGCTCACTCTACTCAACTCTTTGGTTTTTACAACAATGGCGGTGGTGACATCCGCTACTACAACAACTTGTTCTTTGGTCAAGGTACCGAGAAAAACAAAGATGGCAAGGTTGAGGATAATGGACTTGAGGGTTACAACGCATTCCCAGACCATGTGGATAATTCGGGAACTTTCGTTGAGGTGGACAAGAGTTTGGAGTATCGTTTCCCAATCTACACTTCGGGAAATGTATATTACAAGGGTGCTGTGCCTTTCAACAAGGAGAAGAACCACAAGGTGTTGAAGGCGGAGGCTCCAAAATTGAAGTTGGAGAGGGATTCGGAGGGTCGTTATACACTATCAGGGTCGCTAGATTTGGCACAGTTGAAGGGTGCGAAAACTGTGGCTGTGAATACCGATATGTTGGGTCAAACTATAGTTTCGGAGCAGGTGTTTGAGAATGCAGATTTGACGCCATTCGTGTTGGATTATGACTACTTTGGTCGTCCACGTAAGGGTGCTACACCTGTGGCTGGTCCATTTGAGTCAGCTCCCGAAAAGTATATTTGGAGTAAGTAGTTTTCTTATAACTATATAAAACATCCCAAACTCATCTAAATTTAGGTGAGTTTGGGATGTTTTGCAAAACGTAATGTCAAAAATAATTTGTACCTTTGCGATAGCAAAAAAATAAAAACAATATATCAATGGCAGACGAAAAAATAATATTCTCGATGGTCGGGGTCAGCAAGACCTTCTCGAACCAAAAAAAGGTGTTGAATAACATCTATCTATCATTCTTCTATGGCGCAAAAATCGGAATCATTGGACTCAATGGCTCGGGTAAATCTACGCTTATGAAGATTATCGCAGGGTTGGACAAAAACTTCCAAGGCGATGTGGTGTTCTCACCTGGGTTCTCGGTGGGTTACTTGGAGCAAGAGCCACAACTTGATGGCGAAAAAACCGTGAGGGAGATTGTCGAGGAGGGTTGTGCCGAGACTATGGCTCTTTTGAAGGAGTACGAAGAGATAAACATGAAACTCTGCGAGCCAATGTCGGACGACGAAATGTCGGCGATGATTGAGCGTCAAGGCGAACTATATGAGCAAATCGACCACGTGAATGGTTGGGAGATTGATAGCGTACTGGAGCGTGCAATGGATGCTCTGCGTTGCCCCGAAAGCGACCAAGTGATTAAGGTGTTGTCGGGAGGTGAGCGCAGACGTGTGGCGTTGTGCCGCCTGTTGTTGCAACAACCCGATGTATTGCTCCTAGATGAGCCTACCAACCACCTCGATGCCGAGAGTATTGATTGGTTGGAGCAGCACTTGCAACAATACAAGGGTACAGTCATAGCTGTGACCCACGACCGCTACTTCTTGGATAACGTAGCAGGTTGGATTTTGGAGCTCGACCGTGGCGAGGGAATTCCATGGAAGGGCAACTACACAGGGTGGTTGGAGCAAAAAACCACTCGCCTAGCGATGGAGGAGAAGCAGGAGAGTAAGCGTCGCAAGACCCTCGAAAGGGAGCTCGACTGGGTGCGTATGTCACCTTCGGGTCGTCGTGCTAAGAGCAAAGCTCGTCTGTCGGCTTACGACAAAATGATGAACGAGGACAGTAAGCAAAAGGAGGATAGGTTGGAGATTTTTATCCCTAATGGTCCACGTTTGGGCGATGTTGTTATCGAGGCTGTGGGCGTATCGAAGGCGTATGGCGACAGAGTCCTATATGAGGATTTGAACTTCGCATTGCCGCCTGCTGGAATCGTGGGTGTGATTGGTCCTAATGGTGTGGGTAAGACCACTCTGTTTCGTATGATTATGGGTCTCGAAGAGCCAAATGCAGGAACATTTACTGTGGGTCAAACTGTGAAGTGCGCCTACGTAGATCAGCAACACAAATCCATTGAGGCAGATAAATCGGTATATGAGGTAATCTCACAAAATAGCGAGTGGGTGCAGTTGGGCAATCGTCAAGTGGCAGCTCGTGCCTATGTCGCAAGGTTCAACTTCACGGGTGGCGACCAAGAGAAGAAGTGCGGAATGTTGTCGGGTGGAGAGCGTAATCGCTTGCACTTGGCTCTAGCACTCAAAGAGGAGGGTAATGTACTTTTGCTCGATGAGCCAACCAATGATATTGATGTGAATACACTCCGTGCTTTGGAGGAGGGTCTCGAAAACTTTGCAGGTTGTGCGGTCGTTATATCGCATGATAGATGGTTCCTAGATCGTATCGCAACTCATATCCTCTCGTTCGAGGGCGACAGAGTAATCTACTACGAGGGTTCGTATAGCGAATTCGAGGCATGGAAAAAGGCTCAAGGTGAGGATACTACACCCAAGAGAGTGAAGTATAAGAAATTAGTCGAGTAAAAGCTGAATAGCGAGCGATTTTTGGCACATCCCTCCGCTTTTTAATCCTCACGTACCTTTAGTACGCTCCGGTTAAAAATGCTCACGATGCCCCAAAACTCATCACGCTATTCAACTTTTAGCAACGCACGTCTGCGCAAGGCAGTCCAAAATCATAAAAACAATGGCAATACAAAAACCATCAATTCCCAAAGGCACACGCGATTTCGGTCACTCCGAGATGATGCGCCGTCAATATATTTTCGACACCATCAAGGGTGTATTCAAACTCTTTGGCTTTGCGCCACTCGAAACCCCTTCGATGGAGAACCTATCGACCCTCATGGGTAAGTATGGCGAGGAGGGCGATAAACTCCTATTCAAAATCTTGAACTCGGGAGATTACGCCAAGCAGATGTCTCGTGAGGAGATGGCAAATGCATCGAAAATTTGCGAGAAGGGTCTTAGATATGACCTCACAGTACCCTTTGCAAGATATGTTGTGCAGCACCAAAACGAATTGGTGTTCCCATACAAAAGATACCAAATCCAACCCGTGTGGCGTGCAGATCGACCACAAAAGGGCAGGTACAGAGAGTTCTACCAATGTGATGTAGATATGGTTGGCTCTAAGTCACTTATAAATGAAGTTGAACTGGTAGAGATTGTCGAGAGGGTATTTAAGGCACTCGGCATAGCTGTGACCTTGAAGGTTAATAACCGCAAGATTTTGTATGGTATAGCCGAGACTATCGGTCATGCCGACAAGATGATGGATATCACGGTGGCAATCGACAAGTTGGATAAAATCGGTCTAGATAATGTCAAATCGGAACTTCGTGAGCGAGGAATAGAGGATGAGGCAATCACCAAACTAGAGCCGATTTTGGAGCTTAGCGGAACAAACAGAGAGAAGTTGGATAAACTCTCAGCCATAATCGCAGAGTCCGAGACAGGAATGACAGGAGTCGAGGAGTTGCGCACGATACTCTCTATGAGCGAGGCGTTGGGGTTGAGCTTGGACGTTGAAATTGACCTATCTCTAGCACGTGGACTAAACTACTACACGGGCGCAATTTTTGAGGTTAAGGCTCGCGATTATGCTATCGGAAGTATCTGTGGAGGAGGTCGTTATGATGATTTGACAGGTATATTTGGTATGCCTAATGTGTCGGGTGTGGGTATCTCGTTTGGTGCCGACCGCATATATGATGTGATGGTGGGCATGGAGCTATTCCCCGAGGAGGTGAACTTCTCGACCAAGGTTATGTTTGTGAATTTGGGCGAGGCGGAGCAGTTGGCATCGCTAAAGTTGATGAGTACGCTACGCAATGCAGGTGTCGCTACGGAGATATATCCCGACACGGCGAAGATGAAAAAGCAGATGGAGTATGCCAACAAACGCAAGATTCCGTATGTGGTAATTATCGGTAGCCAAGAGCTTGAAACTAACACTGCAACCCTCAAAAATATGATCTCGGGCGAGCAGAGCAGTGTTCCATTTGCCGAGTTGGCAGAGTCTATAAAATAGGAATGAGACAAGCAAGGCTTATAATATTGATGTGTGCGGTTATTACAACTGCACACATTGCGTTTGGAGCTAAACCCTCGACAGGGGCGAATGAGAAGAGTGCGCAGCTGAGTAAGCTCAATCAATTCTTTGGGCTTTTGATGAACAACTATGTCGAGGATGTAGAGCCCGCCCCCTTGGTGGAGAGTGCTATACGTGCTACACTCAAGGAGTTAGATCCTCATTCGGTGTACTACACAGCCGAGGAGATGAAGTCGATAAACGAAACTATGGATGGCGAGTTCAGTGGTGTGGGTATAGAGTTTGATGTGATAAACGACACGCTGCGAGTGGTGAACACCATTGCTGGAGCACCTGCCGAGAGGGTGGGAGTTATGGCAAATGATAGAATTGTGAGGGTCGATTCCCTATATATAATAGGTGTGAACCATAGTGAAGTGCCCAAACTATTGAGAGGCGAGGCAGGCAGTAGGGTAGATATAGAGGTGGTGAGAAGTGGCGAAAACTCTACGCTGAATTTCTCGATAGAGAGGGGTAAAATTCCCATAAACACAGTGGATGCCGCCTACAAACTAAATCCTAAGAGTGGATACATCAAGGTCAATCGCTTTGGTGAGACCACAATGCGTGAGTTTAGCGAGGCGTATAAATCTTTTGGTCGCATAGATAATTTGGTTGTCGATTTGCGTGGAAATGGTGGCGGATATCTGCACCAAGCGGTCGAGATGGCAAATTTCTTCTTGCCCAAAGGTTCGTTGGTGGTTACAACCGAAGGTGATGGTGTTGCGACTCAAGAGTTGCGATGCAAGAGTCGTGGAGAGTTCGAAAAGGGGCGGGTTATTGTGATTATAGATGAGGCGTCGGCGTCGGCAAGCGAGATTGTGGCAGGTGCAATCCAAGATTGGGATAGAGGCGTTGTGGTGGGGCAGACGAGCTTTGGCAAGGGTCTGGTGCAACGACAATATCCTATGGCGGATGGTTCGACAGTGCGACTCACAATAGCGAGGTACCACACACCATCGGGCAGGGTGATTCAACGCCCATACACCAAGGGCGAAAAGGATGAGTATTACGAGCGTAAGCGTACGGATGTGGACTCTTTGACTGCTCCTAGGTACAAAACTTTGCGTCGGGGGCGTGAGGTGTATGGTGAGGGTGGTATAATTCCCGATATTAAGGTTGTGGGCGATACTACGAGGTTTAGTGACGAATATTCGCAATTAATAAGAGCTGGTATTGTAAATAAATATACGATTGCATATCTTGACAAGGAGAGAGGTGAGTTGTTGGCAAAGTATAAAACAGAGGGTGAGTACAAGAGTAAATTTGAGGTGACCGAAGATATGATAGTTCAGTTGTTGGATATGGCGAAGGAGTCTGGTTCAAATATTGAGAAGGTTGATGTGAAGGCTCTTAGGTCGGAGTCTGAACTCTATATTAAGGCTCTTATATCTCGCAGATTGTACTCCTCATCGTCGTTTTTCGAGATTATGAATAGTCGGGATACCATGACATTTGGTCGCATCGAAAAGTTGCTCGGGAATTGGGATGCAGAGATAAAAGATATTTGGGGCGAATAAAAAATGTGGGAAGCTGAATTCAACCTGCAAATGCAACTGAATTCATAGTTAATATTTGTTTGAATTTTTCATTTGGCGTGAGGTATCCGAGCCTTTTACGAGGTCGATT
>JBCQUV010000028.1:0-22400 GCA_047173765.1 Rikenellaceae bacterium
AATAATCGTCCTCGTAAAAGACTCGGATACCTCACACCAAATGAAAAATTTAAACAAATTATTAATATGAATTCAGTTGCATTTGCAGGTTGAATTCAGCAAGTAATACTCCAACGCTTTTGGGTAGTCGCCTTGGTTTTTGTACACTAATCCAATATTATTGTAGCTAGTGGCGGTTGAGGGGTGCTCTTTGCTGAGTACCTTTTCATAAATTTCTAACGCCATAAAGTAATACTCCAACGCTTTTGGGTAGTCGCCTTGGTTGTTGTACACTGCTCCAATATTATTGTAGCTAGTAGCGAGCTGTGTGCTCTCCGCTCCATGCAACTTTTCGCAAAGGGTGATATGCTCTAAATATAACTCACGTGCCGTATTGTATTTAGCATATTTTTCCGTAAACTGCGCATAATCAAATATAAGCGAAGCAAGCTCCTCAATGTCATAATCCACCTCACGAGCTGTGAGTAGAGCCTCATTGTAAGCCTTGTCTGCCTTGTCTGCCTTGTCTATGCGCTCCTCGATAGAGTATGCCTCGACACCAATTACCGCCTCTGCATCCAAAAGCAGCTGCTTGATACGCTTGATTAGGTTTGAACGATCTGACTCTAGTGACTCTTTTTTGAGCTTGTACGCTTCACGCTCCTGCGCAACTTTAAGGCTCGCCTCTTGCAAAAGCGTGTGCGTACGCTCCAAATTTCCTACCTCAAATGCCTCTATCGCACGTTGCAGCAGGTCATCATACTCTGCACCTTTGAGCTGCGCAACTCTTATGGCTGTGTTTAGGAGTGCATTTTGTATTGTGTCGAACTCCTCCTGCAACTTGTTGCGCTCGGTGATTTTGGCATTTAGCATAGCATCTATCGCAGGATTATCCATCTGCGACAAAATCGCCCGAAACTGCGCAATGTCATTCTCGCACGCTGCAATTCCATCCCTAAGCCTCACAAACTCCTTGTTCATAGCGGCAAACGGCACATTGTTCAAATCGACTACGGGTTGCCCCTCGACCAACACCTGCTGATTCTCGACCTTCAGGAACTTATCGGCACTATTGTTTTGGTACGCCTCCAACTGCAACAGGAATTGCAGACGCATGGTATCCACATTTTCGAACTTGCAGAAGAAGTGACCATACTTTGTCGCAAAGCTATCTTTGAACGCTTGCAGTTCGGGGGTCACATTCTCGGCATCCTTGAAGAATACATACAGTTTGCGAGGGTTACGCCCAGCCTTCAGCTCCTCATATGCGGTCTCTAGCTCCTCGGTGGTGTAGTCGCCAAACTTTGTCCAGTATAGTGTCAAGCACAATTCGCACTCTCGGAGTATGTCGTTATACTCCTCCTGCTTGTGCTTCGCACTCATTGAGGCGTCGAGATGCTCCCACTTTTCGAGTTCGATTTCTAAACCTCGAATTTTGAATAATTTATTTAGTTGCAGCACTAAGTCTGCAAATTCTAATCTCTCGGTTCTAAGTTCCTCCGATGATGCTAAAAATACTTTTATTGTTTTCATGGCGATTAGTGGTTATAGATGGCATACATATTTATGCAATATACAATCTTCAAATATAGTAAATTTATTCCAAATATAGAGTTAAAAAATTCGCTTAATTTACAATAGTATACAAAAATTAGGTGTTAGTTTTACCCCAAATATAGTTATGGGAAAAACTAACACCTAAAATTATATGCGCAACAGAGTGTTGGCTATATCATATAGTAAGTAGGGTAAAATAATTATTGGTGTGTTTTTAAGAGTGCTATTGGAGATGAGATTTTTTGCTATTGAATTGAAAATATAGTGGTTCTATACTGAAATTTAATAGTGAAAAATATCGCTCCAAGAGTGCTTTTAAAAATATGACAATAATTGTTTTACACTACTTATTACACTACTTGTAATCTTGCTCGTGCACACCTTTCACAGCACGCCCTGATGGATCGTTCATGTTTTTGAATGACTCATCCCAAGCCAGAGCCTCGGCTGTAGAACAAGCTACTGAAGGTACTGAAGGTACACATGCAGCCGCAGTCTTAGATGGGAAGTGCTCCTCAAATATTGTGCGGTAGTAGTACTCCTCCTTGTTGCGTGGAGGGTTCACGGGGAATCTCTCTGCTGCCTTCTTCATATCCTCGTCACTTACTGCGTCGGTGGTGATTTGCTTGAGTGTGTCAATCCAGCTGTAACCTACGCCGTCCGAGAATTGCTCTTTTTGACGCCAAGCAACACTTTCGGGCAACATATCCTCGAATGCTTTGCGCAATATCCACTTCTCCATACGACCATCTTTAGCCATCTTAGCCTCTGGGTTTAGGCGCATTGCAACCTCCATAAACTCTTTGTCTAGGAATGGAACACGACCCTCTACACCCCAAGCACACAATGACTTGTTGGCACGCAAGCAGTCATACAAGTGGAGCTTGTCCAACTTACGAACTGTCTCCTCGTGGAACTCCTTAGCGTTAGGTGCTTTGTGGAAATATAAATATCCTCCAAAGATTTCATCTGCACCCTCACCCGAAAGTACCATTTTGATACCCATAGATTTGATAACACGAGCCAACAAGTACATAGGAGTAGATGCACGCACGGTTGTCACATCATAAGTCTCGATGAAGTAGATTACGTCACGAATAGCATCAATTCCCTCCTCTATGGTGTAGTGCACTTCGTGGTGAACAGTTCCGATGTGGTCTGCCACCTTGCGAGCTGCAATCAAGTCGGGTGCTCCCTCCAAACCTACTGCAAAAGAGTGAAGTTGTGGATACCAAGCCTCAGAGTTGTTGTCGCACTCCACACGATTTGCAGCGTAGTGTTTAGCCACAGCCGACACAATCGAAGAGTCGAGACCACCCGAAAGCAATACTCCATAAGGCACATCAGTCATAAGTTGGCGACGCACAGCCTCCTTGAACGCATCACGAAGCTCCTCGATAGATGCCTCATTATCCTTCACATTGTCGTAGCTTCTCCAATCGCGGTCATACCACTTTGTGAGTTTCTTCTCGCCACTCCACATGTAGTGTCCTGGTGCGAATGGTTCGATTTTGGTGCAAGTGCCCTCCAGAGCCTTAAGCTCCGACGCTACATAGAATTGACCTTTGTCGTCCCAACCAACATACAATGGAATGATACCCATGTGGTCACGAGCAATCAACCACTCATCTTTTTCGCTGTCATAGAGAGCAAATGCAAAAATACCGCTGAAGTATTCAAACATCTTCTCCACTCCATATTTGCGATATAGAGCCAATATAACCTCGCAATCCGATCCTGTTAGGAAGTTATATTCGCCAGCCATGTCGTTACGAACATCACGGTGATTGTATATCTCGCCATTTACAGCCAATACTACCTTTCCATCATCCGTATAGAGTGGTTGGTTACCCGACTGTGGGTCTACGATAGATAATCTTTCGTGTGCCAAAATTGCATTCTCACCGCAATATATTCCAGACCAATCTGGACCACGGTGACGAATTTTTTTTGCCATCTTTAGTACAGCCTTGCGCTGCTCCGAGGCTTTGCCCTCGACATCAAATAGTGCTACGAATCCACACATATTGTTATAATTATTATTTTATGTTATCCTGGTAAGATATTCTTGTTTAATTTGTCAAATATATTTATTTTTTTTATAAATAACTACTTTTTTAGCTACAAAATATAAAAAAAAGAGAAAAAAATATTTTTTAACGCATTTGCTCTGCAATCTTGGCAGATATTATTGACATATATCGTCGATTGGTGTACTGCGCAATGGCTGTTACGCCATAGGCATCACACCAAAAAAGTTCATCGAATTTGGGGAGTTGTTCCTTTTTAATAGGTGTCTCCACAAACTCATATCCGCATCGTTGAATAGCATATATACCCATGCTTCGTTCGACGCAGGGTTGCGAAGGAGACGAAAATATAGTGTGCCCTTTAACCCCAAAAATAGGGGAGTCATAGCAGCTATACACAACCCCATCTGTGCCACAACGTATCGCCACATCGGCGCCCTCTATTCGTGAGCGGTGAAGTGCCAACTCTGCGGCTGCACGCCTGGCGGATGTGGGGTAGTCGCCCATTGGGTTGTCGTATGTTTGGAGTGTGGCGTATGGATTGAAACATCGCAGTGTAAACCCCTCATATATACTCTTTTCGACTACATCTACGCTAACCTTTCCATCCAAATACAACCTAATCTCCACGTGCGTAGACAACCTCGCATTTACTCCATTTTGTCGTAATTGTTGCTCAATCTTCTGGGCAATATCATCACGAGAAATAGATACTCTGCGAAATTGAAACTGCCAGAAACACCTCTCCAACACATCGCAATGTTCGGCAAGGTGTATGGCTCTATATGCTTTTGTGTGAACTATTTGGTATAGATATGGCGTCTGCATAAATTACATGGCAAATATTTTGAGCAGGAGCTCCCTAAGCAACTCTCCATCGCTAGCTCCTCCTTTATTTATACCTTTGCTTTTGGCATCATATTCGCGCATGAGTCCCAATATGCCAAACACTTTGGCGTTGCTCCAGTTTGCGCTTGCTTGCTTGAGCTCCGCCACAGCGTAGGGGTTGTTTACCTTCAGTATCCGCATTAGTTCCATGTCGCTAGGAAATTTCTCTCCCTTTTGGCGACTCAACCAATTGAGATAGTTCACTATAAATAGTTGCTTAAACTGCCCAAACAGTACGCTTATGGTTACCAATAGTGGGTTTGATTTGGGGTTGTGGGCAAAGTACTCTGCTATCGTTAGCGATTTCGACATATTGCGACTAAGAACGGCTTTGCAGAGCTCGAAATTATTAAAATCTTTTGAAATACCTATGTTTTGCTCTATATCCACATCCTCGATTTGGGTTGTGCCACTAGGCAATGAAAGCATAAGTTTTGTCAGTTCATTCGATATTTTAGATATATCGGTACCCAAATTATCGACCAACATAGATAGTGCCTTGGGGCTAATTGTGCACCCTTTTTTCGATACCAAAGATGTCAGCCACGCTCCGATTTCGTAATCTCGAGGGCGTACAGATTCTAGCACCACGCCACATTTTACTATGGATTTGTAGAGCTGCGAACGCTTATCTATATTTTTTTCCTTGTGACAAATCACAAGCACCGTGGTGGGCGAAGGCGATGAGGTGTAGTGTGCTAATTTCTCAATTGAGCGCAAATTTTGAGCCTCCTTTACTATTACTACCTCCCTCTCTCCCATCATTGGCATCTGTTTGCAACAATTCACAACCTGCCCAGCGTCCGAATCTCTGCCATACATCACCAACTGGTTGAAAGCTCGCTCTCCCTCCGAGAGTATCCCCTCTGCAAGCATATCCGAAATTTGATCTATAAAGTAACTCTCTTCGCCCATAAGTAGGTATATGGGGGCAAACTTTCGAGCTCGTATATCGGTCGAAAGTTTCTCAAACGCAGCGATTGTATCTCTAAATTTTAAAGTCGATTTAGCCACTTCTATATTATCTCTTTTGTGATTTTCAAAACATTCTCGCTATCACTCTCCAAGCGGTAGCGATTGTCTGTGCGGCGACCTATGACCCACACGATATCATCGCCCGATGTGAGCACAAATTGCCTCTCTTTTTCGGGAAGTGACACCTTTTGATCTATCAAAAAGTCACTAATCTTCTTCTTGCCCGACATTCCAAATGGTATAAACCAATCACCCTCCTGCCACTTGCGCACCGTGAGCGGATATTTGAGCTTGTCGGCATCCAAGAGTGCACAATTATCTGCTACAGTCATTGACTCTATTAAATCTATAACCGTGTGCTCGTGATGCAATACCGAGTTGCCACAATATGTGCGAACATCACTCTCACCTATCAAAACTTCGCAGATGTCGTCGCTCATAATTGGAGTTATTAGTATATCTTCACGGTCTATGTATGCCACAAACTCTTTGGCGTAGAATCTCTTTCCAGAGTTTTGGTTTTCGTGCGCAAAGAGCAGTGAATCAATCACATCGCCCTTGAATCCATAGTACGAAGATAGGAGCTCATATACCACAAATCCACGAGGTAGATCCCCATCAATTAACTCTATATGCAACTTATCAATCCCCTCCTCGCTTGAAATCACCTTGGCGTGAATCTGCTTTATGCAGCTGTCAATAAACGATTGAGCGTCGGTGAGCCGTGATATATTGCGACGCATAAGATCTGTGAATTTAGGGTTTATTTCACGTATGCGAGGGACTAATCCTAGGCGGATTTTATTGCGCAAATATTTGGTTGAGCGGTTTGATGAATCCTCTCTGAATGGTAATTTTTGATTTACGGCATACTCCAATATATCTTTGCGCGAAGCAAACATTAGTGGGCGTACGACCTTGCCGAATTGTTTGTTTATGCCCGTGAGCCCGCGTAGCCCTGTGCCTCGCATAAGGTTTATGAAGAATGTTTCGATGGAGTCATCTATATGGTGCGCAACAGCTATGGTGGTGTAGCCATGCTCTGCGCACAACTCATAAAACCATTCGTATCTAAGTCTGCGAGCTGCCATCTCCATCGAGTCACCCGTGCGCTTCATTTCGCCTATGGTGTCGAACCGTTTGTTGTAGCAGGGGACTCCTCGTTTTTGGGCTTGCTCCTCGACTAGTACCTCATCCTCCTCGCTCTCGGCTCCTCGGAGTTGGAAGTTGCAGTGTGCCACTCCGACGGTGTAGCCTAGTTTGGTGAATATGTCCAACGATACCATGGAGTCCACTCCGCCCGATACGGTGAGCAGAATCTTGTCGTCGTGAGTCACAAGTCCGTTGCTCTCTATATATTGTTTGAATCTATCCGAAAATTTTAGCATAACCTTACCTTTTATAATATATTGACCTCTGGCGAAATCTCTACTCCAAATTTATCTTTCACACTACGTTGCACCTTTTGAGCCAAATCTACCACCTCAGTTCCCGTAGCACCGCCAAAGTTTACGAGTACCAAAGCTTGTGCCTCGTGCACACCTACGTTACCCTCTCTATACCCCTTCATTCCCGCTTGGTCTATGAGCCATCCTGCGGCGAGTTTCACTTTGGATTTATCCTCCAAGGGGTAGTGCGGCATAGTAGGATATGTAGTTAATAACTCCTCACACAGAGTGCTATCCACCACGGGGTTTTGGAAGAAACTTCCAGCGTTGCCCAAAACGGCAGTGTCGGGAAGTTTGGAGCGTCTAATTTCGCAAATCACATTGCGTATATTTCGAAGTGTCACACCTCCCTCGCACTCTTCGACTTTTGTGCGTACATCTGCGTAGTCGAGTTTTGGGGTAGGTTGCCTATATAATTTAAGGAGTACCGATGTCACAATCACTCTCCCCTTTAATTCTCGTTTGAATATGCTGTCTCGATACCCAAATTCGCAATCTTCGCTTAGGAGTGTGTATGATGTTAGAGTCTCGCTATCGAAAATCTCTACCTCCTCTATAATGTCCTTCACCTCGACCCCATAAGCTCCAATGTTTTGAACTGGGGCAGCTCCTACCTTGCCGGGGATGAGTGATAGATTCTCGATTCCCCATAAATTGTTCTCTACTGCCCACTCCACTAAGTCGTCCCACTCCACGCCAGCATCGACTCTCACACGACACCACTTACCTCCTTTGCCTTCGATTGTAATCTTTTGGGCTGTGGGGCATATAATGAGACCTTCGTAGTTTTGGGTAAATAGGATGTTGTTGCCACCACCCATCACCAACCACTCTTCGGGTGACTCTTTGATAAATAAATCTATCAAATCATCTGCTTTGTTGAACTCTGCAACCCTTGTGGCTTTCACATTCACGTGAAAACTATTGCGGTCGAGTAGAGAAATATTGTTAAAAAATCGAATCATATTGCAAAGTTACAAATATTTTTATTATTTTTGGGATAAATAAAGATTCGATTTCAACCAAACTAATAATAAACTATGTTTACTCAAACAGATTTGTCGCAAATAAGCGACCATGGACTCACACCCGAAGCGGTAGAGTTGCAAGTGGAGAACTTCAAAAAGGGGTTCCCATATCTCAAAATTTCACGTGCCGCAACTTGTGGCGATGGTATCACTCAACTCTCTGAAGCTCAAATTGCTGAGATGGTAGCCTTGTATGAGGGCTCACTTTCGGGCAAGGAGGTTGTGAAGTTTGTGCCAGCGTCGGGTGCTGCAACTCGTATGTTTAAGGAGCTTTTCGAGTTCGTGAACGACGACAAGCGAGGCAAGGGAATCGACAAGTTGTTGGACAATATCGAAAAATTCGCATTTTGGAGCGAACTCAAAGCTATGCTTCCAGAGGGTGCTGACGACAAAACTATCGTAAGCGCAATCGTAGCTAAGGGGTTGGAGTATGGCGCAAAACCTAAGGCTCTCGTGTCGTTCCACTCTTATGGTGACAAGAGCCGCAAGGCAGTAGAGGAGCACTTGGTAGAGGGTGCACTTTATGCTGCGTGTGATGGTGTTGTGCGTATTCACTTCACAGTGTCACCTGAGCACTTGGCAGGTTTCGAGGCTCTTATCGCAGATTGCTTGACCGACTATGAGGCTGAGTATGGCGTTAAGTATGACATCTCATACTCAACCCAAAAATCAAAGACCGATACGGTAGCCGTAACCCCCGAAAACGAACTATTCCGCACCGACGAGGGCAAGTTGCTATTCCGCCCAGCAGGTCACGGAGCATTGATTGAAAATATTGGCGAAATTGATGCTGATATGATCTTCGTAAAAACTATCGACAATGTGACTATCGACTCTCTTAAGGCAGATACTTTGACATACAAAAAGGCATTGGGCGGCGTGTTGCTAAAGTTGCAAGCGGAGGCATTCGCTATATTGAAGGCTATCGACGCTGGTTCGGCTGAGCTCGCTGCAGTAGCTGCATTTATCGAGGGTTCACTCTCTATAAAACTCCCTGCGGAGTACGACATGGCTGCATTGCGTGCTATTCTTGACAGACCAATTCGTGTGTGCGGTATGGTGCGCAACGAGGGTGAGCCAGGTGGTGGTCCATTCTGGGTGAGCAACGAAGATGGCTCGGAGAGTTTGCAAATTGCAGAGTCTAGCCAAATTTCGCCAGACGAGATGTCACTAATGAAGGAGGCTACACACTTCAACCCAGTGGATTTGGTCTGCGGAGTACGCAACTATGATGGCAAGAAGTTTGATTTGGGCGAGTATGTAGACCCAACAACAGGCTTTATTTCATCTAAGTCGAGCGGCGGACGTGACCTTCGTGCTCAAGAGTTGCCAGGACTTTGGAATGGTGCAATGGCTAAGTGGAACACAATATTTGTGGAGGCTCCAATCTCGACATTCTCGCCTGTGAAGGTGGTTCAAGATTTGCTCAGAGCGCAGCACTTGGCGTAAGCAGATATTATATAATTTTTGAATAAAAAGGAGGCGTTAGTATTTTGGTACTAATGCCTCCTTTTTATACCTAAATGTTATAAAAATGCGGTTAATATTGAAGAAAATCGGGCTGAAGGGTGACAATGTATAAAATAAATTCCTATATTTGCCTATCGTGATAATTAAGAAATTTAAATAAAATAGATATTTTACTATGGAAAACAAACTTCAAGAGTTGACCGAAACCCTATATAACGAGGGTCTAGAGAAGGGTCGCACTGAGGCAGATGCTTTGATTGCAAAGGCAAAATCGGAGGCTGCCGATATTGTAAAGAAAGCTCAAGCGGAGGCTGCCGAGATTGTAAAGAAGGCGAAGGCTCAGGCGGAGGATTCACTCAAAAATTCAATGACCGAGATTTCTCTCGCTGGCAAACAAGCCTTGGCTAAGATAAAGGCGGAGATTTCTGCTGCTATTATTAATGCTGCGATTAGCGATGGAGTGAAAACTGCCGCTATGGATGGTGTATTTATAAAGGAGATTTTGATTGCGGTGGCTAAGAATTGGGATGGCGCATCATCATCAAAAATCGAGTTGCAGGCGTTGTTGCCAGAGGCTAATAAGAAGAAATTGGATGCAGCTTTTGCAAAGAGCACCAAGGAACTTTTGGCAGCAGGTGTAGAGGTTGGTTACTCTAAGGATGTTAAATCAGGATTCAAAGTTGGAGCTAAGGGGGGTGGATACTACATCTCATTCTCGGATGAGGATTTTGACGCTTTGATGCGTGGATACTTGCGCGACAAAGTATCTGATTTGTTATTTAAGGCGTAGTGAAAGCTTATGTTTGAGTCTCAATATTACGCTCTGGTTGCAGGTCTAAAGGAGTACTCCTTGGACTCGGAGGCTAAGGGTTTTGATGCAAAGGCGATAATCGAAGAGGTTATGGAGGGGGTGTCGGCTAAGGATGCCCAGAGCATAAAGCTGCTCTATACCTATTATGATTGTGAGAATATTATCTCTTTTCGTTCGGGTCGCACGGCACACAACCCCCTAGGAAACCTCACGCGCGAACAGATTGAAGATAAGGATGCTTGCTCGGAGTTGCTGCCGTCGCTCCTGTCGCAGGTGTTGTCCTCTTACGGGGATGGTAGTGCAGATGCTGCCGTACCACTGGAAAAGGCGTTGTTTGGTGCCTACTTTGAGGAGTGTGCTCTTTCGTCGAGCAAATATCTCAGGATATGGGCAGAGACGGATAGGAATATCCGCAATATATCTGCTGCGATTACCGCTCGCTCGAAGGGTATAGAGGTGGAAGATGTGGTAGTTGGTGGCGGCGATGTTGTCGATCAAATCACAAAATCTTCGGCTGCGGATTTTGGTCTTCGTGGTGAATTCTCTTATGTTGATGGCTTGATTTCGGCTATCAATGATGAACCAAATATATTGGAAAAGGAGCATAAAATCGACCTTATTCGTTGGGATGAGGCGACCGATATGTTGTCATTCGACTACTTCAATCTCAATATGCTTCTCTCGTACTTGGTGAAGGTAAATATTGTGGCTAGGTGGGCGATACTCGACCCTAAGCGTGGACGAGATATGTTCGACGCTATGGTTAGCGGGTTGAGTGCTAAGGATATGATAAATAAATAAAACAACAATAGTAAATGAAAACTACGGGACGTGTAAATGGTATCATTGCCAATATCGTAATCGTTAAGACCGAAGGAGCAGTTGGTCAAAACGAGATATGTATGGTGTATTGCGGTGATATTAAGATGATGGCTGAGGTCATCAAAATAGTGGGTGATTTAGCCTACGTGCAGGTCTTTGACTCAACTCGTGGGTTGAAGATTGGCGACAAAGTAGAGTTTGAGGGACACATGTTGGAGGCAACTCTTGCTCCTGGTATCTTGTCTCGAAATTATGATGGTCTGCAAAACGACCTCGAAAAGATGGATGGTCTATTCATCGAGCGTGGTTCTATAACAGATCCTATTGATTTCTCGGCTAAGTGGGAGTTCACGCCACTAGCTAAGGTGGGTGACAAGGTCTCGGGAGCTGCATGGCTGGGCGAGGTGAAGGAGCAATGGCTTTCTCACAAAATCATGGTTCCATTCGTGATGACCGACACATACACAGTAAAGAGTGTGGCTAAGGCTGGCACATACAAGGTGACCGACACTATGGCTGTAATCACAGATGCCGAGGGTGTAGACCACAATATCACAATGGTTCAAAAATGGGCAGTGAAACGTGCAGTGCGTAACTACACCGCAAAACCTCGTCCATTCAATATCATGGAGACTGGAGTTCGTGCCATAGACACATTCAACCCAATCGTCGAGGGTGGAACTGGATTTATTCCTGGTCCATTTGGTGCAGGTAAAACAGTACTTCAGCACGCAATATCTAAGCAAGCAGAGGCAGATGTCATAATCATCGTGGCGTGTGGAGAGCGTGCTAATGAGGTGGTAGAGATTTTTGCGGAGTTCCCAGAGCTTATCGACCCTCGCACGGGGCACAACCTTATGGAGCGTACTATCATTATATGTAACACATCGAATATGCCAGTTGCGGCACGTGAGGCATCGGTATACACAGGTATGACAATTGCGGAGTACTATCGTGCTATGGGTCTCAAAGTATTGGTTATGGCGGACTCAACTTCACGTTGGGCACAAGCGTTGCGTGAGATGTCTAATCGCCTAGAGGAGCTTCCAGGTCAGGATGCCTTCCCTATGGATTTGTCGGCTATTATCTCTAATTTTTACTCTCGTGCAGGACTTGTGAAGTTGAACAATGGCGAGACAGGTTCGGTAACATTCTTGGGTACTGTGTCTCCTGCGGGAGGTAACCTCAAAGAGCCTGTTACGGAGTCTACCAAAAAGACAGCTAGATGTTTCTATGCGTTGTCTCAAAGCCGTGCAGATTCTAAGCGTTACCCAGCTATAGACCCTATTGATTCATACTCAAAATACTTGGAGTACCCCGAAGTTCAAGCCTTTTTGGATGAATATATCGAGCCTCAATGGGCAGATAAAGTGTCGGAGGGTAAAACAATCATACAACGCGGAAAGGAGGCTTACGACCAAATAAATATCTTGGGAGATGATGGTGTGCCAGTTGAGTACCACGAAAGATTCTGGAAATCGGAGCTTATAGATTTTGTGATTTTGCAGCAAGATGCTTTTGATGATATTGATGCGAATGCCCCTATGGATCGTCAGCAGTTTATGTTCAATATGGTGTTGAGCATTTGCCGCAACTCATATAGCTTTGTGGAGTTCAATGAGTGTACTCAATTCTTCAAGACGATGATTAATAACTTCCGTCAGATGAACTACACGGTGTGGAAGAGCGACAAGTTCGAAGCGTATCGTAGCCAAATTGAGGCAGCGGTAAACGAGAAGGTTGTTAAATAAAAAAAAAGAGTGTAATATTATGACAAAGAGTGCATTTCAAAAAGTATATACAAAAATCGACAACATCACCAAAGCAACCGTAACCCTAAAGGCATCGGGCGTGGGAAATGATGAACTAGCAACCGTAGGTGGTAAACTAGCGCAGGTCGTAAAACTAATGGGCGAAAACGTCACATTGCAGGTGTTCGCAGGAACCGAAGGTTTGGCAACAGATTCGGAGGTTATATTTCATGGAGAGCCACCAAAGCTCAAAGTGTCGGACAACCTAGCAGGTCGCTTCTTCAACGCATTTGGTGAGCCACTGGAGGGTGGTGAGCCTATAGAGGGAGAGTCTCGTGAAATTGGAGGTCCAACCGTAAACCCATTTCGCCGTAAACAACCTTCGGAGCTTATCGCTACGGGAATTGCGGGTATCGACCTTAACAACACAATCGTGTCGGGTCAAAAAATTCCATTCTTCGCCGACCCAGATCAACCATACAACGCTGTGATGGCAAATGTGGCACTGCGTGCTAAGGCAGATAAAATCATATTGGGCGGTATGGGACTTACAAACGATGACTTCTTGTACTTCAAGAGCGTGTTCGAGAATGCAGGAGCGTTGGATCGTATCGTTTCGTTTGTAAACACCACCGAGGATGCTCCAGTTGAGCGTCTCCTTGTGCCCGATATGGCACTTACTGCGGCGGAGTATTTCGCTGTGGATAAGGGTGAGAAAGTGTTGGTGTTGCTTACGGATATGACCTTGTATGCCGATGCGTTGGCTATCGTGTCGAACCGTATGGATCAAATTCCATCTAAGGACTCTATGCCAGGTTCTTTGTATTCGGATTTGGCTAAGATTTACGAAAAGGCGGTGCAGTTGCCAAATGGAGGTTCTATCACACTAATCGCTGTGACTACACTTTCGGGTGGTGATATCACCCACGCAATTCCAGATAATACGGGTTACATCACCGAGGGTCAGTTGTTCCTGCGTAATGACACTGACACGGGTAAGGTTATCGTGGATCCATTCCGCTCGCTGTCTCGTTTGAAGCAGTTGGTTATTGGTAAAAAGACTCGTGAGGATCACCCACAAGTTATGAATGCTTGTGTGCGTCTGTTTGCCGATGCTGCTAACTCTAAGACGAAGTTGGAGAATGGTTTCGACTTGTCGGATTACGATGAGCGTTCACTTAAATTTGCACACGACTACTCGCTTAAGCTTCTTGCTATTGATATCAATATCGAGATTGATGAGATGTTGGATACTGCATGGTCGCTATTTGCGGCTTACTTCTCTAAGGAGGAGGTTGCTATCAAACAAGAGTTGGTGGATAAATATTGGAAAGCGTAAGGGCTATGGCAATCAAATTTCAATATAACAAGACCTCGCTTGGTGACTTGGGCAAACAGCTCAAAATGCGTCAAAAGGCACTCCCTACCATTAAGAGTAAGGAGTCTGCCTTGCGCTCCGAAGTCAAAAAAGCGAAGGACTCCGCTAGGCAATATAGTGAGGAGCTGGAGCAGATGCTCGCAGAGTATGACTATATGGTGTCGCTGTGGGGTGAGTTTGATTGTGACCTACTCCGCATATCAGATGTATCACTATCGACACTCAAGATTGCGGGAGTGCGAACTCCGATTTTGGAGGATGTTGTGTTCGAAGAGAAGAGTTACGACTTATTCTCATCGCCTGTGTGGTATAGCGCAGGAATAGAGCTCCTAAAGCGTATTGCACGCACCAAAATCGAAGCGGAAGTCTACGCCTACAAAATGGATTTGTTGGACTACGCACGCCGAAAAACTACTCAAAAAGTAAACCTCTACGAAAAGGTACAAATACCTGGGTATGAGGATGCTATACGTAAAATCAAACGATTTATGGAGGATGAGGAGAATCTATCAAAATCAGCTCAAAAAATCGTAAAAACCAAACAAGCAGCCGCAGGGGAGGGGGCAATGTTATGATAGTAAAGATGTCTAAATATGACTTTGTGCTATACTCTAAGGAGTGCGAAACATTCGTTGAGCGACTCAAAGAGCTTGGATTGGTCGATATCTCGGTTAGTAATTGGGAACCCAATGAGGATGATAGAAACCTCATAATAGAGATTGAGGGCTACACCAAAGCAGGGCTGAAATTGGAGGAGTTTGCCGCATGTGAAAGCTACGTGACAACTGCTGTGCCTTTTGACTCTGGTGAGGAGGCTTACGAGGTGTACCAAAATACACAAACCACTATTGCGCAACACGAATCAGAGATTACCTCTTTGGAGAAGATTGAAGTGGAGATGTTGCCATGGGGGGAATTCTCAGCCGTGGGTATCGAAAAATTAATTGCTGGAGGTGTTCATATGCACTTCTTTGTGGCTACGGAGTCTGCGTTTGAGGATAATCACCAGGCGTGGAGTGAGGGATGTACTTTGGAGGTGATTAGTAGCGTAGGCGGAAATGTATACTTTGTACTTATAGGTGCATCTTCGGCAGATATTGATGCTACGGAGATGAAGTCGTTGCCAATGACTTCGGCTCAGGCTCGTGATGCTATTAAGTCTCTATTGTCACAGGTTGATAGCTACGATGAGACTCTATCGAGATGTGCAAAGTCTGCATCGCTAATAGCGGAGAGTAGAGCGAAACTTTGCTCTAGACTACAAGATATTCAGGTGAAAGCCTCAGCAGAAGTGGCAGCCGACGGCACATTGCTCGTTATGGAGGGTTGGGCAGAGGAGGCTACATCCGAAAAGGTGGATGCTCTGTTGGAGGAGTACCCAAATGTGGTCTATTTCAAGCGCAATCCAACACCCGAGGACGATACTCCAGTGCAACTCAAAAATGGATGGTTCTCGTCGGTGTTTGAGATGATTGGTAACTTGTATGCAGTGCCCAAGTATGGTACCGTAGACCTCACACCTTTCTTTGCGCCATTTTACATGCTATTCTTCGCAATATGCTTGTGTGATGCAGGTTATGGTGCGATAATATTGGCGGCAGGTGTGGCTCTCAACCGCAAGGGTGGGGAGTCTATGGCTCAAGCCTCTAAGCTGTCTATGTTGTGTGGAGCTGCTGCGGTGGTGTTTGGATTTTTGTCTAACTCATTCTTCGGGTTGCAGATAAGTTCATTGCCTGTCTTTGCAAATCTTAAGTTTATAGATTTCCAGACTGACTTCTTCAATGTGGCTATGTATATAGGTATCATCCAACTTCTGTTTGGTATGGCTATCAATATATTTGTCACAACACGTAGCTTTGGTCTCAAATACGCCTTGGGTTCGCTAGGTTGGTTCTTGCTGGTTTTTGCATCGGTAGTGTCGTTTGTGTTGAGCTCCGTGGGTATTACAGCCTTTGGATTTGACACTATTCCATACTACGTGGTCGTGGGTATTGCTGCGGTGTTGATGTTGTTTTTTAACTCACCCGACAAAAATATATTTGCGAACCTCGGAGCTGGAGTTTGGGACACATACAACAACGTTACGGGTCTACTGGGCGATGTGTTGAGCTATATCCGACTCTTCGCTATTGGACTCTCGGGCGGAGTGTTGGCACAGGTATTCAACAGCTTGGCTATGGGAATGACAGGTCTCGATCAAGGAGTTGCGGGGCAGCCAATATTTGTCGTGGTGCTTCAGGTAATCGGAGCTACGATAATCTTGTTGCTTGGTCACGGTATCAATCTCTTTATGTCTACAATCTCTTCTTTTGTTCACCCTATGCGTTTGACATTTGTGGAGTTCTACAAAAATGCAGGTTTCGAAATGGGAACTCGCAAATTTACACCTTTGAAAAAATAACAAATTAAAATATTAAAAATCAAAAAATTATGGAAGCAATTATTTTAGCTTATTTGGGCGTTGCCCTTATGGTAGGTTTGGCTGGTGTAGCATCAGCTATGGGTACGTCTATTAGTGGACAGGCGGCAGTTGGCGCAATGAAGAAGAACGAGGCAGCTTTTGGTAGCTATATGGTGCTTAGTGCACTCCCTGGTTCGCAAGGTCTATATGGTTTTGTGTGTTACTTCATGGTGTCTCCACTCATCAAAGCAGATATGACTTTGGAGCAAGGTGCTGCTATTTTGGGTGCTGGTATCTTGGTTGGTGTTGTGAACTTGGCATCTTCGGTGTTCCAAGGCAAAGTGTGCGCTAATGGTATCGCAGCTATTGGTAATGGTCAAGATGCTATGGCTAAGACCTTGATTTTGGCAGCGTTCCCTGAGTTGTACGCTATTTTGTCTGTTGCAGCTACATTCCTTATTGGTGCTGCCGTGGCTTAAAACAAATAATATATTTGTAGTAGGGGTGACTTGTAATTGCAAGTCACCCTTTTTTGTATTATCTTTGTGGCCGAAAATGATTTGAAGTTGAAGATGATAAAGAATATGATAATTGGTTTTGTTACACTGCTTGCGCTATTTGTATCGGTGTCGAGTTTTGCAGCAAAACATAATAACGCAATACAAAATATAGAGTCCGAGCCGATGCCTTTGATAAAGCTCGATAGTTTAGTTGCCGCAAATTGGATTGTCGCAGATAGTGCCAATCTCGCCTACATAGATGCTAATTTTCGCATACAATCACCCATTGAATCTGATTACGAAAATATACTATTCACAGCTAGGGAGAGTTCTCATTTGACAATACATGGACAGAGTAAAATTTTTGTGGATGACATAGTGTTGGGTCATAGCGACTTAAAACACTCTTTTCATTTTCCTCTAGATAGAGGGCATAGAACCTCACCTTATGGTTGGCGCAAAAAACGTATGCACGCAGGAGTCGATATCAAGGCGTATAGTGGTGATAATATATATGCTGTATTTGATGGCGTAGTGCGCATGTCTAAATACTACACCGCTTTTGGAAATGTGGTGGTTATTCGCCACCACAATGGTTTGGAGACTCTATATGCTCACGCCTCGAAGCTCAAAGTTAAGGTCAATGACAAGGTTAAGGCTGGTGATGTGATAGCTTTGGCAGGTCGCACAGGTCGTGCTACGGGTGACCATCTCCATTTCGAGGTGCGAGTAGCTGGTCAGCACATCGACCCAGAGTTGTTGTTGGATATAAAAAATCTATCGTTACAACCCAAAAACCTATATATCACAATGCAACAAGGTCGTATATTTGCTTCGAATAGCGACTCAGCGGAGGAGCGCAAGGCGGAGATAAAGGAGGCACTCAGCAAAAAATATCACACCGTGAGAAGTGGCGACACATTATCACGCATTGCGATAAATAATAGCACAACAGTGACGACTATATGTCGATTAAACAACATAAAATCGACCTCTACGTTACGTATAGGTCAGCGACTTAGAGTTCGTTAAATTTAAGGGGAGTTCTAATTTCTCCCTAAAATACTTTCCAGCTACTAACCATCCCTTTTCGATTTTACAAAAATCGGTAGTAGGAGTCACTACAACCCACTTTTGTAAAATTAAAAATGGATAATTATTAACTAAAAATTAAAATCAGGGAGAAAATAGAACTCCCCTTAAGAAATTATATAAAACAATAGATAATGATAACAGTATCAAATGTAGAGGTTCAATTCGGTAAACGTGTATTGTTTAAGGATGTAAACCTGAACTTTGCCCCTGGCAACTGCTATGGCGTGATTGGAGCTAATGGAGCTGGAAAATCAACATTCCTAAAGGTGTTGAGCGGTGAGATTGAGTGCAACAAAGGAAATGTGTCGTTTGGCGTGGGCGAGAGAATATCAGTATTGAGGCAAGACCACAATGCATTTGACGAACACACGGTGCTCGATGCAGTGCTTATGGGTCACCAACCGCTGTGGCAAAATATGCAGGAGAAGAACGAGCTATACTCTAAGGAGGATTTCTCGGACGAAGATGGTGTGCGTGCAGGAGAGCTAGAGGAGGCATTTGCCGAGATGGATGGTTGGAATGCTGAGAGTGATGCAATGCGCCTACTAAGCGGACTTGGAATCAAGGAGAGCATGCACTACTCCATAATGAGCGAGCTTAGTGGTAAGGATAAAGTGCGTGTATTGTTGGCACAGGCTCTATTTGGTAAGCCAGAGAATTTGTTGCTCGATGAGCCTACTAATGATTTGGATGTCAATACTATTGCATGGCTAGAGAACTATCTTGCTAATTGTGATACTACGGTGCTTGTGGTGTCGCACGACCGTCACTTCTTGGACTCGGTGAGTACTCATATTTTGGATATTGACTACAACGAGATAAACCTATTCTCGGGTAACTACAGTTTCTGGTACCAAGCGAGCCAACTAGCTAAGAGTCAGCAGGCTCAACAATCCAAAAAGGCAGAAGAGAAGAAGAAAGAGTTGCAGGAGTTTATCCAACGCTTTAGTGCCAATGTTGCAAAATCTAAGCAGACAACTTCGCGTAAGAAGATGTTGGAGCGTTTGAATGTCGAGGATATCAAACCTTCGATGCGTAAATACCCAGGAATCATATTCCAAATGGAGCGTGAGCCAGGAGATAGAATTGTGTCAGTGGCAGATTTGTCGGCATCAAACAGCGAGGGGCAACTATTTAAGGATGTGAGTTTTACTGTAGAAAAGGGTGATAAGGTGATGTTTCTGTCGCGTGAGCCACGTATCGTAACAGCACTTTTGGATATTTTGGCAGGTGTCGAGAAACCTGATTCGGGAATCGTAGATTGGGGAATCACAATCAAGAAGGGGTATTTGCCACTTAACAACGCTTCGTACTTCAACAATAGTCTATCTCTGTTTGATTGGTTGGCGCAATATTCACCAGATACAACGGAGGTTTTCGTAAGAGGATATTTGGGCAAGATGCTCTTTGCAGGCGAGGAGATTGAGAAGAGAGTGAACGTGTTGTCGGGAGGAGAGAAGATGCGTTGTATGATTGCTAAGATGATGATTGACAACCCTAACTGCATAATCCTCGACTCACCAACCAATCACCTCGATTTGGAGTCTATCCAGGCGTTCAACAATGGACTTATTAACTACAAGGGAATTGTGCTTATGACCTCGCATGACCACGAGTTCATAAACTCTGTGGCAACACGTATAATCGAGATTGGCCCTAAGGGTATGATTGATAAGTATGAGACTTATGATGATTACTTGGCTAATGAGAATATTAGAGCGGCGGTAGAGAAGCTTTATTAAAAAACCGCATAACGAGCCATTTTTGGAACGGTTAATTTTTGAAACAAGTGAAAGTGAATAAATTAAAAGAGAGAATGATATGTTAAAAGGAATTAAAAATATAATTTTCGACATCGGCGGAGTCCTTGTCGATTTGGATAAAGAAAAGTGCGTAGAGGCATTCTCGCAGATTGGATTTCCACAAGCTGCAGAACTCATAGATTTCTACCACCCTGCGGAGTTTTTCAACAAATTGGAGCGTGGAGCAATTTCGGCACACGAGTGTTGCGACATAATCCGTGAAATGGCACAAAATCCATCAATCACCGATGAGGATATAAAGATGGCTTATAGTGCATTTTTGGGCGGAATACCTCTCAAAAAAATGCGACTAATACGTTCATTGCGTGAGGCTGGATACAAAATATATGCACTGTCGAATATCAACGACCTTGTAATTTCTCGCATCTACGAATTTTTCGAGGCGGATGGTTTCGATAAGGATTACTACTTCGACAAAATGTACCTATCATTCGAGATGAAGGCACTCAAGCCCGACCGTGAGATTTTCGATATGCTCATAGCCGACAGTGGGGTAGTTCCATCTGAGACACTATTTATAGATGATAGTCTACACAACGTAAATATGGGTCGTGAGGTAGGTTTCGAAATATATATGCCCGAGCCTCGTGAAGATTTTTCGCACCTCTTTGAATTGTAAATAGTTTTTTCTATTTTTGTTTTACCAACAAAAATAGAAAAAACTATGAGACTCAAAACTATTGCATTGTCGTTGATGTCGCTACTTATGGTGGCGACATCAACTGCTAAAAAACCTCTGTGGCAGGGTGAAGGGCGCATCGTGATTAGCTCCGATGGTAATGAACATGACCACGACGATTGGGCTGCAACACCGATGTCGCTGGCTCTGCTCGCAGCTAGAGGGCTCCAAGATAGATTGGCACTATACACATATAGCGACCATGTGTGGGGTAGTAACCAAGACAAGCCTATGCACATGGGTATGTCGGCTTACGAACACATGAGAGAGAGTGCGCTAGGTGGAGCCAAACACTTTGGATTTGATTCGTCGAGATTTATCTGCGCTGTGGACAATGCCGAAGTTGCATACAACGCTATGCGTGACCAGATAAATCTAAGCACCAAGGATAATCCACTAATTATAATCGCCGCAGGACCTATGCAGGTCGTGGGCGAGGGTCTTAGCCGTGCCAATGTGGAGTGCCGGCAATATGTATCCGTAGTCTCACACTCTGGATGGAACAACAACCACGCAGACAGACCATACAAATCAGATTGGGATAAACACACAGGGTGGAGGTTCAAAGAGATGCAGAGCGCATTTGGGACACCAGAGGGTGGCTCCGCAAAATTCATACAAATCAAAGACCAAAACAAGGGCGAAGATTACATTGGTCTATACACTAAAATGAGTAGATATGATTGGGTCAAAGAGTCCCCAGCACGCAACAACCCAGCCTACAGGGAGGGTAGTTGGAATTGGCTGTATGGACGACTTGGCACTTGCGTCAAAAAGGGAGACAACTTCGACCCCTCGGATGCAGGCATGATTATATATATACTCACGGGCGAAGATAAAACAAATCCAGATATGGCTCGCGAAATCATGGAGAACCCCACAACCGAAAATGGCAAAAAAATTAAATAAAACAAATGCAGCAAGACTATTGAGCCAAGCCTCGATTCGCTATGAACTAATACCTTATGAGGTGAATGAAAGCGACCTTTCGGCAATTCATGTAGCTGAACAGCTGGGCGAAGATATAGCACAAGTGTTCAAAACATTGGTGTTGAGAGGTGACAGAACAGGCATTTTTGTATGCGTGATACCTGGTGGTGAGGAGCTAAATTTGAAACTTGCCGCCAAGGTGTCATCCAACAAATCGGCAGAGATGATAACCATGAAGGAGTTGTTGCCCACCACAGGCTACATACGTGGCGCATGCTCTCCCGTAGGTATGCGAAAACCATTCCCCACGTTTTTTCACACTACGGCACTAAATTTTGATGTTATATATGTAAGTGCTGGGGTACGAGGTATGCAGATTAAGGTGTCTCCAGATGACCTAATATCATTCGTTGGAGCTGAGGTTGTAGAGCTTTTATAAACATAAAGTAAATTATAATGCCATTTTATTTGGATAGTCCACTTTTTTGTCATATATTTGCACTCGGAAATTCAAAACGGGCTTTCCAATTCGGGGTGTAGCGCAGTCCGGTTAGCGTATCTGCTTTGGGAGCAGAGGGTCCCAGGTTCGAATCCTGGTACCCCGACTTTAGAAAATAGACCAATAATCAAACGATTATTGGTCTATTTTATTTTTATACTATCTTGCCCTACAACGGATATTTTTTTATTATTATAATTTTAGTTGAACAGATTTATGGTTTTGTAGAATTTGTTATGACCTGAATTCAACTTGTAAATGCAACTGAGGAATTGGGAAGTTGCAGAGAATGAGATAAAATATTTTTTCAGAGAGGAAAGAGAGGTAAAACTCTCC
>JBCQUV010000029.1:0-20546 GCA_047173765.1 Rikenellaceae bacterium
TTTAGTTATTCGAGCTTCGAAATCTGCCATTCGAGACTCCATGTCGGGGTGTGCAGCAGCTAATGCTGCAACTTTACGGCGCACATTGCGAGTGACCCACGATATGGTATTTGCCCCATTATCTTTTATGTCGAGGTAGTTTATGCGCACTGTGTTTTTGAAATCTACGAGTATAAATATATTCTCGGAGGCGAGTTGCGCCGAGAATGCGTACCACAAAAATGCGGGGTATATGGCTCGTGAGTAGTTAGCCATAAACGTCTCGAAATCAAATATTCGAGTGTCGTTTTTGGTCGCCTTTACGCATACGTTGTGCAGCGACGGAGCGTAGCACAGATAATTCTCTGTGGCGTAAGTGTATGTGTGAAACATAAATGGTGCACTATTCAACTCATGCGATTGGGGCGTGGTGCTCTGAAACAGATAATCGAAATCGGAGTCCACACACAAAATTAGCTCTTGTGACGATTCGGGAATCATATTCAACAGAATCTTCTTGCCCTTGGGCAGATCCTTGCGTGTGGGTACAGAAATTTCGAAACGCAAATATGGATTTGAAAAGTGGTCGAACACACCTCTCCAGAATGCAACATCCTCATAACCCTCAACATATACACGCACCAATTTTTGGTTCGGGTCGGGCGGCAAGGGGCTAGGGAGCTCACCTCGTTGAGCACGTGGGGCAACGAGATTTAGTCTCTTAATTGTGTGAGTTATAGAGTGTTCCATGGTTTAGGTGGTGTGGTGCACAAATAAATTTCATACGAATACATGCAAAAATAATAATTTTCGCTAAATTTGAGCAATAATTTAGAAATATTATGAGTAATAACGATTGGAAATCACGCTTGGGTATGGTCTATTCGACTGACCCGAACTTCGAATATAAATCTGCTGAAGATTCAGATGCAGAGACTCTGGAGCCATCGAAACAAGATTTGAGAGTGTGGCTTGACCGCAAACAGAGAGGCGGCAAAGTGGCAACAATGGTCAAGGGGTTCGTGGGGTCGGAAGATGACCTCAAGGCATTGGCACGCGAACTAAAGACTAAATGCGGAGTGGGCGGAGCCGCTAAGGATGGCGAGATTATTGTGCAGGGAGACCATCGTGATAGAGTGGTGGAGATTCTCACCAAAAGCGGATATAAATGTAAGAGAGCAGGCGGTTAAGCTTATGCGAATATTAAAAATCATACTTTTTGTAATATGCACCCTATGCGCCGAAGAGTCTTTGGCGCAGTACTACTCGTGGGGTTCAGATGCTCCGATGAAGTGGAGCAAAATCGAGGGTGATGGGGTGCAGGTTATATACCCCGACACAGTCTCTGCATTGGCACACAGAGTACTTCGCTACATAAATGCTGTGCAGGGTGATATTTCGTATGGTTTTCGCAAGGGTCCGTTGGATATTCCGTTTGTTATGCACCCCGAAAATTTCTCGGCCAATGGTCTTGTGATGTGGATGCCCAAACGAGTGGAATTTTTGTCTACACCCGCCACCGATAGCTATTCGATGTTGTGGAGCAAGCAACTCGTGGCGCACGAATATAGGCATGCGGTGCAGTATAATAACCTAAATAACGGTTGGATAAAGGCGTTTAGCTATATACTTGGGCAGCAAGGCTCTGCTATAGGTTTGGCTTTTATGCCACTCTTTGCTTTGGAGGGTGATGCAGTGATGATTGAGACTCAAATGTCCACCTATGGTCGAGCCTTGCAGCCAAGTTTTACTATGGAGTATAGAGCCATAGGAGATGAGATGCTAAGCCAAAAAAATATAGATAAGTGGTTGTGTGGTTCTTATCGTCAAAATATCCCCAATCACTACCAGTTTGGCTACCAATTTATGAGTTATGCACAGCAGAAATATGGCGAAAATGTGTGGAATAAGGCTGTGGAATATACCACTAGTCGCCCCTATTTGGTATTTAGCTCATCCTCTGGTCTGCGCAAATTTTATGATACCAATGTCGAAACCCTATCTCGTGAGACATTTGCCGAGTTAAACGATTTCTGGCATTCCCTGCGCAGTGTGCCAAACTCTACGCAGATAGTCTCTAAGGTGGATTCAACCAACTACACCATATATTCGCACCCTATACCATTGGCGGATAGTGCCGTTCTGTCGCTCAAAACATCATATAGCAAGAGTAGTAGATTTGTGCTTTCGAGTGGTGACACAGAGGAGGTCGTGCTCAAAACGGGCTCTGTATCTACTCGTCCATCTATGGGCGCAGGGCGTGTGTGGTGGACGGAGTATAGGCGAAGTTTGTTGTTCGACGAGAGGGTGAATTCGCAGTTGTGTTATATGGATTTGAGCGAAGGTCGTTCACGCAGGGTTAGGGGTGTGAATAAGGTTCTGTACGGCGAGGCTTTAGGTGATGATGCAACCCGTGTAGCCTATGTGGAGTATGCTCCAAATGGGCAATATACGGTCGTGGAGCGCAAGGGTGAAGAGGAGCTTAGGCGACTTCGGGTGGCATTCCCAGCCGAGATACATGGTTTGGCTTGGGATAATAAAACTCAAAAACTATATATCATAGTCACCGATGATAGCGGAATGTGGTTGGGCGTGGAGTCTGGGGATGGATTCGAGCAGCTGCACGAGGGTCGATATATAACAATTAGCCACTTGCGAGCTAAGGACGGAGTGTTGTATTTTGGCTCGATAGCGTCGGGACTAGATGAGATGCACAGTTTCGATATAGCTTCGGGTGTGGAGACGCAAATCACTAGCTCCACCTATGGTTCGTTTCAGCCATCTGTGCCCCAAGGCGAATATATATATGGTACAACATACGACAAATATGGTTATCATCTATCTCGCCAAAAGGTTAGCGAGGCGGTGGGTGAAGTCACACCTGGTAATATTCCTCACAATAAAGTGAACCCCGAAAGAGAGGATTTGGGACTTATAAATATTGATAGTGTGCGATTTACACCAGCCGACTCTGTGGAGTTGAGCCACACGTGCAACAAACGTAAATACTCCAAAGCTAGCCACTTAGTCGATGCGCATAGTTGGATTCCTGCACGAATAAATATATATGAACTCCTCGATGAACAGATGGTGGATGTGGGATTAGGAGCTACGATATTGTCGCAAAATCAACTATCGTCGAGCGAAGGATACCTATCCTATGGCTACGATTTTGACCAAGGGTCGCTCGTGAATGGAGCCCTGTACTACACGGGTTGGGGTGTGAATTTGGGCTTTGGGGTGTCGTATGGTGGCGATAGGCAAATATACTCTTTTGGAGCTTTTGAGCCCGAATATTCCATGTCGAAATACCTTTCGTTTTCGGTCTCGGCATCTCTGCCTCTGTATTTTCAGCGGGGGTATTGGAGTCGTCAATTGACTCTGTCGGCGGGGTGGAACTACTCAAATGGTATGGTGTTGGATCTGCATGAGGCTCTGGACAATGGAGATATCGTATATCGAAGTTGGCTCAATAAATTGTCGCTAGGTGTGGGATTTGGAAATTATGCACGTGCATCATATCGAGATTTTGCAACTCAATTGGGTTACTACATGAGTTTGGGCTACTCGACCGACCCCACTAATAGTGATTTTAGTACACAACTTTCGAGCTACGCCAAAGTATATCTGCCAGGTGTTATGCCTCACAACTCTCTTGTTGTGGCGGCAAGTTACCAAACAAATGTCGGAGGGTATAGGGTCAGTGGCTATGCTCCGCTGGGGTACAAATCTGTATATATATTGCCTCAAGGCTACACCACGGCGGATGTCGAAACCAATGATTATGTGGCTTTCTCGGCAGATTATCAACTGCCAGTGTGGTACCCCGAGGGTGGAATTGAGGGGTTTATGTACTTCAAGCGCATAAGGTTGAAAGGTGGTTTTGAGTATGCTCAATTTGGTGACTATGTGGGTGACACACAGCACATATACTCCTATGGTGGAGGAGTTGTGGCGGATATAAATTTCTTTAGAATACCAGCCGCTGGAACCTCGTCTGTGGAGTTCTCCATATATAAACCCAAAGGGCGTGCATTGAGTTATGAGGTGGGGTTGTCGCTGCCATTGTAATCTTAACGAGAGGAGAGAATAAGAAAACCCACCTGATTCTCTTTGTACATTGTTGCTTTTGAAGGGGTTTTCTTATTCTCTCCTCTCGTTAATTATATTTTACCCCACCCCCAACCCCCTCCCTTAGGGATGGGGCTTAGTCGCTGACGCTCCATAAAAGGTATGAGTTCGAATTTTCGAACTCACGTTAATCTTACTCCTCTTTTTTCGAATAGGCATTCGTGTTTTTCAACATTTTTTCGTAACTTTGCCCAGTTATGAGTCAAAAGGCGAAAAGAAGTGTTATATCTAAGGGAATCAAGTGGCTATGGGTAGCTGCTTTGACTCCTGCTGTGGTATTGTTGTTGATGCTCACCCTCACAGGTCTAGGTCTGTTTGGGCATCTCCCCACGTTCGAAGAGTTGGAGAACCCAAAGAGTAATATTGCCACCGAAATATACTCCGAGGAGGGCGAGGTTATCGGTTCGTTTTACATCGAAAATCGCTCGTATATGCAGTACGACGAGTTGTTTGCAAGCGATTCAACATCGAACATATTGTTGCGGGGTCATGTAGTGCCACCAATCGTTGCGGCACTTATTTCGACCGAGGATGAGCGTTTCCGTTCGCACGGAGGAGTAGATATCCCATCGCTGTTTAGAGTCGGAATCAAAACTATAGCTATGCGAGACTCATCGCAGGGTGGTGGTTCGACCATTACTCAGCAGGTCGCCAAGAATCTTTTTCCACGCAACACCGACAATAAACAATCAAAAATCAAGAGAATTGGGCAACTCATAGTGGCTAAATTCAAGGAGTGGATTACGGCATCCAGATTGGAGTACAACTACACCAAGGAGGAGATTGCCGCCATGTATTTGAACACTGTGGAGTATGGCTCAAATGCCTTTGGAGTGAAATCTGCGGCGCAGACATTCTTCAATAAATTACCTTCGGAGCTCTCAATCCAAGAGGCTGCGGTGTTGGTGGGTGTGGTGAATGCACCGACTCGATACTCTCCAGTGGTGAATCCCGACAACTCCCTGAGGCGTCGCAATGTGGTGATTAATCGCATGGCAAAGAGCGGAGCGATAACGCAGCAGCAGTGCGATTCATTGTCGGCACTTCCGATTGTGTTGGATTACTCTCCAATTTCGAACAACTTGGGACAGGCCACATACTTCAGAGAGATGTTGCGCTTGACGATGAACGCTAAGCGTCCAGAGCGCAAACAATACTACTATAAGTGGGATTATGAGCAGGCTCTAAAGCAGTATGACGAAAACCCAATATATGGCTGGTGCCACAAAAACACAAAGGCTGATGGCACGAGCTATAACATATATCGTGATGGACTAAAGATATACACCACCATAAATAGTTCGATGCAACGATACGCCGAGGAGGCTATGCAGAAGCAGATGGCAAACACCATACAGCCAATGATGGATGCTCAAGTTAAGCGCAACAAAACAATATTTGTGGATGCTGAGCCCGAACTGGAGGAGTCTATCATAAAGAATGCTATTCGCTATTCGGATAGATATATTCAGATGCTGAAGGCCGATATCAGCGAGGCGGAAATCCTTAAGAGTTTCGACAAAAAGCGCAATATGAAGCTCTTTACGTATAAGGGCGTGCGTGATACGCTGCTTACTCCTCGTGACTCAATACTCCACCAAAAGGCGATGATGAGGGCGAGTTTTGTGGCTATTGAGCCTCAAACTGGGCACCTTAAGGCGTATGTTGGAGGCACAAATTTCCGCTACTTTAAGTACGACATGGCTAAGCAGGGTAAGCGTCAAATGGGCTCTACAATCAAGCCATTTATATACACCTTTGCCATAGATCACCTAGGGTTTACCCCCTGCACCAAAGTCCCCAATTTGCCTGTGACAATCGAGACATCCAATGGTACTGCGTGGTCACCCAAAGAGTCGGGCAATGTGGTTTATGATGGTGTTATGCACCCTTTGAGCTGGGGCTTGGCTCGTAGTCGCAACAACTACTCCACGTGGGTTATGAAACAAGCTAAGCAGCCTCGTGCGGTGGCGGATTTTATACACAATGTCGGAATCAAGAGCTACATAGACCCTGTGCCAGCAATGTGTCTGGGTGTGGCAGAATCCAATGTGTATGAGATGGTTAGTGCCTACACAACTTTCGCAAACGAGGGTGTGCATATAGATCCAATATTTGTGACTCGCATAGAGGATAGGCAAGGCAACCTCATAGCGTCATTTGTACCCACATCGCAGGATGCAATATCCGAAAAGACTGCATATACGATGCTCGAAATGTTGCAAAATGTGGTGAAGGGCGGAACAGCAGCTCGCATGAATTGGGCGTATGGAATGAGTGGCGTAGAGGTTGGTGGTAAGACTGGAACATCGCAAAAGAACCGTGATGCGTGGTTTATGTGTGTATTGCCTAAGCTTGTGATGGGTTCGTGGGTTGGTGGCGAAGATCAAGTTGTGCATCTCGAAGCACGAGGCGAGGGTAGCGTTATGGCTCTGCCTATCGTGGGTGAGTTCCTCAATAGAGTCTATGCTAATGAATCATTGGGCATAACCAAGCAGGATAAGTTCAAGCGACCTGCCGATATGCCAGAGTATAATTGTGACGAGGAGGATGACGAAGTGTCGGGGTATAGTGTGACTACTACCACCACCACTACGGAGAGTGAATTTTTTGAGTAGAAAAAGGATAATAATAACTAATAAGAATTTTAAGTAAGAAAAGATGAAGATTGCTATTGTAGGCGCAAGTGGCGCAGTAGGACAAGAATTTTTGAGTATTCTCTCTGAGAGAAATTTGCCAATTGATGAGCTAGTACTTTTTGGTTCACCAAGAAGTGCAGGCAGCAAATATATGTTTAAGGGTCAGGAGCTGACTGTGAAGTTGTTGCAACATGGTGACGATTTCAAGGGTATCGACATTGCGTTGGTATCGGCAGGTGCTTCGGCATCTAAGGAGTTCGAAAAGACTATCACTAAGCACGGAGCTTTGATGATTGACAACTCTAGTGCATTCCGTATGGACGTAGATGTGCCATTGGTAGTGCCTGAGGTGAATCCTACGGATGCTTTGGATGCTCCACGCAACGTCATAGCTAACCCTAACTGTACAACTATCCAAATGGTTGTAGCGTTGAAGGCTATCGAGGAGATTTCGCATATCACACGTGTACGTGTATCGACATACCAATCAGCAAGTGGTGCAGGTGCCGCAGCTATGGATGAGCTCGTAGAGCAACAAGGGCAGTTGAGCCGTGGTGAGGAGCCAACAATCAACAAGTTCGCATTCCAATTGGCATATAACGTGATTCCTCAAGTAGATGTATTCACCGAGAATGACTACACCAAGGAGGAGATGAAGATGTTTAACGAGACTCGCAAGATTATGCACTCAGATATCAAGGTGTCAGCAACTTGCGTACGTGTGCCAGTTATGCGTGCTCACTCAGAGTCTGTATGGGTTGAGACTGTAGATCCAGTGACTCCAGAGCAAGCTCGTGAGGCATTTGCTAAGGCGGAGGGTGTAATCCTAATGGATGAGCCACAGGAGAAGAAGTACCCAATGCCATTGTTCCTAGCAGGTAAGGACCCAGTTTATGTTGGTCGTATCCGCAAGGATATCACCTCAGACAACGGTCTAACTTTCTGGTGCGTAGCAGACCAAATCAAGAAGGGTGCAGCTCTTAATGCTGTGCAAATCGCTGAGTGGTTGATTGCTAATAAGAAGTAGTTGGTTGTAGTTTCTGGACTGCCCTAACGCCGGGCGGGCGGTGCGAAGCCGCACGGGCGGTTTTTATTGCGCTTTGGGTCGGACACCTTGCAGGTATCCGACCCAAATCGAGGTTACACGCTACGGATAGTATCATCAACCTATTTTTTGGTCATACCTTAATCTGACACTTTGATTTGACTCTGTGTCTGTCCTCGATTTGGGTTTGGACACACGAAGTGTGTTCGATAAATTTATCAAGAGGTTATTTTGGTCAAATTCATTTGAACCAAAATAACCTCTTGATAAATCTTAGAACTTGCAAAGTTCTAAGCCCAAAGCGCAATAAAAACTGCCCGTGCGGCTTCGCACCGCCCGCCGGCGTGAGGCAGTCCTAATAGTCCCAACTTTTACATCTCAACCACCCATCCTTCAGATTCTTTCTTGAATTGGAACTCTGCGATTGATTTTGGGGTGTCCTCTTTTCCTAGGGCTTCGCTGTATGGGGTGTAATCAATGTAGTACTCCACCGTTGCAGTGGCAGATTTGCCCTCTTGAGTCATAGATATTACTTTGGTGAAAACATACTCTGCGACCTTTATGAAGATTTGGCTTTCGGTGTCTTGAAATAATTTGGTCTCTTCGGTTATGAGTTGAAGCTCTTTGCCTTTGGGTGTTAGAGCAGTTGCGATTCGGAGGTTTTCGGAGGTGTCAAGTTCGCCCTTTACTATGCGATACTCCACGATTTCGGACTCTTTGAGCCTTTGGTAGCAGTAGTTGCAACCACGGCATCCGTAGCGATTGTGCACATATACCGACTTGCCATTTTGGTCTATGAGTTTGGAATTGGGGGCAATGTTGTTCACCGCAGGAATTGTGAGGTTGTGAGTTTTGGTAATATCTTCGTCGGTTCTGATTTTTGTCCACTTTCCGCCATGGTTGAATTGGTCTGTGTTGCCTATCCAATATCCAGCCTTGCTGTCGAGGATTGTCATATTTTTGTATGTAGCTGGTATCGCCTCGCCATTGTTTAGAATATCTAGGACTTTGTTCTCGGACAATCCGCACGATGATAGTAGTGCAGCAGGTATGGCAAATATAAAGATAATGAGTTGTTTCATTGTGTATGTGAAAATTAAGCCTCACACTTTTCAATAGTGTGAGGCTTTGTATTATTTGTCTTTAGAGTTTTACCTCACAATAGTTTCGTCACGGTCTGGACCTACAGATATGATTTTGATAGGTACTCCAGTTTGTTCCTCGATAAACTCTACGTAAGTTTTAAATTCTGCTGGGAAGTCGTCGTAGTTGCGCACGTTGCAGATGTCGCACTTCCAACCCTTAAACTCTTTGTATATAGGTTTGATTTCGCCCTCTACGGTGTATGGGAAGTTCTCGGTGCGCACGCCATCAATCTCGTATGCCACAGCTACTTTGATGGTGTCGAAGTCGTTCAGAACGTCAGACTTCATCATTATGAGTTGAGTTGCGCCATCGACCATAATAGCGTAGTTCAGCGCCACCATATCCAACCAACCGCATCTGCGCTCACGACCAGTTACGGCACCATACTCACGACCTATGTCACGCATATTTTTGCCATCCTCGTCGAACAACTCCGTAGGGAATGGACCACTACCCACACGTGTGCAGTATGCTTTGAAGATTCCGAACACCTCGCCAATTTTGTTAGGCGCAATACCCAAACCTGTGCAAGCTCCAGCACACACTGTGTTTGACGATGTAACGAATGGATATGAACCAAAATCAACATCCAAAAGTGTACCTTGAGCACCCTCTGCAAGAATTGTCTCGTCACGCTTTAGGATTGCATTGATTTCGTGCTCCGAGTCGATGATTGTGAAGCTTTTGAGATATTCGATAGCATCCATCCACTTAGCCTCCAACTCCGTGATGTCGAAGTCGTAGTTTAGGGATTTGAGGATTCGCTCGTGGCGTGATTTCGCTGCGTTGTAAATCTCCGTAAAGTTCAAGAAAATATCGCCTACACGAACCCCATTGCGGCTAATTTTGTCTGTGTATGTGGGGCCGATACCCTTGCCTGTAGTGCCAATTTTACCAGAACCTTTGGCAGCCTCGTTAGCGGCATCCAAAGAACGGTGAGTTGGTAGTATAAGGTGAGCCTTTTTCGAAATGTATAGACGCTTAGTGAGGTCGTGACCGCTTTTAGCCAATGCCTCAGCCTCTTCGCGGAAGAGAATTGGGTCTAATACCACACCGTTACCGATGATGTTTACTTTGTCTCCTTGGAATATTCCTGATGGAATTGAGCGGAGGATATACTTCTCGCCATTAAATTCGAGAGTGTGTCCTGCGTTTGGTCCTCCTTGAAAGCGAGCTACGACTTTGTAATTGGGTGTCAATACATCGACTACCTTGCCTTTACCTTCGTCGCCCCATTGCAATCCAAGAATCACATCTACTTTTTTCATGTTCTGTTGTATCTAATAAAATTTATACCTTACAAAATTCGCAAAGCAAAAGTGTTTTGCCCTCAAAGATATGAAAAATTAATGAAAAAGCGACACTAAATATTAATGTTTTATAAATAAATTATCACATAGGGTATTGAGACTATGCAACAATCGAGACCTCATACGCGAAAGTACGAGGTCTCGATAGCTTGAATTTATAATTGCTTAGAAGCTTGTAGAAGCTTGACTACATGTCGTCGTCGTCATCAAACTCGCTAGTGGTTGTCGAACGGCGACGAGTGCGTGGCTCATTCTCCTCTTCCTCTTCGGTTGGGATGTCATCTGCCCCTTTTAGGTCATCATCGAATATGTCTTTGTCATCATTGCTACCTTTGACATCAACTTTGACATTTATCTTTACTAGATAATCTATCTCCTTGGTCTCGAAGGGTACCGCATAGAAGAAGTCGCCATTGGGTTTGTCAATTCTCATCATTGCGTCTGTGTAACCATCCGAATACTTCTCATTAACCAGCGCAAGAATATCTGCTGGTAGATTGTTTAGACTCGTTACCAATCGTCTTTTTGGTGCTTTCTTTAGTGCCATTTTATAAAGTTTACCTCTTATGTGTTTCTAAATTTTCTGCAAGTATAAGCAAAATTTGAATATTGATAAAATTTGTGAAAAAAAATTTGCGATAATTTCTCACTTTCGGTGAAAATAGTTACCTTTACGAGCGTTATACAGATATATTATGCACAAAAAAATAGCGGAGTTGCGCAAATTGCTCAATTTCCACAACCATAAGTATTACGTCGAAAACGCCCCCGAAATATCCGATTTCGATTTCGATAAGCTCCTTCGAGAGTTACAGGATTTGGAGGCTTTACACCCCGAGGAGGCAGACCCAAACTCTCCAACTCAAAGGGTGGGTTGCGACCTGTCTAGTGAGTTTGTGGCGGCGGAGCATAGGTTTGCTATGTTGTCGCTCAGCAACACATACACATTTGAGGAGTTGCACGACTTTGTGACCAAGGCGCAGCGCGAAGTGGGCGATGTGGAGTTTGTGTGTGAGCTAAAATTTGATGGCACGGCTATATCTTTGACCTACGAGGATGGTGCGCTTAGGCGTGCTGTGACTCGTGGTGATGGTTCGCGAGGCGACGATGTTACTCGCAATGTGCGTACTATTCGCTCGATTCCTCTGCAACTAATGGGGGCGTATCCTCCGTTTTTCGAGATTCGTGGCGAGATACTTATGCCCTATGCATCGTTTGATAGGTTGAACGCAGAGCGTGAGGTGGAAGGGGAGACTCCATTTGCGAACCCTCGAAATGCAGCGGCAGGAAGTCTCAAGCAACAATCCTCGGCTGTGGTGGCATCACGTGGGTTGGATTGCATGCTATACCAAATTGTGGGCGAGGGGCTTCCATTCGATTCGCATTGGAGTAGTTTGGAGGCGGCTGTGGGGTATGGATTCAAAGTCTCGGATTGTCGCAAGTTGTGCCGCAGCGTGGAGCAGATAGATGAATTTATAAACTATTGGGACACGGAGCGAATTAATTTGCCATTCGCTACGGATGGGGTAGTTATAAAGGTGAACGACTATAAGTCACAACGAGAGTTGGGCTACACAGCCAAAGCTCCTAAATGGGCTGTGGCATATAAGTTCAAGGCGGAGCAGGCACTCACTCGCATTGTGAGCGTAGATTTTCAGGTGGGTCGCACGGGGGCTATAACTCCAGTGGCGAATTTGGAGCCTGTGGCACTGGCTGGAACAACCGTGCGTAGGGCATCTCTGCACAATGCGGAGCAGATAGCTATGCTCGATATTAGATTGAATGATATGGTCTATGTCGAGAAGGGCGGTGAGATAATCCCCAAGATTACGGGGGTGGAGCTTTCGAGGCGTGAGCAGGGTAGTGTACCATTTGAGTATATAACCAAGTGCCCAGAGTGCGGCACGGAGCTTATAAAATATGAGGGTGAGGCGAAACACTACTGCCCTAACCAGAGCCATTGTCGTCCGCAGATATTGGGTCGCATAATTCACTTCATACGTCGCAAGGCGATGAATATTGATGGCTTGGGCGATGAGACTGTGGAGCTGTTGTTTGAGAATGGTTTGGTCGAGAATATTGCCGATTTGTACTCATTGAGGGGTGAGCAGCTTGTTGGGTTGCCTCGTTTGGGCGAAAAGTCGGTGGCGAATATCATAGCGAGCGTGAGGAGTTCGGCGGTGGATGTTCCATTTTCGAGAGTGCTCTTTGGTCTTGGAATTAGATTTGTGGGCGAGACCACAGCTAAGTATATAGCCTCGCACTTCGACACTATGGAGCGTGTGATGTCGGCATCGAGGGATGAATTGTTGGAGGCACAAGAGGTGGGAGAGAAGATTGCGGACTCGATTTTGGATTACTTTGCCGATGCAGACAACCGCACAATAATCGAGCGACTGCGAGCAGCAGGGGTTCAAATGGAGGCGCAAAGGGAGCAGAAGCTCTCTGAGAGTTTGAGCGGTCGTAGCTTCGTAATCTCAGGTAAATTTGCGCAGCATAGTCGTGACGAACTAAAGGCTATGATTGAGAGCCACGGAGGTAAGATGCTGGCAGCAGTATCCAAGAATGTGGATTTTTTGGTCGCAGGCGAGAATATGGGACCCGCAAAGTTGCAAAAAGCCGAAAAGTTGGGGGTTAAGATTATAACGGAGCAGGAATTGCTCACGATGATAGCGGATGAGCCGCAGAGTGATGTGCAGGGCGCAGAGCAAGCTATACAGGGTAGCCTGTTTTAGATATAGGATAAATTAAACAAATATATAACAATGAAGAATTTGAGCGGAGTAGGAGTTGCAATGGTGACTCCATTTACGCCCGATGGGCGAGTAGATTACGAAGGGTTGGCACGTATGATTGATTACGTTATCGAGGGCGGTGTAGATTACATCGTGGCACTTGGTACCACGGCCGAAACACCAACACTGTATATGCCCGAGCGAGCAGTGATTGCAATGTATATCACCAACCATGTTGCTGGTCGTGTGCCACTGGTTATGGGTGTGGGCGGAAACTCTACATCCGAAGTGTTAGACCAACTACGTGAGTTTGACCTACGAGGAGCAGATGCAATATTGAGCGTTACACCTTACTATAACAAACCTTCGCAGGAGGGGTTGTATCAACACTTCAAAGTGGTGTCGGAGAATTCGCCACTTCCGATTATCCTATACAACATCGCAGGTCGCACGGGTGTGAATATGACCGTGGAGACTACACTCCGCATAGCACGTGATTTCGACAATGTGATTGGCGTGAAGGAGGCATCGGGCAATATTGAGCAGATTCAAAGCGTTATAGATCAGCGTCCCGAGGGATTCTTGGTGTTGGCTGGTGATGATGGCATTGCGGTGGATATAATGCGCCGAGGTGGTGATGGTGTGATTTCGGTTGCAGCAAACCCCTTTCCTACCAAATTTATGAAGTGCATGAACCTCGCCAAAGAGGGTAAGTATGCTGAGGCGGAGACTCTATATGAGGAGATGGCCGATGCGGTAGATGCTCTGTTTGCGGAGGGTAACCCCACGGGAGTAAAGTGTGCATTGTCGGCTATGGGAATCATTGGTGACCGCATGCGTCTGCCTCTAGTGTCGGGAACTCCCGAATTGGCGGCAAAGTTTAAGACCCTTATCGAAAAGTATGATTTGCACTAAAATTGCAAGTCGATAATTTATGTTGAAAAAATATTTAGTCATAGCGTTAATTGTGCCCACATTGCTGTGGGCAAAAACCCCTGTGGAGGAGGATGTGTTGGATAAAATCACCGACCCTACGGGCGATTTTTACTATGCCGACCTGATGGTGAAGTTCGAGATGGGCGACATAAAGCTCACCCCCGAGCAGTATCACTACCTATACTATGGCTATATATACCAAGAGGAGTATAAGCCTCTGGCTGCAAATTCGCAGTTGGCAACTCTCCTAGATTTAACCTCGCAGATAGATGTCGAGAAACCAAAGGTGGAGACCCTAGAGTCGATAATCTCCATTGCCGACAAGGTGTTGCTGCGTGACCCCTTCAACCCCAAGGTGTGGAATATATTGGCGTATGCCTATGGTGCATTGGGCGACAAAATCAAGGAGCGAGAGGCTTTTGATAGGGTAGAGAAGATATTGGCTACCATAGATTCGTCTGGCGATGGACTTAAGGAAAAGACACCCAAGCATATTTTGATGTTCGACCACGCTGTGGATTTGATGGCATCTAAGGGCTACACCACATCCAAGCCTTTGGTTATAAGTCGTGATGTCCAGTATCTGCCACTCACCACCCCTGTGGAGGTGGATGGCAAAAAGCTCAAGGGTCAATATTTCGATTTTAGTAGGGTATATATGTACAAACCAGATAGTGTCACATACAAGCGTGATAGGACATGGCAGTTTAATAACCTAAAGCCCAAAGTCTACAAATAAAAACTAATGCGTCGAATACTCTACCTATATATATTAGTAGCAACCCTTCTTGTGTCGTGCCAGAAGGGGGATGATTACACCTCTCCACGTGCCAATCTGGCGGAGTGTGAGCAGGTGACGATAATGTATTTTATGGGTACGGATTTGAGGTCTACATATCTGTATCATAACATCCCCGATGTGAAATCGGCAATTGCTGGTGGCGCACTGGGTAGTAATGGTCGATTGTTTGTTTTTATTCCTGGGTATTCGGATGCAGAACTTTATGAGTTGTATGAGAAGGATGGAGTGTGCTACTCTGATCCAATAGTCACCTATGGTAGCAATGAATCGTTGAGTGAGGAGCGTATGACGATGGTGTTGAATAAGGTGAAGTCATTTGCTTCGGCCAAAACATATAACATTGTATTTAGCGGGCACGGCACAGGGTGGGTCTTTAAGAATTGGACTGATTTGGCATCTGTAAGGTCATCTGTCGGCAGCGGCTCTACATCGTGGCAACTAAGTTTCGAGCAGGAGCAGGAGGGTCTCACACGATATATGGGGGTTTCGACCGATGGATATATGGATATCACGGAGCTGCGTTCGGCTCTGGATGCCACCTCCACAACCTACGGCTACCTCCTTTTCGATATGTGTTTGATGTCGAATATCGAGACTCTGTATGAGTTGAAGGATGTGTGCGAAAATGTCATAGCATCGCCTAGCGAGGTTATGGGCAATGGATTCCCATATCAAGTAGTTTTGCCCGAGCTCTTTGAGGATGATGGCGCAACGGCAGATTTGAATGGTGCGTGCTACGCATATTATAACGCTTATAAGAGCTCTAGTAGCTCGCCATACGCTACGGTGGCTCACTGTGTGACCTCCTATCTCGATGATTTGGCGAATGTGGTGCGTAGCATAAACGAGGCTGGGGTCGAAGATGTCGATATTGATGATGTGCAGTGCTACGAGAAATTGACCAATAATATATTTTGCGATTTGGGGGATTATATATCCCAAGCGTGTACAGATTCCGATCTGTTAGCGGAGTTTGAGAGTGTTATGTCATCTGCTTTCCCCGAGGAGTCGAGGTATCATACCGACTATTTCTTCACGAATCTTAAAAAACATGCGGTGTACGTTTACGTCTACTCCGACAAATATTGGGGTGTATCGACTAGCGATCCGAGTGATGTGTTGCGCACTGATTGGGCGCAAACATCGTGGGCAGTGGCGACTACGGCAGGTGAATAGGGGTTAAAAGAGCTATATTTTTTAACTATTCTTTGTTTTTCTGCTTTTAAGCACTATCTTTGCATAGTAATTCAAATGGTGGCTTGTTCTTGAGCCATCTTCTCAAAAGACAACAATCATTTTATTATATGCAAGATTTAACGGCACTGGAGGGCAAAAGCCTCGCCGAACTTAAAGCTATTGGCAAGAGCCTTGGTATCAGGAATGTAAATATACGCAAAGGGGATTTGTTTGCTCAAATCAAAGAGTTGGCAACATCATCTAATGGAGTTGAAGCATCGTCAGGCACAGATGCGGAGGTAGCTCCCCCAAAACCACGTCGTGGTCGCAAACCTAAGAGTGAAGCTGCTCCTGCACCCAAAGCAGAGGAGTTAGCTCCAGTTGCAGAGACAGCTCCAGCCTCAGAGCAAAAAAATAAAAGAGGTCGTCGCCCCCGAGTGTCAAAGCCCGAGGAGGTGATGCAATCAACACCAGAGACTTCAACTACTTCAGAGGTTTCTACTACCCCAGAGACTTCAGAGGATGCACCCGAGGTATCTAAACCACAAGAGTCTCAAAGACAGCAAAATAAACATCAGCGCAATAAGAATCGCCAGCAAAATCAGAACCACCACCACAATCAACAAAACAGCCAACAACCTGCTTTAGAGCCACAAACAGAGGTTATCACCAAAGATGACTACACAGGCGTAATAGCAGGCGAGGGTGTATTGGAGGTTATGCCCGATGGATATGGATTTTTGCGTTCGGCAGATTACAACTACCTTAACTCTCCAGACGATGTGTATGTGTCGCCAAGCCAAATCAAGATGTTTGCACTCAAGGCTGGTGACACCGTGAGTGGACTTATCCGCCCACCCAAGGAGGGGGAGAAATATTTTCCACTTGTTAAAGTGAACCAAATAAATGGTTTGGAGCCTCAATATATAAGGGATAGAGTGCAGTTTGAATATTTGACTCCACTCTTTGCGAGCGAGAAATTCAAGCTCACGGGTAATGGACACAACTCCATATCGAACAGAATCATCGACCTATTCTCACCTATTGGTAAGGGTCAGCGTGCACTAATCGTGGCACAACCCAAAACGGGTAAAACAATGCTTATGCAGTCAATAGCAAACGCCATAGCGGATAATAACCCCGAGGCGTATATGATTGTGTTGCTCATAGATGAGCGGCCAGAGGAGGTGACCGAGATGGCAAGCAACGTCAAAGCGGAGGTTGTGGCCTCTACCTTCGATGAGCAAGCTTCTCGCCATGTGAAGGTGGCGGAGATGGTCTTAGAGAAGGCTAAAAGAATGGTTGAGTGTGGTCACGATGTGGTGATATTCTTGGACTCTATCACTCGCCTAGCTCGTGCCTACAACTCTGTGCAACCAGCATCGGGTAAGGTTTTGTCGGGAGGTGTGGATGCTAATGCTCTGCACAAACCAAAGCGTTTCTTTGGTGCGGCACGTAACACCGAGGAGAAGGGCTCGCTCACAATCATCGCTACGGCACTCATAGATACAGGTTCTAAAATGGATGAGGTGATTTTTGAGGAGTTCAAGGGTACAGGAAACATGGAGTTGCAGTTGGATAGAAAGCTATCAAACAAGCGCATATACCCTGCTGTGGACGTTACCTCGTCGGGTACACGCCGTGACGACTTGTTGCTCCCTCGCGAGGTGTTGAGCCGTACGTGGATACTTAGAAAGTACCTAGCCGACATGAACACCGTGGAGTCTATGGAGTTCCTCCAAAAGCAGATGAGCCTTACGGACTCAAACGAGGAGTTTTTGGCTACGATGAATCAATAAAATATGTGGCGTAGGGCGATAATATCCGTACTTCTATCTCTTGCCGTTGTATTTAATGCAGCGGCTTGGGGGCAGAAGGGGCACGATATTATAGCTTGTGTAGCTCAGCAGCATCTCTCTGCGGAGGCACAAGCTCAGGTGGATAGATTACTGTCGGGCTATTCGATGGTATATTGGAGCAACTGGGCTGATTCGGCAAAGTACACCAAAGAGCATGAGTATACCGCTCCGTGGCACTATCGCAATGTAGAGGAGGATTCAACCCCTAAGCAGACACCCACCCCAAAGGAGGGTGATGTGGTGTGGGCAGTGGAGGAGATGACCACTCGTTTGAGAGATAACTCCCTATCGGAGGCGGAGCACACCTTTGCTCTGAAGATGCTGATTCATTTGGTGGGTGATTTGCACTGCCCCATGCACGCAGGGCGCAAAGAAGATAGGGGTGGAAACACTCTGCCGATGGTCTTTTTCTGGGAGGCGACAAACCTACACGTAATTTGGGATAGTAAACTCATAGATAGGGTGCACTCGTGGAGTTACACGGAGTGGGCTTTGCAAATCGACAGGCTCTCCGTGCAGGAGCAACAGCTAGTGACGCAGGGCACTCCCAAGGATTGGTTCTCGGAGTCATACGCTATAGCTGTCGATATATATAAAGATGCCAAGCGTAATAAGGAGATAAACTACGACTATCGCGACAAATTTCAAATTCCACTCGAAACACAACTCCGCAACGGCGGTTTGCGATTGGCAAAAATATTGAACGAAATATACAATAAATAGAATTAATTATATATATTTGCAAAAAAATATATATAGCCTATGGTAAAATAAAAAAGAACAGAACATACTCTCTGCTGGGGCAAAAGATTTTGCGCAAGCGGAGCATACATATTTAGCGGTTAGCTTTAATCTGGTTTTTCTGAAACTTCGACAATTTCAAAATCCACCTAGAGTAAAGTGTAAACGCTCACGGTTCTGCCGTGGGCTTTACTCATTTATTTGGTGGAATAGGTAGTCGAAGACCTCAGAAAAACAAATAAAAAGGTATTGTCCCACGCTTTTTTTTGTGTGTCATAATGAAGAAACTTTTACAAATTGCTTTTGGGGCGAGGCGCAAAAAACAAAAAAAATAAATGAAGAAATTTAAATTGATTTTGATGGCACTTATTTGTGCAGTGAGCGTGGGATTTGTGGGGTGTGATAAGGATGATGAGAGTGTATCTGGTTACGAAATTAGTATTAGTGATATATCTACTTATGACTATCCCTCGGAAAGTGTTTGGAGTATTGTTGATGAAAGTATTTCAACATCCGAGTTAGAGAGTTTTGTTAATAAGTTAAAGACTATTTATGAAAATGCACCTGAAACGCGTATCTCATTGGTGTTTGCTAATCTTGAATCTCTTTCGGGGACTAGTGGTATAATCTCTTATTGTGCTAATGACTTCTCAGGATGCAATATTCTTACATCTGTGACATTCTCTAAACTAAGCAGTGGGTCTGTTAATTTTCGGAATTGCGATAATTTAACAGTATTATCCTTTCCTTATCATAATGGTGGTTACGTTTTTCACGATGAATCTCTCACAAAAATAACTTGTGGAACATTTGCAAGTGGAGCAATGCCACTTAATCCGAATAGTTCTGATGACACAGGTTCTACCATTGCGGGATATGGTACTCAACTGGCAGCGTTGGATGAACAATATACAAAAGAGGCATTAAAAGGTAATACAGGGAGTTGTGCTGACTTAATGGATGAGATAGAGGATTTAGAAAAAACATTAGAGAGTGCATTAAAGAGTGCAAGCAGTATTACAACTCTTGTAACTAAAAAGAATAGTAGTTATAGCATTTTGAAATGTGATAATTGCAGTATATTGTATTCATCATCGGGAACAAGTAGAATGACATCTTGCTCTGTTTTCAAAGAGATTATTTATCAATAAAAACATTACGAAAATGAAAAAATATATACTTACACTTATTGTTACACTATTCGCAACATCAATGGCTTTGGCGCAAGGAACAAAAAGATTTGCATCAAGAACATCAAAAATGACAAAAGTAACAGAGGTGGCAGAAACCCCAAAGGAGTCGGAGGCTACAGAGACTCAAGAAGTCGTAGAGCAGTCGAGCGAGGAGGCAGAAACAACATATTCTTCGTCATATATATCGATTATAATGTCGTATGACATGTCGAAGTTGAAAAATACTGAGGATAGCGATGCAAACCTTGATATGAAAGGATTTTCTGCGAGACAAATATTTAGTTTCAATATTAGTAAAAATCATGAGCGTCCTATATACCTTGATTGGGGATGGGGATTTACGTATGGTCGCTACAAGAATGATGATAATGATTATTATAAAGATTATAAATTTACATTCGTATCTATGAATATACCTCTAGGACTATCTTATCGAGCGCGATTATCTGAAAACGCGTTTTTTGTGCCAAGTGCAGGTGTAAATTTCAGAGTTGGTATGACTGCAAAGGAGGAGTATACAGTAGAGAAAACATACTCTTCGGGTAGAACTTATGATTCTACAGAGCGGTTAGATTATTATGATAAAGATGATATGGGTGATAATAAATGGGGACGTTTTGCAATGGGATATAATATTGGTGCTAATGTTGAGATTGGTCATTTCCTAGTAGGTCTTAATTTTATGTCTGATTTTAGCGAGGTTACAGATAATTTAAAATATCAAAATTTATCAATTCGATTGGGATTGATATTTTAAATCCTGAATTCAACTTGTAAATGCAACTGAGGAATTGGGAAGTTGCAGAGAATGAGATAAAATATTTTTTCAGAGAGGAAAGAGAGGTAAAACTCTC
>JBCQUV010000030.1:0-19967 GCA_047173765.1 Rikenellaceae bacterium
AATTACCTTAAATGAAACACGTTTCATTTAAGGTAATCAATCTTTTTGTATATCAATGTGTTACAGCGGTTTTACCAACCATTTTTGTCCACATTGCCGTCAATTTCGGGGATATTTTTTTTGTTTTTTGGTGAGTAAATGCGCGGTGTCGTGCAACTGATATAAAATTAGGGAGCATTAGCGACTAAGCCCCACTCCCCAAGGGATGGGGCTTGGGGGTAGAATATAATTAACGAGGAGAGAGAATAAGAAAAACCCTTCAAAAGCAATAATATACAAAGCGAATCAGGAGGGTTTTCTTATTTTCGAACCCACGTTAATACCCCAAAATCCTCATCATAGATCTGTATGACTGCTCCTTAGCAAATAGTCGGGTGTAGTACTCCGAGTCGCCTTTGTCGCGGTCGATGATTATGTGCTTGGGTGCAGGGATTAAGCAGTGCTGAATGCCTCCAAAACCTCCGAGTGACTCTTGGTATGCCCCCGTGTGGAAGAATCCGATGTATTGCGGATTGTTAGCCTCTAGTTTGGGTAGGAATATGGCGTTTGTGTGTGACTCCGCATTGTAGAAATCCTCGCTATCGCAGGTTAGTCCGCCCAAGAAAACTCGTTGATACTCCTTGTCCCAGTTGTTGATTGCAAGCATGATGTATCGTTGGTTGATACCCCATGTGTCGGGCAGAGTAGTTATGAACGATGAGTCTATCATATACCAAAACTCGCGGTCGTTTTGTTGCTTTTGATTGACAATCGAGAATAATGATGCTCCACTTTCGCCTACGGTGAATGAGCCAAATTCGGTGAATATATTTGGTTCGTCGATGCTGTTTTGCTCGCAGATGTGTTTAATCTGTGCCACAATCTCCTCGGTCAAGTACTCGTAATCGTACTCGAAGTTGAGTGAGTTTTTGCAAGGGAAGCCACCTCCGATGTTGAGACTATCTAGCTCTGGGCATATCTTTTTTAGCTCGCAATATACATTAAGGCACTTCGACAACTCGTTCCAATAGTAGGCGGTGTCTTTGATTCCTGTATTGATAAAGAAGTGGAGCATTTTGAGCTGAAACTTCTTATTCTTCTTGATTTTATTTTTGTAGAAGTCGATTATCTCGTGGTAGCGAATGCCCAAACGAGAGGTGTAGAAATCGAATTTTGGACCCTCCTCGGATGCTATACGAATACCCACTTTACATGGCTTATCTATCGCAGCATCAAGGAGTTCTATTTCGTCCATATTGTCGATTACAGTCACCGTATTTTCGAATCCATCGTTAATGAGGGTTGCAATATTTTCGACATATTGTGGGCGTTTGAACCCATTGCATATAATGTATCTATCCTTGTCGAAGATGCCTCCGTCGTACAACGCTTTGATGATGTGGATGTCGTATGCCGACGATGTTTCGAGGTGTATATCATTCTTTAGAGCCTCCTCCATCACAAACGAAAAGTGGCTCGATTTGGAGCAGTAGCAGTAGTTATATGACCCTTTGTAGTCCACCTTTGCCATTGCGACATTGAACATTCGCTTGGCACGATTTATCTGTTGCGATATCTTGGGGAGGTATGTTATTTTGAGTGGAGTTCCATATTGTTTGATGATATCCATGAGTGGAATATCATGGAAGTTGAGTTCGTTATCCTCCACCGAGAACTCATCTTGTGGGAAGTCAAATGTCTGATCAATAAGGTCGATATATTTATTTTTCATCGTTTGTTTGGTATAAAATTAAAAATCCATCTTCGCTACATTGTAAAATTTCGGGCGATGTAGCTCGGCTACATCGGAAATTTCACCCCACAAAAGTAGCTAATAATTTTTGAACTACGCAACTCTTTGAACAATATTTATTTGGGCAGAGGGTATTTTCTGCTTTTTGACTTTTATTTTAGCGATAATTTTACTATTTTTGACCTCAAAACAAGAAGTTTACACTTTTGAAGCTGTGATGATAGAACTAATTTCGCAATATCTAAAGACCCATCGTCGGTTGAATATCCCAGGCGTGGGCGCTTTTATGGTTAAGGACTCTCACGGAGAGATACTTTTTTCGGAGCTCCTAAAGAGGGATGATGGCGTTTTGCGCTCGCTGTTGGCGGAGCGTGGAATGGGTGAAATAGAGGTGGCTGCTACCATAGATAGGTTCGTGTTTGAGCTTAAGCACGACACGGAGTCTGTGGGTGGCGAATTTGTGATGGCTGGATTTGGAGTGCTGCGTCGCGAAGAGGGTGGTCGTCTGCTCTTTGTTGTGCAGGCGCAAGAGCAGGAGGAGGTCGTCGTTGATGTGGTTACGCCCGATGAACCCACGGTGGAGGTGGAGGAGATTACCCCCGAAGAGCCCAAGAGAGAGGCGGATGATACCCCGACTAACAAACCCGAAGTGCCAGCCAATCCTGACTCCACATCGAGATACACAGCCGAGCGTATCAAGGAGTTGTACTCAACACCCAAAACATTTAGGGAGAAAGACCCAGAGTTGGGGGATTTAACCTATTCGAAGCGTCAAAAACCATTGGGCGGCTACACTTATGTCAATAGCGAGCCCAAGCGCAAGGGGGTCGATAAGGTGTTGTTGTTTGGAATTATAGCAGCGATTATAGCCGTGGCGGTGATTGCCTATGGCTACTATGTGGGGCATGTGGTGAGAGATGGCTCGGGTAGTATATTTGACTTTGGTAAAAAAGAGTCTGCGCAGACTTTGGTTGAGGAAAAGCCGCAGCCAGCCGTGAACGTTGATGATAGTGCGAAGGGTGTAGAGGCTGAGTAACAATTTGATAGTTAGGATAGAGATGATGGATTTAACCTCAATAAAACAGCGATTTTCGATTATCGGAAACTCTCCGCTGCTCAATCGAGCATTGGAGGTGGCGGTGCGTGTGGCATCGACCGATTTGTCGGTGCTGGTGACTGGGGAGAGTGGTGTAGGTAAGGAGTTTTTTCCGCAGGTGATACATGCACACTCTGCTCGAAAACACAACAAATATATAGCGGTGAATTGCGGAGCTATTCCCGAAGGAACTATCGACTCGGAACTTTTTGGCCACGAGAAGGGTTCGTTTACGGGGGCTCTGGAGGCACGCAAAGGTTATTTTGAGGAGGCCGATGGAGGCACAATTTTTTTGGATGAGGTAGCAGAACTTCCGCTATCGACCCAAGTGCGTCTGCTTCGGATACTTCAAACAGGCGAATTTATGAGGGTCGGCTCGGCAAAGGTGCAAAAGACAAATGTTAGGGTTGTGGCAGCAACCAATGTCGCTTTGCAACAAGCAATTGACGAGGGTCGATTCCGTGAGGATTTGTTTTATAGGCTCAACACTGTGCCGATTGTGGTGCCTGCGCTGCGTGAGCGACGAGAGGATATTCATCTGCTATTCAGGAAGTTTGCGTCGGATGTTGCGGTGCAATATCGAATGCCAGCCATATCGCTTAGCGACCCCGCAAAGGAGATGTTGGAGAGGTATTACTGGCGAGGAAATATACGCCAACTAAAAAATGTGGCGGAGCAGATATCTGCAATCGAACAGGCTAGGGTTATAGACCCCGAAATATTGGAGAGGTATCTGCCCGACCAAAGTGGAGCTGCGGGTGGCGGAGCGTATGTCGTAAGAAGTACATCGTCGAACGCAGGTGGGGCGTCGTCGGACGGAATGTCGAGTGAGCGAGAGATATTATATAAGGTGTTGTTTGATATGCGCTCCGAAATTCATGACCTCAAGAGGATGGTTATGGAGTTGATGCAGGGTGGTGCAGGAGTTGCTCCTCAGCCTACGTCGTCACATGATACGCCTATTGTGGGTCTGTTGCCATCTTCGGGTGAGGATGAGTATGCCGAGAGTGAGGAGGTGATTGAAGAGCCTTCGAGGGAGTATACCAAAGCCGATATGCAGCGAGAGCAAATAACACGTGCTCTGCGGCGTAATGGTGGCAGGCGTCGTGAAGCTGCGGCGGAGCTGTTTATGTCGGAGCGAACTCTCTATCGCAAAATCAAAGAGTTGGGCATAGAGGAGTTGTAGACATCTATAGCAGAGGTCTATGTGGCGAAGTTTTTGCGATAATTTAACGAGTATTAAAACAAAGAAGATTGAAAAAGATAATAAACATACTAATAGCGACTCTGTCGATTTTTATGGTCGGATGTGGCTACACGGTTGGTTACACGCTCTCGGGTGCATCTATTCCCCCTGCGGCTAAAACCTACTCGGTGGCGTACTTCCCCAATAACGCAACGATGGTAGCTCCAATTTTGAGCTCCACGATGACCGATGCCCTCAAGGAGTACTTCAACAAACGTACTCGATTAACAGCTGTATCGGAGGGTGGAGACTTCGCTTTTGAGGGCGAAATCACTAACTACACCTCCACCACGGCGTCGGTGTCGTCGAGCACCTCTAATGACTACGGTTCGTTGAATAGACTCACAATCACGGTGAAGGTGAAGTTTACCAATGCCATAGATGATGCGGCGTCGTTTAGTAGAACATTCTCTGCATTTTCGGATTATGAATCGACCAAACTCCTCACGGAGGTGGAGGGCGATTTGATACCCGAAATTGTGGATCAAATCGTTGATGATATATTCCAAGCATCGGCATCAAACTGGTAGGCGCATGACACACAACCACATCACCCCCAATTACCCATGGTATAATCCATCGCGAATCTCGGCATGGCGCACGAGTGGCGAAGGAGAGGCTATAGCTCGTGCTTTGGTCAAAAATCGCCCATTGTTGGTGGCGCAGTTCAGGGAGGTGTCGCTTGAGGAGTTCATACCCTCGCAGCAGCTTGAGCAGGATGTTGATTTGCCACAAGAGGATGATGTTATAGATACATTCTTGAAGTGCGACAATTTTAAGATTGTGGCTCAAGTGGGAGGCGAGGATACGGATGTGACAATAGAGGTTGAGTTGGAGGATATAGATGACTTGGTGACAGAGGAATTGGCGGAAATATATCTGTCGCAGGGGCTTATAGTCGAAGCAAAACGTATTTATACCAAATTAAGTTTGTTAAATTCAGAAAAAAGTGTTTACTTTGCCGAACTTATTGAAAAAATAGGTGAACTGGAGGTAGAAATAAAGAATAAAAAATAATTAAAAATAGAAGATTATGTTATACACAATTTGTATCGGTTTGATTTTGGTAGCTTGTGTGCTTGTGATTCTTGCGATTTTGGTTCAAAGCCCAAAGAGCGGTATGGCAGCAAATTTTGGCGCATCAAACCAAGTTATGGGAGTACGTCAAACATCTGACTTCCTAGAGAAATTTACATGGACTATGGCTATCGCAATTTTGGCGTTGAGCTTGTTGGCAACTGTTGTTATGGATGGTTCTTTGGTGAGCCGCAGCAACTCGGAGTTGAGCCGTGACGCAGAGAGCCTAATCCAAACACAAAGCGAAGTTGCTCCTGCAATTCCACAAGCAGAACTTCCACTCCCAGAGGAGGCTCCAGCAGCAGAGTAAGTAGTCGCTTAAGAGTGTGTAATCAAGAGTGATTATATGAGGCGAATATTTTAGGGGTTATGGTTGATTTTTAAACTATAACCCTTTGTTTTATCAATAAGTCTAAAATTTTATTGTAAATAATGGTGTTATTTAGAAATAAATTATTATCTTGTAGACACGAAACAAATTCACCTTAAAACTTTATCACTATGATTATCACATTTAATGAACTTCGCAAGATTAAGGATCGCCTACCAAGTGGCAGTATGCAACGTATCGCAGATGAATTAAACGTCGATAGCGACACCGTCAGAAACTATTTCGGAGGTAAAGCAACAGCCGCATCGGGTGTTCACTTCGAGCAAGGACCAGATGGAGGTGTTGTGACACTTGATGATACAGCGATTTTAGACGCAGCGATGCGTATTTTGAAAGCAAACTAACAATTTAAACTATGGGCAGAGTGCATTGGCGTTCTGCCCATATAACTAAAGGGATTTTTTGAACTCCCCCATAAAAGGTGAATAAATTAGGTAATGAATAGTCCATTCGAAGTCATTCAAATAAATATATCAGGTGAGGATAAGCCTGGTTTAACATCCACTATTACATCTGTGTTGGCAAGTTTCGACGCCTTTATTTTGGATATTGGTCAAGCCAACATCCACCATTCGTTGGCATTAGGTATGCTCGTAAAGACCACTCCAGATAGATCAGGTTCCATAATGAAGGAGCTTCTGTTTAAAGCTTCGGAGTTGGGAGTTAGCATCAAGTTTGCACCCATCAGCGAGGAGGAGTATAATGAGTGGGCAGCTCAAAAGGGGCTTAATCGCCACATTGTAACCCTGCTGGGTAGGCAAATCACAGCTGCTAATATTGCCAAAATCACACAAGCTGTAGCTGATCAAGGTCTAAATATTGACGACATAAAACGACTCACGGGGCGAGTGCCAATTGCAGAGGGTGCACGTGCGCCAAAGTCATGTATCGAGCTATCGGTGCGTGGAACTTTGAGGAATAGAAACGCATTGCAGGAGAAGTTTATTGAGATGTCCAATGAAGGTATTGATGTGTCGTTGCAACGAGATGATTACTATCGCAGATGCCGCCGCTTGATATGTTTTGATATGGACTCTACGCTAATCGAAACGGAGGTTATCGACGAATTGGCGGAGAGAGCTGGCGTTGGCGACAAAGTGCGTGAAATCACAGAGCAGGCTATGCGTGGCGAGATAGATTTCAAGGAGAGTTTCACTCGACGAGTAGCGATGCTAGAGGGGTTGGATGAGAGCGTTATGGCAGAGATTGCCGATAATTTGCCAATTACCGAGGGGCTGGAGCGAATGATGTCGAGTTTAAAGCGTGTGGGATTTAAGACCGCTATATTGTCGGGTGGATTTACTTACTTTGGTAACCATCTGCGTAAGCGTTTTGGTTTTGACTATGTGTATGCCAACGAATTGGAGATTGTGGATGGCAAACTTACGGGTCGCTATACGGGTCAAATTGTTGATGGTCAGCGCAAGGCGGAGTTGTTGCAGCTGTTGTGCCAGTTTGAGAAAATCGAGGTGGAGCAAGCTATTGCGGTGGGCGATGGAGCAAATGATTTGCCGATGTTGAACTTAGCGGGTTTGGGAATTGCATTTCACGCCAAACCCAAGGTTAAGGCTACCGCCAAACAATCTATTTCGACTATAGGTCTAGATGGCATACTATATTTCTTAGGGCTTAAAGATGCATGGGTAGATTTATAAAATACATCACTTCTGTCGTAGCAGTCGCTCTTATGAGTGGCTGCTACGACTCTTTTAGGGGTGGGGGTAGTATTCAAGTGGGGGATGCTCCTGCCTCCAATATCACTATTGCGCAGCTTCACACGATGTTGGAGTCGGAGTCTATGCTTGTGTATGACGATTTCATTGTGCGTGGTACGGTCACTTCGACCGATAGGTATGGGAATTTCTACAAAACATTTGTTATGGAGGATAATGGCTATGGAGTGGAGATTTTGGAGGGTTTGACCGATTCGTATGTGCGTCACGATGTGGGGAGTGTTGTTGTGGTTAAGCTGCAAGGGTTGATGTGTTCCAGGTATCTGGGTGTGTTGCAGGTGGGAGCAAAGGCTTCTGAGGGGAGTTACTACACGTTGGACTATCTCGGAGTAGAGCAGGTGGTGGATGAGGTGGTTTTTAATAGTGGCACTTACAGCTCCGCAGAGCCATACACGGTCGATGTTTCGGGGTTGGATAGCTCTATGTGCGGGCGGCTCATAAATATAGAATCACTGCTGCACACTCCAGGTGAGGATGACACGCAGCCCTACGTATGGGGAGGTTATCAACAGTTTGTTGATAACTCTGGCGGCTCGGTGTGGTGCTACACGAGCGACTACGCTACATTTGCATCGTTGGCAATTCCGCAACAGAGTGTGTCGCTGTGTGGCGTTTTGCAGTGGGGCTCAATATCTGGAGTCTCGGGCGGCGAGCAATACATAATAGAGATGCGTGGCGTATACGACTGCGTCAGCGAAGAATAGAAGAGAGAAATTTAAACAGATTCTTAGTTCATTCCAAACATTTTTTATAATTTTGGCAAATAAAAGATCATAGCTATGAAATCAAACGAAACACTCCTTTCGGAGGTTGAGTCATATATCTCGCAAATAACTCTGCCCCAAGAGCCTAATCGATTATATGCTCCGATAACATACACATTGGAAGGTGGCGGCAAACGTCTGCGCCCAATGCTCACAATGTTGGCCTGCGGAATCTTTAGCGACGACACTTCGCACGCTATGCCAGCAGCGGCAGCTATTGAGGTGTTTCACAACTTCACGTTGTTGCATGATGATATTATGGATAATGCACCCATACGCCGCAAAAAGGCTACGGTGCATGCTGCATGGGGTCAAAATGTCGCTATTCTCTCGGGCGATGTGATGGTTGTTTTGGCGTATAGATTGTTAGGTGAAGTGCCTCCTAAGTATCTGCCTGCGGTGTTGGAGGTGTTTAATAAGTTTGCCACGGAGGTGTGTGAGGGTCAGCAGTACGATATGGATTTTGAGGGTGTCGAGAGTGTTGCAATTGAGGATTACATGCGCATGATTGAGCTCAAAACATCGGTTTTGTTGGGTGGAGCTACCGTCATTGGGTCTATTTTGGGCGGTGCCACACCAGAGCAGTGCGCAAAACTGGAGAGGTTCTCTACGGAGCTTGGCTTGGCATTTCAGTTGCAGGACGATTACTTAGATTCATACGGTGACGAGGAGTTGGGCAAAAATATTGGTGGCGATATATTGGAGGGCAAAAAGACCTTTTTGATGATAACGGCACTTAGCTGTGCCGATGATGTTATGCGCCACGCACTCAAAACAATATATAAAGATGCCGCCATGAGCGACGCAGAAAAAATCGCGGCGGTGAAGAGCATATATAATCAACTAGATATCCCTCGCCTAACTCAAGAGGCTATAGGCGAAAAGTTCGAGATGGCACTCTCTATTCTGAATAGTTTGGATGTCGAAGAGGAGCGTAAAACAGCTATTCGCAAATTTGCCGAGGGGTTGGTCAATCGCAAAAAGTAAAAAGTAATTCGAATTAAGGTTTGAAATGAAGAGAAAAGATATAGAGATAATGGCTCCTGTGGGGTCGTATGAATCGTTGCATGCCGCCATAAATGCAGGGGCTGACTCTGTGTACTTTGGTGTCGAACAGCTCAATATGCGAGCAAAATCGGCAGCCAATTTCACATTGGAGGAGGATTTGGGTCGCATTGTGAGTATCTGTCGCCAGAGCGGAGTCAAGACATACCTAACAGTCAATATCACAATATATGGCGACGAGATGCAGACCATGCGCATGATAATCGACCGTGCCAAAGCGGAAGGGGTCGATGCGATTATTGCGACCGATTTTGCAGCTATCCTCTATGCTCGAAGTGTGGGTGTTGAGGTGCATATCTCGACACAGAGCAATATATCGAACATCGAGGCGGTGGAGTTTTTTGCGCAGTGGGCAGATGTTGTGGTATTGGCTCGGGAGCTTAGCTTGGAGCAGATTGCGTATATCAGTGAGCAGATTGTAGAGCGTAACGTCAGAGGCCCACGAGGTGAGTTAATCGAGATTGAGATGTTTGCACACGGAGCGTTGTGCATGTCGATTTCGGGCAAGTGCTACCTTAGTCTGCACGAGTGCAATAGCTCGGCAAATCGGGGTGCGTGCCGCCAAATATGTAGGCGCAAATATACCATTACCGACACTCAAACTGGCGAGCAGTTGGACACGGATGGTCAATATATACTCTCTCCCAAAGATTTGTGTACCATAGATTTCCTGGATAAATTTATCGGTGCAGGGGTTCGAGTTCTCAAAATAGAAGGTCGAGCACGAGGTGGCGAATATGTCAAACGAGTTGTGGAGTGCTACGACACGGCACTTCGAGCAATCGAGAGCGGAGAGTACACGCAAGAGTTTGCGGCTGAACAAAAGTCAAAACTAGAGAGTGTATTTAACAGAGGATTTTGGGGCGGATACTACGCAGGTAAACCCGTAGCGGAGCAGACAGCGTCGTATGGTTCGTCGGCAACTCACCGCAAGGTGTATGTGGGCAAGGTGACAAACTTCTTCTCGAAGATTTCGGTGGCGGAGATTCTCATAGAGGCTACACCCCTAAATGTGGGTGATGAGGCTCTGTTTATGGGCGAAACCACAGGTGTGGTGGAGCATGCTGTGGAGTCGGTGTTTGTGGACGACAAATCGGTGGAGAGCGTAAAGCAGGGTGTGAAATGTTCGGTCAAAACAGCCGAAATGGTGCGCCGAGGCGACAAACTATATAAGATGGTAGCCGTAGAGTAGTGATGTTCGAAAAGAGTACATACATAGAGCGCAGGGCACGCCTAAGAGAGTTGATGCAGGGTGGTGGGGTAGTGGTTATCCCTGCCAATATGAATGTGCCCAACTCATACCCCAACAATCACTACTATTTTCGTCAAGATAGCTCGTTTAGGTACTTTTTTGGGCTCAATTCGCCAGCCTTGGTTGGGGTTGTGGATTTGGATTCGGGCGAAGATATTTTGTATGGAGATGACCCCACTTTGGATGATTTGATTTGGACTGGGGCACTACCCACCACTATGGAGCAAGCTGAGAGGTGTGGCGTATCGAAGAGTGAACGACTTCAGCAACTTCACGCCAAACTGCGTGGTCGCAAAGTTCATATTCTCCCTCCATATCGAGGCGAGGCGAAGTTGCAATTAGCGGATATATTGGGCGAAAATTACCAGCAATATATCTCGGCAGATTTAATCTTTGCCATCGCTGAACTTCGAGAGGTGAAGAGTGACGAGGAGATAGAGGAGATGGAGCAAGCCTACAAAATAGGTTACGATATGCACACCACGGCAATGCGACTAACTCGACCAGGGCGTGTGGAGCGTGAAGTCGTGGGGGTGTTGGATGGCATAGCTCGCACGCAAGGTGGTGGTGTGTCGTTCCCCACCATATATACTCAACATGGCGAAATTTTGCACAATATATTCCAAGATGGAGTGCTGCAAAGCGGGCGATTGGCGCTATGCGATGCTGGGGCGGAGAACCTTAGTGGGTATTGCTCTGACCACACACGTACCTATCCCGTGAATGGGAGATTTTCGGGTGTGCAGCGTGACATATATAATATTGTGCTTGCGGCTCACTGTCGAGTTGCGGAGCAGGCATGTGAGGGGATGCTCTACCTCGATTTACACGCTGTGGCATACAGAGCTTTGGCCGAAGGGTTACGAGATTTTGGGCTGCTACGGGGCTCGGTGGATGAAATTGTGGAGTCGGGGGCAGTGCGACTATTTATGCCGCATGGCACGAGTCATGGCTTGGGTCTGGATGTGCACGATTGTGAGGCATTTGGCGAGCGAAGTTTTAGTTTTGATGAGTATAAGGAGCGTGCAGCACAATCCAAAACATGTATATTTAGAGACACATGGACTCTGCGCAAGGGTGCGGTTATAACCAACGAGCCTGGGGTCTATTTCATACGTCCGTTAATCGAAAAGTCGCAACGTGAGGGTTTGCACTCTGCGGTTGTGGATTATGATAAAGCTCTAAGTATGTGTGGCTTTGGAGGTATTCGAATTGAGGATGACCTGTTGATTACAGAGTCTGGAGCTCGGCAAATAGGGGCGGCAAATCCTATACCCAAGAGTGTCGAGGAGATTGAAAAATTTATGGAGGAGAGTCGATGATATTTATATTTCCAACTCAGGAGGAGGCGCAACTCTTTGTCGAAAAAGCCCCTACGGCACATATCGAAATTTCGGGTGTGGCTATGGCTGCTTGTGGATCTACGGTAGCTCGTTGCGCAGTGGAGTACCCTGGCGAGATGTTGATTTTGGCAGGTATTGCTGGCGGATATGATGTGGCTGTGGGCGAGGTCGTGGAGGTTGTGGAGGAGAGAATAGAGGAGTTGCCATCTAAATATGCTAAACGCTACCAAAACAGGCCTCATTTTGCAGATTTAAAGAGCGTTACATCAAATACGGTGAGTAGTTCGGGGCATAAATCTTCGACCGCAAATATCGAAAATATGGAGGGTGCAGCTCTCTTTGCCATCTGCGCTGCGTTGGGTGTGAAGTGTGCCGAGGTGCGAGCAATATCTAATAGCGTGGGTGCTCCATTCGACGAGTGGAAAATCGAGGAGGCTTTGGAGGCTCTAACTGCAAAACTAATAGAGATATGGCAATGCAAATAAAGTTATATATATCCCCTTGCCCCAATGACACCTTTATGTTTGATGCACTCATAAATGGGCGTATCGACACTCGAGGTTTGAGCTTTGATGTTGAGTATCATGATATTGAGGAGCTAAATAGTCGTGCGCTGAGAGGTGAAGCGCATATCTCGAAGGTTAGTTGTGCGGTGTTGCCACACATATCAACTCACTACACATTGTGTGAAAGTGGAGCCGCCTTGGGTCGTGGAAATGGACCTCTGCTTGTGAGGCGCAAGGGCGACGTATCGCCTCTTAGGCGAGTAGCTGTACCAGGGGAGTGCACTACGGCTAATGCGTTGATTGGTAGGCTATACCCCGAAATAGAGGAGCGAGTGCCAATGTTGTTTTCGCAGATTGCCCAAAGTGTTGAGCGAGGCGATGTGGATGGTGGAGTTTTGATTCACGAGGGGCGGTTTGTGTACCACAAGCACAACCTTGAATTGGTAGCTGATTTGGGTATGCTGTGGGAGGAGCGCACAGGGTTGCCTCTGCCACTTGGGGGTATTGTTATGCGTCGGGATTTGAGCGAGGAGGTGCGTTCCTCGTTTGAACTTCTGCTCAAAGAGTCGATAGAGTATGCCTTTGCAAATCCTTTAGCATCAAGAGAATTCATAAAATCACACGCACAAGAGTTGGATGATGATGTGATAGATTCGCATATCAAACTCTTTGTGAATGAACATTCGCTTTCGCTAGGCGAGGAGGGTCGCAGAGCAATTTATAACTTGAATATGTAGGGGTCGTAGCCACCAAACTTGCGACCACTTAGCTGTTTGACCTCACTAAAAATTCCATATATCGTCGAACCACTTCCCGACATCGAAGCATATAGAGCACCACACTCTAGGAGCTCCGACTTAATGCGTTCGAGTATTGGGTATGCCTCAAAAATATGGGGTTCGAAATCATTTTTAATATGCTCTTGCCACTCCTCTATCGGGCGAGCGATTAGCTCTGCGAGGGGCGTAGATGGTGCTGCTGGGGTTACTCCTCCGTATGCCTGCGCTGTGGAGATTCCAACTTCTGGTTTCACTAACACTATATGGTAGGGGCTAAGGTCTAATTTGATAGGGGTCATAATCTCACCTCGTCCGCAGCATAGCTGTGGCGAGTTGTGCACAAAAAATGCGGTGTCGCTACCCAAGGTCGCAGCTATGGTGACCAACTCTGCGGGTGAAAGTCGCAGGTCGAATAGCTTGTTCATAGCGGTAATTACTGCTGTAGCATCCGACGAACCGCCACCAAGCCCAGCCCCAAAAGGGATTGTTTTGTTGAGAGTGATTCGCACCCCTGGGGTGAAAAATCGCAACTGCATAGCTTTGGCAGCACGTACGCATAGATTATCCTCCGAGGGGCAATCTATGGCGATGCCTTCAGAGGCGAACTCTATGTCGTAGCTTTCGAGTGGGGTGACTCTCACCTCGTCATACAACCCCTTGATGGGGTACATTACGGTCGATAGGTCGTGGAATCCATCTTCGCAGCGGCTCAATATATCGAGCCCAATATTTATTTTGCAGTTTGCCTGTGTTGTCATGTGTGCAAAGATATAATTTTTCCGCAAAAAAGAGTATCTTTGTAGGTATGAAATTTAGAACCCAAATAGAAATTGCGCCTTTTGAGGCAAAAATAGATTACTCGGATAACATACTAGCTGTGGGGTCGTGCTTTGCCGCAACTGTGGGAGGTAAACTTGCGAGGTCTAGATTTAAGGCTACGGTTAATCCTACGGGGGTGCTGTTTAATCCTGCATCTATCGCTCAAACTTTGCAGCGGTTTGAGCACAAGAGATTTGTGACACTATCCGAAATCCAAGAGGGAGCAACCCCGTTTCACTACGATTTCCACTCTTCGCTATGTGCACCTACGCCTAGTGAGTGTGTGGCGATGATAAATCAAGCTGTGGAGTTGGGGCACGAGGCACTCATGCAGAGCGATTGGATTATCGTGACACTGGGCACAGCGTGGGTCTATGAACTCGCTCGAAGTGGCGAAGTGGTGGCGAATTGTCATAAACAACCTGCGGTTAATTTTATAAGGCGCAGACTCTCTGTGTCGGAGATTGTTGATATGTTAAATCAATCACTATCTCATCTATTGACCACCAAAAAGGTGATTTTGACCCTTAGCCCTGTGCGCCACGTGGGTGATGGATTGAGCGAGAATTCGTTGAGTAAGGCGACCTTAAGGGTAGCCATCGAGGAGTTTGTGAGTCAGCATCCCTCGTCGGTGTATTACTTCCCTGCGTACGAAATATTTGTGGATGACTTGCGTGATTATCGTTTCTATGCGGAGGATATGGTGCACCCCTCCTCTGTGGGGGTCGATTATGTGTGGGATAAATTTCGGGATGTGGCACTCTCTTTGGATTCGCTACGGGTGATGGAGCAGGTGGAGAGTGTGATACGGGCAGCGGAGCATCGACCTGTGAATCCGCTTAGTGATGGGCATCGTAGGTTTTGTGAGGCTCAGCTACGTGCGATAGAGGGCTTGTCGGGGAGTGTAGATTTGAGCGAAATGCGACAATATTTCACCCTATAGGCAGGTTCTTAAGAAAAAAATTGTAATTTTGCCCACGTAACGAACTTTACAGATGATAAAGAAAATTATACTCTCGATATTGGCTGCTGCCGTGTTATGCTCCGCCTGGGGGCAGAGTCGAGCGACGCCTCCACGCATTGTGGTTAATATTGTCGTTGGAGCTATGCGCTCGGGAGATATTGAGAGGTATCGAGAGAACTTTAGTAGTGATGGCTTTTTGCGCCTTTTGGATGGCGGTGTGAACTACAAAAGTGCGAGTTACAATCTGCACCAAACCATAACTCCAGCAACATTATCAACAATATTTACGGGAACTTTGCCCTCCACACATGGCGTTGTGGGCGAAGAGTGGTGGGAGTATACGCTCGGTAGTAGAGTAGATTTGGTGGCAGATAGAGAGGTGCGAAATTTGGACTATAACCTTCGAGATTGGGGCTATTCGGCATCTAAGCTCGTGGCTCCAACCCTGTCGGAGGCTCTGCTTTTGGCAAATCCTAACTCTAAATCGGTGTCGATAGCTGTGGAGCCCACCTCTGCGATTGTGATGAATGGAAGAGGTGGTGTGCCATATTGGATTGATTCACTCACATGTGAGTGGGGTTCATCTACGGCATTTGTGGATAGTTTGTCGAGGAGGGTTGTGGAGTATAATAAATCCCCCGAAATGCAAGCTCCGCTTCGTCAAAAATGGGTCTCGATGCTAACTCCTAATTTCTACAAAAATGGGGTCTCTACCGCATTGATGTTGAAATCTCCAACTCGCAGATATGAGGCTGCGGAGTTGCCTCGCACCAAAAGTAGAGACGACCGCCGCCGATTGATGTATGAGCAGTTGGCATATACCCCAGCTGGAAATAGTGTGATATTTAACTATGCCAAGGAGCTTATTGAGAGCATGGATTTGGGTGGCGATGAACATCCCGATATCCTGAATATATATCTTGACCCTGCTCGAAATATAGCGCAGAGATATGGTGTGCAGTCGATTGAGGTGGAGGATATGTACCTGCATTTGGATGCCGAAATTAGAGCTTTTGTGGCTATGCTTGCGGCTCGCATGCATGTGGGCGATATGGTGATTACTCTCACTTCTGACCACGGCATAAGTGCTGTGTGTGATGAGTCTCAGATGTTTAACACTCAGCAATTTGTGATGTTGATAGGTGGGTTCCTGCGTGCGCAATATGGTGTGGGGAATTGGGTCTTGGGATACAAGAATTGCAATCTATACCTAAATCATCAATTGATATTGGAGCAGGGTTTGAGCATATCCGATATTCAAGATGAGGTTGCAGCCTTTGCGTTGCAATTTCGGGGTGTGTCACATGTGCTTACAGCCTCTGCCATGCGAAGTGGTTACTTTGGAGGTGGATATGGTCAAAAGATGCAGAGTAGTTTCTCGCCGAGTCGCTCGGGGGATGTGGTACTGAATTTTATGCCAGGGTGGATTGAGCAGCGAGAGGGTGTAGTGGCTAATTCGGGCTCCATGTATCGCTATGACAACGATGTACCACTTATAATATACGCTACGGGGTATAGTGTGAGCGATAGCGTGAGTCGTGATGTGTCGATGATAGATTTTGCCACTACGTTGTCGAGTATACTTAACATCGAACCCCCTGCCGCAGCCGAGGGTCGGGTGCTGAATGAATTTGCAGAGTAAAACATAAATAGAAGAAATATGGATAATGTACAAGAGGAGATAATTGAGGAGTTTGCAATCTTTGAGGATTGGCTCGATAAATATAACTATCTCATAGAGTTGAGCGAGACACTTCCAGCGATAGATGATGCACACCGCACGGAGCAATATGTGATTCAGGGGTGCCAATCACGAGTGTGGGTAGATGCAGAGTTGAAGGAGGGTAAGGTGTACTTTACGGCAGATAGTGATGCGATAATCACTAAGGGAATTATCGCCCTACTGATTAGGGTGTTGAATGGTCGTGAACCACGAGAGATTTTGGATATGGAGCTATATTTCATAGACTCCATAGGACTCAGCGAAAACCTGTCGCCCACACGTAGCAATGGGCTCCTCTCGATGATTAAGCAGATGAGAATGTATGCCCTTGCATATTCGCAAAAAATATAATATTTTAGATTTTATGACACCAGCAGATATAGCAGCAGTAGAGAAGGATATAATTCTTACCCTAAAAACGATATATGACCCCGAAATCCCCGTAGACATCTATAATCTGGGGCTCATATACGACATCGACTACGAACCCTCAGGAGAGGTCACAATTCGCATGACACTCACAGCACCCAATTGCCCCATGGCAGATGAGTTGGTGAATGATGTGAATGTGCAGGTAGCAAAGGTAAAGGGCGTGACGAGTGTAAATGTGATTTTGGTATTTGAGCCTGCGTGGGATAGAACAATGATGAGTGAGGAGACACTCCTCGATTTGGGATTGTTGTAACGTGAGTTTTGGATAAGATTTTCTTATCCAAAACACCTCTAAGTAGTGTAAAACAATTATTGTCATATTTTTAAAAGCACTCTTGGAGCGATATTTTTCACTATTAAATTTCAGTATAGAACCACTATATTTTCAATTCAATAGCAAAAAATCTCATCTCCAATAGCACTCTTAAAAACACACCAATAATTATTTTACCCTACTTAAAAAAATCTCCCCCAACGTTTGGGGGAGATTTAGATGGGGTTATCGAATATAAAATCGGCTTTTAAAAGCCGATAACCTGAGTTTTAGATAAGGAGAATTAATAAAACTGACAGGAAAACAATAAATTCTCCTTATCCAAAACTCAGGTTTGTAGATTATGGATATAAATCAGCTGAAGCAGGGTGCTCGGAGTTATGCGTGTGCGCACTATTTGAGTCGGTGCGAAGAGTTGTATCGTCAGCAGATATATACGGCGTTGGAGCACGAGCGTCTCACACGCAAATATGGCGATATTCATAGCCTATTTCATGGAGACGGAATGTTGAATTGGAATCAGACATTTTATCTGCTATTTATGCGCACGTTGGGCGACAAAACCAACCAAGAGGTATTTATGGAGGTGGCACGTAGGGTGTCGCTATCGGCACTTATGCGTGAGCGAAGTTCGGTGATGAGGGTTGAGGCTATGTTGATTGGAGCTGCGGGATTTGTCGATTGCTACCCCAATAGAGATTATATAGAGCCACTGAAGAAGGAGTCGAAGTATATGATGCGCAAGTATGATATCGACCCTCTGACCTATGCGCATTGGGATTTGGGGCGTGTGAGACCTATTAACCACCCTGTGTTGAGACTTTCGCAAGTGGCGACACTAATTTGTACGCACGAGTTTATTTTTGCCGATATGGTGCTCTGTACCACGCGCAGTGATATAGACACACTATTCACATCGAAGGCTACACGACACTTCGTAGATACACACCCTAATCTGACTACGGACGAAAACAACGAGATAAAGATTGGCTCCCAAAAGCGAAATCTGCTGGGTATAAACATCGCAGTGCCGATGATATACGCCTATGGCTACTACACCCACGATGATGGATTGTGCGCCCAAGCCCAGGAACTGAACGAATCTTTGAGTGCGGAGATGAACACATTCATAAAGGAGTGGAGCAAGCGAGGGGTTTATCCACGTACCGCTTTTGAGTCGCAGGCTCTAATTCAACTCACGACCTGCTATTGTCAGCGTAGCCTTTGCGAGGAGTGTCCTGTTGGGTGTATGATTCTCAAAGGGGTGATAGGGTAGTTGTCTTTGTTTATATTATGATGATTCTCGTTCCATTCTTCGTGAATGTAGCGAGAATTGTTGCTTATTTGGGGTTGGATTCTCTTTTAAGTAGTGTAAAACAATTATTGTCATATTTTTAAAAGCACTCTTGGAGCGATATTTTTCACTATTAAATTTCAATGTAGATCCACTATATTTTCAATTCAATAGCAAAAAATCTCATCTCCAATAGCACTCTTAAAAACACACCAATAATTATTTTACCCTACTTATACGCATGTTTATTCGGGCAATTAGGAGGTTCATTATTCATTAATATTGGGTGTTATGAGCTATTTTTTGCTCTTTTCATGTCAATATATCTCGACCGCATACTATTTATTTGCAACCGATGAACAAAAAAAGGGTATAATAGGGAGTTTTTACTATAATTTTTTTTGAATTGTAATCAGCACATAATCAGCATATAAGCAGATGAAGTGAAAAATAATTGAAAAAAAGTCTCCAAAAAGTTTGGAAAAAGAGAAAAGAGTAGTACTTTTGTGCCCGGAGAGATGGCAGAGTGGTCGAATGCGGCGGTCTTGAAAACCGTTGATCTTCACGGGTCCGGGGGTTCGAATCCCTCTCTCTCCGCCAAAGGCTCTAGACTTTGATAACAGAAAAGAGCGAAAAAGCGGTAAAAGTCCTATAAATCATTGATTTATAGGACTTTTTTTAGCTCCATACAGGACTTTCATTTTTCGATACAGGACTTTCGTAGACACACTTCTGTCTCCAAATCGTAACCCCTACCCTCTAAACACCAAAAAGGGTAACGATTTCGTGATATAAGTCCACTATCGAGTGATATAAGTCCACTATCACATAATCTCATTTATAATAAGTTGAATTAAATTTGCAACGTAAAAAAATGAGTATGAGAAGTACATTTAAAGTCCTATTCTATCTAAAGAAAGGCAGGGAAACAGCCTCTGGTGAGGTGATGATTATGGCACGTATCACTGTGAATGGTGAACAATGTCAATTTAGCACAAAGCAAAAGATTGCACCCAATTTATGGAGTGTCGAGGCTGCGAAAGCGATTGGTCGCTCAAAAGAGATTCAGAATATCAATCTACTCCTTGATGATATTAAAGCCAATATCATTAGAATCTATCACGATATGCAGCTCACGGATAACTACGTGACTGCCGAAAAGGTGCGCAATAGATTTATGGGCAGCAACGAAGATTGCGCTACAATCCTCGAACTATTCCAAAAACATAACGAGGATGTAAAATCATTAATAGGTATCACCAAATCAAAATCTACATACCAAAAATATGAGGTTGCTCGCAAGCATATATATAATTTTATACGCTTCAAGTACAATATGTCGGATATGTACGTAAATGAGATTACCCCTATGTATAATACTTCCCCTACTTTAGACAGCATTCTCTTAATTAATAAGATATATTCCTCTCCTTGTGTCGGTTAATATTATTTTTATTTCACTAGTTTGTTACTCTAT
>JBCQUV010000031.1:0-18660 GCA_047173765.1 Rikenellaceae bacterium
TCGACCTCGTAAAAGGCTCGGATACCTCACGCCAAATGAAAAATTCAAACAAATATTAACTATGAATTCAGTTGCATTTGCAGGTTGAATTCAGCACTACTTAAACTACACTTTTTAAAAAATATGAAAAAAACGATACGGGATGCCATGCGCACCCAAAATTTGTCTATAAATAAAGAGCAGAGAGAAAATTATGCCAATGAGATATTTGGGGCGATAGAGCGGTCAGAAATATTTAGAAAGGCATCTGTCGTGGCTCTATATTCGGATTTGCCCGACGAATTGCCAACGTCGGAGGTGATTGAGAGGTGGGGTAGCGACAAGCAGATTTTACTGCCACGTGTGGGAGATGATTTCGCCATGGAATTTTATGAGTATGATTCATGCGCCATGAAGAGTGGTGCGTATGGTATATACGAACCACAAGGTTGCGAGCCATTTTGTGCTGCCAATATAGATTTGATTATTGTGCCAGGTGTGGCGTTTACTCGCTCTGGAGGGCGACTTGGTAGGGGTAAGGGATATTATGATAGGTATCTATCTCGTGAGGGGTTAAGAGCTTATACTATAGGTGTTTGCTATGCTCATCAAATTGTGGAGTCGCTGCCCTCTGAGCCGCACGATGTTATGCTTTGTGAGGTCTGCACATTGCTCTGACTCGCTCAATATCTGCTTTTACTTGGGTGCGTAGAGCCTCTATGTTTTCGAATTTCTGCTCCTCTCGAATCATCTCTACAAGCTCTACGGTTATGGTCTGACCATATATATTGCCCTCGAAGTCTAGGATGTAACTCTCCACGCGGCGAGATTCTACGCCTGTGGTGGGGTTGTGACCCACGTTGGTGACAGATGCCATCCACTCACCTTCAATCATCGTTCGTGAGCGATAGACTCCATTTTTCACGCATAGCTCCTCCGAGATTAAGATATTGGCGGTTGGAAATCCTAATTTTCGTCCCAGCTTTTTACCCTCTACCACAACTCCTCTAATAGTCATTATATCTTATCTGTTAGGCGTCTGACCAATCTGAATTGCGAGAAAAACTCCTTGGCAAAGACTCTAATAACTGTGTATGAGGGTATTGCCAGCAACATTCCGACTATGCCAGCCACATATCCCGACATGAGAATTACGATAAATATCTCTAATGGGTGCGCTTTGACACGAGATGAATATATTGTGGGTTGCAAAATGAAGTTGTCAATACCCGTAGCAAATATCGCTGCACCGCATATCACACACATTGTAAGTCCCACTCCCAACCCAGCAATAGGCGAAATAATACCCAAACAGAGCGAAATTATTGTCCCCATAAATGGTCCTGCATAGGGTATGACATTGAGCACACCCATAATAAGACCTATGAATAGCGCATCGGAGCTCTTCATCCCAAAACATATCGTAATTGTAGATATTATGGCGAATATAATTACGCTCTCGCCCATTATGCCCATAAAGTACCTAGACAGTAGATATGACACGGAGCTAAGTGCACGCTCCACATTTTCTACATATTTAGTGGGGAATAGAGCCGACACCATATTGTTAAACAACCCATCATCTTTCAAGAAGAAAAACGTGATAAACGATACCGAGAAGAATGAAATCACAAACGATATAACAAGGCTAACCACCGATGTGAGGGCACTATTTATATTGTTGAAATCTACGAATTTCTTTATGGTGCTAACCAACGAGTCTCCAAGAGAAAAATCTGACTCGGGGAGTGCAAATGTGCCTTGCAAATAGTGTTGAGCACGCAACAGTGGCTCCTCCACAGTGCGCAAAACCTCGGCGAAATCTATGGTTGATAGTTCTCGTAATTTGGTGAATATAAGAGGGATGATTACGCCAAATATCAATAAGAAAATAATCCATATCGTAATTAGTGATATGGCGGCAGCTAAGCCTCTCGATATGGTTCGACCCTTGATGTGTATAGTCGTGAGCAGCTGAACCATGGGACGGAACATCACCGCTAATATAGCTGATATTAATATGTATATCACAACCGAGCTGAAAAACCACACCAAGAAGATTGAGATTGCAGCGATAGCAATTCCAATTCCAAACTTAGTAATGCGCTCTGTTGTAATGTTTTCCATACGTTTATTTCCGACTAAAGCGAGCTATGGGCGTTTGAGAACCCACAACACGGTCGCCAATCTCTACCAATAATTCGCAATCTTTGGGCACAAGAACATCAAGTCTCGAACCAAATTTTATAAATCCCGAAATTTTATTTTGTTTCACCGTAGAGCCAACCTTCATGTATGACACAATACGGCGTGCAATAAGTCCTGCGACCTGTCTAAAGAGCACTTTTTTGCCATCTTTGGTTTTAATTACGGTTGTTGTACGCTCATTTTCGGTCGATGATTTTGGATGCCAAGCCACAAGGAAACGCCCTGGGTGATATTTGAAATACTCCACCTCACCACCTACGGGTAGCCAATTTATGTGGACATTTGTCACCGACATGAAAATCGAGATTTGCATCATCTCCTCCTTTAGGTATTCATTTTCGAATACAGCCTCTGTAACCACAATTCGACCATCACAAGGCGAGAAAATCAACTCATCATCATGTATGATAACTCTGCGTGGCTCTCGGAAGAAACAGACGATAAATATCCAAAATGTTAGTAATATAATAGAACCAAACCACATCAACGTATTGGTGTTGGAGTAGTTGCTAATCAATTTATAGAACCTAAACCACAATGCCAAAAATATCACTGCGGAGGTGCAAATTATAGTATATCCTTCTTTATTAATCTTCATAACACAAATTATTTTGTTAATAGACTTATTATTAATAGGTACACAAACACAAAAGGTGATGATAGCAACAACGAATCAAATCTATCTAGCCAACCACCATGCCCAGGCATCAATGAACCCGAATCTTTCATATTTGTAGCTCTTTTGAATTTAGACTCCACCAAATCCCCCAAAACTCCAGATATGGATGCTATTACAGCAATTCCAATCCACATAACAACACTATCGTTTAGTAGGTGAGCCACAATAGCCGCCACGCCTATAGAGCCTACAACACCTCCAACGAAACCCTCCCAAGTCTTTTTGGGCGAAAGTTTCTCGCAAAGTAGATGCTTGCCGCAAGTTATGCCAGCCAAATATGCAAAGCTATCATTTGACCACACAATAAAAAAGTACGATACCATAACAAGTGGCGACCACTCACCACCGCTAATTTGAATCGGAATACCAGCCAGTAGTGCTATTGGAGCACCTATATATAATATAGGCATCAATGTCAAAGCGATATTCACCATCGGGTTCTCTTCAGTGCGGAACACCTCTGCCGCAAAAACTAATGGAATAAGAGCCATAAAAAAGAGTGCTATCGGAATACTTCTTTCGCTTGAGCCAAAGAAACCATCAAAAGCAAATGCAAATAGAGCGACCGAAGCCACACATCCCATAATCTCTAGCGGCGAGTGCCCCAGCGAGCGAGCCATGCGATTAAATTCATAAGTACATCCGCATGTGATTATTAGCAACATTGCGCCAAAACTCCATTGGCTCCACATCGTAGCCGATATCATGGCAATCAATAGTGCTACGCCGCTAACCGTACGGGTTAGCACATTTTTTATATTATCTCTCATTCTTACTAGGTTATGGGTTAGTTGGTTATAGCTTATGCCTCTCTGTTTTCGTTCTCTTTATCAGCCTCTACCTCAGCTGTTTTTTTTGCCTCCATTTCGTCTCGTGCAATATCTTTTCTGCGACGTCCAAATATGCGCTCTACATCTTCGGTGAATACTACTTCACGCTCCAAAAGCAACTCGGCAAGCTCCTTAAGTCCTGCTGCGTGCTCTGTCAAAACTTTTTGAGCCATATCATAGGCTGTTCTCATAAACTCCTTAGCCTCATCGTCTATTGCTTGAGCAGTGAGCTCCGAGTATGGTTTTGTGAATCCGCCCATCTCTCCGCCATTCGACGAATCGTAGTAGCTTAAGTTTCCGACCTTTTCGCCCATGCCGTAGTATGCCACCATTGCGTATGCCTGCTTTGTTACTCTCTCTAGGTCGTTGAGCGCACCTGTCGAAATTTCGCCAAATGTTAGTTGCTCTGATACTCTACCTCCGAGTGTTGATGCCATTTCGTCCATCATCTGCTCTTTTGTGGTTATTTGTCGCTCTTCGGGTAGATACCATGCTGCTCCGAGTGCTTTACCGCGAGGTATGATTGTGACCTTGATAAGAGGGCTTGCGTGTTCCAAAATCCAACTTACTGTGGCGTGACCCGCTTCGTGGTATGCTATGCGGCGTTTCTCGTCGTTGGTGATAATCTTATTGCGTTTCTCCAAACCTCCAACTATGCGATCCACTGCAGCCAAGAAATCATCTTTCGAAACAAACGCTTTGTCGTGACGAGCAGCAATCAATGCCGCTTCGTTGCACACATTAGCAATATCTGCACCCGAGAACCCTGGAGTTTGGCGAGCCAAGAACGAGCGATCTAAATTGGGGTCGAGCTTCAACTTTTTGAGGTGTACATTAAATATCTCCTCGCGCTCCTTGACATCTGGCAACCCCACGTCAATTTGTCTGTCGAAACGACCTGCACGCAGAAGTGCCTTATCCAAAATATCTGCTCTGTTGGTTGCTGCCAATACTATTACTCCCGTGTTGGTTTGGAATCCATCCATCTCGGTAAGTAGTTGGTTGAGTGTGTTCTCACGCTCGTCGTTACCCGAAAATCCTGCGTTCTTACCACGTGCACGACCGATGGCGTCAATCTCGTCGATGAACAATATACATGGCGATTTTTGCTTAGCCTGCTCAAATAGGTCTCTCACGCGCGAAGCTCCAACACCCACAAACATCTCGACAAAATCGGAACCCGACATAGACAAAAATGGAACATTCGCCTCACCTGCAACAGCCTTAGCGAGCAATGTTTTACCTGTTCCAGGAGGACCTACAAGCAGTGCTCCCTTCGGAATCTTAGCTCCTAACTCTATATATTTATCAGATTTTTTGAGGAACTCCACAATCTCCATAATCTCGATTTTGGCCTCCTCCAGACCAGCGACATCCTTAAATGTGATACGCTTATCACCCTCTTTGTCGAATACCTGTGCTCTGGCCTTGCCGACATTCATAATATTGCCTGCTCCGCCACCTGCTCCACCACGCATACTGCGCATGATGAATATCCACACACCTATAATTAATACCCAAGGGAGTATGTTAGATAACACCTCGCCCCAGCCGCCACCACGATTTTCGTATGTGACAGGTATAGCTCTTGAATTTGCTCCTTCGGCCTTAGCCAAATCCTCTCTAAAAGAGTCTACCGAAGGTATTGTAAATGTTATCTGCATTCCCGACTCAGGGATATTATCAAATTTTGGGTCGCCACCCTCTTTGCGATACTCCTCAATGGCTTCGGGCGTAAGAAACACCTCTGCTTCATTGCGATTGATGATGGTTATGCTTTTAACTTCACCCTTTTCGACCATTTCGCTAATGGTGTTCCAGTCGCTATTTACTGGTTCGCTGCGGTCTGCGGTGTAGAAGTAGTACCCTGCCATAGCCACACCAATAACTGCATATATCCACATCCACGAAGGACGCATCATACTATTTTTCTCTTTACTTTTCTTTGCCATAACAAAAAATGTTACTCCTCGCTTTCATATTTAGTTAGTGGTGCATCAGCCCACAACTCCTCTAATTTATAAAAATCACGCAGTTCGGTTTGGAATATGTGAACCACAACATCCACGTAATCCATTGCAATCCATAGTGACATCTGTCTGCCCTCGACTCTCCACAACTTCTCGCCCAATTTCTCTTGCATCGCCTCTTCAATTCCGTTCGAAATAGCATCTACTTGGGTTGTAGATTCAGCGTGGCACACCACAAAGTGCGAACATATAGCTCCATCGAACCCTGATAGGTCGAGAGATACAATATTCTTACCCTTTTTATCTTGAATTGCCTCTACAATCGTGCTAACCATCTTCTCCATACTAAAAAATACCTTTTAAATTACATAATAAATCACGCAAATTTACGAAAAACAAATTGAAATTCATGACATCCACCTCACAATAAATTTTTTACTACTACTTTGTGCACGATAAAATAGTGTCTGTCAATGCTTTAATAATTGAATTTTTCACATAAGTTCTTCTCACCGCCACCGCAATTTTGCGACTTGTTGAACTATTTGCCAATGTTTTTATTTGGTCGCGTTTTTCGGTGGGCACATATTCGAGAGCCATTTCGGGGATTATGGTCATGCAGTGCGTGCAATCTACAATGCGCATGAGTGTATCTATCGAACCCGACACAAACGAGTAGTTGGATGGTGCACCCAATTTAGCCATACATAGCTCAATAATTTGGTCACGCATACAGTTTCCGCTACTTAGCAACACCAACTCTTTGGCATCTATATCCTCGATGTTCACATTTCGTTTTTTGGCGAGTGAATTTTCGGGTGACACATACGCAAAAAATCTATCATCGAATAGGTTGTGCTCGATTATGCCATCACCGCACGTGCCCCCAGCAACCAACGCGGCATCTATGCGATCTCGTTTGAGAGCCTCTATAATATCTGCTGTCACCATGTCGCATATCTCAAGCTCCACCTTCGGAAATTTACTCACAAATGTAGGTATGAATTTGTGCAGTAGGTATGGCGATATTGTTGGAATAACCCCCAGTCTGAGTTTGCCTGTTGTTTCGCCCTTGAATTCTGCCACACTCTCTTTTATGTTGTGGTACGCCATTAGCGTTTGGCGAGCCTGCTCTAGTACCACTTCGCCTGCTTCGGTGGGGATTACGGGCTTGCGAGTTCTATCTAATAGAATCACCCCTAACTCCTCCTCCAAAGCCTTTATCTGCATACTTAACGATGGTTGCGTCACGAAGCATTGCTCCGCCGCACTCGAGAAATTGCCACAGTTGGCAACCGCTAAAAGATACTCTAATTGTATAATTGTCATGTGCTATAACTATTTAATGATGTAAAGGTATAAAAAAAAACTATAAAGTAGGGTTGTTTGAGGGATTTTTTTGTTATAACTTTGCCCACCTAAATAATTTTATCACAAACTACGACATGGAGACAGTCCTCAGCGGAATCCGCCCAACGGGTCAGTTGCACCTAGGCAACTATTTTGGAGCACTTAAGAATTTTATCAAGATGCAGCACGATGCAAACTGCTTCTTCTTTATAGCTGATTATCACGCACTCACAACCCACCCAGACCCTAAGAGTCTGCACACCAATATCCGTGGTGTATTGGCGGAGTACCTGGCAGCTGGTCTCGACCCAGAGGTGGCTACAATATATGTGCAGAGTGATGTGCCACAAGTAACCGAGCTTTCGACGCTGCTCTCGATGCACGCATATTTGGGTGAGTTGGAGCGTACGGTATCATTCAAGGATAAGGCTCGCAAACAACCGAACAACGTAAACGCAGGTTTGTTGTGCTACCCAGTACTTATGGCTGCCGACATTTTGTTGCACCGCGCAGCAAAGGTGCCCGTGGGCAAAGATCAAGAGCAACACTTGGAGCTTACACGTGTATTTGCTCGCAGATTCAACTCTATGTACAACGTCGATTTTTTCCCCGAGAGCCAAGCATATAACTTTGGTTCAGAGACTGTTAAAATCCCAGGATTGGATGGTTCAGGCAAGATGGGCAAGAGCGAAGGCAACTGCATATACCTAAGCGATACGGATGCCGTAATCCGCAAAAAGATTATGAAGGCAACTACCGATTCGGGGCCAACGGAGCCAAACTCTCCAATTAGTGAGCCCGTGAACAACATCTTCACAATCATGGAGTCGGTATCCGAGGCATCAACTATCGAATATTTCAAAGATAAATATGCTTCGTGCGAAATCCGCTACGGAGACCTCAAAAAGCAGTTGGCTGAGGATGTTATTAAATCCATAACACCTATCAGAGAGCGTATAGAGGAGATTTATAACAACGAAAAATATCTACACGAGGTGACTCAATCAGGTGCCGAGCGTGCTCGCAAGAGTGCCGACGAGACTGTGCGTCAGGTGCGTGAGATTATGGGTATTTACCACTTCTAGATTGCTCTATGTTTGCGCGTTACGATCGTTTATATAAATTTGTTCTAAGGCTCAGCAAACGCCTCAGTGAGCGACAGGTGATGATTGTGTTGGCAGTTATCGTGGGTGCGCTTGCAGGTTTGGGTACCTATGTATTCGAGGTGTTGTTGCACACCATAAAGGAGTGTCTGGTGAATTGGTTGCCAGCCGATGCCTCGTATCCAATGTTCTTGATATACCCAATCATCGGTATCATATTGGTGACTCTGTTTGTGAAGTATATTGTTCGAGACAATATCTCGGAGGGAGTAACTAGGGTTTTGTACGCTATATCTAAGCGTAATTCGCGATTAGCACAACACAACACCTGGAGTTCGGTGGTAGCATCTTCGGCAACCATTGGATTTGGAGGTTCTGTGGGACCTGAGGCACCAATCGTATTGACGGGTGCAGCTATAGGTTCGAATGTGGGTCGTTTGGCTAGGCTTAACTACAAAAACACTACGTTGATGTTGTGTTGTGGTGCTGCGGCAGCTTTGGCGGCTATATTCAAAGCTCCAATTACGGGTTTGGTCTTTGTGCTGGAGATTTTGATGTTGGATATCACAGTCAGTTCGATTCTTCCACTTGTTATTGCCTCTATTACGGCTACCACCATGTCGTTGATGTTGCGTGGTTTCGACCCTATTTTGGCGGTGACATTGACCCCAGCAGATGCTTTTCATTTGCGTGAGATTCCTCTCTTTTTGATGCTCGGAATATTTTGTGGACTCATGGGATTTTATCTCACTTCGGTCAATGAATGGGTGGGCTCTAAATTCCAAAAGATTGAGCGTCAATGGGTGAAATGGGTCGTTGGAGGTGTGGTCATAGGTCTTTTGATTTATATCTTTCCACCCTTGTATGGCGAAGGTTATGAGGCTATTACTGCTCTCATGCATGGAGACCCGGTTAAGTTGTTCGACAACTCATTGTTCTTTGGTCTTAGAGACGAAGCTTGGGTTATGGTTGCATTTTTGATGGCAACAATGTTCTTCAAGGTAATTGCCATGTCATCTACCAATGCGGCGGGTGGTATTGGAGGAACGTTTGCCCCTTCGCTGTTTATTGGTGCATTCACGGGTGCAACTTTGGCGTTGGTGTGCAACATATTGTTTGGGTGGCAGTTGTCGATTGTGTCGTTCACGTTGGTGGGTATGGCGGGTGTGATGTCGGGTGTGATGAATGCTCCTTTGACTTCGGTGTTCTTGATTGCGGAGTTGTCGAGTGGATATGGATTGTTCATTCCGTTGATGATTGTGTCGTCAATTTCGTTTGCGGTGAACTACTACCTCGAACCAGAGTCTATTTACACCAAGCCATTGAGTAAAAAAGGTGAGCTTTTGACCCACAATAAAGATCAATCAGCTTTGGTGTTTTTGTCTGTCAATGAGTTGATGGAGACCGATTTTGTACGTCTCAAAGAGTTTGTTACGCTGGGCGATCTGGTGCATATAATCTCGACGGCACACCGCAATATATTCCCTGTGATAGATAATTTTGGCAAGTTGATAGGTGTGGTGCAGTTGGATGATATTCGTGAGGATATGTTCAAACCCGAGAGGTATAAAAATCCAATCCAAACATATATGATTCAACCACGCGACAAAATATTTGAACACGAACAGATACAATCGGTGTTGGCGAAGTTCGAAAGCAAGCATAGTTGGATGTTGCCAGTTGTGACTTCGGATAACAAATATCTGGGCTTTATATCCAAGTCGCAAATCCTGAATGCTTATCGTCAGCAGTTGATTAAGATTTCGCAGTAGATTTTTGGGCGAAAAAGTGTAATAAATAGAAAATTATTACTATTTTTGTGTATTAGTCGCCCCGATTTTGGCGTTTTAATATATAACCATTTTTTAAGAAAATTTATGTGCGGAATAGTTGGCTACATTGGTAGCAAAGATGCTTATCCAATACTAATAAAGGGACTCAAGCGTCTCGAATATCGTGGATATGATAGTGCTGGAGTGGCACTTATAGATAGTGATAATAATCTAAATGTATATAAGGAGAAGGGTAAAGTTTCGGAGTTGGAGGCATACGCAGGTAGCCGCAACATCGCAGGAACAGTCGGCATAGCACACACCCGTTGGGCAACCCATGGTGAGCCTTGTCAGCGCAATTCACACCCGCACTACTCCGAGTCGGAGCAGTTGGCAATAATCCACAACGGAATCATAGAGAACTACGCCACAATCCGCCAAAATTTGGAGGAGAAGGGGCGCACGTTTAAGAGTGATACAGACACGGAGGTGTTGATTCAGCTTATCGAATATCTCAAAATTCAAAACAATCTGGATCTGCTAACAGCAGTGCAAGTGGCTTTACATCAAGTCATTGGAGCCTACGCTATCGCTATTTTGGATAGAGAATCACCCAATCAAATCATCGCAGCTCGCAAGAGTAGCCCATTGGTTGTGGGTGTGGGCGAAGGTGAGTTTTTCTTGGGCTCGGATGCAACACCAATTGTCGAATACACAGATAAGGTGATATACCTTAACGATGGCGAAATTGCTCATATCCGTCTAGACGAGGAGCTAAAAATCGTAGATATAGATAATATCGAGGTTATCCCCGAAATCCAAAAGGTTGAGCTTTCGTTGGGCGAGATAGAGAAGAGTGGCTACCCACACTTTATGCTTAAGGAGATTTATGAGCAGCCTAAGCGCATAGGTGATTGCATGAGAGGTCGTATAAATATGCGCCAAGATAAAATCACTATGGCGTCGATTATCGACAACAAAAAGCAGTTGGATAATGCAACCCGCTTTATAATAGTTGCTTGCGGTACATCGTGGCACGCTGGACTCATTGGTAAACAGCTTATCGAAAACTTTGCGGAGATACCCGTAGATGTGGAGTACGCATCGGAGTTTAGGTATCGTAATCCAGTTATTAAACCTACGGATGTGGTGATTGCAATATCTCAATCTGGAGAGACGGCAGATACATTGGCAGCTATCGAGTTGGCTCAATCCAAGGGTGCTTTCGTATATGGAATATGTAATGCTGTGGGCTCTTCCATAGCACGTGTTACAAACTCTGGAGCCTACACGCATGTGGGCCCCGAGATTGGTGTGGCATCTACCAAAGCATTTACGGGTCAAGTTACGGTGCTCACAATGTTGGCATTGATGCTTGGTAGGAATCGCGGAACTTTAAATAGCACAGATTACTCTCGTTTGGTCTTGGCTCTTAGTAACATACCATCCAAGATGAACGAAGTTTTGGAGGTAGGAGAGCAAATAGAGGAGTTGTCCAAAATATTTACTTACGCTCGAAACTTCTTGTACCTTGGTCGAGGATACAACTACCCAGTGGCGTTGGAGGGGGCACTCAAACTCAAAGAGATTTCGTATATCCATGCCGAGGGTTATCCAGCATCGGAGATGAAGCATGGTCCTATTGCGCTTATCGACTCCGAGATGCCGATTGTCGTTATAGCCACCAAAAATGAGCTATACGAGAAGGTGTTGAGCAACATCCAAGAGCTAAAGGCTCGCAACGGAAGGGTAATAGCACTCGTTACCAAGGGCGATACGCAGATGAGTAAAATTGCCGATTTCACAATCGAATTGCCCGAAGTGGAGCCTTGCTTAGAGCCACTTATTGCAACTATTCCATTGCAGTTGTTGTCGTACTATATCGCAGTATGCAAGGGTAAGGATGTAGATCAACCTCGCAACTTGGCGAAGTCGGTTACGGTAGAGTAGTTTTGAATTGATTATATTTTTTGAAAATAGTATGAAGAGTATGTTTCGTTTCGTTTGTTCTGTTGTTTTGATGAGTGGTGTTGTACTCTCTTTTGTGGGGTGTGACACTAAGCAGGAATTTAATAGTGATTCATTCGCAGAGAGTGTTGTTTTGTCGGGTGTGGTGCGTGATTTGGGCGTCGAGTGGAGCCCCGAATCCATGTGGGTTGTTCAAGACTCTATGGTTGTAATTAGCAATAAGGGTAGTCGCCAGGATTCTATGTATATGGTTGTGAATGGTTCGGATTGGAGTGTGCGCTATATATTCGGCAGTAGAGAAACAGGTTTTGCGAAACCCGATATTGTGAAAAATAGCGATGTGGTGATGACTTATGACAATATTCATAATAGATTCACGAAAATTTCGACTCGAGGCGAAATCTCTCACATGCGAACTGGTGTGAATGAGGAGGATATTCCATCAGAGATAACCTGCATAAATGGTGCGTATTACTACAGGAGCACGCCGTTTAATTCGGCAGATGTGATAGTGAAAATAGAAAAACATAATCGCACTCAAATTCACGATTTTATGCCACAGCTCCAAGCCACAAGAACCCCTTATGGTTACTATGGTTCTATGGTTGTGTCGCCCCGAGGAGATAAATTTTTGTATGCTTACAAATATCTACATAGGTTTGATATTTTCAATAGTAACGGCAAGCTCCTAAGCGAGAACTCGAACTCCTCAGCTCCATTCGTGAAGTTGAAGGATAACGGCGGTGTGGATAGACTAAACTCTAATATCTACTACTCTTCAGCCTCTGCAACCGAGGATGCGATATACCTATATTATATAGGCGTAAGCGAAGGCGAATCGAAACAGTCAAGTGATGCTGTGACTTATGTCGAGGTGTTTGATTGGAGCGGTACACCAATTAAGAGATACCAGCTCAACGGTGTTTACTCTTCGGTTATGTATATCAATGGTTCATTCGTTGCGATATCCCCAGAGGGTGACTCTAGATTTGTAACATACTCTATAGAGTAATTTTGGATAGGGTGAGAACCATATCTAATAAATGACACCTCTAAAAATTAGGATAATAAAAAATAAATTACTATCTTTACCCATAAGGTGAATAATTATTCATATATGGAAAATGTAATGTCAAAAATAGAGGAGGTTAAGTATAATGTACCAGGGCTGGAGAGGGGTATCGAGATTATCGAATACCTCACTAATTACCCTAAGGGGCGTACTTTACAAGAGATTCATCACGAACTCAATATCCCGCAGACTACAGCCTATAGAATTTTATGCACCTTCATTAGGTGTGAATATGTCACATATAATGAGGATTCAAAACGATATAAACTCTCGATGAAGATTCTTATGTTGGGTTATCGTACCCTCAAGGATTGCTCTTTGTTGGAGAGTGTAATGCCTCGTATGAGGGAGCTCAGGGATTTGATTCACGAAACTATATGTTTTGGAGTGTTGGGCGATAATGAGGGTGTTCTCATCGAGCAAGTTCAAAGTGATAGGGCGTTTTGTTTCTCTATGACTTTGGGCAAAAGTTTTGAGTTGCACTGCTCTGCTCCAGGCAAAGCTATAATGGCAAATTTGCCACGCGTGGAGTGCGACAGATATTTGAGCCGTATGACTTTTACTCGTCACAATGAGCGTACTATAACCAATATTGATGATTATAAGCGCGAATTGGAGGAGGTTTTTGAGTGTGGCTATGCTTTGGATAGAGAGGAGGAACTCACGGGTGTTATGTGTGTTGGAGCTCCTATTTTGAACCATGTGGGTTATCCATGTGGTGCTATTTGGACATCGGCTCCAGTAGACAGAGTGGTTAAGGGCGATGCCGAGTTTGTAATAGAGAGTATTAAAAATATAGCAGTCCAAATATCGAAGGATATGGGGTATAATGTAGGCTAATAAATTGGGGTAAATATGCCCTCTACTAAAAAATAAACAGAGATGAAATATCAAAAAAAGTACACAAACGCAGATTTTTATAAAGATGGCGTTTTTGATGAGAAGGTGGCAATTGAGGCGATGAAGGATATGCTTAAATTCTATGGCGTACCTTTCACTCCATTTATGGAGGAGAACTTTTGGGTTGCAGAGTTTGGAATGGGCGATTTCGAAAATGTCGGTATGGGCGGTATTTTCTGGGTCAATGACAAGGAGCATAGCTACTTTGCGCACGCTATATATCTGTTGCCAGGTCAAATGATTCCTGAGCATGCGCACGTTGCTACAGATATGCCAGCGAAGTTTGAGTCGTGGATGGTAGATAAGGGTTGGTGCTACAACTTCTCGGAGGTTGGCGAGCCATCAGCAGATGCTCCAGCTATCCCAGCTGCGCATGGCGATGTTAAGTCAAAGAACTTCGTGCGCCAAAATGTAGGCGAGATTGTTCACCTAAAGCAAATCGAGACTTTCCACTTCTTGTTGGCAGGTGACGAGGGTGCAATCGTTAATGAGTGGGCTAGCTACCACGATGGTGATGGCTTGCGTTTCACCAATACGAGTGCGGCTCTTTAATATTTAAATATAGAGAATAGAGGATGGGTGTTGTAACGAGATTTTTATCGTCAAGGTTTTTGTCGTTGGTGTTGCTTGTGTTGTATGCTGTAGTGTTGGCTATTGCTACATTTATCGAGAGCAAGTATAGCACACAAACCGCTAAGGAGTACGTATATCACGCGCTCTGGTTCGTTGCGTTCCAACTTTTGATGGTTGTGAATCTCGTTGCGGTGCTTATCAAGGGTAAATATTTCAAAACCCAAAGATGGGGAGTATTTATCACGCATGGTGCTTTTGTGGTGATACTAATCGGTGCATTGGTCACCCACATTACAGGTACGGAGGGTATCCTGCATGTTCGTGAGGGGGAGAGTAGCTCCACGATGACGGTTCAAGGCATAGATAGGCAAGAGATTGTAAACCTGCCATTTAGAGTCGAACTTAAGGAGTTCACACTCAAGAGATATCCAGGCTCTTCGAGCCCCTCATCCTACGAGAGTTTCATAACAGTGCATGTCGATGGTGAGAGTATTGATGAGCACATATATATGAATAATACGCTCGATGTGAAGGGCTATAGATTGTTTCAAGCATCATACGACCCCGACGAAAAGGGCACGGTGTTGTTGGTGAACCAAGATGCGGTGGGTCGTGCGATAACATATTTTGGTTATTGCCTGTTGGTACTAGGATTTATTGTGGCTCTGTTTATTCGCAATGGTCGTGTTGTGGCTCTGTTCAAACATCTATCTAAGTTGAATGATAAGGGTCGCTTAGCGGCACTATTTATAGTGTCGGCATTGTCATTGTCGAGTGTGCAAGCAAATGAGCGCACGGAGGGTATAATCTCTATGATTGAGAGTTTTGTAGTTCCAGAGGAGCACGCTACACAATTTGGAGCACTCCCAATGCAGGACTCTAGAGGTCGTATCACTCCCATTAACACCTTCGCTTCGGAGGTTCTACGCAAGCTTCACAAAGAGGAGCGTATCGGAAAACTAAATCCCGAGCAATTCTTGTTGAGCTTGTGGATGATGCCCGATGTGTGGATGACTCTGCCATTTATGCACTATGATGACTCTCAAATTCAGGAGAAATATAATATCCCCGAGGCGGATTATTTTGCATACATCGACATTTTTGATCGTGATGGAGAGTATAAATTCCAAGAGGAGCTGGAATCCATATATGCCAAAAATGCGAACGAGCGCACCAAATCCGAAAAGGAGCTGCTGAAGATAGATGAAAAGGTGAATATCATCGACCAACTATTTAAGTATAGAATGGTGAGGTTGTTCCCCGACGAGAAAGACCCAAACCACAAATGGTATGCTCCAGGTGATGAACTTTCGAATTTTGAGGGTCAAGACTCTTTGTTTGTGAGCAAGGTGTTCCTGTGGTATTTGTCGGAGGTTGGCGAAGCGTTGTCTACGACTGACAATTGGAGTGAGGCGGATAGAGTTTTAGCTATGATTCCAACCTATCAGCACGCCAAGGGCAAGGGGGCTGGTATAGACCAAGACAAACTAGATGCGGAACTTAAGTATAATAGACTCAATATATTTGCGAGGTGCAAATTCTGGTATCTGATTTTTGGAGGGTTACTACTCGTAATCTCATTTTTCGAGATGCTTAGACCTCGCACATGGAGCAAATATGTGAAGATTGCACTCTGGATATCGGTGCTATTTGTGTTCCATTTCCAGATGATGGGTATGGGGCTAAGGTGGCAAATTGGAGGTTATGCTCCGTGGAGTAACTCATATGAAACCATGGTCTATATAGCGTGGGTTTCGACGGTGGCAGGTTTGCTCTTTGCCAAGCGTGTGACATTTGTTTTTGCTATCGCTACGCTGTTTGCGGGAGTTGTGTTGTTTGTGTCGGGGCTTAGTTGGATGGATCCCGAAATTACACCTCTTGTGCCAGTGTTGCGCTCTCCGTGGTTGATGTTCCACGTGGCGGTGATTGTTGCGGCGTATGGACTCTTCGGAATATGCTTTTTGCTGGGAGTTACCAACCTCATACTTATGATTGTGAGGGGCGATAAAAAGAGCGAAGTTTTGGATAAAGGTATAGGCGAGTTATCGACCATAAACGAAATATCTATGTGGTTCGGACTCATACTTCTAGCCGTTGGAATATTCCTAGGCGCAGTGTGGGCAAACGAGTCATGGGGTAGATATTGGGGTTGGGACCCTAAGGAGACTTGGGCTTTGATAACTATGGTTTTGTATGCGGCAGTAGCACACCTATATTTACTGAAGAGTGGTTACACGAAGTATATGTTTAACTTGCTTTCGGTCTTTGCCTTCTTCTCGGTGCTTATGACATACTTTGGCGTGAACTACTTTTTGTCGGGTATGCACTCATACAACACATCCTCGATTTCGATGGATATATTCATCTACATATTGGCGGCAGTAGTAGTGTTGGTAGGGGTAGGTGCAGTAGCTAAATTAAGATATAAAAACGAGTAACACAACAACTTTTATAATACAAATCAATAAAAAACTAAAAACAAGATGAACACTTTAACAGTAGCAGATCTAAAGAAGATGTTTACCACCGCATTGGAGGTAATCGTTGCAAAGGAGAATGAGTTTTCACAACTCGACGCAGTAATTGGTGATGGCGATCACGGAACAGCTATGACAGCAGCATTCACAGCAGCAGTAGAGGCTTTGAACGTAGATTCAGATTTCAAGCAAACTTTGGGTGATATGGGTATGAATGTTATGCTCAAGACAAGTGGCTCAACAAGTACACTTTTGGGTGGTTTCATTCTAGGTATGAGCGACAACTCAGAGGGTACTGAGCTTGACACTGCAGGCGTAAAGAAGATGTTTAAGGGCGGACTAGAGGGTGTTGCAAAGAACACTAACGCTAAGCCAGGTGACAAAACTATGATGGATGCTTTGTATCCAGGAATCGAGGCTATGCAAACTTGCACATCAGACTCTATCAAGGAGGTTATCGCAGCAGGTGCAGCAGCAGCTAAGGCAGGTGCTGAGGGTACAGTTGCTATGAAGGCTAACTTCGGTCGTGCACGTAACTATGGTGAGAAGTCAATCGGTTACATGGATTCAGGTGCTGCATCGTGGAGCACTATGTTGCAAGCATTCTCAGACGCATTGTAGAGCATTGCAAGGCGGCGAAATTTCAAAGATACCACCCTCTCCGATTTCGGTCACATACTTAAAGTATGCTCCCTCATCAGAGAGTGCGCCATCTTTAAAATTTCATCCACCTATCAACGCTCTTAGCGACAAGCAAAACAAAAAATTATTCAATAACTTAAATAAAGAAAAAAATGGCAGATTTAGATGACCTAAGAGAGGGTAGCCGCTTCGGTGTCGGTGTACCAGTAGCAAAGCAATCATTCCACGTTAAGGGTGCAGATCACCTATCATGGGGTATGAAAGATCGTTTGTCTCGCATCTTCCGCAAGGAGAGTGGACGTTCGACTATGTTGGCTTTTGACCACGGATTTATTATGGGTCCAACTTCAGGTTTGGAGCGTATTGACCTAACAATCGGCCCCTTGATGGAGTATGCAGATTGTTTGATGTGCTCTAAGGGTATCCTCAAGGCAACAGTTCCAGCTGACACCAACAAGCCAATCTTGTTGCGTTCGGATGCAGGTTCTACAATCCTTACTGAGCTTAACGACAACGTTATTATCGACATGGAGGAGGCAGTACGTTTGAACGTATCTTGTGCAGCTTATATGTTGGCAATCGGTGACGAGAAGTACGAGGCTAAGACTATCGCTAACCTTTACAAGGCAGCAGATATGGGTTCTAAGTTCGGTATTCCAGTGATGGGTATCACCGCTGTAGGTAAGCAAATGGCTCGTGACTCACGTTACTTCGGTTTGGCTTCACGTATCGCAGCTGAGAATGGTGCAAATATCGTAAAGACTTACTACTGCGACGGGTTTGCTAACGTAGTATCAGCATGTCCAGTTCCAGTAGTTATCGCTGGAGGTAAGAAGTTGCCAGAGTTGGAGGCATTGGAGCTTTGCTATCGTGCTATCAACGACGGTGCAGCTGGAGTTGATATGGGTCGTAACGTATTCCAAAGTGACTCTCCAGTAGCTATGATTCAGGCTGTAAACGGCGTGGTACACGACGGTCTTACTCCTGCTCAAGGCTTCGAGATGTTCCAAGATCTTAGCAAGTAAGAATCTTTTACACATCCTGAATTCAACTTGTAAATGCAACTGATGAGCTGAGATGTTGCAGGAGCTAAGATAAAATATTTTTTCAGAGAGGAAAGAGAGGTAAAACTCTCCT
>JBCQUV010000032.1:0-18630 GCA_047173765.1 Rikenellaceae bacterium
CGATATTTTTCACTATTAAATTTCAGTATAGAACCACTATATTTTCAATTCAATAGCAAAAAATCTCATCTCCAATAGCACTCTTAAAAACACACCAATAATTATTTTACCCTACTTAGAATTTGATAATCGTAAAGTTTTTTTGTAAATTTGTCAAGATTAATGTAATCTTACCAACAAACTACTAAAATTTATGCTTTCGATATTTGCAACAATCATAGGATACCTGTTTTTAACGGTCATGTGCACCGTTTTTCTCATTATCTCGGCAGTGGCACTTGTGGTGTGCTACCCTTTCGACCCCAAACGATGGGTCGTGCACAATCTTTCGCGTGCCATGTGCTACATATTCTTCTTCTCTTTTAGATGGATGTGGAGGTACAAAATATCGGGATTAGAGAATATCGACCCCAAGGGTAAATATGTGGTGCTAATGAATCACAATGCTATGATGGATGTCCCCACACTATACTTCACCGCTATGGATTTTCGGTGGGTGTCGAAACGTCAAGTGTTTCAAATTCCATTCTTCGGGCAATTTTTGGTGTTGCACGGAGACATAGCAATCGAGAGGGGCAACCCTGCGGCAGCCATGAGGCTTATGATGGAGAGAGGTTTGAAGTGGTTGGACAAGGGCGTTTCGGTGTCGTTATTCCCCGAAGGCACTCGTTCCAAAACTGGCGAGATAGGCAGATTCAAAAGTGGTGGATTCCGATTAGCCCAAGAGGCTAAGGTCGATATATTGCCTGTGGTGGTGAAGGGCACCCGCTTTCTGCTCAACAAAAACGGAACACTAAACGTTGGTCACACAATCGAAATCGAGGTGTTACCCCCAGTGAGCAAAGAGCGAGTGGCAAATACCGATATGAAAATACTCATAGAGGAGGTGCGAGAGAGCATGGTGACCAAACTAGAGGAGATGAATAAAGAATAGACAATGGCAGAGTTAAATATTACAGCAAACAACAACTATGGAGACGACGCAATCGTCACCCTAACCCCTCGTGAGCATATACGCCTGCGCCCAGGTATGTACATCGGCAAGCTAGGCGATGGTACGCAGAGCGACGACGGTATATATGTGCTCATAAAGGAGGTTGTAGATAACTCGGTCGATGAGTTTGTGATGGGTGCAGGCAAGCGCATCGAGATTTCGATTGAGGGCAATGTTGTGTCTATCAGGGATTATGGTCGAGGTATTCCACTCAAGTCGCTCTCGGCGGCTGTGAGTGAGATGAACACTGGTGGAAAGTATGGTGGCTCGGCATTCAAAAAGAGTGTGGGTCTCAATGGTGTGGGTGTCAAGGCTGTGAATATGCTATCTTCGGAATTTACGGCACGTGCAGTGCGTGATGGCGAGGCTCGCACGGTGACATTCTCTCAAGGCCTGGAGCTCTCAGACAAATGGGAGAGTGGACTCTCGGAAAAGAATGGAACATTTATATCGTTTAGGGTCGATACCGAAGTCTTTGGCGAGTACAACTACAACATGGAGTATGTGGAGCAGATGGTGCGCAACTACACATACCTCAATTTGGGGCTTACGTTTGTGCTCAATGGGCAGACCTTCGTATCTAAGAACGGACTCTTAGACCTCTTAAACGAGAACTTGAATGAGTCACCCCTATACACCCCAATTCACTTGGTAGGCGAGGATATAGAGGTGGCAATAGCGCACGGCTCGGGCTATGGCGAGAGCTACTACTCATTCGTCAATGGTCAATACACATCGCAGGGCGGTACGCACCAAGCGGCATTTAGGGAGTCGATAGCGAAGGTTATAAAGGATTTCTACAAAAAGGATTACGACGCTTCGGATATTCGCACATCTATAATTGCGGCGGTATCCATAAAGGTTGCCGACCCAATTTTTGAGTCGCAAACCAAGATTAAGTTGGGTAGCAAGGAGGTGGAGCCAGGTGTCACGGTGCGCAACTTCGTGATGGATTTCTTGAGCCAAAACCTAGATAACTTCCTACACAAAAACCCCGAAACGGCTCAAATCCTACAAAAGAAGATAGTCGAGAACGAGAAGGAGCGAAAAGCAATTTCGGGAATACAAAAGAAAGCTAGAGAGACCGCCAAAAAGGTATCTCTAAACAATAAAAAGTTGAGGGATTGCAAAATCCACCTGACGAGCAAAAGCGACTTGGCGGAGCAGTCAATGATATTCATCACGGAGGGAAACTCCGCATCGGGATCCATAACGTCGAGTAGAGATGTTCGCACGCAGGCGGTATTCTCTCTGCGTGGTAAGCCTCTGAACTGCTACGGACTCACCAAAAAAGTGGTCTACGAAAACGAGGAGTTTAATTTGTTGCAGGCGGCACTCAACATCGAAGATGGAATAGAGAATCTGCGCTACAACAAAGTTGTGGTTGCGACCGATGCCGATGTGGATGGTATGCACATTAGATTGTTGCTACTCACCTTCTTCCTGCAATTCTTCCCCGAGATTGTGAGAAGTGGTCACCTATACATCCTGCAAACACCTCTGTTTAGGGTGCGTAACAAAAAGCAGACCTTGTATTGCTACACCGACGAAGAGAGAGTCTCAGCAATCAAGAGGTGCGGAGCCTCGGCAGAGATTACCAGATTCAAAGGTCTGGGAGAGATTTCGGCCGATGAGTTCAAGGAGTTTATTGGCGAGGATATGCGACTAGACAAGGTGCGCATGACCAAAGATGACCCAATCCACGAGATGTTGGAGTTCTACATGGGTAAAAATAGTTTCGAGCGACAAGGTTTTATTATCGACAACTTGCGCGTGGAGGAGGATATTGTCGAAGCTGATACGTTATAGTTATGGAAGATAAAGATACTCAAATCCCACAACGTGAGGGTAAATATAGCCGACTCACCAGCGAGGAGGCAGGCGTAAAGAAACTTACGGGTATGTACAAGAGTTGGTTCTTGGACTACGCATCGTATGTTATCCTCGAACGTGCTGTGCCCCATGTGCACGATGGACTCAAACCCGTACAACGCCGTATCCTCCACGCTATGAAGGTGGTGGACGATGGTAGGTACAATAAAGTTGCCAATATCGTGGGTCAAACCATGCAGTACCACCCCCACGGAGATGCCTCCATAAAGGATGCTATGGTGCAGATTGGTCAAAAAAACCTGCTCATAGATTGCCAAGGAAACTGGGGAAATATACTCACGGGAGATGATGCTGCGGCGGGTCGTTACATAGAGGCTCGATTGTCGAAGTTTGCATTGGATGTGGTCTTTAATCGCAAAACTACGGAGTGGATGCTATCCTACGATGGTCGCAAGGAGGAGCCAGTGGTGTTGCCTATCAAGTTCCCATTGCTGTTGGCACAAGGTGCTGATGGTATTGCAGTGGGACTAGCCTCTAAGATTCTGCCTCACAACTTTGTGGAGTTGATAGATGCTGCGATTTCGCACCTGCGAGGTGAGAGTTTTGAGCTTGTGCCCGACTTCCTAACTGGAGGACAGATGGATGCTAGCCGCTACAACGATGGTCTGAGGGGTGGAGCAGTGAAGGTGCGTGCCAAGATTTCGAAAATCGACAAACGCACACTCGCAATCACCGAAATTCCATACAACACCACAACTGAATCAATCAAGGAGTCAATAATCAAGGCTAACGAGAAGGGCAAAATCAAGATTAAAAAGGTGGATGACAACACCGCCGAGAAGGTCGAGATTATAATCCAAGTGGCTGCCGATGAGTCGAGTGACAGAACCATAGATGCACTATACGCATTCACCGATTGCGAAGTTTCGATATCTCCAAACTCTTGTGTCATAGAGGATAACAAGCCACACTTTTTGGGCGTAAGCGAAATCCTACGTCGTTCGGCAGAGAACACCAAACGTCTGCTAGGTTTGGAGTTGCAAATCAAACTCGACGAATTGAATGCCGCATGGCACGCAGCATCGCTGGAAAGAATATTCATAGAGAATAAACTGTACCAACTAATCGAGGGTTGCCGAAGTCGTGAGGAGGCTTACGCAGCAGTGGATGGCGGACTTGAACCATTCAAAAAACTTCTGCGCCACGAAGTGACTAAGGAGGATGTGCAGCGACTCACCGAACTTCGTTTCATCCGCATATCGCGCTACGACACCGACAAGGCAGACAACGAGATAAAGCAAATCGAGGAGGATATAAAGCAGACGCAAGGTTATCTGGATAATCTAACCGATTACGCAATAGCATACTACAAACGCATAAAAGATAAATACGGCAAAGGCAAGGAGCGCAAAACGGAGCTTAGGGAGTTCGACATGATTGAGGCTACCAAAGTGGCGGTGACCAATGCCAAGTTGTACGTAGACAAAGCCGAAGGGTTCTTTGGTACAGGCAAGTCGATGAAGGATTGCGAATTTGTGTGCGACTGCTCCGACATTGACGACGTTATAGTTATGACCAAGGATGGTCGCTACATAATCACCAAGGTTAGCGACAAAGCATTCTTCGCCAAGAACATATATTATATAGGTGTATTCAAGCGCAATGACGAGCGCACGATATACAACATATTGTACAGAGATGGTCGCCTAGGCCCACTCATGATGAAGCGTTGCGCCATAAAGGGTATTACTCGCGACAAGGAGTACGACATAACCAAGGGCACAGCCAAGAGCGAAATCATATATCTGTCGGTCAATCCCAATGGCGAGGCAGAGGTGCTGAAGATATACTTCAAACCACGCCCAAGGCTCAAAAAACTCATTGCAGAGTTGGATTTCTCGACCCTCGCAATCAAGGGTCGCCAGAGCCAAGGCAACCTATACACACGCTACTCGTTGCACAAAATCGTGGTCAAGGAGCGTGGCGTATCGACCCTTGGAGGGCAAAATATTTGGTATGATGCGGATGTTCGCAGACTCAACACCGACGAGCACGGAGTGTTACTCGGAGAGTTCAAGGGCGACGACAAATTGGTGGTGTGGACAGCCAAGAACCAATACTACATCACGGGATATGATGTGATGCAACACTTCCCCGACGACACCACGAAGGTCGAGAGATATGTGAGCGGCACGATATATAACCTCTGCTACTTCGACCGTGCGCAAAACTACTACTACATGAAACGCTTTGCGGTGGAGTTGGGCGACAAGACACAACAATTCTTGGGCGAGGATGGCGAAGATGATTTCGTATGCATAAGTTCCAATCCAGCAGCTCGATTGGTCATAACATACGGCGGAGCACACTCTTCGAGACCTGCCGACGAGTGGGATGTTGCAGAGTTTGTGGGAGTCAAGAGCCACCGCGCTAAGGGCAAAAGAATCACCACGTATGATGTGTCGTCACTCCACTTTATAGAGCCCGAAATAATCGAAGAGGAGATTGAGCAACCTACCACAGCAGAGAGTGATTTCACAATCGAGCGCAACGAAGTGGATGAAGTTGAGGTCAATGAGCAGTTGAATCTTTTTAATTAGAGAAGGAGGAGAAAAGATGTTGATTTTTTTGATAGGATATATGGGGTGTGGCAAAAGCACCATAGGTCGCAAACTAAGCCAAAGATTGAAATGGGAAGTTGTGGACACCGATAAAATAATAGAGCAAAACGAAGGGTGCACCATAGCCCAACTCTTCGAGAGCAAGGGTGAGGAGTATTTCCGTGGAGCTGAGAGAGATGTAGTCGAGAAACTCTCCGCGCAGAGCACGAATTGCATAGTCTCCACAGGTGGTGGACTGCCTATTTGGGGCGACAATATGTCGATGCTCAACAGTGTTGGAGTCACAGTCTACATCAACCGTACAGCGGAAAATATTGCCTCGCGATTAAGTGCAAATGGACGATACAAACGACCAAAGCTCAGAGGATTAAACGACGAGGAGCTGGTTGCATTTATGTCAGAGAATATCTCTCAACGCGAAACTACATACAAAAAAGCGCAGTTGGTGATAGATGCCGTACCACTCTCGGATGATGAAATTTTGGATATAATCACAAAGCATATCAAGCCATAACAAAATGGATAATAGAGCAATAGGTCTTTACGATTCTGGGCTTGGAGGGCTTTCGGTGTGGCGAGCAGTTAAGCAGAGGTTACCCGAGGAGTCGCTTCTGTATCTGGGTGACGGAGCAAACTGCCCCTATGGTCTACGCTCCAAAGCCGAAATCAGAGAGTTGGCAAAGAGTGCTGTCGAAGAGCTACTTTCTAGGGGGTGCAAAATGATAGTGGTCGCGTGCAACACCGCAACTATCGCCGCAATCGAGATGCTCCGCAGCCAATACCCCGAAGTACCATTTGTGGGTATTGAACCTGCTGTGAAACCTGCCTGCCTAAACACGAAATCGGGAGTTGTGGGAGTTCTAGCTACGGAGTGCAGTTTGAGGGGAGATATGTTTCAAAACACCGCAGCTAAGTATAGCGACAATATCCGAGTTATTGCAAAATTTGGGCGAGGTTTTGTGGAGCTTGTCGAGGAGAACAAGGAGCACACACCCGAGGCTCAACAAATAGTGAGAGAGGTGGTCGAAGAGTTCGTCGAAAGTGGTGTAGACCAGATTGTTCTGGGGTGCACACACTACCCTTTCCTTAGCGACACAATAGCGAAGGTTGCCCCCAACGCTAATATCATAGATCCCTCACCAGCAGTTGCCAAACAGGTGGAGAGAGTTCTTATGCAAAACAATATGAAGGCTGAGGAGGAGCACTCAGCACAATACGAATTCATAACCTTTGCCGACGCTGCCTACCAAGAACGATTGTGCAAAAAGGCTGAAGGTGAGTTCTAAAACGATTAAAAAAGTAAACAATGGCAAAGAAAATAGATGATAAGAGTGGCAAGAGCAACGACAGCTACACAATAACAAACAGAGAGACCATAAGGTGGGTAGTAGGGCTCACGCTCTTTTGCGTGGGGCTATTCTCAGTGGTATCCGTACTATTCTACTATGTGGATTGGAGTGCAGATTTCAGTGCGCTCAATGGCACCAACCTCAATAATGATAAATTTGCAAACCCTTGCGGAAAAATTGGTGCTTGGATTGGCGAGATGTTAGTCGGCAGATCGTTTGGTGTCGTTGGCATAGTTGTGCCCACGGTTCTCGCTTTATTGGGTATTAGGATTTTGCGCCGTGATGCACTCAAGATACACAAACTACTACTTACCGCATCGCTTATTTTGATTCTTGGCTCTCTCACCTTTGGGTTTGTATTCTCTAATCTGGAGGTATTTAACAGTGGTCTAGGTGGTGCTTTTGGTCAAAATATGAGCCAGAGTCTGGGTAATATTGTGGGTGGCGTAGGAAGTGTTATCATACTACTTGGAGGGTGGATTCTCACGGGAGTTTTCATCAACCGCAACTTCATAAAAGCAGTAAATAGCGCAGGTAGTGTTGCCGTAGGACGAGGTGGAAAGCTTGTGGATATGGTAAAAAATAGCGTAAAGAGCCACAACTCAGAGCAGCCCGACACACCTACACCTACACCTACACCTACCCCCCAGCCCAAGACGGACGACATCATCCCCCCCGAACCCGAAATCATCCCTACGCCCGAGCCCGAAGTTGTAGAGGTGGAGGATAATGTAGTGATTGAGGAGGAGGATATCGCAGTTGATGATGACAACAAAGATGAACCCTCACCATTCACGGTGCTCATCGACGATGATTTTAGAGGGGCAGAAACCATAAACGAAGTCTACTCCAAGAGACGCAGTAAAGAGAATATCGAAATACTTGATATTGATGACAATGGAGAGATTATAGAGCCCACTGCCCCAAAAGATAAAGAGAATGATGATATTGTGATTATCGACCCCTACAACAGTGATGAGGAGGAGGATGTTGTGGTGATTACAGTCGAGTCGCACGAAGATGAGGTGTTGGATGAGGATGAGATAGAGAATAAACTATACGACCCCCTCCGAGATTTGAATAATTATGAGCGTCCACCCGTAAATCTTTTGGAGGATTACATCTCGGATTTCGAAGTTGGCGACGAGGAGATTTACGAAAATAAATCACGCATAGAGGATACTCTCAAACACTTCGGTATCCCAATCAGCAGAATCAAAGCTACGGTTGGCCCCACAATCACGCTATACGAAATTGTTCAAGCTCAAGGAGTTAAAATATCGAAAATCCAAGGCCTAGAGAACGATATTGCACAGAGTCTCAAGGCTCTGGGAATACGTATCATCGCTCCAATTCCAGGGCGTGGAACTATCGGAATCGAGGTTCCGAACCGCAACAAACAGGTGGTGTCGATGTACTCGGCTGTGCGCAGTGCCAAATTCCAAGAGATGAAGGCTGAACTACCAATAGTCATAGGTCGTACTATCCAAAACGAGAACTATGTGTTCGACCTAGCAAAGATGCCACACTTGTTGGTGGCAGGTGCCACGGGTCAAGGTAAATCTGTGGGACTCAATGCAATAATCACATCACTACTATACCGCAAACACCCTGCGGAGTTGAAATTGGTGATGATAGACCCCAAGATGGTGGAGTTCACCCCCTACAAAAGTTTGGAGCGACACTTTATGGCAAAGATGGAGTCCGAAGATGATGTGATTATCACCGACCCCAAGAAGGCTGTATACACCCTCAATTCGCTTTGTGATGAGATGGAGAAGCGACTTAAACTGCTCTCTAAAGCATTGACTCGCAATATTGTGGAGTATAACGACAAATTCAAACAGCGCAAGCTCAACCCCGAAAATGGGCACTTCTACATGCCATACATTGTGGTTGTAGTGGATGAGTTTGCCGACCTTATTATGATGACACGTGAAGTTGAAGCTCCCGTTATGCGACTTGCACAAAAGGCTCGTGCGGTGGGTATTCACCTCATTATCGCCACACAACGCCCAGATGTGAAGGTCATAACGGGTGGTATTAAGGCCAATTTCCCTGCACGTATAGCGTTCCGTGTAATGCAGATGATTGACTCACGCACGATTATCGACCAACCTGGAGCAAACCAACTCATTGGTCGTGGAGATATGCTATTCTCTAAAGATGGCGAGCTCACTCGTATTCAGTGTGCGCTGGTCGAGACCAACGAGGTGGAGCGCATAGTAAACCATATCAGTGCCCAACAAGGCTACAGTGAAGCATATCGCCTACCCGACTACACCCCCGAAGGAGGTGGAGATTCAGACTTAGGTTCAGACAATGGTGCCCCCGTAAAGTATGACTCTTTGTTTGCAGAAATTGCACGCGGTGCTGTGGCAAGTGGGTCACTTTCAACATCATACATTCAGCGCAATTATGAGGTGGGATTCAACCGTGCAGGACGAATTATGACACAACTCGAAAGAGCAGGAATCGTAGGTCGCCAAGAGGGTGCAAAACCTCGCGAGATACTATTCCATGACTCACAATCATTGGAGGCGAAGTTGCAAAGTTTAGGACTCTTCTAAAATAAATATTGTGAAAAAAATAGTTGCAATAATATGGGCTCTAGTGCTGATAATTGGTGCCTATGCCGACCCTGTGGGCGATAAGGCTCTAGCCGATTTGTCGCAGCAAATCAAGGATTTAGGGCACTACGAAGCAGATATTACCATAAATGCTGGCGGAGACAAACTGTCGGGGCACTATCGCGTGAGCGGCAGCAACTACCACATAGACATGGGCAGTGTAGAGTTCTGGGGTGACGAGAATCGCCGCTACGAGGTTAGCCACAAAATCGAGGAGATTGTAATTTCCGACCCCTCTAAGGATAACAACACACTCCTAGGTAACCCCTCCGAAGCATTCGATTTCATAAACAAGGGGTTTGATGTGGTGAGCCAAGGTCACGAAATCGTCCTGACTCCAACGCCAGAAACCACAGGCATAGATATTGATTCCATAATAATCAGAGTGGGCGAGAATAACCTCCCCGCCCAAATAATATATAAAGCCGACAGCGACACAATAGATATTACGCTTTCGAATATCAAAAGCGTAAAAACTCAATTTCAACAAATTGAACTCTCTAAGTATCGAAAATATGATGTCGTGGAGCTATCTCCCAGCAGATAATATCAACTCTCGCACCTTCGAATTAAACGACTCAGCACCAAGCAACTCTTCGAGCGAAAGGTGCATACGATACCTCCAATAGTGGCGTGACGATGCAGGGACATTTATGCGCTCCGAATAGGGGTCTGGGTTGCGCAAATCGGCACTTATCGACAACCAATCTTGCAGGGGCAGGATAGTCCACATCGCAGGGGCAGTAAGGTGTTGATTCACTACTCTTTCGCACACTTCAGCCGATGGGTCTTGGCGTGGGTCATAGTCATAAATACCCAACACTTCGGCAGCGTACTCACGCGAAAGCTCCTCATCTTCCAACATCCACGCACGTATCGGCGTCATATCGTGAGTCGAGGTGGTGCAAACTGCGAGGTATGGATAATTCTGCGTACGCCCAAACTTCACACCCATATCCTTGGGCATGCGTTGAATTTCGAGAGATAGGATGCTGAGACGCTCCATAACCTCGGGCACACAATCTGGAATCATTCCCAAATCCTCACCGCAGGTCAGCATATCCGTTGCCTCGACCAATGCTGGTAACTTAGCCATAGCTTGAGAGAACCAAAAATCGTTGTGACGATGGTAGTAGAAGTTGTTGTACATCGACATATAGCTGCACTTATCCCCCTCGCTCATAGCACGGAATTTGTAGCTGCCATTTGCCGAAATTCGTGGGTGATAGTGGTTGCGCTTGTATGGGTCCTCAATGAAAAGCACCTCGCCAAGCAGCGACATAAGTTTGAAACATAGCTCCTCATCTGCCTCTGCTGCGGAGATTTTCACCTGCGTGTCATACTCGGGTTTGAATATGTATCCCGAAACTCCTCGCTTGGTTGTGAGGTATTTCTCTTTTATTGCATCTATCTCAGAACCAAATAGTTCCGATAGTAACCAGTCATTTATATCGGGCTGAGTATATGACCTGTCGAACTTGAAACCATACGCCTCAATCTCCGCCACAGAGTATGGCAAAGCGGGGCTAAAGTGCCCAAGCAATCCATGCACAGCATCGAGTGGAATCTCCCAAATTCTGAAAAATCCAAGGATATGATCTATGCGATAGGCATCGAAATACTCCGCCATCTTCTTAAATCGTGCACTCCACCACGCATACCCATCCTTCGCCATTTCGCGCCAGTTGTAGGTTGGGAATCCCCAATTTTGACCCACCACCGAGAAGTCATCTGGTGGAGCTCCAGCTTGCGAATTGAGGTGAAAAAGTTGTGGTGACACCCACACATCGACACTCGTGCGGCTCACTCCAATCGGAATATCGCCCTTGAATCCCACCCCCTTGGAGCGTGCATATTCACGTGCTTCGAGCAGCTGCAAGTGGAGATTATACTGCACAAAATAGTAGTATGCTAGCTCCGTGTAGTCGCTGCGCTTATATTTTCTAAACAACGCTTCGGAGTATCTTTTGCCACTACCCCACTGCTCAAAATCTACACTTTGGTAGCGATCACGCAACATCGAAAATAGTGCGTAGGGAGACAACCAATATCCGTTTTGTTTCAAGAACTTCTTAAACTCCTTAGTCGCTAAAATCTGCTCGCCCACCTCCGAGTATAGCTGGCGCAGATACCTCTCTTTGAGGTTATTAACCGCCACATAATCAATTTGCGGAAGTGCATTTAGAGCTCTTCCCTCCTCTTCGAATGCCGCTTGTTGAGCCTTATTTTGAAGCTCTCCTGCCGCTTTGAGCGAGAGGTATTGAGGGTGCAAAGCAAATATCGAGTTGGCATTGTAGGGGTATGAATCCTCCCACGTGTGAGTCATCGTCGAGTCATTTATCGGCAATATCTGAATCACCTTCTGCCCCGTCTGCGCAGCCCAATCGACCATCAATTTCAAATCCATGAAATCACCCACACCCATGCTCTTTTCGCTCCTAAGCGAGAAAACTGGGATTGCGACACCTGCACCTCGCCAAGGCTCCATATTGAACTTCGGCTCATCGAGCGTAACACACATAGACTCACCCTCAGCCAACCCTGCGACACAATCTGGAATTTCACGATTTTCGCCATCCTCCCACTTCAGCACATTGCCTGTGGCGTTGTCGATAATCGCAAATTTAAATTCGGTCATCAGCAAATCGTAATTGGCTCTCAGAGATTTAGATTCCCACCTAGGGTATTCACTATCAAACATATCGACTCCCTTGTCGGCGTTCCACTCGCCCAATCTTTTGCAGCTACCCACCAGTCGCAGAGTCTGCGTGGGGAGCACATTAGGGGCATTTACTGCCAAAATCACAGAGCCTGGCTTAAGCGATGACCTCTTAGGATTGGGGCGTTTGAGTAGTGATTCGGTAAATAACGATGTAGCGAACAGGTTTGGTTTCATGGTTGATTGGTGGTTTGTTTATTTACATTAGCCCCATTCTCTTACGAGCGAATGGCATAACCCACGCTGGAGCTTGTTGTTTACTAAGTTGATCACGCATAAACTCCATATATGGCTCTGCGTGTTTGAAATACATCTTTAGACCCTCGCACAAAGTACTCTTGCGATAGCCATCCTTGTCGCTCTCGAATCGGTGCTTAGGGCACTCGCCACGGCACACGGGGTAGAATTTGCAACGCAAACACTCTGCCGCTAATCCATTACGCTTAGCAAGTCCGAAATCTTGACGCCTACGAGAGTTGTATATATCGACCAGGTGAGTCTCGGTGATGTTACCTAACCTATACTCTGGGTATACGAAGTGGTCACACGAATATACATCGCCATTGTGCTCCACAACAAGTGCATCGCCACAAATCTCACCCATAGAGCAGACTCCAGGTTGCACTCCGCATGTGTTAGCAAGCGTAGCATCAAACATCTGCACATAGTATGAGCCCACATCGTTTATCACCCACTCGTCGAATATATCTATCAAAAACTTTCCGTACCCCTTAGCAGAAACCGACCACTCGGCAATACGAGCTCCTTCATGGTCGGGTGAAACGATAAGCGGACGGTGGAAATCTGGTTTATCAACAACGTGCTCTACGGCTGGCAAGAACTGCATATATCTGCTACCCAGAGCTTTAAAGAATCTATATATCTCTCGACCTCTACCCTCGCACAATTTGTTTACCACGCTTAGAGTGTTGAACTCCACGCCACTGCTCTTCATGAGCTCCACCCCCTCGATGATTTTATCGAAAGTTGGCTTTTGATTTTTGGTGAGGCGGAATGAATCGTGAATATCCTTAGGTCCATCAATCGAGACACCAATCAAAAAGTCGTTTGAAGAGAAGATATCGCACCACTCTTCATTAAGCAGCATACCATTGGTTTGCAGCGTGTTAGAGATTTTTTTGCCATCAGCATATTTTTTCTGGAACTCCAGAGCCTTGCGATAAAAATCGGGTTTGAGCAGTAGTGGCTCACCTCCGTGCCAACAGAATAGCACCTCGGGGACATCATTTGCTTCTATATATTGTTTGACATATAATTCGAGAAGCTCATCGCTCATAACCGCCTGTCTACCACCATATTGCAGAGCTTTGTCTAGGTAGTAGCAGTAGTGGCAATCGAGGTTGCACGACGAACCTGCGGGTTTAATCATCGTAGAGAACGCTACGGGCGAAGAGTGCTTTACGGCATCTTGAAATGTGTATATTGCTTTTTGTTTCATAGTAACAAATGTATAAATTATTAGCCACAAATCCAAATAAAAATGATACAACTATTTATATAGAAAATGAGTGAATCGCAATGCAATTCACTCATTTTTTCATATTAAAATATAGAGAGTCTACTCGAACTCCACAAGATTTGCATTAGTCGCAACATTCTCGCCCTCCGCAACAAAGATACGCTTCACAACGCCCGAGAAATCTGACTCAATAGAGTTCTCCATCTTCATAGCCTCCAACACGAAAATCTCTTGACCTACTGACACGGTGTCACCCACCTTGATGTCAATACTTAGAATCTTACCTGGGAGTGGAGCAGTGACAGTGTGACCCGTTACAGGCTCAACAACCACCTTAGGTGCCTCCTCGACTACCTTCTCCTCAACTACCTCAACTGGTTTGTTAGCCTCGTATTGAGCAATTTTGTAGTTCGTTAGGTAGTTCTTAGCCACGAGTGGGAACAACTCCAACAACAAAACCTCCTTCTCTGTCTCTGCCAACTTCACGCCACCAGCAGCCTCCAACACTGGGTTAGGTTGCATTTGGTACTTAGATGTGTCGTAAGCAGTCTCCTCACGAGTACCGCAAATCTTTAAGCGGAACTCTGGGTCGATTGGCGAAGGTGTAGCACCATACTCACCCTTCACTAGGCTCACGAACTGCGATGACTTATTGGTGTACATTGCACGACCAGCCTTCTCGTCGATAGCGCAGTTTACCGCTTGAGCACCAACAATTTGAGATGTAGGAGTCACGAGTGGTGGCAAACCTGCATCCATACGAACCGATGGTATAAGCTCCATAGCGCGTGGAAGGATATCCTCCGCTTTGAGTTGCTTAAGTTGAGCAACCATATTTGAGTACATACCTCCAGGAATCTCCGCCTTCTTAACCATCTCGTTAGGTGCTGGGAATCCGAAGTATTGATTTACGATAGTACAAGCTGCTGTCAAAGCGTCGAAGTCCTTAGACTTAGCTGCTGCGATTGCATCGTCAAGAGCCTTGTCAATCTCCGCTGGCAACACATCCACAACTGGGTTGAACGCCTTTGGACGTGGCTTCTCCTCGCCAAATACCGACAACTCCAACTCTCTGCGGATAGCATCCAACTCAACGTTAATCTTAGCTACAGCCTCCATATTCACGCCGATGTCGATACCCATTTTTTGACACACAAGGTAGATAATCTCTATGGCTGGAGCACCAGTACCACCCGAGAACCACCAGCAATTGGTGTCGATAATATCTGCACCTGCTACGATAGCCGAAATAGCCGCAGCGATACCATAACCTGGGGTACAGTGAGTGTGGAAATCAACAGGTATAGAGAGCTCCTTCTTGAATGCCTCGATTAGTGCGCTCACACGTGCAGGTGGAATAAGTCCAGACATATCCTTAATGGTGATCATATCGGCACCCAATGCCTCCATTTGCTTAGCTTTCGACACGAAATACTCGTCAGTAAAGATTGGCTTTTTAGCCTTCTTACCCTTCATCTTATCCATAAAAGACACCTTGGGGTATTTAGGGTCTACGGTGTAGCACACTGCACAATCTGCAATTCCACCATGTTTTTTGACAGACTCAACAGTTGTTTTGATGTTATTCACATCGTTCAACGCATCGAAGATACGCATGATTCCAAGTCCACTCTCGATTGAGGTGCGACAAAATCCATCGATAATTTCGTTGGTGTATGGAGCGTAACCGAACAAGTTACGACCACGCGACAAAGCCGTGAGCTTCGACACCGAACCTACAGCCTCGTGGATTGACTCCAGACGAGTCCAAGGGTTCTCGTTTAGATAGCGCATAACCGAATCAGGCACTGCACCGCCCCACACCTCCATAGCATAGAATCCTGCATCCTTGTAGTATGGCAAACAGCGTGCGATTTGCTCTTGTGTCATACGTGTTGCAAATGATGATTGCTGACCATCACGTAGAGTTAAATCTCTAATCTTTAATTGACCACTCATTTGAGTAATTATAAAATTTTAAAATGTTTGTTTGTTTTCTTATCCCTCTTAATTCTTGCGCCACAACCCTAATAATCTCCTAACCCTTAAAATGTTTGGACGTTTATTAAAGAGCGACAAAAGTATAAAATAATTTCAACATGATAACGCATTTTGGAACTTTTTTCTTACATTTGTTGCATATTTTTTTTCTGCAAACGATTTAAAAATGACGACACTCGTTATTGGGGTAACTTTTGCCTCCTATATTATGATTCTTTTGGGGGTTGCGTGGTACTCCGCGCGCCAAGTCCGCAACACAGATTACTTCGTCGCAGGGCGAAAAGTGAGGTGGCAAATGGCTGCTATGGCGATGGTTGCAGCTGCAATGTCGGGCATAACCTTCGTGTCGGTGCCTGGCTCCGTGGGGGCAGATTCATTTTCGTACATGCAGATGACTCTCGGATTTACGGTGGGGCAAGCAGTGATTGCATTTGTGCTCATTCCACTTTTTTATAGGCTTCGGGTGGTGTCGCTATACCAATACCTCGACGATAGATTTGGTTCTACTTCGCACAAATCGGGAGCTTGGATATTTTTCTTGTCCAAAACCACTATCGCAGCACTACGCATATATATAATGTGTACGGTGATGCAAGCCCTACTATTCGACCACCTCGGCGTTCCATTCGGCATAAATGCTCTGCTCACCGTGGCGGTGGTGTGGCTGGCAACTCGCAGAGGAGGTGTCAAATCTCTAATTTGGACTGATTCGCTCAAAACTATATGTTTGGTGGGCAGTTTGGTGTTATCCATAATATTTATATCGTCGTCCCTAGGGTGGGGATTTATGGATAGTGTGTCGCATGTCTTTGATTCGAGCTACTCTCGCATATTCTTCTTCGACGACCCTTCGTCGCCATACTACTTCTGGAAGATGTTTTTGGCTGGCGTGTTTTCGTTGGTGGCAATGACGGGATTAGACCAAGATATGATGCAGTGCAACCTCAGCTGTGTGAATCGCCGCCATGCGCAGGTGAATATTATGGTCACCGCGCTGTGCCAAATATTTGTGATATTGTTGTTCCTGATTTTGGGTGCACTCCTATATATATATGCAGAGCACAACGCCATTGCTCTCCCCGACAAGAGCGATCAGCTATTCTCGTTAATAGCCGTAAATGGAGGTTTGCCTACGGTTGTGGGCATACTATTCATATTGGGACTCTCATCCTCGACACTCTCCTCGGCGGCATCATCACTCACGGCACTCACCACATCATTCACTGTAGACCTTCTCGGAGCAGAGGGTATGGAGGAGAGCCGACTCACACGCCTACGCCTAAGAGTACACAGTGCATTGGCGGCAATTATAGTGCTGCTCATAATGATTGTGGGGCGACTGAGCGACCAAAGTGTAATAAATACACTCTTCAAATTCGTGGGGTATGCCTATGGTCCAATTCTGGGTATGTTCTCATTTGGAATATTAACCAAATTCAAAATTCACGACAAATGGATAGCTGCGGTTGCTGCGGCATCTATACTAATTAGTGCTGTGAGCGAGTGGACACTACTCCACGCATATGGCTACAAAACTGGGTTTGAGATACTTATATATAACGCCTCGATTACCATAATCGGAATGTTCCTAATCCGCAAGCGATGAAATTCATAAATGCTATATTCCGCAACATTCGCCCCTTTGCCATGATTATCGCAATGTGCTGCGGCATAATATTTCACTCTCCACTCACCGCAGTCGATGCACTAACGGGTTTCAAATTAGCCCCTTCGCTCATATTCGCCATGCTATTTGTCACCTTTTGCAAGGTGCAGATATCGGAAATGCGACTATCCAAAATGCACATTCTTCTTCTATCCCTCCAAATTGCAATGGCTATTTTGACATACTACGCCACACTTCCATTGGGTGAGGTTATTGCGCAGGGCACGATGATATGTTTTCTGGCTCCAATAGCTATGGGCGCAGTGGTAATAGGGGGGATTTTGGGTGCTAATGTGGCGTCGATAGCGTCGTACAGCCTGTTTTGCAACTTTGTGATTGCTGTTGTTGCGCCATACATACTATCAACTTGGGGCAATGGAGAGTGTACATTTGCTCAGATTATGGCACGAGTAGTACCGTTGCTTGTCTTTCCATTCTTCGCAGCTCAAATCCTAAGGGTGATTTGGCGCAGCGCAACAACATGGGTTGGCAATCATAGTCAAATTTCATTCTATTTGTGGTTGGTATCAATGGTCATAACCCTCGGGCGCACAACATCGTTTATACTTAACTACGATGGCTCCGCAACAATCCAAGAGCAGGTGGGGCTTGCCGCGTGCGCACTCATAGCCTGTGCCCTACAATTCATCATCGGACGAATCATTGGGCACAGATTTGGTGAGGCGGTGACTTGCGGGCAATCCTTGGGACAAAAAAACACAGTCCTCGCGGTGTGGTTAGCTCAATCGTTCCTCACACCCATATCATCCATTGCTCCCACAGCATATATCGTGTGGCAGAACTTAGCCAACTCCCTGCAAATATTTATGCACGACAGAGAGAAGAGAGTCTAATGCCCCTCGCAAACGTGACCATCCTCATGGGTATGGTTACATCCTTCGCCAGAGTCTGCGATTTTGCCTGCGATATACCCTGCCAGAACCAAGCCAACCAAGCCCGAGCAGCCTCTAATAACAGAGAGCCCTGCACCTTCGAGTTTGCTCTTTGCTCCTGCGCCCATATTGCCAGCCAACATAAGCTCCACACCCATATCCTTAAGGATTGAGGCGATGTTTGATTTACAACCGCACCCTTGGGGTGCTTCGAGTTTCTCTTGAGATAGCACCTTACCATCCTCAACCTCAAATATTGAGTAGTAGGCGCAGTGTCCAAAATGGTCATCGACCACATTGTTTCGTGTTGGAATTGCTATTTTCATAACATTAAAGATTTGCTGAATTCAACCTGCAAATGCAACTGAATTCATAGTTAATATTTGTTTAAATTTTTCATTTGGTGTGAGGTATCCGAGCCTTTTACGAGGTCGATTATTTAGC
>JBCQUV010000033.1:0-17999 GCA_047173765.1 Rikenellaceae bacterium
GTCCTCGTAAAAGACTCGGATACCTCACACCAAATGAAAAATTTAAACAAATTATTAATATGAATTCAGTTGCATTTGCAGGTTGAATTCAGCATTTTTCAAAAGTTTTTGTTCTAATTTTACTTTTTCAAAATGGCTCGTAGTGGCTCCTACTCGACTTTTTGGAAAAGTGAAAGTAGGGCGAGAAATGTTGAAAAAGTATTTTAGGGAGAAATTAAGTAGTGTAAAACAATTATTGTCATATTTTTAAAAGCACTCTTGGCGCGATATTTTTCACTATTAAATTTCAGTATAGAACCACTATATTTTCAATTCAATAGCAAAAAATCTCATCTCCAATAGCACTCTTAAAAACACACCAATAATTATTTTACCCTACTTAGAACTCCCCTATAAACAAAGATAAATATTTTTTTGGAGTAAAAGAATAAAAGGAGGAGTTTTTTTGAAAAAACTCCTCCTTTTATGTTACTCTCCAGCAACTCTCATTATATCCTCTACATCCTTGCGGGGCGTAGGTGCAGGGTGCTCTCCATCTTCTAATCCGTAGGTTATGATTGCTGCCACGGTTTCATTTTCGGGGAGTGATATGATTTGGGAAATTGCAGAGTCGTCGATAATTCCAAATATGCAGGTGCCAACCCCTTTGGCATGTGCCGCTAAACAGAATGTTTGACACGCAATGCCAGAGTCGAACATATCCCACTTCTCGCCCTTGCTGGTTACGTATTTACCCTTGCCATAGGTTCCGCTCTGCCCATTTACGTAGCTTAGAACCATCACTCCAGCTGCATTTTCGAGGGTGCTCATATTATACGCAAAGCCATTAACCCCACGGTCGTGTATCTCCTTTATGAGCTTTGGGTCATCCACAATGGTGTAGCGAGCAATCTGGAAATTTGCCCACGATGGAGCCCAGCGGCTGAGTGAAATAATCTCACGCATAAGCTCTCGGCTTACCTTCTCATTTTTGTATTTGCGCACGCTGCGGCGGCTTTCAATTAACTCTATTGCTGTCATTGTTATAATTTATTTATGGTCAAAATTTAATGTTTTTATATATGTTTCACACCTTTAGGGAGCTGAAAGCGACTAAGCCCACTCCCCAAGGGAGGGGGTTTGGGGGAGGGGTAAAATATTAAATAACGGAGTGATGAGAGTTAGAAAGCCCTTTCTAAAGCAACAATATGCGCAAAAACAATAGGGGTTTTCTAACTTATCATTGCTCTCGTTATTTATGGTCAAAATTAATGTTATATATATCCTCTACCTCTTCGAACAGTTCACGAGTGTTGAGCTCCAAATCCTTAAGCAACCCTGTGCGTAGATCTACTATCCAACCATGCACTTGTGGCGTCTGCTTGGTGACCCATGAGCGTTGCACGTGGTCGATTTTCATCACATTCAAACACTGTTCCTTGACGTTTAGCTCCACCAATCTATCATATCGCTCGTCGATATCCTCTATCGAGTCCAATTCGTCACGATGTGTGTGGTATACATCACGTATCACCTGCAGCCAACCATTCAACTGCCCCATATCCGTAGGGTGCATCGCTGCCTTTACTCCTCCGCAGTTGTAGTGTCCACACACGATTATGTGTTTTACGTGTAGGTGCTCCACGGCGTATTGAATCACAGCGTTGATATTACTATCTGTATTCACAACAATATTGCCAATATTGCGATGCACAAATAGCTCGCCAGGTTGCAGACCCATGAGCTTTTCGATTGACACACGACTATCGCTACACCCTATATATAGGTATTCTGGCGATTGCTGCGTAGACAATCGCTTGAAATAGTCGGGGTCGTGTTGCAGTTTGCGAGTGACCCACTTTTGATTATTTTCAAAAATATCTTTATACCACATGTTGGATTTTATTAATGTTCTCTGCAAATTTATAAATATTAATTCATAATTCATATTTTTTTTGTAGCTTTGAAGTGTTAATCCCCTTAATATCTCAAAATATGGTGGCACATAACTTTTCTCTCAAGGCTCTACTCCTAACCATTGCGATGGTCGTAATGAGTTCTGCTCTCACGATTGCCTCACCTTTGGATGACCAAATCTCGCCACCCAACAGAGCAAAATCAAACTGTTCCGACGCAACTTTTATTCGCCGTAGCTATCTGCTACTCACAGGTGAATTACCGAAAAGCCAGGCTGTTGTCTCGTTCTTGGATAGTAAAGAGCCCCAAAAGCGCGCCTCGCTGATAGATGAACTACTCCAAAGCGATGGATATGTGCGCTATATGCAGATGCGTTGGGGCGATATTCTGCGCATAAAGTCGGAGTTTCCGAGCAACTTGTGGCCAAATGGTGTGCAGGCATATAACCAATGGTTGTATCACCATATAATGCGTAACACGCCATACAATGATATGGTGCGTGACCTGTTAATATCCACAGGCAGCAACTTCAAAGAGCCAGAGGTAAACTTCTATCGAGCTTTTTTGAAGCGTACCCCCGAGGCTATTTACGAAAATATAAATCTCCTATTCTTGGGGCAGCGCAGTTGTGCGGACAACGGATATGAGTGCTTTTCACAGCTAAAATATAAATCTACTAAGGAGTGGAAAGAGGAGATTATATACCTCGACATCAATAATTCACGCCCAGTACCTGCGGTGACTCTTGCCGATGGCACTTCGCTCAAACTCTCTCCACGCTCGGATTGGCGTGTGGCGTATGTCGATTGGCTAACCTCTAATGAGCAATTTGCAGGAGTGATGGTCAATCGTGCATGGTATTGGATTTTTGGTCGAGGTTTGGTCGATGAACCTGATGATTGGAGGGCAGATAACAGACCCTCTGAGCCGAAACTCTTGGAGCATCTCACAGCCTATTTTATCAAGAGTGGTTACGATATCAAAGCCCTCATGCGATATATCCTAACCTCGGATAGCTATGGCGCAGAGGCGGAGTATGGTTCTCTGTTTGAGCCTCGCAGATTGCCAGCCGAGGTTATAGTTGATGGGTTGGCAGATGTCACAGGATTTTCGGACACATACCAAAGTCGTGTGCCCGAACCATTTACGTACTATCCACCCAAGAGTCGTAGTCGAGATATTGGCGATGCTACGGTGTCGAGTTCCGCTTTGGAGCTGTTTGGCAAACCTTCGCGCGATGTGTCGTTGGAGAGTCAGCGCAATAACTCCATCACCTCTCGTCAGCTGCTATACCTTATGAATAGCTCTGCTTTGGAGTCGCAGATACGTCGCTCGCAGCTCGCAGTATCCATGAAAAACAAAAAACTTACACCCCAAGCGATAACCGACAAGGTGATGCTTAATACCCTTGCACGCAGGGCAACAGCCCAGGAGGTGGCTATGTTTGAGGAGTATGCCAAGCAGAGTGGGGTGAGTTTCGAGCAGATTATACCCGATATTATATGGGTCGCAATCAATAGCAACGAGTTTTTGTACATCTATTAAATCCGCAGAGCCTTATGAGAACAAAAATATATACACTCCTACTACTTGTGACCTGCGCCAATTTGTCGTGGGCACAGAGTGCAAAGTCCGTTATCTTGTTATATTTGGATGGTGGCCCAGCCCAAACCGAGACCTTTGACCCAAAACCCACAGCTGGGCGCAACTATGCAGGTGCTAAATTGGAGGAATCAGCCATAAAGACTAATGTAGAGGGTATCGAAATTGGTGCAGGACTCCCCGAACTCGCTAAAATTGCCGACCGATATAGCCTAATTAGAACCATGACCCACGGAGTTAATGCCCACGAAACAGGGCATTACGCTATGATTACGGGCGATTTGAGCAAAGGGTCTGTGGTCTATCCGTCGTATGGTTCTGTTATTTCATATATGAAACGAGATAGCTACAAGGGGGTTCTGCCTTCGTACATTTCGGTTGTACAGGCGAATAGTCGATTCAACGAGGGTGGTTTCTTAGGCAATAGCTACAAATCATTCGACACAGCTGGAGCACCCGAGAAGGCGACATTTGAGGTGGCAGGAATTGTAAATCCGCAAATTGACGAGCAGAAGCTAAATAGCCGCATGGCACTTTTGAACAAATTCGAAACACGAGATTTCGAGTCGCGCAAAATCGACTCTCTGCGCCAAATAAATATGGATTTCATCTGGGGTGATTCGCGCGAAGTCTTTGACCTATCGAGCGAGAGCGACTCTCTGCGCCAACGATATGGAATGACCCGCATAGGTCAAGCGTGCCTTACGGCTCGTAGATTGGTTGAGGCAGGAGTTCCATTTATCAATGTGCGCACCACGGGGTGGGATACCCACAAAAAACATTTTCAGATAATGAACCAGAAGCTCCCTGAATTGGATAATGCGCTGTCGGCTCTGTTGCTCGACTTGGAGCAGAGGGGATTACTCGATAGCACCATAGTTCTGTGTGGTGGAGAGTTTGGTCGAGACCCCAAGATTTTGTGGGAAGCACCTTGGAATGGTGGTCGTGCACACTTTGGTCGTGCATTTAGTTACCTCATAGCAGGTGGTGGATTGGCAGGTGGTATAGTTGTGGGCGAAACCGATAAGCAGGGCGAGAAGATTGTGAGCCGACCAGTCTATCCTGCGGATTTGATAGCTACGATATATCGTCATTTGGGAATCAATCCAGAGGGCACTCTACCCCATATATCGTTGGGTGATTTGCCTATTTTACCTTCTTATGGTGTTGAGGGTCAAAGTAATGGAATTGTAGATGAGTTATTAATTAATAAGTAGAGTGGCGAAGCTATGAAAAGATATAAATATATATGTGTGTTGGTGGTAGTAGCTTTTGCGCTCACCGCCCAAGTGGTCATGGCTCAAAAGCTAACCATGGGGTTTATATACCCAGCTGGAGGTCAGCAAGGTAGTAGTGTAGATGTCGAAATCGGAGGTCTAAACCTTAGCGACGCCACATCAGTAATAGTGAGTGGTGAGGGTATAACCACCGAAATTATCCCTCTGCCAGTTCCAGAGCCAACATACGTTGTTGGTGCAAATGGCAAAAAACGAATAGTAAAGAAAAAGGTGGCTGCTGACCAAGCTGCACCACAATTAGCATCGAGAATAGGTGTGAGATTGCATATAGCCCCCGATGCGGAGGTGGGACTTCGGGATTTGAGATTGCAATCCATGAAGGGAGTATCCAATCAGTTGAGTTTCGAGGTGAGTCCATATCCCAATGCCTTGGAGTCACAAACACTCTCAACAGGCAGAGTCAATGAGGTGGAGAGTCTGCCAGCTGTGCTGTGCGGATATGTTCAACCAGGCGAGGTCGATCGCTTTGCGTTTGATGCCAAGGCGGGGGTGACACTCGTAGCGGAGGTCAAGGGACGTACGCTTGTGCCATATATTGCCGATGCTGTGCCTGGGTGGTTTCAGCCCGTGGTTAGGCTGCTTGATAGCGGCGGTAGAGAGGTGGCATTTGCTGATGATTTCCACACGAGTCCCGACCCTGTGATGGTTGTTCGTGTGCCTAAGGATGATAGATATACTCTCACCATAAATGATGCGATATATCGTGGTCGTCAAGATTTTAACTACCGCATACAGCTAGGCGAAATTCCATTTGTGGAGGGTGCATACCCACTCGTGGCGAGTGTAGGCAAGAGTAGCAAAATGGAGGTTAAGGGTGTGAATCTGTCGAGCAACAAGGTGAGCGTAAAGCCCCAGTCGGAGGGTGTGAATTACCTGCGCGCGAAGGGTAAAAATGGCAAACTATCTAATCGTGTACCATACTACGCCGTGGCAAAGGGGGTCAGTGTAGTAAAATATCCCGCCCCCAAAAGCGAGCTAAAACAGAGCCTAGTGATATATGACGAGATTACAAAACCATACGAGCAACGATACTACACATTGACCCTAGATAAGGGTGAATCGGTGATGATTGATGCCATGGCAAGGCGCATAGATAGCCGTGCCGACCTCAAAATTACACTCCTATCGCCAGAAGGAAAAGTGGCAGCGGAGAATGATGACGAAGAGGATTCGTCGCAGGGACTAATGACCCATCATGCTGACCCTGTGGTGACATATAAATCTGTGCAAGGTGGACTCTACACCCTCATAGTCGAGGATGTGCAAGGTCGTTCGGGTAGGGATTGTAGTTATGTGTTGCGCAGGATGAAACCCGCAGCTCCATTCGAGGCATTTGTGAGCCCTGCAAATATATCCATAGCACAAGGAGGAACGGCGGTTTTTTCGGTAGCTTTCGATATTAAGAGTCGCAAAAACTTTGGAGGTCTCGATAGGCTCAAAGTTGAGGGTCTGCCCGAGGGTTATAGAGTGAGTATGCTAAAACTCGATCGCTTCACCAAAAAATGGGATGTATCCATCACCGCCCCCAAAGATGCTGCACTTGGAACATTCCCCATAGAGGTCAAAGCGCAAACCCTGCCCCTAAAGGGTGACGAACCAATAGTTGTCGCAGCCAAGGCGACCGACAATATGATGCAAGCGTTCTACTACACCCACTACATACCTGCCGCAGCATTTGTGGCGGAGGTGGTGCCAGCCAATCCATATTCGGTGCGCCTGGAGCCAGCCGTGGAGGCAGATCTCGAAAAACCAATAATGATAGAGAAGGGCGATGTTGTAATACCCATAAAGGTATATATTGACCGCGCAGCAGGATTCGACAAGGAGATAGAGTTGGAACTTAGTAAAAAGGTGAAGTCTGTGTATATGAACGAGACGGTGAAGGTTGCACCCAACGAAACAGAGAAAGTTGTGGAGTTAGTTCTAAATCGTGAGCTAGTAGATAAATGGCGCACATTCAAATTCTCAACCTGCATCACCGCCACAGTTCAAGGCGAGATTAAAAAGCAAGGTAAGCGCACATTTGTTAATGCTCTATACAAAGATATGACTCCAATGTTCACGCTCCAAAAGGCGGCTGCCCCCAACTACGTAAAACCACAGAAGAAGGCGACAAATGGTAAGTAGAGTTAAATTTGTAGTTACTCTGTTGCTGGTGTGGTGTGTGACAACTGCCACAGCCGTAGAGGTGGGTGCAGAGCGTATTGCGGAGCTGCTGCCCGAACTTCGGGGCAAGCGTGTGGCGTTGATTGTGAATCACACCTCAATGGTGGGTGACACTCATTTGTTGGACACGTTAATATCCGTGGGGGTGAATGTCACACAGTTATTTGCTCCCGAGCATGGATTTAGGGGCGATGCTGACGCTGGCGAAGTGGTGGCAAGTGGTCGAGATTCAAAGACTGGAGTGCCGATAGTATCACTATATGGCAAAAATAAGCGTCCTACCCAGGAGCAACTCTCAGGCGTGGATGTGGTGGTGTTTGACATACAGGATGTGGGGGCTAGATTCTACACCTATATCTCAACTATGTTCTACGCTATGGAGTCGTGCGCCAAGTATAATCGCCGATTTGTGGTGTTGGATAGACCCAACCCAAATGACTATGTAGATGGTGCGGTATTGAGCGAAGATTTGAAATCATTTGTGGGAGCTCTGCCAATCCCGATTTTGCATGGAGTAACAGTTGGAGAGTTGGCACGTATGATTGTGGGCGAAGAGTGGGGCAACACAAAAGGGTTGGAGCTAAGCGTAGTGGCAATGCGAGGGTGGCGACATGGGCAACCTTACGACCTGCCAATCAAACCCTCGCCTAATTTGCCTACGCCGCAATCCGTGGCATTGTATCCATCTTTGTGCCTGTTTGAGGCTACGCAAGTAAGCGTTGGTCGTGGAACTCTCACTCCATTCGAAGTTGTGGGGTATCCCGACCCTGAATTTGGAGAGTATAGCTTCACCCCTAGAGCGATGGAGGGATTCGACAAAAATCCTCTGCAACGAGATAAAACTTGCTATGGCTTAGACCTTCGTGAAGTGACTCCTCCAAAGGGTTTCTCGCTTAAATATTTTATACATTTCATGCAGTTGTCCTCTTCGGGCAAAGATTTTATATCGAGCCCAAGCTTCTTTGATAAGTTGTCGGGGGATAGCTCCCTTCGAGATAAACTTGCCGCAGGTGTTAGTGAAGAGGTGATAAGAGAGGGATGGCAACCTGCGCTGGATAAATATAAACAGATACGCAAGAAATATCTAATATATCCTGATTATTTGTTGCCATAAGGATAAATAGAGGGATTAAAATGGCTGAATAAAGGAAATAAATCTTATCTTTGCACGTTATAACTCCATCGCATAGTTGTGGCGAAGCAGAATAAGATGATAAAACAGATATACGTTATAGCGGGTTACATTGTGGCTCTGGCTATAATTTTGACACCATATACCTCTACCGCTCAAGAGAGCGATCCTATGATTTTAGATGTCGTAGATAATTTACTTTTGGAGCAACAAAAGAGGGAGAGAAAAGAGCATAGGGAGCAAAAAAATTTTAGATTTAGTGCCCTTGGAGGTCCAGGTTACACTCCAGACTATGGTTTTGTGGTGGGTGGAAGTGCTCTAATGACTTTTCGAATGGCTGGCATGGAACCCACAGAGCGTCGTTCTGTAGTGCCGTTTATGTTTTCGTTGTCGTTTGGTGGTGATGTAAGTTTGTCGTTGTTGTTGCGTCCGCAACTATATATCAACCACGATAGGATTCGACTCTCGGGAGATTTTATATATTCCAATCTTTCGAGTAACTACTATGGTGTGGGATTTGACCGCAACAAATCGGTGACACGAGGTGAGAATAGTACTGAATATTTCAATAGTATGGTGACAATTAATCCTATACTTTTGTTTCGGTTTAGGGATAGTGACTGGTTCTTTGGCGCAACTACACATTTTCAATATGACCACATCAAATCTCCATCCAGCGGTGTTGTGTCTGACCCAGACTACATAGCTGTGGGTGGCAATGCGGCGGGGTACGAAACTTTGAACAATGGAGTTGGATTGGTTGTAAACTACGACTCTCGGGATGTGCCTTCAAATGCCTATTCGGGGACACATTTTGATTTTAAGTTATTGACTTTTGGCGGCTACTTGGGTGGTGATTTTAATTATCAGCAGCTCAAAATCAAATATCAACAATATGTGCAGTTGTCCTCCACAAAGCAGGGTCGCACATTGGCGTGGAGCGTGACCTCCGAGAATATGTTTGGAGATGTGCCATTTAGTAGGATGTCGCAGATTGGTTCGCCGTTTGATTTGAGGGGTTACTATCAAGGTCAATATCGTGACAAATCGGCGCATATTGCCCTTGTGGAGTATCGCCATAGTTTTCACTCGGAGGGGGCAAATTTCATATCTAAAATGGTAGATAGATTGGGATTTGTGACATGGATGGGTTCGGGATTGCTTGGGCCTTCGCCATTTGATATAGAGGGGGTGTTGCCCAATTTGGGCGTGGGACTTAGATTTGAGGTGCAGCCTCGAATGAATTTTAGAGTAGATGTCGGGTATAGCCCAATAGAGAAACAGACACTATTCTACATAAATATGACAGAAGCCTTTTAACTAACAGAAGCCTATTAATGCGAATTAAGGTTTGAAATTTCAAACTTTAATTCGTGCCGCTTGAGGGAACAAAACCATGGTTTTGTGACTAAGTCCCCGCCCAAAGGGAGGGGATTTAGGGGTGGGGTGAAGTACAAATGTATGAAAAACAACCGAAAATATTTCAAACCTTAATTCGTATTATTAACTATAAATGAAGAACTTATATTTAGCATTGACAGCTGCCCTCAAAGGCGGTGATGAAATTTTAAAGATATATAATGATCCAGCTTCCGATTTCGGAATCGAGCGCAAAGCTGATAACTCACCGCTAACTATTGCCGATCGCAAGGCACACGAAATAATAGTTAAAACATTGTCTCCAAGTGGCATATATGCCCTAAGCGAGGAGGGTAAACACGAGAGTTATGAGTCACGCAAAGTGCATGACCGACTATGGATTATCGACCCTCTGGATGGCACCAAGGAGTTCATAAAACGCAATGGCGAATTTACAGTAAACATAGCACTTGTGGAGGGTGGAGTACCTGTCATGGGTGTTGTATACCTCCCCGTAAAGCAGATATTGTACTTCGCAAGCCAGAGCATTGGAGCTTACAGGATGGATGATGTGACAATAGATAATGCACCCAAAAGTGTGGATGCGTATATCTCTCACGGCCGAAAACTTCCGCTCGATACTCCTCACTCCAAATTCACAATCGTAGCTTCGCGTTCGCATCTTAGCGACGAGACACTCGTATTTGTGGAGTCCATGAAAGCGGAGCATGGCGAAGTGGATTTCATAAGCAGTGGTAGCTCCATTAAAATAGCATTGGTGGCTGAGGGTAGTGCCGATGTATATCCTCGATTTGCACCCACAATGGAGTGGGATACTGCGGCAGGAGATGCGGTGGCTAGGTGCGCAGGTGCAGAAGTGGTACAGAGTGATAGTGCTCAACCTATGGAGTATAACAAAGAAAATCTACTGAATCCTTGGTTTATAGTTCGTAAAAAGATGTAGTCTATGACTTTGCAGATGATATTTGTGGCGATAGTCGTAGTGGCGTCGATATACTCGCTCATAAAAAATAATATGCGTCAGGGGTTGGTGTTGTTCTCCGCTGCTGCGATGCTCTATGTTGGTGGTGTAATATCTGCCGATGAACTATTGATGGGCTTCAGTAATAGGGGTGTCATCACTATCGCTATGCTATTTTTGGTGAGCGAAGGTGTGAAACGCACGAATGCTATTGGAGGGGTGCTAAGGTCGGTGTTTCCCAAAACAGCAGCCAAATCCAACAGGTTGCTTATTAGGCTGTTGCCTAGTGTGGCAGCTATATCGTCAATGATAAACAACACCCCTGTGGTGATTATCGTAGCTCCATTGGTGAAGAATTGGGCACGCAAGTTACATGTCCCAGCTTCGAAGTTTCTCATTCCTTTGTCCTATGCCACAATTTTGGGTGGTATGTGTTCGTTGATTGGTTCATCTACCAATTTGGTGGTGCATGGCATGATGCTCAAGGAGGGATATGCTGGATTTTCGATGTATGAGTTGGGTCGAGTCGGAATATTTATTGCGGTAGTTGGTTTGTTGTATCTTCTGCTGTTTTCGAAATATCTTCTACCCGAAAATAATAATGTAAGCACCGAAGAGGAGCTGGAGGGTGCAAATTATATACAGGTGGTTACCTCGCCACGATTCCCAGCCAACAACAAGCGAGTTGCCGATTTTGATTTCAAGCGACGCTTTGGTGCAACTCTGTGTGCCATAAAGCGCAATGGAGAGATTTTGCAGGGTGACCTGAATGATGTTGTGTACCAAAAAAATGACACATTGATAATTGATGGCGATGAGTCGTTTGTGCAATCTTGGGGCTCATCTAGTTTCTTTGTGCTACTTATCGATGGCAAGGATCATGAACCCACCAACAAAAATAAATGGTTAGCTATATCGCTGCTCATATTTATGTGTGGCGGAGTACTTGTGGGCGAGCATCCAGTGGTGCGTGAGGCGTTGCCCAATGTGAGGTTGGATATGTTCTTTTTTGCAGTTATAACAACCATAATTATGGCTTGGGCACAGCTATTCCCATCTAAAAGATACACCAAATATATATCGTGGGATTTGCTAATCACCATAGCCTCGGCATTTGCCATAAGTCAAGCTATGCAGAACTCAGGAATAGTGGATTTGGTGGTTGCAAACATAATCTCCATAGGCACAGATGGTACGGCAAATCCATACGTGTTGTTGGCTGTATTGTTCCTTGTGACCAATCTATTCACGGAGCTCATAACCAACAATGCAGCGGCGGCTTTAGCATTCCCGATAGCTATATCCATGACGTCGCAATTGGGGCTTAACCCCATGCCGTTTTTTGTGACTATATGTATTGCGGCATCCTCGAGTTTTTGCACCCCTATAGGGTATCAAACCAATCTCATAGTGCAGAGTATTGGGCGTTATAAATACCTCGATTTTGTGCGTATTGGACTCCCTTTAAATATAATAACTTTTATTTTATCAATAATTTTAATACCTTTGATTTGGCCTTTCTAACTAGGGGCAATCGAAATAATATGTAGACGATATGGTAGAGAATAATATATACCCAGTGTTCGATAGAATGTTGGGTCGTGAAGATAAAGAACAGCTGCTTGGGCAACGCGCTGTGGCTTTGTGGCTTACGGGGCTTAGTGGCTCTGGTAAAAGCACCTTGGCTATTGCTCTCGAGAGAGAGTTGCAGAGTAGAGGATATCTGTGCAGAATATTGGATGGAGATAATATCCGCAGTGGCATAAATCGTAATTTGAGTTTTACGCCAGAGGATAGAGCAGAGAATATTAGGCGAATTGCGGAGGTTACTAAATTATTTGTGGGTTCGGGAGTTATCACCATTTCGGCGTTTATCTCTCCCGAAGAGTCTATGCGTAAAATGGCATCAAATATTATTGGTGAGAGTGACTTTGTTGAGATATATGTTAGCACCCCCATTGAAGAGTGTGAGCGCAGAGATATCAAGGGTCTGTACAAAAAAGCACGTGCTGGTGAGATTAAAAATTTCACGGGTGTGTCGCAACCATTCGAAGCCCCGACAAACCCCGCAATAGCTATTGATACATCGGCACTTTCGATGTCAGAATCTATGGAGAGGCTGCTCGCTGTTGTGCTTCCTAAGATTGAGCGTAAATAGTTAGAAGTAGACTTTTAGCACTATAATAAAGTTTTTGAGTACTTTTTATACTATGTTAATTTAGTATTTGTACTTATTGCAGTGCCCGAATATATAGAGTATATTTGTAGTAAAATACTTGACCTATGAACCAAAACGAAATCAAAGAGCTAAATGCTCAAATGGAGCGTTTGACTCCCGAAGAGATATTGAGTTACTTTGCAACTCAATTCAAGGGTGAAATAGCACTCTCAAATTCATTGAGTCTCGAAGACCAAGTCTTGACCGATATGATTTGTAAGATTGACCCCGATATGAGAATATTTACACTCGACACAGGTCGTGTGTTCCCCGAGGCGTATGATGTGATTGAGCGCACCAACAAAAAATATTCAAAGACAATCGAGATATTTTTCCCGAACTTCGAGAGTGTCGAAAAGATGGTAGCCGAGAACTCTATCAACCTATTCTACGAGAGTGTCGAGAAGAGAAAGTTATGTTGCCAAGTTCGCAAAATAGAGCCTTTGCGCAGAGCATTCAAAGGGCTTAAAGTTTGGATTTGTGGTCTGCGCCAAGAGCAATCAATCACTCGCTATGGGCTCAACCCTGTGGAGTGGGATGAGGGCAATGGACTAATTAAGGTCTCTCCTCTCTATAACTGGAGTTCAGCCAAAGTTCGTGAATATATAGATACCAACGAAGTACCCTACAACCCTCTCTGCGACCAAGGTTTCCTAAGCATCGGTTGCCAACCCTGCACACGCGCCGTAGAACCAGGCGAGGATGAGCGCGGAGGTCGTTGGTGGTGGGAGTCACCCGAATCAAAGGAGTGCGGTCTGCATCGCCGCCATTAGTAGTAAAATAAATAAATGAAAGATAAAAATATGTCAGAAAATTATAATTTGTCACACCTCAAGGAGTTAGAGACTGAAGCAATCCACATTATACGTGAGGTTGTTGCAGAGTTCGAAAACCCCGTAATGTTGTATAGCATAGGCAAGGATTCATCGGTGATGGTTCGCTTGGCAGAGAAGGCTTTTGCCCCAGGTAAGGTGCCATTTCCGTTGATGCACATTGATAGCAAGTGGAAGTTCCAAGAGATGATAGAGTTCCGTGATGCCTACGCCCAGGAGCATGGTTGGAACCTAATCGTGGAGTATAACAAGGAGGCTTTTGAGGCTGGCGTAGGACCTTTTACCCATGGTAGCAAGGTGCACACCGACCTTATGAAAACTGAGGCTCTGCTCAAATCATTGGATAAATATCACTTCGATGCAGCATTCGGTGGTGCACGTCGTGACGAGGAGAAGAGCCGTGCTAAGGAGCGTATATTCTCGTTCCGTGACAAATTCCACCAATGGGACCCTAAGAATCAACGCCCCGAGTTGTGGAGCATATACAACGCTAAGGTGCACAAGGGTGAGAGTATCCGTGTGTTCCCAATCAGCAACTGGACAGAGCTAGATATCTGGCAATATATCCGCATGGAGAATATTCCAATCGTGCCTCTGTACTATGCCAAAGAGCGTGAAGTTGTCGATATTGATGGCAACTTGGTGTTGGTGGATGATGACCGTATGCCAAAGGAGTTGCGAGACAAAGCCGAAAAGAGAATGGTAAGATTCAGAACCCTAGGATGTTATCCTCTCACAGGTGCTGTCGAAAGCGAAGCAGACACCATAGAGAAAATCGTGGAGGAGATGATGACAATCACCAAGAGTGAGCGCACAACTCGTGTCATAGATTTTGACCAAGAGGGAAGTATGGAGCAGAAGAAACGTGAGGGTTATTTTTAAAAAAGAGAACAATGGAGAATAAAAATATTTCAATAGAGGAGTTTTTGAAACGCGACGAGCAGAAGAATCTTTTGCGCTTGCTTACGGCAGGGTCGGTGGATGATGGAAAATCAACACTTATAGGTCGCCTACTTTTCGATAGTAAGCGTCTGTACGAGGACCAACTCGATGCACTCGAAAGAGATAGCAAGAGGGTGGGTAATGCGGGAGACGGTATCGACTACGCACTCCTGTTGGATGGACTCAAAGCAGAGCGTGAGCAGGGTATTACCATTGATGTGGCATACCGCTACTTCTCGACCAACCAGCGCAAATTTATCATTGCCGACACCCCTGGACATGAGCAATATACTCGCAATATGATTACGGGTGGCTCTACTGCCAACCTTGCAATTATTTTGGTCGATGCACGTTCGGGAGTTATCACCCAAACTAAGCGTCACTCATTTTTGGTGTCGTTGCTAGGTATCAAACATGTGGTATTGGCAGTCAATAAGATGGATTTGGTGGGCTACGACCAAAAGGTGTTCGAAGATATCGTTTCGGAGTACATGGAATTTACTAAAGACCTTGGTATTGAGGATATTACAACTATTCCAATCTCGGCACTTAATGGCGACAATGTGGTCGATAAGTCCGAAAACATGGCTTGGTACGAAGGCAAATCAATGCTTGACCACCTCGAAACAGTAGAGGTTAGCAAGGATAGAAACATGGATAGCTTCCGTTTCCCAGTGCAATATGTGCTTCGTCCAAATTTGGATTTTAGAGGTTTCTCGGGTAAGGTTGCAAGTGGTGTGGTTCGCAAGGGTGATACGCTTATGGCTCTACCTTCGGGTAAAACATCTAAGGTTAAGAGTATTGTGACATACGAAGGTGAGTTGGAGTATGCCTTTGCTCCTCAATCAATTACTATAACTTTGGAGGACGAAATCGACATCTCGAGAGGTGAGATGTTGGTGCACACCAATGACGTCCCAATCCAATCATCATCTATCGACACTATGTTGGTGTGGATGGACGAGGAGCCTATGGATTTAAAGAAGAGATACTTCATCAAGCAGACAACTTCGACCACTCGCACAACAATTGACGAGATTAAATATAAGGTCAATATCAACACGATGGAGCAGTTGAGCTTGGGTAAAGGAATCGACACGCAAGCCGATATACCATTCTCACTCAACCAAATAGGTCGTGTGGAGCTCACCACAGCTCGCCCAATGTTCTTTGATCCATACACCCAAAACAAGGAGACTGGAGCGTTTATATTGATTGATCCAATATCACACAACACCTGTGCTGTGGGTATGATTATCGGAGAGGGCGATTCGAGCGTGAAGAGTCAATCGGGCATTGTTGTAAATCTTTCGGAGTTAGGAATCGAGACATCACACTTCGAGGCTATCGAGAAGGTTGTCGCGGAGCTAAATAACAATGGTTTGGATATAACCATAATCAAATAACGAATGGGACTTATAGATTTTAATAAACTACCAGTCAATACCTTAATTGGTGCTGACTGGAGTACTTTTTGTAGAGTAACAAAAGATAAAAATATAGAGAAGGGATATAAAACAAAATATATCCTCACTAAATGTATATGCCGCCTACTAAGCTCATTCAAAGGAATCCAAGACCGTAGATATGACAAGCAACTTAAGGACATGAAGTTGGAGCGACCTCCAGTATTTATATTGGGGCACTGGCGTAGCGGAACAACATTTATGCACAATGTATTGTCGCAAGACAAAAATTTTTCGTATAATACTACCTACCAAACAGTTATGCCACACCTTATGATGTGGGGGCAAGGTATGTTCAAAAAGACTACGAGCTGGGTGATGCCATCCAAACGCCCAACGGATAATATGGAACTTAATGTAGACCAACCCCAAGAGGAGGAGTTTGCATTGTCTAATATGACGCCAAATTCATACTACCACATCTGGTTCTTCCCACAACTAATGGAGTACTATGCCGACAAATTTTTGTTGTTCGACACCATCACCGAGGAGGAGCTAGCGGAGTTTGAGGAGGTATTCACTAAACTCATAAAAATATCTACGTGGAACACAGGCGGTAAGCAATTTTTATCGAAGAATCCTCCACACACAGGCCGTGTGAAGGAGCTGCTCAAGATGTTCCCAGATGCGAAGTTTATATACCTTATGCGCAATCCATACACAGTGTTTGAGAGTACACGTAGTTTCTTTTCAAAGACTATCAAGCCTCTGCAACTTCAAAACATATCGGATGAGCAGTTGGAGGAGAATATCCTAACCATATACGAAAAGCTATACCACAAATACGAATCAGACAAGAAACTAATCCCCGAGGGAAACCTCATAGAGATTAAATTTGAGGATTACGAAGTAGACGCTTTGGCTCAAACAGAACTCATATACAACTCTTTAGGTTTGGAAGGTTGGGAGGATGCCCGCCCTGCTATTGAAGCATACATCTCCAAAAAGAAAGGACACAAAAAGACTAAATACAATTTCCACGAACGCACCGTAAAGCTTGTCGAGGAGCGTTGGGGTTTCGCGTTAGAGCAGTGGGGGTATAAACTTTAATCATTATGAAGAGAGTAGTTTTAACACTTATCGTCGCTATGCAAGCGGCATCTATCTATGCACAGTCGTTGGAAAAGATGCTTCCATTTGGCGATATGAATAGCTGGCTAACGCGCCAAATCGAAGAGAGTAACATCATTGGAGGTGATACTAAAACACTATATGAGATTGCTCCAGAGCGCGAAATTGTTGGTCGTGAAGCATATTACAACATGGGAGGGTCACCTTGGGCTACATCTAATGTTATGGCACGTGTTGCTGGCATCACCAAGACCAATTGTAGCGTATTCCCAGACCTTGGCATCGAGGGTAAGTCGGCACATCTAATGACTCGTATCGAGAAGGTTAAGGTTATGGGTATGGTGAATATTTCGGTCATAGCTGCGGGGTCAATATATTTGGGCAGTATGATTGAGCCTATTAAGGGCACAGCTAATCCTCAAGCGATGCTCAACTCTGGAATCCCATTCACGGAGCGTCCCGAGGCGGTGCGTTACGACTACAAGGTCAAACTTTCGGGTGAACCATACAGAATGCGCATAAATGGTTTTAGCCCCAAGAAGGAGGTGCAAGGTATGGATATGCCAACAATGGTACTCCTGCTCCAAAAACGTTGGGAGGATGCCGATGGTACACTCCACGCATCACGCATAGGAACAGCAATCATAAACTATACGGAGGATAGTGAGTGGGTGGAAGATGCAACATACTCCATAATATATGGCGATGCAACAACATCTGCAGAGTATATTCCAGCTATGAATGTCGGTTACGAGCAGCGTTATGCCCTAAATAGCCGAGGCGAAAATGTGCCACTTATGGAGGAGAGTTGGGCTGCGGCCGATGAAACTCCAACACATATAATCCTACAATTTGCATCGAGTCATGGTGGAGCGTATATCGGTTCACCAGGCAATCAAATGTGGGTTGATAATGTTAGGTTGGGCAATGTGGACAAAAATGGTTGGTAAAACCGCTGTAACACATTGATATACAAAAAGATTGATTACCTTAAATGAAACGTGTTTCATTTAAGGTAATTTTTTATGTCAAAA
>JBCQUV010000034.1:0-16924 GCA_047173765.1 Rikenellaceae bacterium
GATTATCGCCAATATCATACAGCAGAGGTTTGTCTATGGTCTGCCCGTAGAGCGAATCGTGAAGCAGTATAATGAGATGGGTATAGATATGCCCAAGGCGACGGCTCACGGATTGCTCACGAAGGTTGGTGAGATGTTGGATCGTTTAAATCCTATTCTTAAGGAGGCAACCCTCTCGGATGAGTACCTGCACTTTGATGAGACACACCACACGATTTTAGACAAGAGCAAATCGGGAGGCTCTTTTAAGGGATACTTCTGGGCGGCACTCTCGCAGCGGTTAGGGCTGATGCACATCTTTATATCGGAAGGGTCGAGAGCCAAGGCGGTCTTTACGAACTATCTACCGCACAGTTATCGAGGTGCAGTGCAGAGTGATGGATATGGCAGTTACAAGGTGGTCGAGGGGTGGGATTATCCCAGTGCGATACGCTTAGGATGTGTTCAGCATTGCAAGCGTAAGTTCTTAGAGATCGAGGAGCAGAGTGAGGCGAAGGAGATAATCGGTATCTATAATGAGTTCTATCGCATACGACACGATAATCCCAAGGAGGAGTGGGTCGAGAGATCGGCGGAGGTTATCGAGAGGCTCGAACGGCGACTCAGAGAGTTGGAACGAGACAAGGATAGTTTGGGGAATGGTGCTCTTTCGGGGGCTGTAGCTTATTCGTTGAATGAGTTAGAATCGGTGCGCAATATCATTAGCTCGACGGAATATGAATTGGATAACAATGCCATCGAGCGACCGATGCGCTACATCAGCACCAGTCGCAAGAACTCGATGTTTGCAGGGAGTATGCGGGGTGCGAAGCGAATGGCATTGATTTATTCGCTGGCAATCTCGTGCCGACTCAATGGCGTGAATAGCTTCGTCTATTTCTGCGATGTTATAAATCGACTTGCAGAACTTTCACCTACTGCCTCTCCCGAAAAACTCCGTGGACTACTGCCCGACAAATGGAAATTTTCCAAACTGTAGCCGAAAACCGCCGAGCATCATAGATGAATCGGCGGTTTCTTTACTTCATTGCGGAGACGGGTACGGCTTTGGTCTGCTTGTGGAAATAGATCTATGCCGATTATTGCCTCCACCTCATCTACGGTCACTGCGAAGTGTTCTATGGATTCTTCCAGCTTAGTGTTGGGCATCAGGAATGCTATCATCTCGCCTGTTCGAGGTGAGTATATCGCTTTGTAATATTGCTCTGGAACCGATACTTTGTTGGCTCCGATTTGTGGCAATCCATCCTTTAGCACTCCGCCCACGGTGATGTGAAGTTCGCCCTTTGCCAGGCACCATCTGCGCACAGCCTCCTCCAATGTTTTCCACTTGCCACGATTGAGCATTGGTGCTTGGGGCGACATGTTCGACATATAGAAACTCTCGCGCATAGCCTCCTCGGTGTGCGACATATCGGCTGCGGGGCACAGGTGACCACGGTCATATCCGCTCTTGGTGTAGTCGGCAGTTGTGGCTGATTGGGTCGAAACCTTGGGATCGGGGCGGAAAGAGTTGGTGCGTTTTACGCCTCCATTGATGTTTGAGGGTAGTAGGTGGTAATATACCCAGTTTGCCTGTTCGTGAGGTTCGTTGTAGTCCAGTGTGTAGTGTGTATGTTTCACAAGTTCTCCTTTTGTTTTGGGCTCATATTGACCAAAGGTGAATTGTACTACGAGGAGCAGTAGTAGTAGGGTTGATACTCTTTTCATTATCTCTTTTTTACTATGTAAATTATCTCGTTCATAACCGAATAAAGCTCTCTTTGAGCAGGGGGCAAGGTGTCAAAATAGGTTATTTCATCAACCTCGAATCCAGCCTTCGTAAGGCGTGTAGCGTAATCTCTACCATATATGCGGCGGTGGTCATACTGCCCAAAAATCTCGGTGCGCAGTTTAGGGTCAGTTATTGTGTCATCCTCGAATGTCGTGGCACGCGAATAATCTATGGGTGCTAGGATTACGCCCCATCCTCCACGTTTTAGTATGCGGTGTATCTCGCTCATAGCTTTATGGTCGTCGGGTATGTGCTCCATTATGTGGTTGCAGATTACCACCTCCGCAAACTCATCTGCTAGGGGAATATCCTGCACATCGAAGTGCATGGTGGCGAGCGGACTCTCCAGGTCAGCCGTTATATATCGTTCGGGGTGAGTGGAGTATGCTCGCTTTAGTCGCTTGATGAATGACACCTCTGGGGCGATGTGTAGCAGGGTAGGGCAAGTCTCGAAAAGTGAAGTCTCGTTTTGGAGATATAGCCACAGCAACCTATGCCTCTCGAGTGATAGGCAGTTGGGGCACAAGGCATCTTTGCGCTGCGTGACATATCCGTATGGCAGGAACTTGCGCCTGCGCACACCACAAATTGGGCACTCTTTACCCCTACCTATATATAATAGCCCGAGCAGAGGTACTCCCCAGCTTGCGACCTTCTGCATCAGAGGACGTGGTATGTGGTTTAGAATCCAGCCTATGAATTTGCGCATTGCTACTTCTCGATTATGCTTTTAACCTCATTTTCAGCCTTGTGCAATCTCTCACGGCAGAGTGTTATAAGCTCTGTTGCACGTTTCACTTCGGCTGATAGTTCATCTACCGAAATTTCGCCAGAGCGGATTTTCTTTAGAATCTCATCTATTTGGGCTATTGCCTCTTCGTATTTTATTGCTTTTTTTGCCATATCGTTAGTTTATTGTTGCTCCAACTTCGCCATCGTGAAGTTCGATTGTGATTTTGTCGCCAGAGTTAAGTTCTGATTTGGAGGTAATAGTTTTGTCTGCAATTCGCAGTAGCGAAAAACCTAGGCGTAGTAGGTTTTCGGGCGAGTGGCTCTCGACAATATCTGCGGCGTGGGTTAGTCGCTTGTGCTCGTTATCAATGCGCATGGTGCATTCTTGGGTGAGTTGCTCCGTGAGTTGCTTGCACATGGTGTTTGAATCCGCTATGTATTGAGCAGCAAAGGTTGTGATGTCCGAAGAGTAGCGTTCCAACATTAACTCACATCGGCGAGTTATGGCGGTGGCTCCATCATGCAGAGTGAGGGCTGCGCTATCTAACCAGCCATCAATTTGAGCACTACGCTCTGTGAGCCATCCCGCAACTGCTGTGGGGGTCTTAAGTGAAATTTGTGCCACTAAATCTACTACGCTCACATCCTTGTCGTGCCCTATGCCAGCTATTACAGCTAGTGGAAATTGAGCCACATAGCTAGCTAAACGATAGCTATTAAAGCAGTTAAGGTCACTCACCGAACCTCCGCCACGGATTATTACCACTGTGTCGAACCTCTCCTCCACCTCGGCAATGGCGCACAATGAATCAATAATCGACTCCTCTGCGCCAGAACCCTGCATCACCGAATCGAATAGGGTAGTGTCGAAATAGTACCCCCCTGCCAAGAGTTCATTGCAGAAATCTTGGTACCCAGCAGCTGTGCGGCTCGAAATCACCGCTATGCGTTGCACCAGCATTGGCATGGGTTGCTCTCGGTTCATATCCCACACGCCATCGCTTTGCAGTTGAGAGATTGCTTTTTGGCGTTGTCGCTCTGTGTCGCCTAGGGTGTATGTGGCGTCTATGTCGGTGATTTGTAGCGACAAGCCATATAGCTCGTGGTAGTTTACCATAACTTTGACCAGCACCTTTACCCCTCGTTCGAGCTTTGTGCCGCTCTCCGCCTCGAAGTATCCCACGATTTTGGCGTAGTTATTGCGCCAAATTACAGCCCTGGCTTGTGCTTTGGCTACTCCGTCGCTTTCGCCCTTCTCGATGAGTTCCAAGTAGCAGTGTCCCGAATAATTGACCTTGATATCCGACACTTCGGCACTTACCCACACGGGCAGTGCAAACCTTTCACGCAGGGTTTGGGTGATTGAGCCTTGCAACTCGCTGAGGCTTATGTGTTGGGGACTCGTTGCCATGTGTTATCGGATCATGATATTTTTACTCTTTGGGAGTGCTATGCGTACGCTGCCCTCAATTTCTACGGCTTCGCCCATATTCATTGTGGGTGATTTCCATCGAGGTGCACCATTAAATGCCTTTAAGACTCTCTTTTTGAATCGTCTATCTGCGCAATCTATCTCTATGAGTTCGGTCGAGCCATCGGTTTTGAGTCGGTATTTGAGGAATGCCTTGGCTGGATATTCGTTCTCGTCCCACTCAATATTATCTTCTATGTACTGCGCAAAATTTTTGTCATCGGCAAAGATGGGCGATGTGTCGTAGAGCAGTGTCACTAGGATTACGCCGTGGTTGCCTCGTGTTCCATATTCTTTGGTAGATTCGTAATCCTTTAGAACCCACATCTTTGTGATGATTGCAGGCTCAATCTTCTCGAATGCAGATTTGCTAACCTCCTTGCCATTGACTATAAACAAAGGGGCTTCACCCATAGCAAAGGAGTTTCCCAATGCTATGAGTGAAGCAAATATGATGAGTAACCACTTCATAATTTGGCGATTACTGTAACTCGCTCTCTTTGAGTCGCTCTGCGTTCTCCGCCACTATCAACTGGTCGATAACCCCTTGTATATCGCCATCCATAAATGCCGAGAGGTTGTAGATTGTGAAGTTGATGCGGTGGTCGGTGATACGACCTTGTGGGTAGTTGTATGTACGAATCTTTGCTGAGCGGTCTCCAGTCGAAACTAGGGTCTTGCGCTTAGATGCAATCTCGTCCAAATACTTAGAGTACTCCAAGTTGAATACACGTGTGCGAAGCTCCTCAAACGCCTTGTCGAAGTTTTTGAGCTGTGACTTTTGGTCTTGACATTGCACCACGATTCCCGATGGGATGTGGGTTAGGCGGATAGCCGAATATGTAGTATTTACCGATTGTCCACCTGGGCCCGATGCACAGAATGTATCTTTGCGGATATCGTTCATCGAGATCTCAATATCGAACTCCTCAGCCTCGGGAAGTACTGCTACGGATGCTGCCGAGGTGTGAACACGACCTTGGGTCTCGGTTTGTGGCACACGTTGCACACGGTGTACTCCCGACTCATATTTCATTGTGCCATATACGTTCTCGCCCGTAACCTTCATTACGACCTCCTTGTATCCGCCCGAAGTGCCGTCGGATTGCGAAGTTATGGAGTATTTCCAACCCTTAGTCTCCACATACTTCATATACATACGCAACAAATCGCCTGCAAAAATTGCCGCCTCGTCACCTCCCGTGCCGCCACGAATCTCGACAATTGCGTTCTTATTATCTTGAGGGTCTTTGGGGATTAGGAGCAACTTAATCTCCTCCTCCATCTGCTCCAATGCTGGCTCTAGGGTGTTAATCTCCTCACGTGCCATCTCTCTGAACTCCTCATCTTTCTCGTTCGCCAAGACATCCTTAGCCTCGGCTAGGTTGGCTAGAGCTGTACGGAATCTATCCGAAGTCTCGATTATAGGTTTTAGCTCCTTATACTCCTTGGTGAGTTGGATATATTGTTTGACATCCGAAATCACTTCGGGGTCGGTGAGCTTTTCGCCCATCTCTTCGTACTTGAGTTTTAGACCATCAAGGCGAATGAGTATTGAATTATCTGCCATGTTTAAATATATAATTATTCTTTTGTTGTTGTATTTAACTCCGTGAGCCAATCAAGTAGCGACTCCTTCCACATATTGGAGAAGGGCATCTGGTTTGCTCCCCAGCCGTGACCACCCTTGGGGTAGATGTGCAGTGAAGCGGGTATGCCAAACTTTTTGAGTGCGTTGTAGTAGCGTGTACTGTTAATTGCTGGCACAATCTTGTCGTCGTCGCAGTGGAACATTATCGCTGGTGGAGTTGTTTCGCTCACTCGCTCATCTGCGGAGTAGGGGTCGGTCTGCTCTTGGGTGCGGCTCTTGCCCATGAGGTTATCGAAAGAGCCTTTGTCGCCTACTCCTACTTCGCTCGAAATTACGGGGTAGAATAGAATCGAGAAGTTAGGTCTTGCGCTCGGCTCGGGGATTGTCGCAGTCACCGCCGCCAAGTGTCCTCCAGCCGAAAGACCCATGAGCCCCACCTTGTCGGGTGAGAATCCAAACTTCGAGGCTTGGGTGCGCATAACTCGTAGTCCCTCCACTGCATCCTCAAAAGGAACCTCCTTGACTCCATTGGGTAGGCGATATTTGAGTATCGCTGCGGTGATGCCATTTGCGGCAAACCACTTCGCCATCTCATATCCCGACCTATCCATTGCTAGTATTACATAGCCGCCACCAGGTGCTATCACCACCGCTTGGTCGCTCTTTTTTTCGCCCTTAGCCTCAAATATTAGGAGTTGTGCAGTTGATACATTTTGCAAAATATTGGCTCTGCGCTCGCTCTCCTCGACGGTGATGTTGTTGGAGTGAGGGGCAGTTTCATTGTTCCAAATATTGATGGCATAATCCTCACCATAGCTAATACTCTTAGCCGAGAGTGGAAGTACCATGACGAGTGCCACGAGAGCGGTTGTGATAAACTTTTTCATTAGTAGACGATATTTATGATTTTGCCCTTCACGACAATCACCTTTTTGGGAGCTTTGCCCTCCAACCACTTTTGAGCGGTTTCGTTCGATAGGACATCAGCTTCGATATCTTTGGGGTTCATAGTGAGGTCGTAGCTCTGCTTGAAGCGCAACTTGCCATTCATCATCACAGGGTACTCGAATGAACTCTCCACCAAATAACTCTCCTCGCACACTGGGTATTCAGCATCAAATACCGAGCCCTCGCCACCTGCTACCGACCACAACTCCTCGGCAATGTGAGGTGCAAATGGTGCTATCAATATTGTGAGAGACACTGCGATTTCGCGTTTGTTGCACTCGCCAAGCTCATTTAGGCATATCATAAATGCCGCAACTGAGGTGTTGAACGAGAAGTTCTCGATATCCTCGCGAATCTTCTTGATTGTTTTGTGTAGGGTTTTTAGCTCCTTGTCGGTAGCCTTATCATCGTTTAGAGCGAGTACTCCCTCACGATTGTAGTATAGTCTCCAGAATTTGCGTAGGAATTTGTGTACTCCATCAATTCCGTTGGTGTCCCAAGGTTTAGATTGCTCCAAAGGTCCAAGGAACATCTCGTACATGCGCAAGGTGTCTGCTCCGTAGTTCTCCACAATCATATCGGGGTTTACGACATTGTACATCGACTTCGACATCTTCTCCACAGCCCAGCCGCAGATATATTTGCCATCCTCCAATACGAACTCTGCATCTGCGTAGTCGGGCATCCACGCCTTGAATGCCTCGGTGTCGAGGATGTCATTTTTGACGATATTTACATCTACGTGAATCTCCTGTGTGTCGTAGTCGCCTTTGAGCCCTAGGGATACAAATTTGTTGGTGCCCACAACTCGGTAGACGAAGTTCGAGCGACCTTGAATCATACCTTGATTCACGAGCTTTTTGAATGGCTCGCTCTCGCAGATGTAACCCAAGTCGTATAGAAACATATTCCAAAAACGAGAGTACATCAAGTGACCCGTAGCGTGCTCAATTCCTCCGACATACAAATCGACATTTCTCCAATATTCGTTTGCCTCCTTCGACACTAGACCCTTGTCATTGTGCGGATCCATGTAGCGTAGGAAGTATGCCGATGAACCTGCAAAGCCTGGCATTGTTGATAACTCGAATGGGTAACCCTCCTCGGTGCACCATCCCTCCACTCGTGCTAATGGTGGCTCACCCTGCTCTGTAGGACCGAAGTTCTCGATTGCGGGGAGCTCCAATGGGAGTTTATCCTCGGTGAGTGGATATGCCACATCATCCTTGTAGTAGATTGGGAATGGCTCGCCCCAATATCTTTGGCGTGAGAATATTGCGTCACGAAGGCGGTAGTTGGTGAGCTTTTTGCCCAAACCTCTGCGCTCTACCTCGTCAAACATCTTCACAATTGCATCCTTCACATCCATGCCGTCGAGCTCGCCTGAGTTTATGACTGTGCCCGATTTAGCGTCATACGAAGCCTCCTCGATGTTGCCACCCTCCACTACGGGGATAATATCCAAACCGAAGTGGCGAGCAAATGCCCAGTCACGAGAGTCGTGCGCTGGAACTGCCATAATAGCACCTGTTCCGTAGCCTGCCAACACATAATCCGAGATGTAGATTGGAATCTCCTTGCCAGTGAATGGATTGATGGCGTAAGAACCTGTCGCCACTCCGCTCACTCGCTTGGTATCTGCCATGCGCTCACGCTCCGAACGCTTTTTGGCTTGGAGGATATAATCCTCTACGTCTGCGCTATTCTCTGACGTGGTTAGCATCTCGACCCACTCGTGCTCGGGAGCTATAACCATAAATGTTGTTCCGTATATTGTGTCGGGGCGTGTGGTGAAAATTTCCAACTTTTTGTCTGCGTGACCCTTGATGTCGAAGAATACCTGTGCACCTATCGACTTGCCAATCCAGTTGCGTTGAATCTCTTTGAGCGACTCGCTCCACTCCAACTTGTCGAGACCTGTGAGCATTCTCTCAGCATAGGCGGTAACTCTTAGTAACCACTGTTTCATGCGTTTTTGCTCCACTGGGAATCCGCCACGCACGGACAAACCATCCTTCACCTCGTCATTGGCAAGTACAGTTCCCAAACCTGCGCACCAGTTCACCATAGTGTCGGCACGGAATGCTAGGCGGTAGTTTTGGAGTGTGGTCTCCTTCTCTGCCTCGCTCTTTGCTGCCCACTCGTCGGCTGTGAACGAAAGCTCCGTTGTGCATGCTGCGTTGATGCCCTCTGTTCCTGAAGTTGCAAATTTAGCAACTAGATTTTCGATTGGCTCTGCTGTTTGCGAATCGTTGTTGTAGTAGTGGTCAAACATTTTGATAAATGCCCATTGAGTCCACTTGTAGTACTCTGTGTCGCAGGTGCGCACCTCTCTATCCCAATCGAAGCTAAAGCCGATTTTGTCCAGCTGCTCACGATAACGTGCCACGTTTTTGTCTGTGGTGACACGTGGGTGCTGCCCAGTTTGTATTGCGTATTGCTCCGCTGGCAGACCAAATGCGTCGTAGCCCATAGGGTGCAACACATTGAATCCACACAGACGCTTGTATCGAGAGTAGATGTCGGATGCTATGTACCCGAGTGGGTGACCCACATGAAGTCCTGCGCCCGAGGGGTAGGGGAACATATCGAGGACATAGAATTTAGGTTTTGAGTCATCGACCTCTACTTTGTATGTTTTTTGCTCACGCCAGCGTTGTTGCCATTTGAGCTCTAGTTCTTTGAAATTGTACTCCATTTTTGATAAATTTTGAGTGCAAAGATACAAAATTGCACGTGGATTTCAAACTCTATTACCTATTTATTATGTGTATGTGTATGATTTTCTAAAACTTTGTACTATTTTTGTGTTATAAACGTTTGACTAAAAACAGAAATCTAATGAGAAAATATACCCTTTTACTCCTCCTAATGCTCCTCTGTACACCTCTTTTTGCGCAGGTGAAGTGGAGTGAGCCGACCATAAAATCTGTGGGCGAAAACTACGAAATATCTATCACCGCAATGATGGATGAGGGGTGGCATATTTACGATATGTCGGAGTATGACTTTGGATTAACTTCAACCTCCCTAAAACTCACATTGCCTGCTGGTGTTGAGGCTGTTGGAGCGGTGAAATCATCGCAGGCTCCAGTGCGCAAATATGACGAGATTTTTGGTGCGGAGATAGGCTACTATGAGGGTGAAGTGACACTCTCGCAGGAGATAAAATCATCGACTTCGGCAGCATCGAATATCGGGGTCGAAGTGGAGTGGATGTCGTGCACCGAGGGGAGTTGTATGCCACCTTCGACGGTGGAGTTTGAGGTGGCTCTGCCCAAGGATAATAGTGCGCTGTGGTGGGCAATTTTGGAGGCTGTGTTGTGGGGTTTTGCAGCACTTATGACCCCGTGTGTTTTTCCGATGGTGCCGATGACAATTTCGTACTTTATGAAGGGTGAGAAGGGGCGATTTATGGCGGCTTTGTATGGGTTGTTTATTGTGTTGCTGTACACCTTGCCGATTGGTGTTATTGTGCTGGTTACCTATGTGTTGGGTGGTGATGCGGTGATGGCCGATATATTTAATTGGTTGGCTACGCATTGGTTGCCAAATGTGTTGTTTTTTGTGGTATTTATGGTGTTTGCAGCGTCGTTTCTTGGGGCGTTTGATTTGACTCTGCCAAATGGGTGGATTAATAGAAGTGATAGCCGTGCAGATAGAGGTAGTTTTGTGGGGGTATTTTTTCTTGCGCTCACACTGGTGTTGGTGTCGTTTTCGTGCACAGGTCCTATTGTGGGTACGGTGTTGATAGCATCTACTAAGGGTGAGTTTTGGATGCCGATATTAACTATTTTTGCATTTTCTTCCGCCTTTGCTCTGCCGTTTGTGGTCTGTGCTATGTTCCCTGCGCTGCTTAAAAATATGCCTAAGAGTGGTGGTTGGTTAGCTTCGGTGAAGGTGGTGCTTGGATTTTTGGAGATTGCTCTGGGTCTTAAGTTTTTGAGTGTGGCGGATCAGACATACCATTGGGGGTTGTTGGATAGGGAGATATATTTGGCGATTTGGATTGTGGTATTTACCTTGCTGGGGCTCTATCTGCTTGGTAAGATTAGATTTGAACACACTCCCGAGGTTAAGACGATTGGTGTTGGGCGACTTGGGTTGGCGATTGTGGTATTTTCGTTTGTGGTATATATGATTCCAGGCATGTGGGGGGCTCCGCTTAGGGGGTTGTCGGGTTATTTGCCACCGATTGAGACTCAGGATTTTGTGGTGGGGCAATATGCTCAACAAGCAGCACCTCAGGCAAATACGAATGTTAAATATGGTGACATAATGCGTAAATCATTCCCTAATGGGCTTAGCGGTTTTTACGATTTGGAGGAGGCTAGAAGTTATGCACAAATTGTTAATAAACCTCTGCTCATAGATTTCACAGGTCATGGATGTGTCAATTGTCGAGCTATGGAGCAGAATGTGTGGAGTGATGCGGAGGTGAATAAAATCCTGAGAGAAGATTATGTGATTGTGGCTCTATATATGGACGATAAGCACGAACTACCCGAGGAGGATTGGGTGACGACATCTTCGGGTCGAGTGCTCAAAACTATAGGTCGCGTGAACTCATTTTTGGCACTTGAAAAGTATGGCGTAAATGCTCAACCATACTATATTTTGGAGGGTCTCACGGGTGAACAACTTGCCCCCGCACGTGGATATGATTTGGATGTTGCCGCCTATATCGCTTTTTTAAGGGAGGGGTTACAAAATTTTAACAAATAGAGGTTGATATTTATCAAAAAAATTTATAAATTTGTCACCATTATAATATTAAACAAACACACAAAATAACGTTATGTCTGAATTTATCTATCAAGAGCCACTTCCAATGGGCGAAGATACTACGCAGTATCGCCTTTTAACTAAGGATTATGTGAAGGTCGTAGAGTGCGACGGTCGTAAAATATTGAAGGTTGATCCCAAGGGTCTTGAACTTTTGTCTAAGGAGGCTTACTCGGATGTCTCGTTCTACTTGCGTGCGGCACATCTCCAAAAGTTGAACAATATCCTCTGCGACGACGAGGCTACCGACAACGATAAATTCGTGGCTTACACCATGTTGCTTAACCAATGCGTGACGGCTGAGGGAGAGTTGCCAACTTGCCAAGATACAGGTACTGCAATCTGTGTGGCTAAGAAGGGTGAGGATGTATACACAGGCGTGGACGATGCAGAGTGCATCACTCGCGGAGTATACGAAACATATAAGGAGCGCAACTTGCGTTACTCTCAAGTAGTGCCATTCACAATGACCGAGGAGAAGAACTCAGGCAACAACCTCCCAGCGCAAATCGACATATACGCAACCAAGGGTAACCACTACAAATTCTTGTTTATGACCAAGGGTGGTGGCTCTGCAAACAAAACATTCTTGTATCAAGAGACTAAGGCGTTGCTTAACGAGGCATCGCTTACGGCATTTATCAAAAATAAAATCAAGGATTTGGGTACTTCGGCTTGTCCTCCATATCACCTAGCGGTTTGCATCGGTGGAACTTCGGCGGAGATGTGCTTGGCAACCGTGAAGAAGGCATCGGCAGGTTATTTGGATTCACTTCCAACTTCGGGTAACGAGGGCGGTAGATGCTTTAGAGACATAGAGTGGGAGGAGAAAATCCTTAAAATTTGCCAAGAGTGCGGTGTAGGTGCGCAGTTTGGTGGTAAGTATTTGGTACACGACGTGCGTGTAATTCGTGCTCCACGCCACGCTGCATCGTGCCCCGTGGCAATAGGCGTGAGCTGCTCGGCAGACCGTAATATAAAGGCTAAGATTACAGAGGATGGAATCTTCCTAGAGCAACTGGAGAAGAACCCAGCTCGTTTCCTTCCATCGCAACCACCTGCAATGTCGCCAGCTGTGGATATTGACCTAGATGAGGGAATGGAGAGAGTGCGTGAGATTTTGTCTAAGTATCCAATCAAGACTCGTTTGAATTTGAAGGGTACACTTATCGTAGCTCGTGACATAGCTCATGCACAAATCAAAGCAATGTTGGATGAGGGTAAGGAGATGCCAGAGTATTTCAAAAAGCACCCAGTTTACTACGCAGGTCCAGCTAAGACTCCAGTAGGCATGGCGTCGGGTAGCTTTGGACCAACAACCGCAGGTCGTATGGATAGCTACGTAGACCTATTCCAAAAGGCTGGAGGCTCGATGGTGATGGTGGCTAAGGGTAACCGTTCGCAACAGGTGACTGATGCTTGCCAAAGCAATGGCGGTTTCTACTTGGGTTCAATTGGTGGCCCAGCAGCTGTGTTGGCTAAGAACTCTATCAAATCTGTTGAGGTTGTAGATTTCCCAGAGTTGGGTATGGAGGCAGTACGCAAGATTTATGTGGAGGATTTCCCTGCGTTTATCATCGTGGATGACAAGGGTAATGATTTCTTTGCAGATTTCAAGCACTAAAATATTAGGTTACAACAATATAAGAGCGGAGGACGATGGTGTCTTTCGCTCTTGTGCAATAAAATAAATCTGTTTTACGTTCGCACAATATGATTTATAGATTATTTACACGTATTTCTCTCACCTTAGGGGTGCTCCTCTGCGCGATTTTTTCGGTCGCAGCGGCGGAGAGTGTATCTTTTACGGCTAGTGCACCAATGATGGTGGCTGTGGGGCAGAGCTTTAGGGTGGAATTTGAACTTAACGCATCACCTGACAAAGATAGCTTCTCGGCTCCCGATTTCAAGGGTTTTGATGTTTTGGCTGGTCCAGCGGTGTCTCAGGGTTCATCTATCCAGATTATAAATGGAAAGATGACCAAGAGCGTGAATAAAAGCTACACCTATGTACTCGTAGCCCAGGAAGCAGGAACATTCACCATAGGCAAAGCAAGTGTTAGGGTAGACAAAACAGCCTACCAAACCAACAACGTGCCAATAGAGGTAGTCGATGAGGGTAGCGGCAGTAGTGCAGCAAGTAGCTCATCATCGGGTCGCCAATCTCAAGAGAGTGTGAATCCAGAGGGTCGCATCGCTAAGGATGATATCTTGTTGCGCACGACAGTTTCTCGCAGTTCGCTATACAAAGGTGAGCCTCTTCGTGCAACCATAAAGCTATACTCGAGAGTGGCTATTGCAGGGTCGGAGAGTGAAAAGATGCCAACATTTGATGGATTTTGGAGTCAAGAGGTGCAGCGTAGCGGAGCAAGACAGGTGCAACGTGAAACATATAACGGCAAGGTGTACGAAACCCAAGTGTTGAAGGATTACATATTATACCCCCAACAATCGGGCGAACTTGTGATTGGTGCAGCACACATGGATATCGTGGCTCAGGTGATTGTGCAGAGTCGCAATATCGACCCATTTTTTGGAGGTGGTCACGAGGTATACAACGTGCGTAGACATATCGCTGCCCCCGAAATCAAAATCAATGTAAAGAATCTTCCTGCTGGTGCTCCTGCATCGTTTGCGGGTGCGGTGGGTAACTACGAACTATCGGCTGTGGCACCAACGAGCAGTGTGGTGTCGAACTCGGCATCTACTTTGACGCTTAAGATTTCGGGTACAGGAAACTTGTCATTTGTGCAGTCGCCCAAGGTGAACTTCCCCGAGTCGTTTGAGCAATATAACGTAAAAACTACGGAGTCTATAAATCTTACGGAGCGAGGCGGAAGCGGTTACAAGCAGTTCGAATATCCATTCATACCACGCTCACAAGGCGATTACACCATATCGGCTGTGGAGTTTAGTTTCTTCGATCCAGCCAACGAAAGATACGTGGTGCGCAAAACAAATCCATTCACTTTGAACGTGAGTGCTGACGAGAGCCGAGCAGCGACAACTTCGGGAGGAGAGTCTACCCTGCAGCGAGGGCTCACAAAGGAGGATGTGAAGATGTTGGGTCGTGACATTCGATTCATTAAGATTGAGAGCGGAGGTCTTGCCGCAGCGGTTACTCCATTTATGCTCTCTACCAACTATTTTATATCGTTGTTTGCAATATTGTTGGTGGCGATTATAGTATTTGTGGTGGTTAGGCGCGTAATCAATGATTCGGAGAATGTGGTGCGAACTAAGGGTAAGCGAGCTAATAAAGTTGCGGTGCAGAGATTCAAGGAGGCAAAACGATATATGAATGAGCATAACGAGCGTTCGTTCTATGAGGAGATGCTCAAAGGATTGTGGGGTTATATGAGCGACAAGTTCAATATTCCAGTTGCCAACCTCACACGCGAGAGTGTCCGTGAGGAGCTCACCAAGCGAGGCGTAGCAGAGGAGGATGTGAAGGGATTCTCGCAGATTATCACTTCGTGCGACGAGGCGCAATACTCTCCACTTGCAGCGGCACAGATGGGTGAGATATATGCCGAAGGATTGAAGTTGATCTCGAATATCGAAACACAGGTTAAAAGATAGATTTTTTATGAAACGGATATTTATAATATACCTATATATAATAGGGGTCGTAACTCCACTCGCTGCACAGGTTGATTCTTTGAGCGAATCACACGCAGAGCAAGCAGTGTCGATGGAGGAGGTTTCGCCCGAGGAGTTGTGGAAGAGGGGGACGAATGCCTATGTGAATAATGAATTTGCAAAGGCTGTGGAGTATTTCTCTCAGATTGAGTCTCGAGGATTGTACTCTCTGCCGTTGTACTACAACTTGGGAAATGGATATTTCAAGATGGGCGACATTGCCCACTCACTCCTATATTTATATAAGGCGCAGAGATTAGACCCTTCGGATAGCGACACCAAATATAATATAGAGGTGGTGCAGGCGCAAACCAAAGATAAGATTGAGGCAATTCCCCAATTTATACTTGCGGAGTGGAACGAGGTTATCGGTAGTTCGCTCTCGATTATGGGGTGGAGTATCATATCACTTGTTGCGTGGTGCGGAGTTTTGGCATTTTTGATTCTCTTTATTTTGTCGAAGCAGCTTGAGCGTCGCAAAATGGGATTCTATGGCATGGTGTTGTGTGGCGTGGTTATGTTTTTATCCACAAGCTATGCAATTGGTGAGCGTGACGAGGTAGTGAACGATAGAGAGGCAGTAGTTATGAGCCAATCTCTGTCGGCGAAGAGCTCTCCCACCACAACTGCCACCGAACTTTTCATACTGCATGCAGGTACAAAGGTCGGAGTTATATCTTCTCTTGAGGGGTGGAGTCAGATTGTCATTGCCGATGGTCGCCAAGGTTGGGTCGAGAGTAAACTTTTGGAGGTTATATAAGTCGTGTCAAGATTACTTCAAGATGCGGTGAGCGAACTTAGCAAGCTCCCAGGCATAGGACGACGCACGGCACTGCGCTTGGCACTCCATATTCTAAAGATGGAGGCTAGCTCGGTGGGGGATATGACACGCAGCATAGATGATTTTCGCAATAAGATTAACTATTGCACGGAGTGTAACAATCTCTCGGATGATCCAATTTGCCCAATTTGCCAAAATTCTCAGCGTGATAGGACAACTATTTGTGTGGTGGAGCAGGTCGCAGATTTACTTTCCGTAGAAAATACACGTCAATATCGAGGCCTATATCATGTCTTGGGTGGAGTAATTTCACCCATGCAGGGTATAGGACCTTCGGATTTAAAGATAGATTTGTTGCTCGACAGAGTAAAACGAGGTGAAGTGAAGGAGGTAATCCTTGCAATATCTACCTCCGTGGAGGGTGAAACCACACTATTCTATATAATGAACCGCCTCAAAGATGTCGAAAATATCAAGATTTCGACCATCGCAAGAGGTATTGGCTTTGGTGATGAACTGGAATATGTCGATGAAATGACCATCACCCATGCACTAATCAACCGCCGTGAGTTGGATAAGTAATCGTAGATATTAAAATCGTGTAAAAAAGTTTCGCACGTAAAGCATTGACCACTAGTCTCAATAGTCACAGGAGGTAAATATACCTCAAAAATATCTCTCAAAAAATTTGGAATAATGGAATAAAAGGCGTTATCTTTGCACTCGCAATCAGGGAAACACGGTTGCACGGTTCTAAAGATTTAAGAGTAGCGAGGAGCTGGTTTGTTTATTTGATTTTGGTTTAATAAATGACGGTTTTAAAATTAAAAAATATTTTTTTCGAAAATATTTGGAGATTAAAAAATAATGCTTACCTTTGCAACCGCAATACAACAAACGGGTTGTAGCGCGGAAGTTCTTAAAGATGTTTTAACGGAGTTTGGTGGTGAAGAGAAGATGTTCTCGGTACTCAGATCGAAAATGAAATGAGTTGCTTGAGAAATTTTTTTTGTCAAAAATTTGGAAGTTTGGGAAATAAGGTTTACCTTTGCAGTCCCTTCTAAAACGAACTAAAACGAAGTTAAGAAGTAAGGAATTAGAAACAGTTTTATACCATATATAAAACGACGTTCTTTGGAGTATTTGAGCAGCTATTAAAAGTTTAATATTTTATAATATAAAAATATATCAAGCAATACT
>JBCQUV010000035.1:0-16119 GCA_047173765.1 Rikenellaceae bacterium
CGACCTCGTAAAAGGCTCGGATACCTCACGCCAAATGAAAAATTCAAACAAATATTAACTATGAATTCAGTTGCATTTGCAGGTTGAATTCAGCTATTATATTCTCTTCGCTGTTTTTGTGTACTGCGTTCCCGTTTATCTACCTAATCGTAGGTATCATTACCAAAATAACATCCCCTGGGCCTATATTCTTCAAGCAGAAGCGTCACGGTTTGGATGGCAAGGAGTTTTGGTGCTACAAGTTTCGTTCGATGAAGGTGAATAAGGATTCTGATAGTGTACAGGCTACGAAACATGACCCTCGCAAAACCAAATTTGGAGATTTCATGCGTCGCACGAGCATTGATGAGCTACCGCAATTTATCAATGTGTTCAAGGGCGATATGTCTGTTGTGGGTCCCAGACCTCACATGCTCAAACATACCGAGGAGTATTCTCGAATAATCGGCACATACATGGTGCGACACTACATACGACCAGGTATCACAGGGTGGGCTCAAGTGACAGGATTCAGGGGCGAAACCAAAGAGTTGTCAGATATGCAGGGGCGTGTTAAGGCAGATATATGGTATTTGGAGCATTGGACTATGATGTTGGATTTGTACATTATATATAAGACTGTTGCCAATATTGTGGGTCGCAAGGATAAGACGGCTTATTAGTGGGATAGTCTAAAGTATAAATGAAATAGGGGAGCAAATTTGCTCCCCCATTTCATTTATAAATATGTTGCGGTTTATACAGCACCTTGAGCCATCATAGCCTCTGCGACTTTGATGAATCCAGCAACGTTAGCACCGTTCACATAGTTTACATATCCATTGTCGTCTGCGCCATACTTCACGCATGAAGTGTGAATGTCACGCATGATAGTTTGCAACTTCTCATCTACCTCAGCTGGAGTCCATTGCAAGCGAAGTGAGTTTTGACTCATCTCCAATCCCGATGTTGCAACACCACCTGCATTAGATGCCTTACCTGGAGCGTACAGAATCTTGCTCTCGATGAATGTGGTGATAGCCTCTGGAGTAGATGGCATATTTGCACCCTCAGCAACGCACATACAGCCATTAGCCACAAGCACCTTAGCCTCCTCGCCATCCAACTCATTTTGAGTTGCGCAAGGCAATGCGATGTCGCACTTCACACCCCAAGGACGCTCGCCCTCGAAATATTGAGCCGATGGATATTTAGCCACATACTCCTTGATGCGACCACGCTTCTCGTTCTTAAGCTCCATAACCCACGCTAGCTTCTCTGCGTCGATACCCTCTGCGTCGTAAATGTAACCTGCAGAATCAGAAAGAGTTACAACCTTACCGCCTAGCTCTGTAGCCTTCTCTGTAGCGTATTGAGCCACATTGCCCGAACCAGAGATTACAACTATCTTACCCTCGAAGCTGTCGCCACGTGTAGCCAACATCTCCTTAGCGAAGTAGCAAGTACCATAACCTGTAGCCTCTGGGCGAAGTGGACTACCACCCCAACCTAGACCCTTACCTGTAAGAGTACCAGTGAACTCATTGCGCAGACGCTTGTATTGACCATAAAGGAAACCTACTTCACGACCACCTACGCCGATATCTCCTGCTGGAACGTCTGTGTCTGGGCCAATGTGGCGTTGTAATTCGGTCATGAATGATTGGCAGAAACGCATAACCTCGTTGTCTGATTTGCCTGCTGGATTGAAGTCTGATCCTCCCTTACCACCACCCATAGGAAGTGTAGTGAGTGAGTTTTTGAGAACTTGCTCAAAAGCCAAGAACTTCAATACGCCAAGGTTTACTGAAGGGTGGAAACGGAGACCTCCCTTGTAAGGACCTATCGCGCTATTCATCTGCACACGATAACCCTTGTTTATTTGAATGTTGCCATTGTCATCAACCCACGTTACACGGAACATAATTACGCGCTCTGGCTCAGACATACGCTCCAAAACCTTCATGCTTTGAAGTGTTGGATTTTGGAGGATGTAGGGTGCTAGCGACTCAACAACCTCCACAACTGCTTGGTGGAACTCTGGCTCATTAGGGTTTTTGGCGATGACGTTCGCCATGAAAGAGTCGATAAACTCTTTTACTTGATTTTCCATGGAAAAATGTAATTTTAATAAAGTTAAATATAATTGGTAATTGCAAGGTATGAATTTTTTATTAAAAATACAACTTTTGCGCTTTATTTTTTCGTTTGGGGAAATTTCGTCGGAAAACTTTATGGTGTTTTGCTAAAAAAGATTTATCTTTGTAAGTGGTTGAAACATGAAACTAAAACAACTTAAAATAATAATGATGAAAAAACTACTAAAACTAACATTGGTTGCGGCATCGTTGATGTGTACGCTATCACTATCGGCTCAACAACTTTTGGTTGCAGGTTCGGATTGGAACAAAGTCGCAATTATCGACAAAGAGTCTAAAAAGGTGCTTTGGCAGCACTCACTAGTAAAGGGTATGGAGTGTAACAATGCCGTGGCATTGAAGGGTGGAAATATCCTCTACTCTTACAAGCAAGGTGCTGCCGTAGTTGATATGGATCACAATATCGTGTGGGATATCAAAGCTCCAAGTGGTTGCGAGATGCAATCAGTAAAATTGCTTAAAAATGGCAACTCTCTTATCGCATGGTGCGGTCACCCACTTGTGATTATGGAGGTGGACTCTAAAACAGGCAAGATACTCAAGGAGGTTAAATATGATACAGGTGTAAAGAAGGCTCACAGCCAAATGCGACAAATCAACAAGATGGATGATGGCAACTATATCGTGCCAATTATCGCCACCAAAGAGATTCACATTGTGAGCCCAGAGGGTAAACTAGTTAGAAAATACGCAGTCGATGGAAACCCATTTGCTACGGATCAAATCAAGGGTACAAAATACCTGGTAGCTGGTGGCGATGCTCACACTCTAATGGAGGTGGATTTGGCTACTGGTGAGGTGCTTAAGACTATTAAGAGCGGCGACTTCAAGGGCGGAGCTCCACTATTCTTCGTGGGAGGAGTCGAGAGCAATAAGAAGAGCTTTTATGTTGCTAGCTGGCAAGGTCACAGCAAGGGCAAAACTGGTCCTAAGGTGTTTGAGGTAGACTCGAATATGAATGTGTTGTGGCAAATTGACGAGGGCGATAAGAATACAGGCAGAATATCATCTGTATGTTCTATCAAATATAAGGCTAAGAAGTCTAAGAAATAGCAGTTTGGCGAGGGTGAACCCCTTGTGCAACATACCAAAAATACCCAAAGGTGTGCAAAAGTGCAACCTTTGGGTATTTTTGCATGCAAAAAGTTTGGTATATATAGAAATTATCACTACCTTTCTAATGTAAGTAAGTGGATTATTCATATTTGGAAATAACTATTTCATATATGAATAGCAACCTATTTATAAACCTATAGTAAAACCTAAAAACCTAATTAATATGAAACGAATTTATATAACCTTATGCCTGTTGATGGTTGGTATGTTGGCTTTCGCCCAAGAGAGCTCTGTGCCAATGTTCACAACAGATATCGCACTTGGCAACTCATCTAGCTTGGTGATGACTCAAAAGGGTCGTTGCGCGGTTGATGTATACTCTGCCGATGGCTCACAATTGATACGCACAATCCAAATGCCACAAACTCCTACGGGTGTTGCCGTGAGTGGCGATGTTGCCTATGTCACAACTTTCAAGAGTGAGGGTATGGTCGAGATTGTATCTTTGAGTAGCGGAAAAATCGAGGGTAGTATCAAGGTTGGCTCAGGTGCTTGTGCTCCTCTTTTGAGCGAGGATGGTAAGACTCTTTACGTTTGTAATCAATTTAGCAACAATATCTCAAAGATTGATTTGGCATCTAAGAAGGTCGTGGCTACGGCAGATGTGTTGCGTGAGCCTAAGGCTTGTGTTATCAGCAAGGATGGCAAATATATGTTCACCACAAACTTCCTTCCTTCTCAAGCCTCAAATGTAGATTACGTGGCAGCTTGCGTGTCGGTGATTGATATGAAGAAGTTTGAGAAAATCAAAGATTTGCAGTTGGCTAATGGTAGTAATGCTGTGCGTGGTATGGCTGCAACTCCAGATGGCAAATATATCTATGTGTCGCACAACCTTGGTCGTTTTGCAGTGCCCACGTCGCAGTTGCAACAGGGTTGGATGAACACGAGTGCGTTTAGTGTTATCAACGCTTCGACTTTGGAGTATGAGGGTTGTATCATCGTTGATGAGCCAGAGCGTGGTGCTGCTGGTATCTGGGGTGTAGCTTGTGATGATGATAACGTATATATCACACACTCTGGAACTCATGAGTTGAGTATCATCGACCAAAAGGCAATGTTGGATAAGTTGGAGAAATATCCTAACAAGGCGACCTTGGATTATGACCTTCGCTTTTTGTATGGTCTCAGAAAGCGTGTGAAGTTGGAGGGTAATGGACCCAAAGAGATGGTTGTGACGGATGGAAAGGTAATAATTCCTACATATTTTGCAGATATTTTGAATATTGTGGATACAAAAACGGCAGCAGTCACAGCTGTAAACCTAAACCCAGAGCGCAAGGAGACAGCAGCACATAAGGGTGAGAAGTACTTTAATGATGCGACGTATTGTTTCCAAAGTTGGCAGAGTTGTAATGGTTGCCACCCTGGAGATGGTCGTACGGATGGTATGAATTGGGACTTGATGAACGATGGTGTGGGTAATGCTAAGAACTGTAAGAGTATGTTGTATAGCCACGTGACCCCTCCAAGTATGATCTCTGGAATTAGAGCTATGGCAGAGATTGCTGTGCGAAAAGGATTTACGCATATCCAATTCTACAACGTGGATGAGGAGTACGCAGAGTGCGTAGATGAATATTTGAAGGGTTTGGTGGCAGTGCCAAGTCCATATTTGGTGGATGGCAAATTGTCGAAATTGGCCGAAGAGGGTAAGAAGGTGTTCGAGAAGTTGAAGTGTAACGACTGCCACAATGGTCCATACTTCACCGATATGAAGATGTATAGAATTGGTGATGACATAGAGTTTGAGGCTGGATGGGACACCCCAACATTGTGTGAGGTGTGGCGTACTGCTCCATACTTGTTTGATGGTCGTGCGACAACTATGAAAGAGGTGTACACAGTTCATAAGCACGGAATCAACAAAAAGGTGTCGGAGGCAGATATAGATGCTTTGTGTGAATATGTATTGTCGCTATAAGCGATACCTATATATATATAGCTGAAATTTTAATAAACAAACAAATAAAAATTATGAAAACTATGAAATTGACAACTTTGGTAGCTATGGCTGCAATGACAGTAGCAATGGTAGGTTGCTGCTCACAAGAGAAATCAGCTTGTGACAAAACAGCAGATTGTGACAAGAAAACTGCTTGTTGCGAGGCAAAAACTTACACTAAGAAGTACACAAATGCAGACTTCTACACAGATGGTAAATTCAACGAGGCAGTAGCTATTGAGGCTATGAAGGATATGTTGAAGTTCTATGATGTTCCTTTCACTAAGTTTATGGAGGGTAACTTCTGGGTTGCAGAGTTCGGTGTTGGTGATTTTGAGAATGTAGGTATGGGTGGTATCTTCTGGGTTAATGACAAGGAGCACAACTACTTTGCACACACAATCTACTTGCTACCTGGTCAAATGATACCTGAGCACGCACACTTCCCAACAGATATGCCTGCTAAGTTCGAGAGCTGGATGGTATCTAAGGGTTGGGTAAATAACTTCTCAGAGGTTGGTGAGCCTATGGCTAATATGCCAGCTATTCCAGCATCACATGGTCCAGTGAAATCTACAAACTTCGTAAAGCAAAATGTGGGTGAAATCGTTCACCTTAAGGGTCTTGAGACTTATCACTTCCTAATGGCTGGTCCAGAGGGTGCAATCGTTGAGGAGTGGGCATCGTACCACGACAATGCTGGTTTGCGTTTCACTAAGGAGGGTGCATCTCTGTAAGTTAAGAAACTAAAAACAATACCTAATAAATTATGAAAACTAACAAAATTTTATCATGTGCTCTGCTCGCATCTCTCTGCCTCACGGTGGGTAGTGCGAGTGCGGAGTTGTATGACGGAGTTGCAAATGCCTATGTAAATAGGTTGGATGTGACTTTGCAGTGTACGAGTGATGCAAATAGCGTAAAGGCGTTGGACGATGCCAAGCTGAAAATGCTTTCTGAGGAGGTTAAATGGATTGATATTAAAGCTATATCGTTGGCAATCAAAGATATGGCAACAATGCCAGGCTATGACGCATCGACAGCAGCAGCGCAATACAGTGAGCTAGAGGCTCTTTATAAGGAGGGATTCTTTGATTTGAAGGATAACACCCCTGCAGCAGTAGCAAAAGCTCAACGTGCATTGGCATTGAAGAAGGCTATCTTGTTCTCTAATCCATTGCTTACGGATGGTAAAATCCTTGCAGCAAAATATAACCATGGCGAAAAGTCACGTAGCATTGGTGCTGGAAACCTAGGTACATGTGTCAGCAACTGGACTTCGCAGATTGATGCTCCACGTGAGGGATTTGATGCAGCAATCATCGAGATATCTGACCTTATGGGTGAGGTAAAGATGAAGGAGTTGCACAAACCATACGGTGGTACATCTATCGCAGATCTTCGTTTGCACTGGGATGGAGATAGAGCTCTTTTCACTCAAGCTATGTCGGACAAGAGATGGAATGTATTTGAGATAGACCTCAATACAAACAAGGTTTCGAGAGTGGTTGATAACGAGGAGCCAGATTTGGATTTCTTCGACGCTACATACCTTCCTAGCGGTAAGTTGATTGTTAATTCAAGCATAGGTTACAACGGCGTGCCTTGTGTGAACGGTACAGATGGAGTGTCAAACACTATGGTCTACGATCCAGATACTAAGAATTTGCGCCAAATTACATTTGACCAAGACGCAAACTGGAACCCTATTGTAATGAACAACGGTCGTGTAATGTACACACGTTGGGAGTATACCGACCTTACGCACTACTATTCGCGTATCGTGATGCACATGAATCCAGATGGTACAGAGAACAAAGCACTTTACGGAAGTGGTAAGATGTTCCCAAATAGTACTTTCGATATTCAACCTCTTCCAAATCAATCATCTGCATTCTTGGGTATCATCTCTGGTCACCATGGAGTTGCTCGAGCTGGTCGTTTGATTATATTCGATCCATTGAAGTCTCGTGCAGGTGTTGAGGGTATGGTTCAAGAGATTCCTTATCGTGAGCGCAAAATCAAGGAGGTTATCAAGGATAGATTGGTTGATAACGTATGGCCACAATTTGTTAAGCCTACGGTAATCAACGAGAACTACTTCTTGGTAGCAGGTAAAATGTCAAAGACCTCATTGTGGGGATTGTACTTGGTTGATAGATTCGATAACGTTACTTGTATTATGCAGAGCGAGGAGCAAGGTTACATCTCTCCAATCTTGATTCGCAAGACAGAGACTCCTCCAGCAATCCCAGAGCGTGTTGATTTGACTAAGAAAGAGGCAACATTCTTTATCCAAGACCTTTACGAGGGTGAGGGACTACGTGGTATTCCACGCGGTACAGTTAAGGAGTTGCGTATATACTCTTATGAGTACGCTTACATCCAAACTCCATCAGACCACCAATGGCAAGGTATCCAAGCAGGTTGGGATATCAAACGTACGTTGGGTACGGTGCCTGTTGAGGAGGATGGTTCAGTAATCTTTACTGCTCCAGCTAACACTCCAATATCTATTCAACCTATCGACGAGAAGGGTGTTGCAGTACAATGGATGAGAAGTTGGGTTGTAGGTCAGCCAGGTGAGATTGTATCTTGTATCGGTTGCCACGAGGATCAAAACCAAATTCCAATTCCTAAGCGTGTGATTGCATCTACTAAGAGTGCTACACCACTCACAAAGCCAGAGGATGGCGTTCGTTCGCTCACATTTGAGTTGGATGTTCAACCAATTCTCGATCGTGCTTGTGTGGCTTGTCACGTTGGCAAGGGTAAGGCGTTTGATCTTAGAACTGGTTCAGTAGACCAATTCGGATTTGGTCCATCATATTTGAAGCTTCACCCATTTGTTCGTCGCCAAGGTGGTGAGGGTGATATGGCAGTTTTGACTCCTTACGAGTACAACGCAAACACTTCGGAGTTGGTTCGTATGCTTAAGAAGGGTCACTACAACGTTGAGCTTACAGACAAAGAGTGGAGAAAACTATACCAATGGATTGACTACAACGCTCCATATAAGGGTAACTTCGATAACCGCAAGACCAATATGATGCCTTATGTACTTAACCCACGTGAGACTCAATATGAGCGTCGTATCGAGCTTAAGAACAAGTATGCACTCGGCATGGGTGTTGATTGGCAAAAGGAGATTGATGACTACGCAGCAGTGTTGAAGGCTAAGGGCAAAATCGAGGCTGTGAAACCAGCACCAATGCCAGAGGTTAAGGCTAAGACAATTAAGGCTAAGGGCTGGCCATTTACCCCAACTGAGGCTTTGGCTAAGCAAGGTGGTGAGCGTGAGACCAAGATTGTGGAGGTTGCTAAGGGTGTGAAGATTAAGTTTGTGAAGATTCCAGCTGGTCAATTCGTTATGGGTAGCTATAAGGGTGAGCCAGACAACTTCCCTACATCTAAGGTTACTATCGGTAAATCATTCTGGATGTCGGAGCTAGAGATTACCAACGAGCAAGTACGTGCACTTATGCCAGATCACAACAGTATGTTCGTGACTATGTTGTGGAAAGACCACATCAATGCAGGTTACCCAGCTAACGATCCAGAGCAACCAGCTATCCGTATCAGCCAACTTGAGGCTTTGGAGTATGGTAAGAAGCTAAGCGAAAAGACAGGCATGAACATCACTTTGCCTACTGAGGCACAGTGGGAGTGGGCTTGTCGTGGTGGATCAGACAGCGACTTCTGGTATGGAGACCTAAGCGCAGACTTCGGTAAGAAGGAGAACTTGGCAGATAAGACAACTCTTCAATTTGCTGTTGCCGGTGTGGATCCTAAGCCTATGAAGGAGAATAACCCACGTTACAAGCACTACATCTTCTTGCCTAAGGAGGTAAAAGTAGACGATGGTCAGCTTATTGCTCAAGGTGGAACTATGAATTATGAGGCTAACCCATTCGGTCTATACAACATGCACGGAAACCTTGCAGAGTGGACTCGTTCGGACTATTTGCCTTACCCATACACTGAGACATCTAAGGAGAAGGCTGAGTATGTCGTAGCAAGAGGAGGTTCATATTTCGAGCGTCCTGTATACTCTACATCTTACACTCGTAAATATTACTATCCATATCAAAGAGTCTTTAACGTAGGATTCCGTTTGATTATCGAGGAGTAATTTAAAGAGAAATTTTAATTACAAAGAGTCTGTTTAAATCCAAAAATTTAGGCAGACTCTTTAACACAAAACCTAAAACTTAATAAATATTATGAGAACATTAAACCACTTTGGTGTTGTTACAGCAACTCCACAGCCAGGAGAGTTTTATGCAGAGGGACTTAAGGTTCACTTGACAAACTTCCGCGAGAGCCCCAACAAAATCGAGTTTTTGCGCTTCGAGGAGGGTTCATGTATGCCCGAGATTATCCAAACCACAGCTCACATTGCATACGAAGTAGAGTCTTTGGCAGCTGAGATGGAGGGTGCTAAAGTACTTGTTGAGCCATTCGAGGGTGGCGAGAATTTGATGTGCGCCTTCATCGAAGAGGAGGGTATCGCAATCGAGCTTATGGAGTTCACAAAATAATTATAACTTAAAAATAAAAACAAAAATGGCAAAGTTCATTAATGACGTAAACGACATCACAGCAGAGTTGTTGGATGGTTATGTAAAGGCATATAGCTCACAAGTAGCTATGGGTGGCGAGAACTTGGTAGTTCGCGCAAACGCTAAATCAGAGGATAAGGTAGCAGTAATCTCTATGGGAGGTTCTGGTCACGAGCCAGCAATCAGCGGTTTCGTGGGCGATGGTATGTTGGATTGCTCTGTTGTGGGCGATATCTTCGCTGCTCCAGGTGCTCAACGTGTGTTCCAAGCATTGGTAAAGTTCAAGCGTGAGGCTGGTATCTTGTTGGTTGTTTTGAACCACTCAGGTGACCTTATGAGCGCAAAGATGGCTATCCAATTGGCAGAGCGTATGGGTGTTAAGGTTAAGATGTTGATGACTTATGATGACATCAGCGCAGGAATCGACACTCCAAAGGATGACCGTCGTGGTTTGGCTGGATGTGTACCTTTGTTCAAAATCTTGGGTGCTGCAGCTGACGAGGGTAAGAGTATCGACGAGCTTATCGAGATTGGCGAGCGTTACAACGAGAACGTAGCAACTTTGGCTGTAGCTGCTGGAACTTGTACTCACCCACAAAATGGTGCTACAATTTCTGAGCTTCCTGCAGGCGAAATCGAGATTGGTATGGGACAACACGGCGAAGGTGGTGCTGGAGGTCGTCAGCCACTTGTTTCGGCTGATGACACTACTGAGAAGATGGTTAATCAACTGTTGAAAAAGGTGCAACTTACTTCTGGCGACAAAGCTATGGTTATCATCAATGGTATCGGCGCAACAACTCACATGGAGCTTAGCATCGTATTCCGCAAGGCTTACGACATGCTTACTGCTATGGGCGTAGAGGTTGTATCGGGTCGCATCGCAGAGATTTTGACTGTTCAAGAACAAGCTGGTTTCCAAATGATTATGGCTAAGTTGGACGACGACCACGTTGATTACTTGACTAACTATATGTCTAACGCTCCTTACTGGACTACAATCGGTAAGTAAGAATTGCGTTTCGCTTATATATTTAGCGGCTCTCTTTTTGAGAGTCGCTTTTTTTTTGTCTCTGGACTGCCCTAACGCCGGGCAGGCGGTGCGAGCCGCACGGGCGGTTATTATAGCGTTTTGGGTTACGAGCTTTCAGCTCTAAAGTTCTAATATAGAGAATATAGTTTCAAATGAATTTGACCTATATTCTCTATATTAAGTAGGGTAAAATAATTATTGGTGTGTTTTTAAGAGTGCTATTGGAGATGAGATTTTTTGCTATTGATTTGAAAATATAGTTATTCTATATTGAGATTTAATAGTGAAAAATATCGCTCCAAGAGTGCTTTTAAAAATATGGCAATAATTGTTTTACACTACTTAGAACTTATCGGACTCCCTATGGGAGCCCGAACCCAAATCGAGGACGAATGTCAGTTACTATTTTGGAGGTAGTGCGATGTTTAACCTCGGTGGGACTGAAATGCCTTTAGGTATTTCAGTAATATTTATTGAGAGAAGATTATCCAAATTTATTTGGCAATAATTTTCTCTCAATAAATATTATAGAGCCTCTAGGCTCGCAATCCCAACCGCAATAAAAAACCGCCCGTGCGGCTCGCACCGCCTGCCCGGCGTTAGGGCAGTCCCAAGATATAAAAAAGGCACTCCCCATATAACGGAAAGTGCCTTCAAAACTTCTATGAATATCTAAGCATCAATATTAGCATAATGCGCATTCTGCTCAATGAATTCACGGCGTGGTGGTACTTCGTCACCCATGAGCATAGAGAATACGTGGTCTGCCTCCGCAGCGTTGTCTATGGTTACTTGGCGCAGGATGCGTGTGTCGGGGTTCATAGTTGTGTCCCACAACTGCACAGCGTTCATCTCTCCAAGACCTTTATATCGTTGGATATTTACGCCCTTGCCGCCAAACTCCTCGATTGCATTTTCACGCTCCTTTTCGCTCCAGCAGTAACGCTCGTTCTTACCTTTCTTTATAAGGTAGAGCGGTGGGGTAGCGATGTAGATGTGTCCATTCTCGATGAGCTCCTTCATCTTGCGGAAGAAGAAGGTGAGGATAAGAGTTGCAATGTGGCTACCATCGACGTCGGCATCGGTCATGATGATGATTTTGTCGTAGCGTAGTTTGCTGATATTTAGAGCTTTGCTATCCTCCTCGGTGCCTATCGACACTCCCAGAGCGGTAAACATATTCTTTATCTCCTCATTCTCCCACATCTTGTGCTCTTGAGCCTTCTCGATGTTTAGGATTTTACCACGCAAAGGCATGATAGCTTGGAAGTTACGGTTACGCCCCATCTTAGCTGTACCACCCGCAGAGTCTCCCTCGACAAAGAAAATCTCTGCCACAGAGCGGTCTCTGCTCGAACAATCCGCCAACTTTCCAGGCAATCCAGCTCCCAACAATACCGTTTTGCGCTGCACCATCTCCCTAGCGTGGCGTGCTGCGTGGCGTGCCGTAGCCGCAAGTATAACCTTCTGTACGATAGCTTTAGCATCCTTGGGGTTCTCCTCCAAGTATTGACCCAGAGCCGATGACATAGCTTGGTCTACGGCAGCCGAAACCTCGTCGTTTCCGAGTTTAGTTTTGGTCTGACCCTCGAATTGAGGCTCTGCAACCTTCACCGAAACTACGGCTGTGAGTCCCTCACGGAAGTCATCACCACTAATCTCGAATTTGAGCTTAGAGAGCATGCCCGATTCATCGGCATATTTTTTGAGCGTACGAGTTAGTGCGCGCCTAAAACCTGTGAGGTGCGTACCACCCTCTATGGTGTTGATGTTATTTACGTAAGAGTGTACATTCTCAGAGTATGAGTTGTTGTACTGCATAGCCACCTCTACGGGCACACCATTCTTCTCGGTGTCGAGGTATATGATTGATTCCACGATAGGCTCGCCACGCGTAGCATCCAAATACTTAACGAACTCTTTGAGTCCATTCTCTGAGTAGAATTCATCCGTACGATCACCCTCACGACCCTCCTCGGGGCGTTTGTCGGTGAGTGATAGGTGAATACCCTTGTTTAGGAATGCAAGCTCACGTAGACGCTTTGCTAGGATATCATATTTGTAAACAGTTGTTTGGGTGAAAATTTCGCTGTCGGGCTTAAAGGTGATTGTTGTACCTCTATCCTCGCACTCGCCCAAAATCTCGACCTCTGTTTGAGGTGCTCCCTTGCTGTATGATTGACGATAAATCTTGCCATTTTTGTGAATCTCGGCAACGAGTAGGGTAGAAAGTGCATTTACACACGACACACCCACTCCGTGCAGACCACCCGAAACTTTGTAGCTGCCCTTGTCGAATTTACCTCCTGCGTGCAGAACCGTAAGTACAACCTCCAATGCTGACTTCTTCTCCTTTTCGTGGTAATCTACTGGGATTCCACGTCCGTTATCTTTGACTGAGATGGAGTTATCCTCATTTATGATGACGCTAATGTGGGTACAATGACCTGCCAAAGCTTCATCAATAGAGTTATCCACAACCTCATACACGAGGTGGTGTAGACCCTTTTCGCCAGTGTCGCCGATATACATTGCTGGACGCTTGCGCACAGCCTCCAAACCCTCTAGGACTTGGATGTTGGATGCCGAATATTCGCTATTTGGCTTTGTCTCTTGTTGTTCAGTACTCATTATTATAAACTAAGTGAATTAAGTATGCAAATATAACAAATTCTTTCGACAATACCAAAGTACAGTCACTAAATTATCCTTTTAATTCTAGGGGTTGTTACTGATATTTTGAGTATGTTTTGATACTTACAAATATACTTCTCGCACCTCGCCTTCGGCAAAGAATATTGTGCGTGCAGGGAATTGTTCCACGAGTGCCGTGTTGTGGGTAGACATCACCACAGCGCAGCCACTGTCGGCAATGTTGCGGAATATAGTCATGATGCCTTCGGCGGTGAGTGGGTCGAGATTACCAGTGGGTTCGTCGGCTAACAAAATCTTGGGTGAGTTGAGTAGTGCACGTGCAATTGTGAGGCGTTGTTGCTCACCTCCCGATAGCTCAAATGGCATCTTGAACCCTTTAGATTGCAGATTGACCATTGTGAGTACCTCCTCTATGCGACGGCGAATATCAACCTCGTTTTTCCACCCCGTGGCTTTCATCACGTAGTGTAGATTCATGTATATATTGCGGTCGCCAAGGAGTTGGTAATCTTGGAACACTATGCCCATACGGCGACGCAAATAGGGTATATCTTTGCGTCTGAGTTTGCGGAGGTCAAACCCTGCAACATGCCCCTGGCCAACTAGGAGTTGTAGCTCTGCATATAGTGTTTTGAGCAGAGAACTTTTGCCGCTGCCAACTCTACCCATCAAAAAAACAAACTCTCCGCTTTTGACCTCTAAATTTACATTTGACAGAATTAGCTCACCGTCTCGTATGATTTTTTTGGCAGAGTCGTTACCAAAAGGGTCGAACGAGTGGTATATCGAGACATTATTGAGGCTAATTACGCTATCTGTATTCATAAGTGTGTATGTGTTGTGACGCTCTATGGTTTGTAATTTTTGAGTCCACGTTATTCATAACAAAGTTACATAAAATTTCTGTAATTATAAGCGTGTGAGATAAAAATATTTTACCCCACCCCCAAACCCCCTCCCTCTGGGAGTGGGCTTTGTCGCTGACGCTCCGAAAGAGGTAAATTCGATGAATCGAATTTTATTTAAGTAGGGTAAAATAATTATTGCCATATTTTTAAAAGCACTCTTGGAGCGATATTTTTCACTATTAAATTTCAGTATAGAACCACTATATTTTCAATTCAATAGCAAAAAATCTCATCTCCAATAGTACTCTTAAAAACACACCAATAATTATTTTACCCTACTTATAGAGGAAAGTTAATAAAAAAAGAGGATAATCTAAAGAAGATTTTAACATTTCTCGCAAATGAGTGTCTACATAGTTGAATGGATGGATAATCCATGACGAAGATCTTATGTACGTACAAAATTTTGCCCACCAAAATTGATTCAGACCTTAATGTGTAAATTAAAACAACAAGGTTATGAAAACGAACAGTTACAAAAAATGGAGTGTAGCATTGATTGCACTTACACTATTTACGAATGTCATTCCGCTGAGTGCCGAACCGAGCAATGTGCTCTCTCATTCAGTAATCGTGCGCGAAACGTACGCTGCAAAAGAGTATAAAACTCTGCCCAAAGATTGTGAATCTATTACCCACAACGACCTATCTTACCACCTTTCTAAGGGGCGTTACTATGTCGAAATAGAGGATGGTTGCCGATTGGTTAATCCAAGTGTGGGGGTCAATATCAAGAAATTACCCAAGGGTAGTGTGACGGTATCTTCGCCCAATCAAAAGTATTATTGTTGCCGAGGTGTTGTGTATAAGGATGCCACAGGTGGAGGGTACGAAACAACACTTCCCGAGGTGGGGCTAACTCTGCCAGAACTTCCCGAGGCAGGCGTGAGCGAGATTTTGATAGATGGCAAACTTCATTACGAGGCATCTGGAATGGTGTATAAGGAGTTTGCAGATGGCGAACAATATGTTGTGATTTGCACACTTGAGAGTCTTGGTTTGTAAAAAGTGGTGTAAAATATCTGTTTTTTCAAAAAATGCACTATCTTTGCATCTCAATTCAAAGTAGTTTTGCAATTTAAGGAATGGGGATGACCGGTTTTGACAGCAGGATGAGGTTGATTGTAAGCACGTCGAGCATTGTGTGGTGGCTCGTTAATCCTAATGCTCAAGCTTCAATTGGCAATAACAATTACGCACTTGCTGCCTAATTTTCCAGGAAAATTAGCTTAATCGCCGAGGCCAAGGCTGTCTTGGCGACAAGTATCCCGACCACGGGTTCCGCTCTTTAATGCGTGGTCTTATGGGGTATCATCCATTTAGAGATAGCTGTGTGAGGGTGTCTCGTCTCACTTGCGAAATCTTAGAGACTGGGGCTTTTGCTCGGTCGTTGTCTACCATGCAAAAGCAGAAGGATCTAAAGCCAACTAAACGTGTAGAAAGCTCTCGGGCTCCTTGTTTGGACGCGGGTTCGACTCCCGCCATCTCCACAATAAATGGGTGTAAATCAGCAACTTTGCTGTGTTTACACCCATTTTTACACCCAATATTCGAGGTTAGGTATTTTTTTATCTGCTGAATTCAACCTGCAAATGCAACTGAATTCATATTAATAATTTGTTTAAATTTTTCATTTGGTGTGAGGTATCCGAGTCTTTTACGAGGTCGATTATTTAGCTTGTTTTCAATCCATTTAATCTGCTTTGCGGTAACTTCACTAAAGTCCGTTCCCTTGGGGATGTACTGGCGGATGAGTCCGTTT
>JBCQUV010000036.1:0-15875 GCA_047173765.1 Rikenellaceae bacterium
GTGAAAAATATCGCTCCAAGAGTGCTTTTAAAAATATGGCAATAATTGTTTTACACTACTTAGTGGTTCTATACTGAAATTTAATAGTGAAAAATATCGCTCCAAGAGTACTTTTAAAAATATGACAATAATTGTTTTACACTACTTAATCTCCTCCCCCTGTCGAGTGAAAAATTAAATGCGCTCAAATCGTCTAAAAATAGCCATTACGCCTACTTAATATAAAAAGTTGCGACTATTTGCGAAATAATGGGGGTGTGCCTTTGTCAAATCAAAAGAAAATGGTATATTTGTAGATATATTGGGGTTGAGATATGCCTCACAAATACACAACGAAAGATAAGACTTAAACAATGTCAAACGAAGAACAAACAAAAGAGGAGTTGGTAGGCAGAATCATCCCTATCAATATTGAGGATCAGATGAAATCCGCATATATCGACTACTCGATGTCGGTGATTGTGTCACGTGCACTTCCCGATGTTAGGGATGGTATGAAACCTGTGCATCGCCGTATATTGTACGATATGAGCTCGGAGCTGAACCTGCACTCCGATAAACCTCACCGTAAGAGTGCCCGTATCGTGGGAGATGTACTCGGTAAGTTCCACCCACACGGTGATAGCTCGGTGTATGAGGCTATGGTGCGTATGGCTCAAGAGTGGTCGTTGCGTTATCCGCTCGTGGATGGTCAAGGTAACTTCGGTAGTGTCGATGGTGACTCTGCCGCAGCTATGCGTTACACAGAGGCTAGGATGAAGAAGATTGCCGACGAGGTGTTGTCGGATATCGACAAGGAGACTATTGATTGGACGCTTAACTTCGACGATACAACCCCAGAGCCTACTGTTCTGCCAACCAAAATTCCATTGTTGTTGGTTAATGGTGCGAGCGGAATTGCAGTGGGTATGGCTACAAATATGGCTCCTCACAACCTCACAGAGGTGTTGAATGCTTGTTGTGCTTATGTGGACAACAACGACATAGAGTGCGAGGAGTTGCTAAACTACGTTAAAGCCCCTGATTTCCCAACGGGAGGTTACATATATGGTTACGAGGGTGTGCGTGAGGCGTTGCTCACGGGGCGTGGTCGCGTGGTTATGCGTGCTAAGACCGATATCGAGACTGGCGCAAATGGTCGCGACAAAATTATCGTTACCGAAATCCCATATATGGTCAATAAGGCAGAGCTTATCAAAAAGATTGCCGATCTCATAAAGGAGAAGAAGATTGATGGCATATCGGATATCAACGACGAGAGCGATAGAGAGGGTATGCGAATTGTGGTGCACTTGAAGAGTGACGCAGTGTCGAGCGTAGTGCTCAATATGTTGTTCAAGATGTCGCCACTTCAGACCTCATTTGCGGTGAATAATATCGCACTTGTGAATGGTCGCCCAATGTTGTTGAATCTTAGGGATTTGATTAAGAACTTTGTGGAGCACCGTCACGATGTCGTGGTGCGTCGCACTCGCTTCGATTTGCGCAAGGCGCAGGAGAGAATGCACATTGTGTTGGGACTTCTCATTGCGCAAGATAATATAGACGAGGTTATACGCCTAATACGTGCTGCGAAGAATACGGAGGAGGCTAAGAGTAGCCTTGTGGAGAATTTTGGGCTTTCGGATATCCAAGCCTCTGCAATTGTCGAGATGCGCCTACGTGCACTCACAGGTATGGAGCACGATAAACTCGTTGCGGAGCGTGATGAGCTGCAAACCAAAATCGACTACTTCAATAGTGTGTTGGCAAGCCACGATATGCAGATGCAAATCATCAAGGATGAGCTTATCGAGGTTCGTGATAAATATGGCGATGAGCGTCGTTCGGAGATTGTATACTCTTCGGAGGAGTTCAACCCAGAGGATTTCTACGCTGATGAGGAGATGGTAATCACCATTTCGCACCTTGGCTACATCAAACGTACGCCACTCACCGAGTATCGCACTCAAAACAGAGGCGGAGTAGGAGCAAAGGGTAGTGCCACGAGGGATGAGGATTTCATCGAGCACATCTACATAGCAACCATGCACAACACCATGTTGTTCTTCACCCAAAACGGAAAGTGCTACTGGTTGAAGGTGTATGAGATTCCAGAGGGTACACGCTCATCGAAGGGTCGTGCAATCCAAAACGTAATCCAAATTGAACCAAACGATAAGATTAGAGCATATATCAACGTTAAGCGACTAAACGACGAGGAGTATATTAACAACAACTACATCGTTATGTGTACCAAGGATGGTACAATCAAAAAGACGAAGTTGGAGGCATATTCACGCCCACGCCAAAATGGAGTTAATGCAATCGTTATTCGTGAGGGTGATGAGCTAATCACAGCAACACTCACAAGTGGCGAGGCAGAGATGATGATTGCCGCTAAAAATGGTAAGGCTATTCGCTTCAACGAAAACACGGTGCGCCCAATCGGTCGTGTGGGAGCTGGAGTTAGAGGTATCATGTTGGAGGGCGACGACGAGGTTGTAGGTATGATTTGTATCGAGCCAGAGTCGGAGCAAGATGTATTGGTGCTTAGCGAAAATGGATATGGTAAGCGTACGGATTTGGAGGAGTACCGCATCACTAATCGTGGTGGTAAGGGTGTTAAGACTATCAATGTTACCGAAAAGACTGGTAGCCTAATATCTATTCAGGCGGTAACAGATTTTAACGACCTTATGATTATCAACCGTTCGGGTCTTACAATCCGCACGTCGGTAGATCAAATACGTGTTGCAGGTCGTGCGACCCAAGGTGTTAGAATCATCAATTTGCGTGAGGGAGATTCTATTGCATCGGTTATGGCAGTGCCCAAGAGTGAGGAGATTGAGGAGGTAACACCCATAGAGGGTGGTGAGGCGACAACCCCAAGTGCAGAGTAATAATTTTTGAGAGTAATACTTAAAATAATAATACAATGAAAAAAATCACACTTCTGTTAGTAGCTATGTCGATGGCATTTATGGCTACTACGCAAGTTATGGCGCAGGCTATTGATACTACTGCGCTATATAAGAAACTTGCAAAATTGGACAAGACACTCGAAGATCCCAAGAAAAACACCAAGGCTGCGACGTGGCTAAAGCATGCAGATTCTTATGTTGCAGCAGGTAAGGAGTCTACGAAGGCAATCTACGCTGGTGCAAACATCAACGATGTTAAATCTACGATGGGTGTTCCTAAGGCTAGTGGTCGTGCAATCAAGGATGATCCAGACAAGACAATGCAATGGAGTATGGGTTATGTAACTATCTATACTGTAAACAACGTAATCAAGAACTGGAAAGTCGATAAGGAGGTTAAAAAAGGAGTATTTAATACCGCTATCAAGTCATACATGAAGGCTAAGGAGTTAGATCCAAAGGTTGCAACAAAGGCCGATGCAGGACTTAAATCAATCGCGGATTACTATCGTAACCTAGGAAATAGTTTGCTCAACCTCAAACAATATGGTGGTGCAGCAGGTAGATACTTGGAGGCTAACAACGCATTGTCGAAGATTGGCAAGGATGCAGTAGATCCACATTTGATATACAATGCGGCATACCTATACTTCCAAGAGGCGTTGAACAACCCTAAGAATAAGAAACTTCAAGGTTCATTCACTCGTGCAGAGAAGCAATTCCGTGCAGCAATCAAAGCTGGATACAACAAGCTAGAGAAGGCTGACGATAGTGTTGCTGCCGATACAAAAGGTCAAGTATACTACTATATCTTCCATAGTGTGATGAAGGGTCCGGGTGAACTCACCGAGAAGCGTCTGAAGGAGCTTAAGAACCTTATGGTTAAGGCTGTGGCAGATTATCCAAACAACGACAACCTTATGAGTAGCCTTATGCAGTTGTACTCTCAACACCCCGAGGTAGGTACTCCTGAGGAGGTACTTGGTATGATTGAGAAGTCACTTGCTAAGAATCCAGATAATCTTTCATCATGGTATAGTCGTGGACGTATCTACGCCGAAATGAAGAACTACGAGGAGTGTGTTAAGTCGTTTGAGAATGTTGTAAGAATCGACCCTAAAAGCTTCGTGGGTAACTTCTATATCGGTGTATTCCTCACTAATAAAGCAGATGATTATAATGAGGAGATGAAGGGTAAGACATACAAAAAGCAGGTTGAATACAACGCAGACTTTAGAAAGCTTTGCGACCTATACATCGAGGCTCTTCCACACTTGGAGCGTGCACACGCTATTGATCCTAAGAATGTTACTCCTGTGGAGTATCTAAAATCAATCTACTTCCGCGTTCGCGAGGATGAGGGTATGATGGATTTGTATAACAAGTATAACGACATATACAAAGAGCTAACAGCAGAGGCTCCAGCAGCAGAGGCTCCAGCTGCTGCTCCAGCCAAATAATCTGGTCGGTAATACACTACTAATAAATAAGCCACCCTTCTCGAAAGAGGGGTGGCTTATTGTTTGTGTGTTTGATATTTGCGGTTTATTTACAAGCGATTTTATCGACTCTTTTTTGGTGTCTGCCGCCCTCGAACTCTGTTTCGAGCCAAGCATCTACCATAGCTGTTGCTTCGTCATTGTCCACGAACCTGGCTGGGAGCACTAGGAAGTTGGCGTCGTTGTGTTGGCGAATGAGGGTTGCAACCTCTGTGTTCCAGCACAATCCAGCACGTATCTGTTGGTGCTTGTTGAGCGTCATCGCCATGCCTTCGCCCGAGCCACATAGACCTATGCCTCGTGAAATCTCCGCTGAATCGTAACCTTTAGCCAGTGCGTGACCAAAATCAGAGTAGTCGATGCTCTCCTCGGAGTAGCAACCATAATCCAACACTTCGAACCCCTTAGCCGAGAGATACCCAACTAAGAACTCCTTCATTTGAAAGCCTGCATGGTCGCAGGCGATACCTATCTTTTTAGACATATTTGTGATAAATTAAATTTAATATATCTACAAACTTACATAAAATTTCTGGAATTATAAGCGTGTGAGATAAAAATATTTTACCCCACCCCCAAACCCCTCCCCTTGGGAGTGGGCTTTGTCGCTGACGCTCCGAAAGAGGTAAATTCGATGAATCGAATTTTATTTATAGAGGAAAGATATGATTATTTTAATAAAATCACTAATTTTGTAGAGTGAAAGCACTATTTATAATATTAGGAACTATAAGTCTCGTGTTGGGTGTGGTAGGTATCGTTTTACCACTGCTGCCGACTACTCCATTTTTGCTGTTGAGCGCAACTCTATATTTGCACTCGTCGCCAAAGTTGTATGTGTGGCTTATATCCTCCAAATATTTGGGTGCGTACATTCGAGATTATAAGGAGAATCGAGCTATACCCTTTTCGTCCAAGATTGTGATTATTACTATTTTGTGGGCTTCGCTTACATATTGCATCTTTTGGGTGGTCTCAACCATTTTGTGGGCGCAGATTTTGCTGAGCCTCGTGGGTGTAGGTGTCACTTGGCATGTGCTCACCCTCAGGACAAAAAAATAGCGCAAAAGGAGTCACTCCCTTTGCGCTTAAACATTATTTGTATCTCTGTTCGATGATAGACCAATCAATCACATTCCACAACATCTCGACTGCCTCTGCTCGATTGTTTCTGTAATCGATGTAGTAGGCATGTTCCCACACATCAATGGTGAGCAGGGTTGTGAGTCCGTGAGCCGAGGGGTTGCCAGCATTGCTACAATTTATAATAGATAGTGCCCAATCCTCCTTGTCATCTGCCACTAGCCATACCCATCCCGACCCAAAGAGCGATAGTGCGCTACTTAGCATTTGCTGCTTAAGATTTTCGAAAGAGCCAAATTTTGCAACTATGGCATCTAGGAGTTTGCCTGTGGGCTCTTTTTGGGGTTCGGAGGAGAGTTGGTCGAAGTAAAATTCGTGGTTTATGACCTGTGCAGCGTTGTTGAATATTGCACCTCCCGAGCGTTGCATAATCTGCTCTATGGTCATATCTTCGAATGGAGTATCTGCTATCAACTCATTCAATTTGTTTACATACCCCACGTAGTGTTTGTCGTGATGAAACGTCAGTGTCTCAGCCGAAATCACAGGTTCGAGAGCTGCATAGTCGTAGGGTAGGGGTTTGGTCGCAAATTTTGACATACTCGTTATTTTACTGGTTCAAATGCCGACACACTTTCGCCACACACAGGGCATCTCCAACCTTCGGGTAGCTCTTCGAAGGGGGTGTTGGGTGCTACTCCATTGTCGGGGTCGCCCACTGCGGGGTCATAGATGTAGTGACATACGTTGCATATTTGCTTTTCCATAGCTTATAAGATTTAAAGTTCGATAAACCGTGGTCTCAAAAACCGTGCAACTTTTTGCAAGTGAAAATGTCGGCATTGTGCTTCGTCCCAAAAGCGATAGTGATGTTTTACGTAATAGACACAAAAAACCGTGGGACAATACTTTCTTATTCGAACTCTGAGGTCTTAGGATACCCAAACAGCAAAATAATAAGTAAAGCCCACGGCAGAACCGTGAGCATTTACACTTTATTCATTGCTATTTTTGAAAGTTCCTAAGTTTCAGAGTTACAAGATATAAAGCAAACGCTTTTATGTGATTTAGCTCTTTATTTGCCGCATACCGCTACAAATAGAGCTAATGTAATTTTCTTTTTTTATTTTGCCATAGGCTGTATGAGTTTTTTGTACTATGAACAAAGATAGATATTATTTCTTGAAATGCCAAACTCTATTTCGGTGGGCACAAAAAAATAGGAATCTTGCCAATTACAATATGGCAAGATTCCTATTTTTTGGAACCTGACTTATGCTTATCGCAACTTAGCAATCACATCTAAAGCGAACTTACACTTCTCGGTGATAGCACCCCAATCCTCAGATTTGATAACGTCTGCTGGGAACAACTGCGAACCCATACCTACGCACATCACGCCAGCCTTAATCCAAGCTGTGAGGTTCTCCTCAGTTGGCTCTACAGCACCTGTAGCCATGATGTTTGACCATGGAAGTGGAGCTTTCACATTCTTGATGAATGATGGGCCTCCCACGTTACCTGCTGGGAACACCTTCGTGAGGTCGCAACCCAACTCCTGTGCGTAGCCAATCTCCGTAACAGAACCACAACCTGGAGTGTAAGGTACCAAGTGACGGTTACAAACCTTAGCAACCTCAGCGTTGAGGTATGGACCAACTACGAAGCTTGCGCCATATTGCATGTACATAGCTGCTGTAGGAGCATCAACGATAGAGCCAATACCCAAAATCATCTCTGGGCACTCTACTGCTGCATACTTCACTAGTGCAATGAAAACCTCACTTGCGAAGTCACCACGATTTGTGAACTCGAAAGCACGCACGCCACCATCGTAGCACGCCTTAAGTACCTTCTTCGAAACTTCAGCATCCTTGTGGTAGAATACTGGAACCATACCTGTAGATTGCATTGCGCCAAGCACTTGCATCTTTGTAAATTTTGCCATTTTTATTTTTATTTATGTTGTTTTTAATTGTTAGGACTGCCCTAACGCCGGGCGGGCGGTGCGAAGCCGCACGGGCAGTTATTTATTGCGCTTATTGTGTTGCGCTTTGGGCTAAGAACTTGGCAGTTCTTAGATTTTAAGATTCAGCGTGTTGGTCAAATGAATTCGACCAACACGCTAACTCTTAAAATTTATCAAACATCAGGATGTTTGAACCCAAATCGAGGTTTTTCATAAGTTACCTCAAGATTCACCAAGAAGTTATCCTTAAGGTCACCCAGACATTACCCCCACAAAAAATTCATAGTGTGCGTCAGTTTTGGTGCTTCGCGAGCATTTTTAACCGCAGCGTAAAAAGTACGTGAGGATTAAAAAGCGCAGAGAAGTGCCAAAAATGACGTGCAATATGGATTTTTTACCTTTGGACACGACCTGACGCATCACCTCCTGCTAGAGCCTCGACTTCTTCTATTGAAGCGTGGTTGAAGTCACCATTGATAGTGTGTTTCAAAGCTGATGCAGCCACAGCAAACTCCAATGCCTCGCCTTGGTTTGGCTTAGTCAAAAGTCCGTGGATGATACCTCCAGAGAATGAGTCACCACCACCTACACGATCGACGATAGGGTTGATTTCGTAACGCTTAGACATATAGAACTCCTCGCCATTGTAAATCATAGCCTTCCAGCCATTGAATGTTGCTGAGTATGACTCGCGAAGTGTAGATACTACATATTTGAATCCGAACTCCTTCATCATCTGCTCGAAGATACCCTTGTATCCTTCAGCATCTGTGTGACCACCCTCAACGTCAGCATCTGGTTTGAATCCTAGGCAAAGCTCTGCATCCTCCTCATTACCGATACAAACATCTACATACTCCATAAGTGGGCGCATAACTGATTGAGCCTTCTCCTTAGTCCATAACTTCTTGCGGAAGTTAAGGTCTACAGATACAGTTACTCCGTGACGCTTTGCAGCCTCACAAGCTAGGCGTGTCATCTCCGCAGACTCATCCGACAATGCTGGAGTGATACCTGACCAGTGGAACCAAGCAGCACCCTCCATGATAGCGTCGAAGTCGAAATCCTCAACTTTAGCCTCAGCGATTGCAGAGTTTGCACGGTCGTAGATAACCTTCGAAGGACGCATTGAAGCACCAGTCTCTAGGTAGTAGATACCCACACGGTCACCACCGCGAGCGATAAAGTCAGTCTTAACGCCAAATTGACGAAGAGCATTCACAGCCGATTGACCAATCTCGTGAGTTGGGAGCTTAGATACGAAGTACGCATCGTGACCATAGTTAGCACAACTAACAGCCACATTTGCCTCACCACCACCATAAACTACATCAAAAGATTCTGAACGAACAAAACGTTTGTTGCCAGGAGTTGAAAGGCGAAGCATGATTTCGCCCATAGTTACGATTTTCATATTGAATTATTTTAGTTTAAAAAATTAGTTTCGTGGTTATCTAGGGTGTGCACCCAATATATAATATTACTACAAATGTAACAAAACTTTTCTACATTTCAAAATAATAGAGGGGCTATATTCTTTAAAATTTATTTGGTGTAAATAATCTCATTAATTATTTTGTATATCTGAAAAATGTTTATATTTTTGTAGAAATTAGCGAGTATAATTTAACGAGTATAATTTAATAACCTAAATAACTAAAAAAATGAAAAGAATAATTGCACTTTTGTGCGCAGCTGTAATGGCATACTCTTGCTCGACAGTTCCAACTGCACGCTTGACTTTCGAGAACACCACGGATGTGGATCGTGTGGAGGAGATGGTAGAGGTCGAATTGGCCACATTGAAGAGCTCAATGGGTGTTATGAGTGATGAAACATTTGTCGTATACAGTGCGTCGGGTAAGGAGATTCCATCGCAGATTACGTATGATGGAAAGTTGATTTTCCAAGTTTCAGTAGCCCCAATGTCTAAGTCTACCTATAAAATCAAAGTAGGTACTCCAGCGGAGTATGAATCAAAGGTGTATGGTCGTCAATTCCCTGAACGTTTGGATGATTTCGCATGGGAGAATGACCGTATTGCATATCGTGTGTATGGTCCAGCGTCGCAAGTTCTAGACCAAAAATTGTATGGATATGATGTGTGGACTAAGTCTGTGACTCGTATGGTGCTCGAGGAGCGTTACAAAATGGATTTGGATCCAGTGTGGAGAGCTAAAATCGCAGAGGTTGCTAAGACAGACCAAGCTAAGGCTGACGAGATGTTGCGCTCGGTGTCGTTCCACGTAGACCATGGTACAGGTATGGATGCTTACAACGTAGGCCCAACCCTCGGTGCAGGAACATTGGCATTGATGGAGAGTGGTAAGATTTTGTATCCATATTGCTACAAAGATTATGAGATTTTGGAGATGGGTCCACTTCGCCTCACAGTTAAATTGACATACAATCCACTTAAGGTTGCTGACCGTGACGATGTTGTTGAGACTCGTACATTGGTAGTAGATGCAGGAACTCAATTTGTAAAGACTAAGGTGTCATATTCAAATATCCGCAAATCTACAAAAGTCGTAGCTGGTATCGTTATGGCAGGTGCTAAGGGCAAGCAAGCTAAGGTATCTAAGAAAGAGGGATTTGCTGCATACGCAGATGTAGATCGTCTGGAGGAGCAAGGTACTATATTCGTGGGTACTATCTTCTCGGCTCCAGCTCGTAGTGCAGGTATCATGCCTTTCGTTAAGGATGATCCAACATACGCAGGTACTGGTATGACAGGTCACGTGTCGCTTATTGGTGAGTATATACCTAACTCTGAGTTTGTTTACTACTGGGGTGCAGCTTGGAATCAATACAACGTTCCTACGTTTGAGGATTGGGTGACACTTGTGGGCAATACTGCTAAAGCTGTGAAGTCACCATTCGTAATCACAATAGAGCAAAACTAAAAACTAAAATAACTAGAACAAAATGAAGAAAAATTATTTAAAGTTAGCTGTTACGGCTATTGCAGCGGTTATATCTGTTGCTTCTTATGCGCAAAAGCCGCAAATGATCTACACTACTGAGTCTGAGAGATGGATTACAGCAAAGAAGGGTGTGACAGTTGCACCTGCTTCGGGTGATGCAGATATCACAGTATATACTGACAAGACTCGTCAAACAGTAGATGGAGTCGGTGGAGCATTCAACGAGATGGGTTGGGATGCTTTGCAATTGCTTCCACAAGCTGAGCAAGATAAGGTTTTGAAAAATCTATTCTCTAAGGAGGGTTGTGGATTCTCTATGGGTCGTATCTCTGTGGGTGCTAATGACTACTCTCTTAGCTACTACTCATGCTGCGATGTGAAGGAGGATTTTGTTATGCGTGATTTCAACATCGATCGTGATCGCTACATCACAATCCCTTACCTAAAGGCTGCAAAGGCTTTGAACCCAGAGATTAAGATTTGGGCATCACCTTGGACTCCTCCAGCTTGGATGAAGATTAATGAGCACTACTCAACTCGTGGCGGTAATTGGAATGGTCGCAAGGAGGGTAATGAGATGCCTGCAGGTGCAGATTTGTTCAACAACTGTACAGGATTCAATATGCAAGAGAGATATTTGCAAGCTTACGCTTTGTATTTTTCTAAATTTGCTCAATCGTACAAAGCTGAGGGTGTACCTTTGGTTGCTATTATGCCACAAAACGAGATTGCGTACTCTCCAAACTGGCCAAGTTGTACTTGGAGACCAGAGGATATGGCATACTTCATTGGTAAGTTCATGGGTCCTCAATTCGAGAAGGATGGTCTAGATACAGACATCTGGTTGGGAACTATCAACTTCGCAAATCCTTCATACTGCGAGACAGTACTTAAGGATAAAAATGCACAGAAGTATATCAAAGGTATCGGATTCCAATGGGCTGGCGAGCGTGCACTTCCTAAATTGTATGAGAAGTATCCAAATATGAAGTTTATGCAGACTGAGAACAAGTGTGGTGAGTCGGAGAACGACTGGAGTTCACTTGTTAGATCTTGGGGTAGCATCATGCACTACATGAACAATGGTTGCGAGTCATACCTATATTGGAATATGATTTTGAAGTCTGCTAATGGCATGACAGGTAAGAGTGCTTGGGGATGGCCACAAAACTCTATGGTTGTTATTGATGAGGATAGCAAGAAGGTGACATACACAGATGAGTTCTATTTGTTCAAGCACTTCTCACACTTCGTACAACCTGGATCTCAATACTTGGAGTCATCTAAGGGCGAGAACCACGTTGCATTCAAAATGGTAGATGGTCGCACTTTGGTTATGGTTTACAACCCTGAGACTGAGGCTAAGACTGTGAAGATTCAAATCGGTGATAAGATGGTTACTGCAACTTTGCAACCTACATCTATCAACTCTATCACTCTATAATTAAAGTAATATGAAAAAAGTTATTTTATCACTAACTTTTGCTTTTTGTGCATTAACGTTTCCGAGCGTTAATGCACAAATCGTAGATGCCAATTCGACACAATGTGCTGATCCGATTGTGCATCACTGGAGCAAATGTGTTGGCGCAGGACGTGCCAACGAGGCTTTGCGTGCAGGGTGGTTGGAGCAGATGGAGATGGTGCAGAAGAACTGCGGTTTTGAGACTGTACGTTTCCACGGATTGTTCCACAGGGATATGTTCCCTGTGTTCGAGAAGAATGGCAAGTACACCTACAACTGGCAATATATCGACGATGTGTTTGACCGTTTGTTGGATTTGAATGTCCGCCCATTTGTGGAGTTGGCATACTTCCCCGATGCGTTTGCTGGCGAGAATAGTCAAACTGCATTTTGGTGGGAGGCTAAAACCACTCCCGATATGTCTAAGTATGGCGAGTGGCACAAATTCATCAAGGCGTTTACCCAACACTGCGTAGATAGATATGGAATCGACGAGATACTCACATGGTACTTTGAGGTGTGGAACGAGCCAAACCTGTCTCGTGCATTCTTTGATGGCACAAGATCTCAATATTTCGAGTTGTACAAGCAATCAGTTACGGCAGTTCGTGCGGTGGATAGCCGATTCAAAGTTGGTGGTCCTTCGACTACAAACTTCGTGGCAGATGGCCGATATGATGGCGAGAAAGAGGATAACTCTAAGTTCGTGAATATTGATGCCGACAATATCAACAAACTCACTTGGGAGGGTGTATGGATTCGTGAATTCTTGGAGTATTGCAAAAAGGAGAAGTTGCCAGTTGATTTCATCAGCTGCCACCCATATCCAACCGATTTCCCTCTAGATCCAACAACCAACCGTGGTAAGGATATCTCTCGCCACGTAGGCTCTACGGTAGATGACATCAAGTGGTTGAATAAGGTGATTGCTGAGAGCGCATTCCCTCAAGCCGAGATTCACCTCACGGAGTGGAATACATCGCCTAATAGCCGTGACCAAACACACGACTATTTGACACCTGCGGCATATATTGTCAAGACAAACTTGGATTGCATAGGTCTCACTAACTCTTTGGCTTATTGGACTTTCACCGATATATTCGAAGAGAAGGGTGGCGGCGAGTCAATCTTCCACGGTGGTTTTGGTATGATTAACTACCAAGGTATAGTGAAGCCAAGCTACCACGCATATCGCATGCTCAACAAGTTGGGTGACACGGAGGTATACAAAACTGAGAGCTTGTTTGTGAGCCGCAATTCGAAGAATGGCAAGGTGTCGGCTATAGCCTACAACTACCCCAAGGAGTATGAGAATTCGGTGCCACGCGGTGCCGACAAGCGTGAGAGCGGTACATCCAAGAAGTTGGATTTGACACTCACAGGATTGACTCCAGGGGCAATGTTCAAGGTGGAGACCCTCGACAAAGATAGCGGTAATATCCACAACTACTGGACTGCAATGGGCAAACCAGAGCCTCCAACACGTGAGCAGGTGAAAATGATGAAGAGCTACGCAGAGAATTTACGCTCATACTTTGTTACAGCCGACAAAAAAGGACGAGTTACTATCGACCAAGAGCTTACTCCATGGAGTGTGGTTCTTATAGAGCAGATTAACTAAACCATACCCACCATGAAAATTATAAACAAATTATTTATTGCAGCAGCAGTCGTAGCAACTTTGTCGGGTTGTGGAGCTGCGGAGGAGTTGTCTGAATTTTATAAACTCAATGCGTGCAAGGATTGGAGCCTCAAAATGGAGGATTCATGTCGTGAGAATTGGCAGGAGCAGTGGTTTATGGATGGACTAATCGCTACGGTCACTCACTCTAAGGATGGTATGGATTTCAGAGCTGGCGAGACCTATGGCGACGATGCTCACCACGCAGTGTTGTGGACTAAGGAGGAGTTTGCAGGCGATGTGAAAATTGAGTACAACTACACTCGCACCGAGGAGCAAACTGTGAATGTTAATATCCTATATATCCAAGCACAAGGCACAGGATTGAATGGTACAGGTACCGACATATCGAAGTGGAAACGTGATGTTCCCACGATGAAGATATATTATGAGTATATGAACCCTCTGCACATCAGCTATGCAGCATTCCCGATGGTTAATGAGGATCCTAAGAATGACTACTTGCGTGTGAGGAAGTACCCAATTTCGGAGAAAATTGATTTCGACCAAATGGAGGTTGAGCCTACGTTCTACAATATCGAGTTGTTTAAACCTTATGTGACCTACAAAATCACAGTTATCAAGACCCAAGAGAAGTTGTTTATGAATGTCGAGGGCGATGGCAGAGAGGAGTGCTACGAGTGGAGTTTGGAGGGCAAAGCATCTATCAACAATGGTCGCATTGGTCTTAGACACATGTATACCCGTGCTGCTCAGTATAGCGACTTTAAGGTCTATACTAAGTAGTGTAAAACAATTATTGCCATATTTTTAAAAGTACTCTTGGAGCGAGATTTTTCACTATTAAATTTCAGTATAGAACCACTATATTTTCAATTCAATAGCAAAAAATCTCATCTCCAATAGCACTCTTAAAAACACACCAATAATTATTTTACCCTACTTAAATAACATTTTACGTTTGTATTATTGGGGGTGATTATTATTTTCACCCCCAAATTTTTACTTTTATGAGCTATTTAAAATTCATAATGCTGCTGGCAGTGGCATTTGTCTCTAGTGCGGTGGCGCAAGAGACGGAGAGTGTACTCTCTTTACCTTCCAAGCAATATATGCTTTCGGGGGTCGATAATCCAATGTTTGTGCAGACATTCACCAAATATGAGTTTCTGGATGGTGATATTGTCCGATTTGGGGGTAGTACGACTTACGCAAAAAATGGACTCTTGGCAAAGAGAGCAAATATCACAAATCCAAAGAGTGGAGAGACCATAGATGTAAAGTTGTATGATGGCAAAACATTCGAAGTGAAGGAGTCGTACACCTCAACAATCTGTGCTGGAGAGCCAAAGGTAGGTGGTAAACCTATTGTAGTTCAGATGTTTGGCGACAGCTTCACTAAGGGACTTTACTTTAAGGATGCGTTCCTAGCTAAGGGGTATGTTCCCAACGTAAAACTCGTAGGCACACGCATCGTGAATGGCTATGAGGGGCATTTTCATGAGGGGCGTGGCGGATGGACTCTACCCAGGTACTTTTCGAATATCCCCACAGATGATAGATTTTTCAATCCATTTTTTCAACCTACCTCCGACCAACGATATTGGGGTAGTGTGGCGTTTTGGCGCAATGCTACAAAGCTCAATCGAGGCGAAAAAGAGGGGTTAGATTCGGGTACTCGATATGATTGTTGCGATTTCGATAGTAGCAGATATGGCGACGATGGATTTTTGAAAGCACCTAAGAAGGGTGACGTAATGTATGACAATGGCTACAAAGAGTGGAGTGGCAAAAAGTGGGTGAGTATCGCAGAGCCTAAGGAGTGGAGGTTCAACTATGGCAAATACTTAGCTATGTGGAGCGTGGAGTGTCCAGACTTTTTGATAGTGATGTTGGGACTAAATGACTATCGAGACGAACCTTTGCCGCTACAATTCGGTGAGTGGAACAAGATGGCAGAGGAGCTCCTCGCATCATTTAAGAGCGTAAACCCCAAGGGCAAGCTACTTCTTTCGACCCCCTGCACCAGCTGCGGCACGCTCGACAACGACAGAGGATTCTTCACCACACGCCAAAACACTACGATGTGGTACGTGAGGGAGAATATTATCAAACACTTCGATGGTCGAGAGAGCGAAGGGATATATGTAGTCGATGCCTCGATTACCATAGATAATGAAAATGGATATAACAAAAAGGATGGAATCCAAACGGGCAACCCTCATCCATATCCAAACTATCCGCAACTAGGAGTACCCTTGGCGGCGTGTGTGCAATACCTAAGAAACAAATAGTTCCTATGTTTAACCCGTGAAACAACCAGTAAATAAAAAATAAGCTATAAAGTTTTAGTTAACTTTGTAATTGGAAGAAAGTTACACTAAAAA
>JBCQUV010000037.1:0-15525 GCA_047173765.1 Rikenellaceae bacterium
CATAAACAATATCTGCAAGTTTTACACCATAAAGATACAAAAACTTGCAGATATTCCAAAACGAACATACTCTTAATTTGCTATAAACCAAGATGTTGGTTTGTATATAAGGATCGACTATTTAAGCTCACTCCTACTTCAGAGCCTATATCTTAAGTAGGGTAAAATAATTATTGGTGTGTTTTTAAGAGTACTATTGGAGATGAGATTTTTTGCTATTGAATTGAAAATATAGTGGTTCTATACTGAAATTTAATAGTGAAAAATATCGCTCCAAGAGTGCTTTTAAAAATATGGCAATAATTGTTTTACACTACTTAAAAAAGTGAACCTTCAGAATTAAGCGCATATCCCAGATGCTGATACGCCAACTCCGTGACCTCACGACCTCGGGGCGTACGCTTTAGGAACCCCTCCTTTATGAGGAATGGTTCGTATACCTCCTCTATTGTGCCAGAGTCCTCGCCCACAGCGGTGGCAATTGTCCCCAAACCTACGGGGCCGCCCTTGAACTTTTCGATTATTACAGCCAAGATTTTATTATCCATCTGGTCTAGCCCTCTAGAGTCTATGTTGAGAGCCGCTAAGGCTATGCGAGTAATCTCGATGTCGATGTGCCCTTCGCCCTTGACCATGGCGAAATCTCTCACACGCCTAAGTAGCGCATTGGCTATACGAGGTGTGCCACGTGAGCGGAGTGCCACTTCGAGCGCAGCATCGTCATCTATGGATACGCCGAGGATTGCAGCGGAGCGTGTGACAATCCCCGAAAGAGTTTTGCTGTCGTAGTACTCCAGGTGGCACTGTATGCCAAATCGAGCGCGTAGGGGCGATGTGAGTAGACCGCTTCGAGTTGTGGCTCCGATGAGTGTGAATGGCGGCAGCTCAATTTGTATGGAGCGTGCCGAGGGTCCTTTGTCGAGCACGATGTCTATTTTGTAATCCTCCATGGCGGAGTATAGATACTCCTCGACTATGGGGCTTAGGCGGTGAATTTCGTCTATGAATAGTAGGTCGCCCTCGCCTAGGGATGTGAGTAGACCAGCCAAGTCGCCAGGTTTGTCGAGCACGGGTCCAGATGTGATTTTTATCTGCGCCCCCATTTCGTTGGCTATGATATTTGCAAGGGTGGTCTTTCCCAATCCTGGAGGACCATGCAGGAGTACATGGTCGAGAGAGTCGCCCCTCATGAGGGCGGCTTTAATGAAAATTTTTAAATTCTCAACAATCTTATCTTGTCCAGCGAAGGATTGGAGTTCGTGTGGGCGAATCTTAGTTTCGTACTCCAAATCACTTTCGGGGTTGCGAAGTAACGACATATAATATAGGTATTGGGGATTAAATATCGTCAGAGTTGCAGTTTGCCACCTCCTCGACATCGCCTCCGAGTGTCAATTGGCGGCGGAAAGACTCTCTGTATGATATCGTGGACTCCGAACGGCGCAGTCCCAAGGGTCGAATTCTGCTCTGAATAATCTCGTGTAGATGCGAATTGTTGCGTGCATATACCTTGATTAATAGGTCGTAGGAGCCTGTTGTGAAGTGGCACTCCACAACTTCGGGGATTAGGCGAATTTGGCTAACTACCGCTTCCACGTCGCATTCGGGGTCGAAATAGAGGCTTACGTATGCACATGTTTCATAGCCTATCTTATTGACATTCAGCGTAAACTGCGAGCCAGTTATAACATTTCCTGCCATCAACTTTTGTATGCGTTGATGTATGGCAGCACCCGAAACATTGCAAATACGTGCCACCTCAAGGAATGAGATACGCGCATTGTTGGATATGAGTCTAAGGATTTTGTTGTCCAGCTCGTCGAGGTTGTTCTCTTCGTTAATCATAGTTTGACTATTTTATTTTCAACAAAAATATACAATTTTATTGAATTATAAAAATATTTCGTCATTTGGTGTAAATTATATATCGTTTGGTCGCTTTAGCTTACAATTTTATATTTTTAAAAAATCTAACTAAATTACTGCATCTAATATTTCGCAACAAAAGGTAGTAAGTCTCTATATTTGCAGTGTGGGAAATACGTAACACCAATCTAAAAGTAGTTTTAGGCCACTTTAGAGAGGGGGTTCAGACCACAAAAAAGTTCTTTGAATTTTTCGTATGATATTACATTTTTAAGATACTTTGTAAAAAGAGAATAGATATTTTCATTGTTTCGAAAAAAAATGCTAATTTTGCACGGCTAATTGTTTTATAATTGAGAGGATGATACTAATAAATTCACAATTTCTAAAAGTTGTTCGAAACGAGGTTCAAGAGCGAATCGACCAAAAGGTGAACGTCTTTAGTAGAGTTAATCCCCAGGCAGCTCTTATTAGGCTCGATAGCGGCGATGTTGTGAGACCCATTGCTCCATGTGTAGTGGAGGCGATGAGTCGAAGCATTGTTGAGATGGGTCAAGAGAGCGGATTCAAAGGTCGAGGCCCCGTCGAAGGCTACGATTTTTTGATAGATGCCGTAGTTAAAAGAGATTATAAAAGTCGCAAAATTAAAATAGGTCATGATGAGGTCTTTATAAACCACGGTGCAAAAGAGGATTTGGGTGCCATCGGCGATATTCTTTGTCGAGATATCCGAATCGCAGTTGTAGACCCTGTGTTTCAGACCTTTGTTGAATCTAACGTCATTGGTAATAGAGCTGGAGACCTGGATGGTAATTTGCAGTGGAGTCACTTGATTCACTTGGATTGCAAAGCCGAAAATGGTTTCATGCCCGAATTGCCCTCTGTGCGTCCAGATGTGATATACCTGAACTACCCAAACGATCCTACGGGTTGTGTGATGACACGCAAAGAGTTGGAAAAATGGGTGAAGTATGCACTACAAAACAATGCCCTGATATTGTTTGATGCTACTTATGAGTCATTTATCACAGACCCAGATATACCTCGCAGTATATATGAGATTAAGGGCGCACGCAAAACGGCGATAGAGATTAGAAGTTTTTCGAAAAATGGCGGTTTCACTGGTCTGCATTGCGGATATACGGTGATTCCAAAAGATATCGAGGGGTACTCATTCAGCACAGATAGGAATGCCCCCCTCAACGTTCTTTGGCGTAGACGACAAGAGATTAAAAATTACTCACCTGCCTACATTATTCAACGTGGTGCAGAGTCACTATTCTCCGAAGAGGGACAACAAAGTGTCCAGGAAAATGTAAGTTATTATATGAAAAATGCGTCGATGCTTCGCGAAGCACTCTCGCATACAAGACTCAACTTTTGGGGTGGTGTTAATTCACCATACATCTGGGTCGAGTCTCCGTATGAGAGTTCGTGGAAGTTGTTCGACAAGTTACTCAATGAGTGTCATATAGTATCTTCACCTGGCGACCGATTTGGTTCTCAAGGTAGAGGTTTTGTGAGGTTGAGCGCATTTGCTGACCAAACAAAGGTGATGATGGCATCGACCCGAATCTATGATTTAGATATCTAACGATTTAGGGGGTAACTTTAACAAAAAGACTATTTTATAAATAGTGTGGTAACTCGGATTTCCCGGGCGAGGAGCCATACCTATATATATAGTAAGGTTAGTTATAACGTTGTTTAATTTTTAATAAAAGGTTAGTATTATGAAAGCTAGAAAATTTTTACTCGGTCTTGTGGCATCAGTTATGTCATTGTCAATTGCTCCAGCAGTGGCAGCAGAATTAGAGGCATCAGCGGGAGTTGATTTGGTAAGTTCTTACGTATGGCGTGGAGCATATCAAGGTCAGGGTGCAGCATTGCAACCAGGAATGGGTATTGCAGTTGGTGGATTCACTATTGATGCTTGGGGAAGTACTCCACTTGATGCATCTGCAGGTAAAGAGTTGGATTTCACAGTTGGTTACGAGTTCGGTTGTGGTCTATCTTTGGCAGTAACAGATTACTGGTGGGAAGGTGAAGGTGCAAAGTATTTCACTTATGACAACCACTATCTTGAGGTTGCTTTGGGTTACACCATCAGCGAGGATGTTCCATTGACATTTGGTATCGCAACAATGGTTGCAGGCGCAGACGAGGATTTCTCAACTTACATCAGTGTTGATTATGGTTTTGGAATTGGTGCAGTTGATGCAAACGTATTCGCAGGTATCACTCCTTGGTCTGGTATTTACAATGACGGATTTGGTGTAGCTTCTGTAGGTATCTCATTCTCTTATGATTTGGTTAGCTCAGACAAGTTCTCACTTCCAATCTTTGTTGAGACTTCATTCTCTCCATGTAACGACAATGCTTATATCGTAGCAGGTCTTTCATTCGCACTCTAATAAATCATTCAAAAGATTTAAGGATATGAAAAAAATTGAAGCAATCATCCGCAAGACGAAGTTCGAGGATGTAAAGGAAGCCCTCTATGAGGCGGGAATCGAATGGTTCTCTTACATGAATGTGCGCGGCGTAGGTAAATCACGTCAGGAGCGTATCTACCGTGGTGTAGTATACGACACAAGCTACATCGAGCGTATCATGCTCACAATCGTAGTTCGTGACATGAATGTGAAACCAACAGTTGATGCAATCATCGCATCTGCACAATCAGGCGAGGTAGGTGATGGACGTATCTTCATCAGCACAATAGACGACACTGTAAGCATCCGCACAGGAAAAGCTGGTGACACAACACTTTACACAGAAAAATAAGAGGAGGACAGGATAATGGAAGAAATGGCAACAGTAGCACAAATCGGTGAGCTTGCAAAAGCACTCGATACAGTATGGATTCTTTTAGCGGCGATGCTTGTGTTTATCATGCAAGCGGGATTCGCAATGGTTGAGTCAGGTTTTGCTCGTGGTAAGAATACAGCAAACATCTTGATGAAGAACCTTTTGGACTTCTCGGTTGGTTCAATCTTGTTCTGGGCAGTAGGTTTTGGTATCATGTATGGTTCTGGCATGTTCGGATCAGTTGATTATAGCGGATTTGACGGAAACATTCCAGATATGGCAGATATGGCGTTTCAAACAATGTTCTGCGCTACTGCAGCAACAATCGTATCGGGAGCCGTTGCAGAGCGTACTAAGTTCTCAGCTTACTTGATGTACTCAGTAGTAATTTTTGCGGTAATCTATCCAATCTCAGGCTCATGGTCTTGGGGAGGTGGTTGGTTGTCAAGTTTGGGTGAGACCCTATTTGGCAATGACGCAGCTAACTTCAACGACTTCGCAGGTTCTGCAATCGTTCACTCTGTAGGAGGATGGTTGGCATTGGCTGGTGCAGCAATCGTAGGTCCACGTATCGGTAAGTATTCTAAGGATGGCAAAGTACGTGCAATCCCAGGACACAACCTCACAATCGCAGCACTTGGAGTATTCATCCTTTGGTTCGGTTGGTTCGGATTCAACCCTGGTTCACAACTTGCAGCTTCGACAGAGGCAGATAGCCTTGGAATAGCTCAAACATTCATGACTACAAACCTCGCAGCAGCAGCTGGAGCAGTAGTAGCTTTGATTACAGCTTGGATTAAGTATGGCAAGCCAACTCTCTCACTTGCACTCAATGGTGTATTGGCAGGTTTGGTAGGTATCACAGCAGGATGTAACTTGGTCTCTCCAGCAGGAGCTATCGCAATCGGTGCAATCTGTGGATTCGTAATGATTTTCGCAGTAGAGTTCTTCGATAACGTACTTAAGATTGATGATCCAGTAGGTGCAATCTCAGTACACGGTGTTTGCGGTACTTTGGGTACAATCCTAACGGGTGTATTCGCTCGTGAGACTGGTCTTATCGCTGGTGAGTATCAATTCTTCGTAGTAGAGCTAATCGGAGCACTCACATACATGGCTTGGGGTATCGGTACAGGATTCATCCTATTCAAGGCAGTTGATATGGTACACGGTATGCGTGTTGAGGAGCGTATCGAGGAGGAAGGTCTCGATATCTACGAGCACGGAGAGTCTGCTTACAACTAGTAGCAAACGTGAAGAGTGGTTCACACTTGCGTAGAGAGCTTAACTTCAAAAGTCTTGTCGGACGCTATAACATAATAATTAGAAGTGAAGTTTTCCACACAGTGTGCAACTTACAAATAATCTAAAATAAGAGTTCTCCCTCACCCTGAGTGGTGAGGGGGAGAACTTATGAAAAGGTATTTAGATGTGTAATGTAAGTTCGGTGTTGGAGCGACAATATAATTGGTAAGATATTGACATGAAAAATGTAGTTTTAATGAATGTTTCAATATCGAACTTACGTTAAACATTTAAAAACTAATAATAAAGTGAAACTATTTATCCCTAAGGGTTATCGCCCTCGCTTGGTTCCAGAGACAATGGAGCAAGCGGTAAAGATGCTGAAGCAAGGTTTTCAGGATGAGTTGTCTACAAGGTTAGACCTTCGTAGAGTTACAGCACCACTATTTGTACTTTCGGGAACGGGAGTAAACGACGACCTCAATGGAGTTGAGGGTCCTGTATCGTTCAAAATTAAAGATATGGGCGGTGTGCAAGCAGAGGTTGTACACTCTTTGGCAAAGTGGAAACGCATGAAGCTTGGTTCGTATGGCATGCCAGTGGGCTATGGATTGTACACAGATATGAACGCAATTCGCACAGACGAGGAGCTTAGTAATATCCACTCACTTTATGTTGATCAGTGGGATTGGGAGCGCACAATTTCGGCAGAGCAACGCACGTTAGATTTCTTGAAGTCGATAGTCGAGAAGATTTACGCATCGTTGAAAGCTACAGAGAAGTTGGTTTATGCAATGTTCCCACACATCACACCAGTTTTACCAGAGAGAATTACCTTCTTGCAGTCGGAGGATCTCTTGTCGATGTATCCAGACATGACCTCTAAGGAGCGTGAAAAGGCGGCTGCAAAAAAATACGGTGCTATCTTTTTGATGGGTATCGGAGGCAAGTTGAGTAATGGCGAGAAGCACGATGGTCGTGCCCCAGACTATGATGATTGGTCTACGCCAACCTTTGACGAGTACAAAGGACTCAACGGAGATTTGATTTTATGGAACGAGATATTGGATGACTCTTTGGAGATTTCATCTATGGGTATTAGAGTTGATAAGGCGGCTCTATTGCGCCAGCTAGAAATTGCGGGATGTCCAGAGAGAGTTGAGTTGGAGTTCCACAAATCACTTCTCGAAGATCGTATTCCACTCTCAATTGGTGGTGGTATCGGTCAATCAAGACTCTGCATGTTCTTCCTCAGATGTGCACATATTGGCGAGGTTCAATCGTCATTGTGGCCAGAAGAGATGATTAGAATGTGCGAGGAGAATAATATAAACTTAAAGTAAAATTAATTTATAAATCGTAAGTATGAGTACATTGAGATTTGCGCAGATCAAAGAGGCTAATGGCCACAAATCTGTAGAAGTAACTTGCGCTGGTCGTCCAGTAGATGAGTTCGGTAAGTATGTTTTTAACCGCCAAAAGATGCAAAAATACCTCTCTAAGCAGGTATACAAGTCGTTGATTGATTCTATCGACAATGGCAAAGCATTGGATCGTGCAATCGCTGACGGCGTTGCAACAGGTATGAAGCAATGGGCTATTGACTTGGGCGCAACACACTATACACACTGGTTCCAACCCCTAACAGGTGGTACTGCCGAGAAGCACGATGCTTTCGTTGAGCACGATGGCCGTGGTGGTATGGTTGAGGAGTTCTCTGGTAAGCTACTTGTTCAACAAGAGCCAGATGCGTCGTCATTCCCTAATGGTGGATTGCGTAACACTTTCGAGGCACGTGGTTACTCGGCTTGGGATCCAGCATCTCCAGCATTCGTAGTTGGCGACACACTTTGTATCCCAACAGTATTTATATCATACACAGGTGAGGCTCTTGACTACAAGACTCCACTTTTGCGCTCAATCAACGCTATTGACGCAGCTGCAACTAAGGTTGCTAAGTACTTCAACGAGGAGGTATCTACAGTAGTTTCTAACCTTGGTTGGGAGCAAGAGTACTTCTTGGTAGATGAGGCTTTGTATGTAGCTCGTCCTGACTTGATGCTTACAGGTCGTACCTTGATGGGTCACGATTCAGCTAAGAACCAACAGTTGGAGGATCACTACTTCGGTTCAATTCCTGCTCGCGTGTTGGCATTTATGACAGAGTTGGAGAATGAGTCACTAAAATTGGGTATCCCAGTTAAGACTCGTCACAACGAGGTTGCTCCAAACCAATTTGAGTTGGCTCCAATCTATGAGGAGTGTAACCTAGCGAATGACCACAACTTGCTCATTATGTCTGTAATGGAGAAGGTTGCTGCTCGTCACGGTTTCCGTGTATTGTTGCACGAGAAGCCATTTAAGGGTATCAACGGATCTGGTAAGCACTGTAACTGGAGTTTGTGCTCTAAGTGCGGTATCAACTTCTTCTCTCCAGGTAAGGATGGTGTTTCGAACCTTCGTTTCATCACCTTCGTAGCGAACGTAATGAAGGCTGTACACAAGCACAACGCATTGTTGAAGGCAGCTATCTCATCTGCTACTAACGCACACCGTTTGGGCGCAAATGAGGCACCTCCAGCAATCATCTCTATCTTCATGGGTACACAAGTGTACGCAGTGTTGGAGAAGTTGGCTGCTGCCGACACAGATGATATCATCTCATTCGACGATAAGGTTGCTATCGAGTTGGGCGTAGCTCACTTGCCATCAATCTTGTTGGACAACACAGATCGTAACCGTACATCACCATTCGCATTTACTGGTAACCGTTTCGAGTTCCGTGCAGTAGGTTCTTCGGCTAACTGCGGTGGCACAATGCTTACTTTGAACACTGTTGTTGCAGAGCAAATGGCAGAGTTCGCTGAGGAGGTAGATTCACTTATCGCAGGCGGTATGACTAAGGATACAGCTATCCTAACAGTTGTTAAGCGTCTTATCAACGAGTCAGTATCAATCTGTTTCAACGGAAACGGTTATGGTGACGAGTGGAAGGTAGAGGCAGCAGCTCGTGGTCTAGATTGCGAGACTAGCGTACCAGTTATCTTCGACGCATACCTTAAGGAGGAGACCGTAGCAGCATTTGCTAAGGCTGGCGTATTGAACCACGCTGAGTTGGAGTCACGCTGCGAGGTTAAGTGGGAGACTTACACCAAGAAGATTCAAATCGAGGCTCGTGTATTGGGCGATTTGGCTATGAACCACATCATCCCAGTAGCATCAGCTTACCAAGGTTCTTTGCTTGATAACGTAGCTAAGATGAAGGCTTTGTTCGAGGGTGAGGAGTTTGTATCAATCAGCGCGCAAGATGTTAAGATTATCAAGAAGATGGCTGAGCACATCAACTTCGTGAACAAGACTGTAGCTGAGATGATTGAGGCTCGTAAGGTAGCAAACACTATCGAGAGCGAGAGAGAGAAGGCTATTGCATACCACGATACAGTTATTCCATTGATGGATGCAATCCGTTACCACATCGACAAGTTGGAGCTTATTGTAGACGACAGAATGTGGACTCTTCCTAAGTACAGAGAGTTATTATTTATTAGATAAGAATTGGCAGAAAGAATGAAACAACATACGCTTCAGATGAGTGCTAAGCAGGGTCTTTACGACCCTGCTTTTGAGCGTGATGCGTGTGGTGTCGGAATTGTGTTCGACATCAACGGCAAAAAATCACACCAGATAATAGACGATGGACTAAAAGTCCTAGAAAATATGATCCACCGCGGTGCGGAGGGAGCAGATCCAGCTACTGGAGACGGTGCTGGAATTATGATTCAAGTACCCCACGAGTTTATCTTGTTGCAGGGTATTAGCGTTCCCGAGAAGGGAACTTATGGTACGGGTATGGTATTCATACCCAACGACGATGCTCGTGTAGAGGAGGTAATCGCTTCGATGAAGGAGTGTGCCGCAGCCGAAGGGTTAGAGATTTTGGCAGTACGCGATGTGCCAGTAGACAACACAATGTTGGGCGAGGGAGCTTTGGCAGTTGAGCCAGCAATCAAGCAAATCGTTGTGGTTGAGACCACGAAGAGCGATATGCCACTTGACCTTAGATTGTATCGTGCACGCAAGCGCATGGAGCACGCTAACACGGATGCTTACGTAGTGAGCTTGTCGTCAAAGAATATGGTATACAAGGGAATGTTGTCGTCAGATCAACTTCGCTACTACTATAAGGATTTGACCAACCCAATGCTTACCTCGGGTATCTCGTTGGTTCACTCACGTTTTAGTACCAACACCTTCCCAGCGTGGGCGTTGGCTCAACCATTCCGCCTACTAGGTCACAATGGTGAGATTAACACTATTCGTGGTAACAGATTGTGGACTATGGCTCGTGAGAGTGCACTTGCAAACTCTACTATGGGCGACATGGCGGATATCTTCCCTGTGGCATTGCCAGGAATGAGTGATAGTGCATCGCTAGATAACGTGTTGGAGTTCTTCGTGATGAGCGGAATGTCTATTCCTCACGCATTGTCTATGTTGGTGCCACAGAGCTTCAACGACAAGAATCCTATCTCGCAAGAGTTGAAAGATTTTTATGAGTATCACAGTATCCTCATGGAGCCATGGGATGGTCCTGCGGCACTTATCTTCTCGGATGGTAGATATGCAGGTGGCATGTTGGACAGAAATGGTTTGCGCCCAACACGCTACACCCTCACCAAGGATGGACTCATGATTATTGCTTCGGAGGCTGGAGTATTGCCAGTCAAAGCGGAGGATGTAATCGAGAAGGGTCGCTTGGAGCCAGGACGTATCATCGTTGTTGATACTGAGACTGGTCGCATATATCGTGACGAGGAGGTTAAGAATGAATTGGCAGCGAGCTTCCCTTATGGTGAGTGGTTGCGCAAGAATCGTATCCACCTCTCGGAGATTACCTCAGGGCGTAAGGTCGCTGTGGCTGTTCCAGAGTTGGAGAAGATGCAATCTGCATTTGGATACTTCGAGGAGGAGGTCAATAAAGTTCTCGTACCTATGGTCGAGGGTGGTTACGAGCCTACGGGTTCTATGGGTAATGACGCATCACTTGCGGTATTTTCCGAGAAACCACAGTTGTTGTTCAACTACTTCCGCCAACAATTTGCACAGGTTACCAATCCACCTATCGACCCAATCCGTGAGGAGTTGGTGATGTCGTTGGAGGGTTACATTGGTGCTATCGACCACAGCTTGTTGGAGCCTTCAGAGGATTTGTGTAAGATGGTTCACATGAAGCAACCAATCCTTACGAATCGTGATATCGACATCCTTCGTCACATCGACTACAAGGGATTCCGCACCAAGACTTTGGATATGACATTCGAAGCTAAGGAGGGTGCAGCAGGTATGACAGCAGCAATAGATAGATTGTGCAAAGAGGCAGCTGAGGCCGTGGACGGCACTTGCAACTACATAATCTTGTCGGATAGAGGAGTCAGCGCAGAGCGTGCTGCAATTCCATCGGTTATGGCGGTGTCGGCAGTTCACCACTACCTCATATCGGAGAGAAAGCGTGTTCAAACAGCTCTTATCGTGGAGACTGGTGAGGCACGTGAGGTTATGCACTTTGCTCTGTTGTTGGGTTATGGTGCTAGTGCAATCAACCCATATATGGCTTACGCTACAATCGACTCTTTAATCAAGAAGGGAGTAATCTCACTTGACTACGCCACAGCAGAGAAGAACTTTATCAAGGGTGTAGGTAAGGGTCTTTTGAAAGTTATCTCTAAGATGGGTATCTCGACAATCGGAAGTTACCGTGGAGCACAACTCTTCGAGGCTGTAGGTATCGCTCCAAGCGTTATCGAGCCATACTTCACAGGCACAACTACAACAGTAGGCGGTGCCGACATGGAGGATATCACTCGTGACGTATTGCGTTTCCACGCAGCAGCATTCGAGGGTGTGGAGCTTGGCGACTTGGGTCAATACAGCTACCGCAAAGAGGGTGAGAAGCACGCTTGGAACCCAGAGACAATCGCTACATTGCAAATCGCAACTCGCTTGGGCAGCTACAAGAAGTTCAAGGAGTACACATCATACGTAAACGAGAAACAACGCCCAATCTTCCTACGTGACCGCTTGGATTACAAGAAGGGCAAAGCTATCGACATCTCGGAGGTAGAGAGTAAGGAGGCTATCATGCGCCGTTTTGTTACGGGAGCTATGTCGTTTGGTTCAATCAGCAAGGAGGCTCACGAGGCTATGGCAATCGCTATGAACCGCATCGGTGGAAAGAGTAACACTGGTGAGGGAGGTGAGGATCCAGCTCGTTTCCTTCCACGTGAGGATGGAACTTCGGCTCGTTCGGCTATCAAGCAAATTGCATCGGGTCGTTTCGGTGTTACAGCTAACTACCTTATCAATGCAGACGAGATTCAGATTAAGATTGCTCAAGGTGCTAAGCCAGGAGAGGGTGGTCAGTTGCCAGGATTCAAGGTCGATGAGGTTATCGCTAAGACTCGTCACTCAATCCCAGGCATCTCGTTGATTTCGCCTCCACCTCACCACGACATCTATTCAATCGAGGATTTGGCACAGCTTATCTTCGACATGAAGATGGTGAACCCTGCGGCTAAGGTGAGCGTTAAGTTGGTGGCTGAGAGCGGTGTAGGTACTATCGCTGCGGGAGTTGCTAAGGCTAAGGCAGACACTATCATCATCGCAGGTTGCGACGGAGGTACTGGAGCGAGCCCTATGAGTTCTATCCGCCACACAGGTATCTCTCCTGAGATTGGTCTTGCGGAGGTTCAACAAACTTTGGTTCTCAATAAGCTCCGTTCACGTGTTGTTCTCCAAGTTGATGGACAGCTCAAAACGGGTCACGATATCGTAGTAGGCGCACTTTTGGGTGCTGAGGAGTATGGTTTCGCTACAAGTGCACTTATCGTGCTTGGTTGCGTCATGATGCGTAAGTGTCACCTCAATACCTGCCCTGTGGGTGTTGCTACTCAAGATGCGGAGTTGCGTAAGAGATTTACAGGTGATGCAGATTACCTAGTTAATTTCTTCAACTTCCTAGCTGAGGAGGTGCGTGAGATTTTGGCAGAGATGGGATTCAAGTCACTCGACGATATTGTTGGTCGCACAGATTTGTTGGAGACTAAGGCTCCATTCGGGGATAGCAAAATCGACAAGGTTGATTTCACTAAGTTGCTTCACGGTGCATCATTCGTTGAGGATTACGACCTTCGCAACCTTATCCCACAAGATAAATTCCCACTCACTCCACTCAACGAGGCTCTGTTCGCAGCAGCTAAGAAGAGCGTGGATTGGGGCGAGAAGGCGAGCGTAGAGCTTGACATCACCAATATCGACCGTTCTACAGGTGCTACCCTTGGCGGTATGATGGCTAAGAAGTATGGTGAGGATGGCGTTGCTGCGGATACATTCACTGCAACTTTCAATGGTTCGGCAGGTCAGAGCTTCGGTGCATTCCTAACTAAGGGTCTAACCTTTATCCTTAAGGGTGAGGCGAATGACTACCTAGGTAAGGGTCTTTCGGGCGGAAGATTGGTAATCAAACCAGCGGATGGCTCGCAGTTCAAGCCTGAGGATAGCGTTATCGTGGGTAACACACTTATGTATGGTGCAACCTCTGGAGATGTATATATCAATGGTCGTGCAGGTGAGCGTTTCTGCGTTCGTAATAGTGGTGCTACGGCAGTTGTCGAGGGTGCTGGAGAGCACTGTTGTGAGTATATGACAGGTGGTCGTGTGGTAGTTCTTGGAATGACAGGTCGTAACTTTGGTGCTGGTATGAGCGGTGGAGTTGCTTATGTTTGGGACAAGGATGGTCGTTTCGATAGTCGTTGTAATATGGAGATGTTGGAGCTTTCGCTCGTGGACAACTACTACGACAAGGAGGAGCTAACGAAGTATATCCAAACTCACTACGACTTGACAGGTAGCCCTGTGGCTAAGGAGATTCTTGATAACCCAGCGATGATTCGTGAGTTTATCAAGGTGACACCTATCGAGTACAAGAAAGTGCTCCACGAGGAGCAGATGCGTGCGTTGCAACAACGCATTTCAAAAGTAGAACGTGATTATTAGACGATACAATGGGAAATCCAAAAGCATTTTTAACAATAAAGAGAAAAGAGGCGGGTTACCGTCCAATTCACGAGAGAGTACAAGACTTCGGCGAAGTGGAGCAGACTCTCAATGAGGATGATAGAAAGTTGCAGGCATCACGCTGTATGGATTGTGGTGTACCTTTCTGTCACTGGAGCTGTCCCCTAGGCAACCGCCAACCAGAGTGGCAGGATGCTATATACAAGGGCGACTGGCGCAAGGCTTACGAGAATCTTCAGGCAACTGATGATTTTCCAGAGTTCACAGGTAGAATATGTCCAGCTCTTTGCGAGAAGGGTTGCGTACTAAACCAAGTGCACGAGCCAATCACAATCCGTGAGAATGAGGTTGCAATCATCGAGAAAGCATTTGCAATGGGCTACGTGAAGCCAGTTATTGCGGAGGTTAAAACTGGTAAGAGAGTGGCAGTAATCGGTTCGGGACCTGCAGGATTGGCCGCTGCAAACCAACTTAGCCAAATGGGGCATAGCGTTACGGTATATGAGCGTGACGAGGCTTGTGGTGGACTTTTGCGCTACGGTATTCCAGATTTTAAACTCAACAAGGGTGTCATCGACCGCCGCCTAGAGCTTATGAAGCAACAGGGCGTGGAGTTCGTGTGCAACACCAATGTGGCAGAGAATATCACCGCTATAGCTGAGGAGTTCGACGCAGTATGTTTGGCAATTGGCGCAGGTGTACCTCGCAACTTGCCCGCTGAGGGTCGTGATTTGGAGGGTGTATACTACGCACTTCAATTCCTTCAAAGCCAAAACCGTGCAACGGCAGCTCACAAACACGTAGAGGATGACTCGGAGTTCTCTGCCAAGGGTAAGCATGTGCTTGTAATTGGTGGAGGAGATACAGGTTCGGACTGTGTGGGTACTTCGGTGCGTCACGGTGCAGCCTCGGTAACTCAAATCGAGATTATGCCTAAGCCTCCCGTGGGTACAAACCCTGCAACGCCATGGCCAAACTACCCCAACATTCTTAAGACGTCGTCGTCACACAAGGAGGGTTGCGAGCGTAGATGGAGCCTTGCAACTAACAAGTTCATAGGCGAGAACGGCAAAGTCGTAGGCGTAGAGGTGAAGAACACCGAGACCGAGCAAGTGGAGGTTATTAAGGCTGACTTGGTGCTCCTAGCAATGGGTTTTGTGCACCCCGAGCAGACAATCGCCGAGGCTATGAAGTTGGACGTGGATGGCCGCAAGAATATCGCTGCCGACGCTTCACTCAAAACCACAGCTGCTAATGTATTCGTGGCAGGTGACGCTACAACTGGTGCAAGCCTTGTAGTGCGTGCTATCGCTTCGGGGCGTAAGGCTGCTGCGGCAATCAATGACTTCTTGGCTTAGTTCGGAAGTTTAATATAAATAGTAGTGGTGTATCGGTCTTTGGACTGATACACCACTCTTGTATTAATAAGGCAATGTGGACAAAAATGGTTGGTAAAACCGCTGTAACACATTGATATACAAAAAGATTGATTACCTTAAATGAAACGTGTTTCATTTAAGGTAATTTTTT
>JBCQUV010000038.1:0-15060 GCA_047173765.1 Rikenellaceae bacterium
AGAGTTTTACCTCTCTTTCCTCTCTGAAAAAATATTTTATCTCATTCTCTGCAACTTCCCAATTCCTCAGTTGCATTTACAAGTTGAATTCAGGTTTTATAGAGGGAACAAAATCTTGGTTTTGTGACTAAGGAGGGTGACTAACAAGGATGAGTTTTGGGGCTTCGTGAAGCCCCTCAAACCGCAGCGTACTCTAGTACGTGAGGATTTGAGGGGCGAGGGAAGTGCCGAAAATCGCCTTGTTAGTCAGACTCTTTAGGGGTGGGGTAAAATATTTTTATCATATTCGCTTATTATTCGGAAAATTTTATATAAGTTTGCACACAAAATACAAATTAAACCAGAGCCTATTGTAGGCTCATAAAATTAAAAATTATGTGTAAGAAATTTCTTGCTGAGGCAATTGGAACAATGGTTCTAGTGCTTATGGGTTGTGGAGCTGCAGTATTCAATAGCTGCGGTGTGGACTCTGCATCTGTGCTTATGACAGCTATCGCATTCGGTTTGTCGGTAGTAGCTATGGCATACACTATCGGTGGTGTGTCTGGATGCCACATCAATCCAGCAATCACTTTGGGTGTGTGGATGTCTGGTCGCATGAGCGGCAAAGAGGCTGGAGCTTACATGGTTGCACAAGTTATCGGTGCATTCATTGGCTCTGCAATCCTTTATGCTCTAACATCTGGTACAGGTGTTGTGGGTACAGGTGCTAACGACGTGGCTGAGGGTCAATTGGTAGCTGCTCTGATTGCAGAGGTTGTATTCACCTTTATCTTCGTATTGGTGGTTTTGGGTACTACAGACTCAAAATTGGGTTCTCCAAAATTGGCAGGTTTGGCTATCGGTCTTACTTTGATTTTGGTTCACATCGTATGTATTCCAATCACTGGAACATCTGTAAATCCAGCTCGTAGTATTGCTCCAGCAGTATTCCAAGGTGGTTCTGCATTGGCTAACCTTTGGGTATTCATCGTAGCTCCATTCGTGGGTGCAGCTCTTTCTGCAGTAGTTTGGAAGTCACTTCAAACAACTGAGGAGTAGTCTATCGTTGAATATATCAACTTACAATAATCCCCAAAAAGTGAGTAAACTTTTTGGGGATTATTATATTCTTACATCTCCTCGATTATCTCACGCATCTTCTGAACCGTAGCTGCCACACCTCTTAGAGGGTTACCCTCTGTGTTTCTGGGGTCTAGGGCAAATCCGTTTGGTTTGTATATGGATGCACATATTGGATTGTTATCCTCTAACTCTTGCCACTCAATCCACAATTCGTCGTACCTCTTTATTGCGGCACGAGTCTGCTCCACGTTGAACTCTCTTGTGGCACCATCTATCTGCTCATTTATTCCGATTATGGCAATTTGCTCAGTCATCTCATATTTGTAGAGTCCATATTGTGCCGACACTCGTAGGAAATCTTCGTAGAATGGATCCTCAATCTCGATTCTGTTTGCCAACCTCACAATCTCCTTCCATATAGCTACGGCTTCAGCTCTTTCGTTCAACACCTCATCTACTCGGTTTTGTTTCACAGCCTCGAAGTATAGAGGTTGAGCATCTGCAATAGCAAAGAACTGGTCGCGTGCCCACCATATATTGAGTCTGAGTCTTTGCAGAGCGGTGTATTGCCCTTTGAGGATTCCATCTTCAGTGAGTTTGAGTAGCTTTTTGAAATCTTTGAATGAACTTTTTTTCACAGTTAATTTTGTGAGAACTTTGTCCAATACCTCATCTTCGCTCTGGTTTACATCCGATGCCCACACAGCCATAGCCATAGCGTTCACATCGCACCACAACTCATTGGTTATGAATGGACCCTTCCATCCACCACCTCTCGACCACGACCATAGACCCACAAATTTGGGGTCATCCTTGAGCTGCTCTAAGCTTTGCACTTCGTCGGGTTGCATTAGATATTTGTACTCCGAGAACCCACGTTGAACACCTCCCCACATATATGTTGGGTGTGCTCCCTTGCCGTAATACTCTGGTTGAGCCTGGAACTCTACGATGTATGGGTGTTGCCCGATTCCGATAGTGGGGTTGAATGGTAGTGTGCGGTGGAAATCGCCACAGCTATATTTGATAGAGAAGATTAGGTTTTTGTGTGGTTTCACACCATTGGTTATTGCGGTGAAAATCTCTGGCTCAACACTCGACGACAATCCCCAAGTTCTGAAGAATAGCTTTTTGTTGTACTTCACACACACCTCTTCGCGGAGTATATTTATGAGTTTCGTCTCACCTGCGATTGACTCCTTGCCCTTTAGGCGCACAGGGTTACTTCCAGAGTGGTATGGTGTGTCGTATAGGTATGTCTCGCCACAGCGAATCACAAGACCATCTAGGTCGGGGAATGTTTCGAAAATCTCCTTGATTTGTGCCCTGATGAGTGTCTCAGTCAATGCGAACTCGATATTTGGAGCCAGCTTGCCTCGTATTCCCATTCTTGTGTTTTGGTCGGCTGGGGCAACCAACTCATCTTTGTACTTCTCTATGAGCATGGTTGGTAGCACCAACATATCGGTGAATGTGTAAATGTCGAGCCCAGCACCCTTTGCACGCTTGATTTTGTCGGCAACCTCCTTGCGTTGCAGCATAATCCACTCACGCTCTTTGCTCCCTTCGGGAATTACGCCCTTGTCGAATCCATCGTATGTTAGAGCGCATTGCACATATATTTGCGACACCATAGAGTTGAATCCTGCACTCTTCACAAATCTTTCGTTGTAGTATTTTGATGTTTGCAGAGGCTCTCCAGGATTACGATGTACCATATCCATGATGTAGGTGAGGCTTCGACCCTCTTCACCCTTCTCGATTGGAGAGGTTGTGCATGATGTGATGAATAGTGCCAGTAGCAATAATAGTCTTAGTTTCATAATTTAAATCTAGTGTGTTTTTAAGTATGTAACAAAAATAGGCAAAATTTATTGCATGAACAATTGTTATACAAATAAAATGAGTACCTTTACCCAATATAAATATGCGCAGTTTTGGATATTAGATTAAATAAATTCATAAGTGATTCGGGCTACTGTTCTCGCAGAGAGGCAGATAGATTTATCGAAGGAGGCAAGGTAACTCTCAATCGCAGAGTGGCAACTTTGGGTGATAGGGTCACCTCGTCAGCGGACGTAGTGAAGGTGAACGGAAATTTGATAGAGGGGGTGAGTAGCGAAGATTATGTCTATATTGCGCTCAATAAACCTGTGGGGGTGACTAGCACCACCGACCAGGCAGACAAAACCAATGTCGTAGATTTCATAAATTACCCAACTCGAATTTTCCATATCGGTCGCTTGGATAAAGATTCCGAAGGTCTACTCCTGCTAACAAATAATGGCGACATTGTAAACAAAATCCTACGCGCAGGCAACGACCACGAAAAGGAGTATGAGGTGTGGGTAGATAGAGCCATAGAGCCAAATTTTGCGCAGCGCATGAGCTCAGGCATCAAGATTTTGGGTACAGTAACCAAACCCTGTAAAGTCGAAGTGGAGGGAGCTAACAAGTTCCGCATAACTCTCACCCAAGGTCTCAATCGCCAAATCAGACGCATGTGCGAAGTGTTGGGTTACGAAGTGGTGCGCCTCAAGCGAGTTCGGATAATGAATATAAAACTCTCACCCTTGGCAACAGGTCAATGGCGAGAATTAACCGAGCAAGAGATGAAAAGATTACTCTCCACACTCAAAGATTCGGACGGAGAGGAACGAGCATCCAAAGGTGCTGGAGCTGGAAAGAGAAAGTCCACGCCAGAATCTTCACACAAAGCAGGCAATAATAAACACGGCTCTTCGAAACGCCCACACTCATTATCGGCACCCAAATCCAATAGGGGTGGATTTAAATCCTCGTCAAAACGAAAGGGCGGTCGTGCGACTAAATCTTCTTGAGCTTAAATCCAAGCATAATGCCATCGAGGCTACTTACTGTGCTTTTAACCATTTGATATTGGCTATTTTCGACTATGCTGGGTATTTGGTCAGCTATGGCAAATAGGTCTTTGCTGTCAAAAAGCAGGGTTATATCACTTTCGCTGGTTATAGCTATCGTGGCTACTAGTGCCCCAATCTCTATATTGTTTAGTGTGCCTATATCCACCATCAAGCTACTTTGCTCCGTGTTTAGGGTGTAGGGGCTATTTGCTTTTGCTCCATTTTCGAACTCTACGCTCAATATATCGTCGTTGAATATCGTCATAGAGAACATACCCTCTTTGATTCCATTACTTGCGCTTAGTGAGTTCACTAAATTTTCGACTTGTGAAATCACCGCTTTGCCAAACATGTTTTGTAGTGAGCTGCCCTCTGCGAGCCCAACAGCCAATTTAGAGAAGCTCCACAACCCTAATAGCGATGCCTTGGATAGTTGTGGAATGGTGGTGGGTTCGGATGTGGTGGTTTCGGTCGTTGTAGTTGATGATGACGACGATGTTAGAGACTTGAATAGATCCGAAAGTGATTGTGCTTGAGAGTTAAAACTCAGGGCAACAAACAGTGCAGTTATTATTATTATGCGCATAGGTTTGTGTGTTTGTAGACAAATGTATAAAAAATATTTATAAATATGTGCATATTGCATCTCTATTTTTTAGAACGTAAAACTTGCAGCTGTGTAGATAAAATCCATGCTAAAAGTCCCAGTACTCCGACCACAGCAAATGCGTATCGCAGGTTTGTGAGGTTTGAAATGTAGCCAATCATAGGTGGGCCAAATAGGAAACCAGCGAAACTTATGGTCGAAACAATCGTAATGGCACGCCCCGTGTGAATCTTGGTGTTCTCGCCCGCAGCACTATATATAATAGGTATCACGCCACAAGCTCCAAATCCAATAATCATAAATCCTATGATTGTCATCACAAACGATGGCATTAGAGCGGCTATAAACATACCTACAAATATCGCAGCTCCGCACAAGCTAAGTATATTGCGACGCCCAAATCGCCCAATCGCCCAATCCATCGTAAAGCGACCTATGGTCATGGTTATCATATATACGGTGAGCCCAACGGGAGTAAATCGTTTATCTACACCCACAATTTCGTGCAGAAAAACACCATTCCAATCAGCCATTGTACCCTCGGTTGCCCACCCCACAAATCCAATAATGCCTAACCAATACAAGAATGTTTCGGGTTTTGCTGCGGATGTATTACTCTTATTTTCAGAGTTTTGTATCGAGCTAGTAGCGTCATCTTGCAAGTAGTTATATTTAATCACCGCCACAGCACTCACCATCACCGCAATCACCGTAAAGTGGATTGGTGTGTGAACATGCATCATAGTCATAGCAAGCCCAAATAGCGCACCGCACAACCCTGCAAAGCTCCATCCGCCATGAAAAGATGCCATTATCGGTTTTTTGTAGTAATTCTCAATTACCACAGCTTGTGAATTTATAGCTATATTGCAGAAGTTACCAAAGAATCCAAAGCTTATGAGTGAAGCAATAAAGAGTGATTTGGAGGATGCAACACCTATGGCAATCAACGATGCGGAGTATCCCAATACGGCAATCAACGAAATTTTGTGACTCCCAGCCTTAGCGATTAACCTGCCCGAAAATGTCATGCCGACCAATTGCCCCAAAGGAATCATTAGTAGCATCATGCCCCAATCGGCATCGTTCAGCCCAAGAGCACTCTTGATTTCGGGAATTCGGCTAGCCCAGCTTGCGAAGCAGAGTCCAAATAGGAAAAAATATATAAATACGGCGATACGAATTTTTCGTTGAGATTCGCTGTTTAGTGTGATTTTTGATGACATTGTGATAGTTGTGAATTACATCTGCAAAGGTATGTAAATAATTAGGGTTTACAAATAATGCGGGGCTTAAATAGCTTAGGGGTGATTATAGTTTTGTAAAAATTTCAATATTAGGATTAAAATTTGTACCTTTGCGGAGAAGGTTATAAGCTATTGAAATAAAAATATGTCAGAGTTAAAAGATAAAGATATAATAGAAGATATTGGTAGTCAGGAGTATAAGTATGGTTTTACGACCGACATAGAAACCGAGATTATCGATTGTGGATTGAGTGAGGATGTCGTGCGCTTAATCTCCCACAAGAAAGGGGAGCCAGAGTGGATGACCGAGAGGAGACTCGTGGCATATCGTCATTTTTTGACACTAGAGACCCCGTCGTGGGCGCATCTCACAATTCCCGAGATTGATTTTCAGGCGATTAGTTACTACGCCGCACCCAAGAAAAAGGAGAGCCTAAGCTCTATGGATGAGGTAGATCCAGAGCTCAAAAAGACATTCGATAAGCTGGGTATTCCACTCGAAGAGCAGATGGCACTCGCAGGAGTCGCGGTAGATGCCGTGATGGATTCCGTGTCGGTAAAGACTACATTTAGAGATACTTTGGCCGAGAAGGGTATCATCTTCTGCTCCATGGCAGAGGCTATCAAGGAGCACCCCGAGCTAATAAAAAAATATTTAGGAAGTGTCGTGCCACACACCGACAACTACTACGCTGCACTCAATGCCGCAGTATTTTCGGATGGCTCATTTTGCTACATTCCCAAGGGGGTGAGGTGTCCAATGGAGCTCTCAACCTACTTCAGAATCAATGCTTCGGGTACGGGGCAGTTCGAGAGAACCTTGATTGTGGCGGACGAAGGGTCGTATGTGAGCTATTTGGAGGGATGTACAGCTCCGCAGCGTGACGAAAACCAATTGCATGCAGCGGTGGTGGAGATTGTGGCGCATGACAATGCAGATGTCAAATACTCAACCGTGCAGAACTGGTATCCAGGTGATAAGGAGGGGCGAGGTGGAATATATAACTTCGTGACCAAGAGAGGTGTATGCCACGCTGGCGCAAAACTTTCGTGGACTCAAATCGAGACGGGTTCTGCCATTACGTGGAAGTATCCAAGCTGTGTGCTTTTGGGCGATGGCGCAGTGGGTGAGTTCTACTCGGTGGCTATGACCAATAACCACCAGCAGGCTGACACGGGTACCAAAATGATACACATAGGTCGCAACACTCGCAGTAGAATAGTATCTAAGGGTATCTCGGCAGGCGTGAGCCAAAACGCATATCGTGGTTTGGTGAAGGTTGCCAAGGGGGCAGATGGCGCACGTAACTATTCGCAGTGTGATTCATTGCTTATAGGCGACAAGTGCGGTGCGCACACATTCCCCGTGATTGAGAATAATAACACCTCGTCGATTGTGGAGCATGAGGCTACAACATCCAAAATTTCGGAGGAGCAGCTATTTTACTGCAATCAACGTGGAATATCTACGGAGGAGGCTGTGGGTTTGATTGTGAATGGATATGCCAAGGAGGTGCTTTCGAAGTTGCCTATGGAGTTTGCTGTGGAGGCGCAGAAGTTGTTGGCGTTGAGTCTTGAGGGTAGTGTAGGTTAAAGAATTGAAAAGTATAATATATATGTTAAGTATAAAGGATTTACGCGCTAAAGTTGGCGAGAAGGAGATATTGAAGGGTATAAACCTAGAGGTTAAAGCTGGTGAGGTTCATGCTATTATGGGTCCCAATGGTGCTGGAAAGAGCACCTTGGCATCGGTGCTTGCAGGTAGTGAGCGATTCACGGTGACTGGGGGCGAGGTGTCGTTCTTGGGGCAGGATTTGCTGGCGATGTCCATAGAGGATAGAGCTCGTTTGGGGCTGTTCCTCGGGTTCCAATATCCTGTGGAGATTCCAGGTGTCTCGATGGCAAATTTCATGAAGATTGCTGTAAATGAGCAACGTAAATATAGGGGTGAAGAGCCTCTTACTTCGGGCGAATTTTTGAAGATTATGCGCCAAAAAAGCGCAGTTGTTGAGTTGGATTCAAAACTCACCTCACGCGCTGTGAATGAGGGATTTTCGGGTGGTGAGAAGAAGAAAAATGAGATATTCCAAATGGCGATGCTGGAGCCTAAGTTGTCGTTCTTGGATGAGACGGATAGCGGTCTAGATATCGACGCATTGCGCATTGTAGCTACGGGAGTAACTAAGCTCAAAACGCCAGAAAATGCTACGGTTGTGATTACTCACTACCAACGCTTGTTGGATTATATCGTGCCCGATTTCGTGCATGTTTTGTATCGTGGTCGAATCATATACACGGGTGATAAGTCGTTGGCTCTAAAGTTAGAAGAGGAGGGTTACGATTGGTTAATCAACGACTATAAGGAGTAAGAGATGAGTGATTTTTTGAAATCTATAATTGATAGAGCAGCCCAAGGCGAGGAGCTCACATTTTCGAGTGTGGGCGACGGTGAGCCACTGGTGATGGTCAATCCCGAGGGTGTGACTACGCTCGATGTGGAGGGGGATGCTCAGGTGGTTTTGCTATATCAGAAGTCGAGTGAAGATTCGGAGGTTGAGTTCAACATAAGCAAAGGGGTGAAAGCCTCTGTTGTGGTGCTATTTTTGGGTTCGTCTAAATCCAAAATAGATGTGAACGTGGGTCAAGATGCAGTGTGTAACGTCACAGCTTTTGATGTGGCTGGAGCTGATAGCACATATAACATCTCGTTGAATGAGAGGGGTGGCGATGCTGAACTAAATATCTTGCAACTTACCACTGCTGCTGACCACTCTGTTGCCAACGCCGTAATTTCGCACAATGCGAGTGATTGCACAAGCCGCTCAATGGGTAAATGTGTGGCGTCGGGTGACTCTGTGGGCGAATTTCACGGCATGGTGTATGTGGCAAAGGATGCGCAGCGCACTTCGTCGGAGCAAAACAGCCGCAATATTCAACTCTCACCTTCGGCAAAAATTGTGGCTGAGCCACAACTCGAAATATATGCTGACGATGTGAAGTGTACGCACGGAGCAACAGTAGGTCAGATGAATGATGAGGCTATATTTTATATGATGCAACGTGGTTTGAGTCGTGATTTGGCACAAAAACTTCACCTCGAAGGATTTGTTGCAGATATCGTAAATCGTTGTAGCATAGCTGAATTTGTCGAGGAGTTGAAGGTGATGGTAGAGGAGAGACTCCACAAAATCTAAGAGCCTATGTTTGATATAGATAAAATCCGCAAAGAGTTTCCGATTCTCGAAACCAAAATCCACGGCAGGCCACTCACCTACTTGGATAGTGGTGCAACGGCGCAAAAGCCTGAGTGTGTGATTAGTATGGTTGATTACATGCACAGAAGTTTGAATGCCAATATTCATCGTGGAGTGCACTATATGTCCGAGGAGGCGACGTCGATGTATGAGGCTGCACGTGAGCTAATTAGAGAGTTTATCGGAGCCGAGAGCCGCGAAGAGATAATTTTCACGGCAGGAGCAACAGCCTCAATCAATACGGTGGCTTATGCGTGGAGCGAGAAATTTTTGAGTGAGGGTGACAATATCATCGTCTCGGAGATGGAGCACCACTCAAATATAGTTCCTTGGCAGTTGGCAGCGGAGCGCAAGGGGGCTCAAATTAGAGTCTTGCCTTTTGATGATGAGGGGCGGCTGATGATTGAGCAGCTCGATACGTTGATTGATGACAAGACTCGTATGGTCGCTGTTACTCAGGCATCTAACACGCTTGGTACACGTCCAGATTTGGAGTATATAATATCGAAGGCACACTCTGCAGGGGCTCTTGTTATGGTCGATGGATGTCAAGGCGTGGTTCACGGAGGAGTTAATGTTGTGGAGTTGAATTGCGATTTCTACGCATTTTCGGGTCATAAATTATATGGGCCAACGGGTGTCGGTGTTTTGTATGGCAAGAGAGATATTTTGGAGTCGATGCCTCCATTTTTGAGTGGTGGCGATATGGTCGATAGAGTGTCGTTTGCTAAGACTACTTATGCTCCACTGCCGTTGAAATATGAGGCTGGAACATCAAATTATATAGGTGCTATCGGTTTGGGTGAGGCGATTAAGTTCCTCAATAATATAGATTTAGCGGCAGTAGAGGAGCATGAAACGCAACTTCTAGACTATGCCACTAAAGAACTTACCCAGAAAATTGAGGGTATAAAAATATATGGTTCACAACCCACAAAGTGTGGTATCGTGTCGTTTAATGTCGAGGCTGTGCACCCCTATGATTTGGGAATGATATTAGACAAATTAGGTGTGGCAATTCGCACGGGGCAGCACTGCGCCGAACCAACTATGACGCACTATGGAGTTACGGGTATGTGCCGAGCTTCGTTTGGAATGTATAATACTATGGCTGAGGTAGATGTGTTGGTTGCGGGGGTTGATAGAGCCACAAAAATGTTAAGATAAATAAGTGTAAATTTATTTCAAATATTAATTCGCATAAGATAATGTTTATTGTACTTGAAGGTTTAGATGGTGCTGGTAAATCTACGCAAATCAGCAAATTACGAGCAATGTTTAGTGAGCAGGGAGTTCAGACAGAGTATCTTCACTTTCCTCGTTTTGACTCACCTGTTTATGGCGAATTGATTGCCAAATTTCTGCGTGGTGAACTTGGCACTCTGGAGCAGGTGAACCCATATTTGGTGGCGTTGATTTACGCTGGCGACAGAGCCAATGCCGCCGATATGATTAGGGGGTGGCTTAGCGAGGGCAAGGCGGTGATTTTGGATAGATACGTATACTCGAATGTGGGGTATCAATGCGCCAAGATTCTCGATACTAATGAGCGTGACACCCTGCGAGATTGGATAATTGAGCTAGAGTACGGATTTAATAATATACCTCGCCCCGAGCTATCAATATTTCTGGATGTGCCGTTCGAATTTACGGCCGCATCGCTCACCAAGCAGCGTGATGGCGACGACAGAGATTATTTGAAGGGCAAGGCAGATATTCACGAGGCGTCGCTTAGTTTGCAGCAGCAAGTAAGGGATGTATACCTAAGTATAGCACCAATAGACGAAACTCTCAAAATAGTTGATTGTGCCGACGAAAATGGAGGTATGGCGACTCCCGACACAATATTTGAGCGCATTAAATCGTTGTTATAGAATGCAAATGGAAGATGTGGTAGAGTTATCGGAGCAGACGCAACGCTCCAAAAGATTGAAGATAGCATCGCACGTCGCACGATTGATTATAGGTCTAGTTTTTATATTTTCGGGCTTTGTAAAGGTTGTCGATCCGTGGGGTACGATGATAAAGGTAAATGAGTATTTGACCATATATCGCGCCGAGTGGTTTATGCCGCTTAGTGCGCCGCTCTCTATCTGGATGTCGGGTGCGGAGTTGATGATGGGTATGATGCTTACCTTTAGGGTGCGCATACGTATGGTCTCTATTTTTGCACTTATATCGCTTAGTTTTTTTACTCTCCTATCTTTTTTGAGTGCTACGGTGCTGCCTGTGGATGATTGTGGATGTTTTGGTGATGCTATCCGCCTTAGACCTTGGGCTACATTCTCCAAGAATGTGGCATTGTGGGGGTTGGCTGTGGTACTGTGGTATAGGTACAAACCCGACAAAATATTTGCGTTTAATAGGTTGGAGGTCTTTTTGGCTGCGACATTCTTCCTATCTACTTTTTCGTTCGGAACATACTGTTTTTATCATCTTCCCCCTCTAGATTTTAGACCATATAAGATTGGCGTGAATTTGCCCGAAGCGATAAAAGAGGCATCGGAGTTGTCTGTGCCTACAACCGAGACGACGCTGATTTACAGGAATATAAAGAGTGGCAAAATACGAGAATTTTCGTTGGATGAAGAGGCGTGGCAAGATGACACAAAGTGGGAATGGGTAGATACCAAAACCGAAAAAGTGGAGGTGAATGACTTTAAATTCTTGATTGCGGAGTTCTCACTCTTGGATTATCGTGGCACAAATATTACGGAGCAAATATTGTCGCAAGATGGGGATGTGGTGTTTTTGTGTGTCACGGCAACTAAGTATTTAACCCCCAGGGTTCTATCTAGGGTCGAGCGTTATATATCTGCTGCGGAGGCGAATGGTGCAAGAGTTATGTTGCTGACTCCAGAGCTGATTGGTGTTGATTTTTTTGCGGTGGGCAACCACGAAGTCGAGAGTTATAATATTGACCCTTCGACTATGAAAACGATGATTCGTGCGAATGTGGGTGTTGTGGAGTTGAAAGATGGTGTTATTGTTGATAAAAAGAGTTGGCGGGATTTGTTGAAGTAGATCTCGGATTGAGGGCTCATTAAAATCGTAAAAGAAGTATGAATATATTTGGGAAATTACCTCCGTATGCAAAGATTCTAACAGGTATGATTGTTGGTCTTGTGGTGGGGTATGTAGCTGTGAGCGTGGGTGTTGGTGGATTTGTGGAGGATTGGGTATCTCCATTTGGTGAGATATTTATTAGATTACTCAAGCTCATCGCCGTGCCTCTTGTTTTGGTATCCTTGATAAAGGGAATTGGTGGTCTGGGTGATATGTCTAAGTTGGCATCTATTGGTCTAAGGAGCGTGGTGATGTACACCCTCACAACTATCTGTGCCATAACTTTGGGCGTCTGTTTGGTATTGACTATTCGACCTGGAGCAATTGTTTCGGAGGAGATTTCGCAGAGTTTAGCCTCTTCATACTCTAGTAGTATGGGTGTGCAATTATCCTCTATGGAGACTCTGCAACATAGAGCACCCTTGCAACCCTTAGTCGATATGTTTCCCGAAAATATATTTGGAACATTGGCATCTAATGGCTCAATGTTGCAGGTGATTTTGATAGCTGTGTTGATAGGTATAGCCACGATTATGGTGGGTAGAGAGCGCAATACGCACTTTATGAACTTCATAGATGATTTGGATGCTATTCTCATCAAACTCATAGATATAGTTATGTCTATTGCTCCATTTGGTGTGGCGGCACTTATGGCTAATTTGGTGGTGGGGAGTGCTGGAGATACTTCGCTGCTTAGTGCCTTGGGTACCTACACTTTGACTGTGGTGTTGGGGCTTATGTTGTTGATGTATGGCTTTTACCCTCTGTTGGTTAAGTTGTTTTCAGACCTCAAACCACTTGCATTTATCAAGGCTATGTTCCCAGTGCAGTTGGTGGGATTTACCACCAGTTCGAGTGCTGCAACTTTGGCTACCACTATGGATGCTGCCAACAACACTTTGGGGCTGCCTAAGAGTGTTACATCGTTCACCTTGCCTATTGGCGTCACGATAAATATGGATGGCACGAGTTGTTACCAAGCGATAGGTGTGATTTTCATAGCGCAGGTTATGAATATCGACCTTTCATTTGTGCAGATTCTAACCATTATAGCCACCACGACCCTCTCGTCCATAGGTACCCCTGGAGTCCCAGGCGGAAGTATCGTGATTTCGATGATGGTTCTCTCCTCTGTGGGTATTCCGCCCGAGGGTATTGCGCTGATTTTTGGTGTAGATAGACCTTTGGATATGTTGCGTACGTCGGTGAACGTAACGGGCGATGTGGCGGTTTCGGCTATCATTAGCAAAAGGGTTGGTGAAGTGTAGTAAAAAAGGTTCGCAATAATTTGTGAATGTGAGCAATAATAGTTATCTTTTGGTCTGTATAAACTAATTTAAAACAAACCCTATGAATAAACTATTACAAAATGGTTTTTTGACTAAAACCGTTGTTGGTGCAGCTGTGTCGTTGCCCCTCGTTGCTGCTACCTCTTGCACCGCTGCTGAGGAGCAATCAAAACCAAATATCGTAGTTGTGTTGTGCGACGACTTGGGCTATGGAGACATTGGCTGCAATGGTCATGAGTATATCAAAACTCCAACTCTAGACAAATTGGCTGAGGAGGGTGTTCTCCTAACGAATTTCTACTCTACAGCAGCTGTAAGTTCGCCTTCACGCGCAGGTTTGCTTACGGGTCGCAACCCAAACAAAGCTGGTTTCTACGACTTTATCCCAGGCCCCAAAAAGAGCGAGGATTGTCGTGATTTGGTTCACTTGCAAGCACACGAGATTACAATCCCAGCACTGCTTAAGAGCGCAGGCTACTCAACTTGCCTAAGTGGAAAATGGCACTGTAGCTCATATTTCAACAATCCTAAGAAAAATCCAAATCCAGACCACTTCGGTTTCGACCACTGGTTTGCAACCCACAACAATGCCGCTCCTAGCCACCGCAACCCCAACAACTTTGTGCGCAATGGCGAGAAGGTTGGCGAGTTGATTGGTTACAGTAGTGAAGTTGTAGTGAACGAGGCTATCGGTTGGTTGGAGTCACGTAAGGATGAGAAAAATCCATTCTACCTGCACGTGACATTCCACGAGCCACACGAGAATATCGCTTCACCCGAGGATTTGGTAGAGAAGCACCTAGGTCACGCTAAGAATCGTGAGGAGGCTGAGTTCTTTGCAAACGTTGAGAACATGGATAGAAACTTGGGTCGCTTGGTGGATTACCTTCGCGAGAAACATGGTAAGAACACCTTGATTGTATTCTCTTCGGATAATGGTCCTGAGACACTTATGAGATATTCACGTGCTAAGCACTCTTATGGTACAACTGGTGGACTAAAGGGTATGAAGTTGTGGACTAACGAGGGTGGTATCCACGTTCCAGGTATCATGACTTGGTTGGGTAAAGATACTTTCACTGGCGTTAGTGAGTCTGTGGTTTCGGCTCTTGACTACTTGCCATCGTTCTGCGAATTGGCAGGTGTAGAGTTGCCAGAGCGCAAGATTGATGGAGAGTCTATGCTAACAATATTTGAGGATGGTAAGTTCGAGCGCAAGACATCACTTATATGGTTGTTCTTCGACGCTATCAACGACCAAGTTGCAGCTCTTCGAGATGGCGACTGGAAGATTATGTGTAGCTTGTATGTAGATGGTGAGTTGTTGCCAAACCTACACAACCTATACTCTGGAAACTATGAGGCTATCAAAAATGCAGAGCTTCGCGACTTCACGCTCTACAACCTCAAAGAGGATAGATTTGAGACTACTGACCTATCTGCGAGCAATCCCGAGATGTTCGAGAAGATGAAGGCTAAGATGAAAGTAGAGTTCGACGCACTTATGGCAGAGAGCCATGTGTGGGTTCGTCAAGAGTAAATCAGTTAAAAATTAAACCTGAATTCAACTTGTAAATGCAACTGAGGAATTGGGAAGTTGCAGAGAATGAGATAAAATATTTTTTCAGAGAGGAAAGAGAGGTAAAACTC
>JBCQUV010000039.1:0-14892 GCA_047173765.1 Rikenellaceae bacterium
TACCTATATCTCCATTCCTCTCAATTATACTTTGCCACTGCCGTTGTGAATGGTATAGGCGGGGTAAAAAATAATTTATCCTGACTTTCTATAAAAGAAAGTCGCTTATCACTGCAAAAGTAACCCTTTTATTCTATCGCACCAAATTTTTTTTACAATTTTATACAAAAAAAAGCATATTCCATGGCAAAAAAGTAATACAAACACCTTTTGATTACAATATTTTTCTTACGCAAAATGCTATCAAGTTTGACTGTTCGAGTGGCTTTAATTTAATAAAGCCACTCGACTTTTTTATTTAATCATTTTGACTTCAAACAATTAGCTATTGCACTTGCTTTCTTTTATAGAAAGCTATATTTTATAAGTATAAGATACCGACCATATATGGTATTCATCCAATTCTCTCTATATATAGCAATAATATATGAATTGAGATGCTAACAAGACTAAAAAAATCATAAATATGAAGAGACTAATTGGAGTTATAACCCTATTGCTTTGGTCTGTCTCAACCTATGCTCAGAGTGAAGAGCAGGTTGAAATATACTTTGAACAGGGTAGTAGTAGCATTGATAAGGACAACCCTATCAATGCAAATATGCTAAATCGGTTATCCAATAAGCTAACAAAATTTACCGCTGACAGCACTATCACAATTAGCAAGATAGAGATTGATAGCTACACCTCTCCAGAGGGTGAGTTGAGGTCAAACAACAATCTTTCGCAACGTCGTACCAAGGCCGTACGTGACTTTATTGATAGTTTGGAGCTTAATCTCCCAGCCTCATTATTCGAGATTAAGAATAGCGGTGTTGCGTGGGATGAGTTGCGACAAATAGTATCCTTATCTGACATGCCCGACAAGGCACAGGTAGTAAAGATTATAGATGAGGTTCCCGAGGAGACTTGGGCAAAGACACCTACAAGTCGCTGGTTGAAACTTGTCGATAGCCGCAACAAGCACCTCATGGATTTGAGATATGGTAACCCCTATCGCTACATGATGGCGAATATCTATCCAAACCTCAGGCGCAGTAGTGTTGTGACTGTCTACTTCAAAAGAGAGCTACCACGCATTATTGAGTCAGTGGTTGAGCCCACAGCGGAGATTGCGCCAGAACAACCATCAACTTCCGACTCAACTTCCGAACAAGATACAACTTCCGACACCGATTCAACATCAACATCCGAGCAAAATTCCGAGATAACACCTCTCTTCGCCATAAAAACCAATCTATTGTTTGACGCACTAACAATTCTAAATATAGAGTTAGAAGTTCCAATAGGTAATAGATGGAGTGTTGCCGCAGAGTGGATTTTCCCGTGGTGGACATGGGACGATGGCACTTCGGATAGTAAGCGCAACCGTATCCAAATGCTTAGCGGAAACATCGAGGGTAGATATTGGTTTGGAGATCGCTCCACTCGCCCAGTTATGACAGGCTGGAACGCTGGTCTCTACGCTGGCGGAGGTCTCTACGACTTGGAGCGCAATGGCACGGGATACCAAGGTGAATTCTTTATCGCCGCAGGTTTGAGTGGTGGCTACGCTCACACTATTAATAAATGTGGCAGTTTGCGCATGGAGTACTCTCTGGGAATCGGCTACCTAAAGACCGACTACGAGAAATACGTCGCAGAGTACTATGGCACGGATGATTGGCGAGCAGTACGAACTCAAACTGGAGTATACAGTTGGTTTGGCCCAACCAAGGCTAGAGTATCATTAGTATGGCTTTTAGGATATAACAAAAAAACAGGAGGCAGCGATGAATAATTTTCTACGATATGTCATGATGTTTGCACTTCTCGCAACGGTTTCGTGCGAGAGACAAACAATCTACGACCCTGCATATCTCAATGCAAGTATTCCAATCACTATTGATTGGTCTGCATCGAATGTCGATGAGTCAGATATTAACAATGTCTCGATTTACTTCTACCCCACCGATGGTTCGGATGCACTGCTCACATACTCCACAAACCCCAACTTTGCGGTGGTTTACGTTCCCGAGGGAGAGTACAATATACTCATACACAACGAGATGATTGACAATATGCTGGGGCTAAGTTTCGACCAAACCACCTCGCACGGCTCATTTTCGGTATTGACCCAAAAGCTCAACTCCGCAGCATACACGATGTTCTACACCGAAGAGTCGGGTCAGCAGCTAATCAACGAAAGTGAGGCGGCAGGAGCATGGAGCTACGAGGGGTTTGAGGTCACCCGAGATATGATTGAGTACACTCGTTCAGATACTTTTGCAGCTATCATTGCCGAGGTTCGCAGCCGTGCGCAGAGTCGTTCGTCGAGCGTTTTTTCGTTCGATGCCACGACCCTCGCTATCACCTATGCCTCTAGCGACGACCCCACCGAGTCGGCAATCACTCGCTCGTTGGAGAGTCTTTCGGCAATCCAAACCGAGCCTCGCTCTGCGAAGTTCAACATCTCTGTTGCAGTCCAAAACCTCAATAGTGCCCAATACGCCGAGGGAGTTTTGCGCCACCTAGCCGATGGAGTCGTTATGAGCAGCGGAGAGTTGATATACCCCGAGTCGGGCACCGAGAACTACAACTTCTTCAAATTCACGGACTACACCTACGACGATTCGACCAACACCGATGGAGTGATGACCTACGACTTGGTAAATAGCGGCATAGACCTCCGTGATGCCACCACACAACACATCTTCCACCTCAAATTCCTGTTGCACACAGGAGTCTTGGTCGAGGAGGATGTCGATATCACCGACCAACTCACCAGCGCAACCAACACACTCAATATCGACATAAACATTGGCAACCAATACAACAACGGCACCACCGACATAGTGCTGCCCGAGAGTACCAGCGGAGGTTTCACAGTCGATAGCTGGGGCGAAATCGTCAGCGTGCCATTATAATAATATATACAATAGACAAAAGGGGATGACATCAATGTATCGCATCACTTGTTAGCCATCACCTTCAAACAAGACTTTTTTTATTAACAAACATTTTTTATTAACAAACTTTTTTTTATTAACAAACTTTTTTAACAACATGAAAAAACTTTTATTTTCTGCGATGCTATGTGCATTCGCAATGAGCTCATGCTCTAAGAACGAGGTTACTGAGATTAGTACCTCAAATGACAACCCTAACACTATCGGCTTGAATGTTGGTACTATGGTTAGTAAGGCAGAGACTACTACTAACTCGTTGGTGACATCTGAGGAGATTGATCTTTACTACTTCGACTCTTCAGAAGAAGCTGCATCTTCAGAGATTAATTTTACTTATGCTTCAGAGGCTTGGAGCTCTACAACTAAATGGGATGCTATCACATTGTCATCTTACTTCTACTCTATGCACGATGGTAGTGATCCTGTTGCTGTAACTGCTGGTAATGGTTCTGCTACTGCTAATGAGGAGATTACTGCAGATGGTGATACTGACCTAGTATACTTCGGTACTAAGTTGGCAGTTCAACCAACAAACAGTACAATCACTGCTAACTTCAAGCACGCATTGTCTAAGCTTACCATTAAAGGTAGCTCAGAGAATTACAAACTTTTTATCACGAAAGTAGATTTTGTTTTTTTATATGTGGCAGGTACTCCTACTATCAGTGTTACCGATGAGGCTGTATCTTCTATTAACTGGGATTTTGGTGACAATATTCCTGATGGTTATTCTTACTTTGATAACGCTACTGGAGTCGAGTCTATAATTGAGTCTAGCGACGCTATAGGAATTACGAATAGCCGTGGTGATATCTTTATCCTTCCACAAACAACAAAGGCAACTGGAACATATGAGGGTGAAAATTACGAAATAAAGTCATGCATTGATGTAGTATTCCGTGCAGAGGATGCTGACGGTAATGATGTTCTTGGTTATGAGGCAGCTTCAACATGGGCTAGTCTATACACAGAAGATTTGGATAATATAGCAGATGTAGATGCAGATGATGTACTATACATAAAGGCTAGATTCACGTTCGATAATGTTGTTACTTTTGATGCCGCAACATACTACAGCATCAATCTAGACTTCGATGGTGGTGATTATGTTTACTTTATTCCTGGTTACTGCGATGAGGATGGTGAAATTATAGATTTCACTAAAGATGATCTTGGTAAAATCCCAGGTCAACCAGAAGGTGGAACACCAGTTAACCCAGATGCAGATACACCAATCGCTCTTTCTCTCTCAGTTTTGGAGTGGTCTACAGCTGTTGAGTCTACTACTACTCTCTACTAATTTTCTGATAATACAGAATAACAAATTGAATAATTCCCCAATATAATTATTCCAAACAGGTGATAACACTCACCTAACACAGGGCAAGAGGGATTGAACCCCCTCTTGCTCACAAATATCTACACAGATACAACCTCATACAACCATGAAAAGAGTAATTTTAATATTGGCGATACTCCTCGCAGCAGGGTGCCAAAAGTTTGAGCAAACCGATAATATAAATGTCGATTACTTCACTCCGATTACGATTTCGGTGAGCAACGACGATGCCGACAACACATTGGCTGCCACACGTGGCTCGCTAGTCTATAGCGAGGCAGATATGGGGTCACTAGCTCTATACTGCGCCCACTACTCCGCAGACGGGTCATGGAGCAACACTCTTACTCTTACAGATTTCTCCAAGATGAATAACACCCAATACGCATACTCTGGCGGCTCGTGGAGTGCCGTAGATGGCGATGTGGTGTGGGGCTACACATCCCTAACAGACAAATATACATTCTACGCATATTCACCATTCGCTGGTGAGGGTGCGACCAGCGGCATCACGCCCACAATATCGAATGGTGCACTCTCAATCAAATACACGGTGCCCACCGACTGCGCATCGCAACCCGACCTGATGATTGCAGCACCTCGCAAAGATATGTATGCCACAAGTACTGGCGTGCCGCTATCATTTCGCCATGCACTAGCCTCGGTGTCATTCTCGGTGCAGGGCACAGGCACCGCCACAATATCGTCGGTTTCGATTAGCGGCATCGTAGACGAGGGTATACTCACATGGGACGACACAGAGAACGCACCAAGTTGGAATATCGACGGCGGCGCAACATCCATGGATACCTTCACCGCAATCATAGAGACCGAAGTCACCCCCGATGAGGATTATGCAACCCAAATCACCACAGATACGGGCTACCTCATGATGATTCCCCAAACCATCCCCGACGCAGGCGTAACCGTGACCGTAACAATGAGCGACACCACCACCAAAGAGCTCACAATCATCCCCTCACACACCGCAGCGTGGGAGGCAGGAGAGCAGTATAATTATACGATTGGTGTAGAGGAGGGTGAGGATTATGTGGAAGTAGTAGCATGTTTCTACGAAGAGAACACAGGAACAGAGAGTGACCCATTCCTAATTTCGAACACATTTGATTTGGAGACTCTAAGCAATGTGGTGAATAACAACAGCGAGATTACGATTAAGGGTACAACCGAGGCGAAAGCATATAACGGATTCGGAGGCTACTACTTCAAGATGACTAATGATATTGACCTAAGTGTATAGTTATAACACAGGTACTGTCTCTTGTTCAACTGCTACTAATGTTGGTCCGATTATAGGTTTTGGTGGGGATAGTGGCATTCCTATTGAATATTGTTATTATCTCGACAGTTGTTGCAGTGGTGGCTCTAATACTTATGGCACTTCAAAGGGAGAAGGCGAAATGACAGTAGAAAGTTTTGTGGGAACGTTGAATGATGAAAAAGATAATTGTAAAAGTTATGTTACAGTGAAAGGCAGCTCATCAGTTGGTTACACCTACGCGACGCTTACATTTAGCTACGATTTATCAACTTGGACATCAAGCGATACATACCCAATATTCGCAGAGTAGGGGTAGAAAGATAATAATACGAACGCAATAACGAGTGGATTGAAAATATGAACCATTTTGTGTTGGAGGTGTCGGGTGCATTAGCACTCTTCACCCGCCCAGAATTTAAGGTCGAGCGGCTGAGTTATGAGGTGATAACTCCCTCGGCTGCGAGGGCGATATTTGAGGCCATTTATTGGCGACCACAGATGCGATGGCAAATTAAAGAGATAGCGGTGTTGAACCCTATCTCTTTTACCCATTTCAAGCGGTGTGAGACTGCGGCCGAGGCTCACATTGCCAAAACCGAGATTTTTGCTGACCGCACCCGACAGATACGTAGTTCAGTGGTGTTGCGTGATGTTAAATATAGAATTACGGCGGAAATTAAACTCAATGGTGAATGGTTAATGATGAATGGTGAATTAAGAGATAAAGAGCTTGCTCGTCATTGTGCTGCATTTAGGCGTAGAGCAATGAAGGGGCAATGTTTCACTCAGCCATACTTGGGTTGCAGAGAGTTTGCGTGCGATTGGCGGTTGCTAAGTGATGAATGGTTAATGAGGAGTGAGGAGTTGGAGCCACCTATCAGCGAAACACGAGATTTGGGAAGAATGCTTTATGATATGGATTTCACTGACCCCAAACACCCTAAACCGATATTTTTTGATGCTAAAATGATAGATGGAGTTTTGAGAATGATGAATGATGAATGGTGAATTATGAATGGTGTATTATTTTATTAGGTTTGCTTTTGCGGTTTTAATACTGCTTGTTAATAACCTTAATAGTTCATCGGCATTACTATATATGCTTTCAAATTCTGAATCAGTTAAATAATTACTTTTATGAAGAAGCCTTATCCAATATATAGATTCATTAATCTCTTTTTGCCCAATAGCGAGTTTGTGAATAAAGTCTGCCTTACTCTCAGAGTATTCTGACTCAGATACTGTTGCTCCAACAGAGGTGCCACTACGCAAAAGTTGTTTAGATATTACAAACTCTTTTTTGTCAGTATAAAGGTATTTATAAAGATTCACAATTCTCAATGCAAAATCAAAACTCTTTTCAGCTAAAATATTATTTTTCATATAACAACAATTACTACAAATATACAAAATATAAATAATAATTCACCATTCACCATTCATCATTCACCATTCATAATTATGATAATCGAATCACTATATAACCACTACACCCGAGAGGTCGCAAAAGGCAACCCACTCTACCCCCCTCAAGGGATGGAGCTTAAGCGCATACACTTTGTGGTGGTCGTGTCGAGCGATGGAACGTTAATAGATATAGAGGAGTTGGAGGGGTTGATGCATGTTATACGCTCTCGTCAGCGAGCAGGCAAGGAGGCTTGCAACACTCCCAATTATATGTGGGATTCGCTGGGTTATATCACGGGGAAACCCTTTGCGGAGATGGTGCGTGAGGTATGTCGTAAATATCCCGAAAACCCGACATTTAGAGCTGTGCGCAACTTCTACTATCGAGGTGTTGAACAATTAGAGACACACCCTCTTTGGCGCAAAGTGACCTCAAAGAGTGGTCATAACCTAACATTCCGCTTAACAGGTGAGACACAGACCGCAGCCGAGCAAAGAGAGCTAATAAAACCTATAAACAAACAAATCGCTATATCCCACCCCAAGATATACATTAATGGAGCGGCTGCTACAGGGGCAAAATTAGTCTCGTATGGCAGAAACTTAGGCTACGAATCGTATGGGTTGAAGGGTGGCGAAAATGGCTCAATACCGACCGATATGGCAGAGGGATATGCTTCGGCAATCACCGCCCTTAGGCAGATGAATGGCGTGGGAAATAGAGTAATTGGCAATGTAACGTTTCTATACTTCGACAGAGAAATTATTGCCTTAGCTCCAAACGCAGCAAGGGTGTCGGTACGGCTACATATAAAAGATTGCGACACCTCAAAACTTCTCGACAAAGAGTTGTTGTCGCAACTAATGATACTCGCCCCTTATGGCGATATCAAACGATTATCTTCGCAATTTATAGTCGATTTTGTGGAGTCATTCATTTTGGACAAAACACTCCCCAGGCAGACGCTAAATTTACTGTTGAAATACAATGATTTTCACCCTACACACATAGAACTATTACGCAAATACCTAAATATAAACAACATGACACTAAACACTCACAGCACCAACACAGGCTATCTATTGGGGCGTATGCTCGCCATAGTGGAGCGTGCGCAGACTGCATCGCAGCCAGGGATAACTTACACGATTAAGGACCAGGCATACGCCACAATGTCTGTAACCCCCGCTGCACTATACAATAGAGTCTTCTCTCTATCGGCTAACTATTTCCGAAGAATACCTAGGCAGGGAACGCAGGTATATCTTAAAAATTTACTATCAGAGGTTGTCGATAAAATCACTATTGAAAATGTGCCAATGCGTCTATCACTTGAAGACCAAGGACGATTTGCTCTTGGATACCAACATCAAAACCAGTCATTCTATACCAAACGAGAGAGCGAAGATGAGCGAGATAGTTAAAAACAGATATGAGTTCATGTTGCTGTTCGATGTTAAGGATGGCAACCCTAATGGCGACCCCGACAATGATAATGCGCCACGGACAGATCCTCAGACTGGGGAGGGAATAGTTACGGATGTGTGTCTAAAGCGTAAGGTGCGCAACTACGTACAGATGGTATGCGGCGATGAGGCAGGCAAACGAATATATATCAAGGAGCGAGCTGTGCTAAACAAACTCATAGACGAAGCTTACGAGCAGACCGAAATGGAGGAGGTGGAGGGATATGACAAAGTTCACCAAGCTCGGGAGTGGATGTGTGCACAATATTGGGATATTAGAACATTCGGCGCACTTATGACAAGTGGTAAGAATGCAGGGGCAGTAAGAGGTTCTGTGCAGATGACATTTGCACGAAGTGTTGAGCCTATAATCCCCGTAGACAACTGTATCGTTCGCCAAGCTGTAGCGACAGAAAAGGAGTCAGTGAAGCAGAAAGGTGAAAACAGGACAATGGGTCGTAAATACTCCGTACCATACGCACTCTATGTTGGCTATGGTTATATTTCGGCCAATTTAGCTGCACAAAGTAACTTTACAGAAGATGATTTGGAGCTACTTTGGCTCGGCTTAGAGAATATGTTTGAGGATGATAGATCGTCAATCAGAGGACAGATGGCAGTGCGCAAACTTCTCATATTTAAGCACAACAGCAAATTAGGTAATGCTTCAGCAAGTAGGCTATTCGATTTGGTAGATGTGCGACCAAAAGATAGCACCGCAGCAGCCCGCAGCATCAAAGATTATGAGGTGATAATAAACCGAGAGGCACTTCCCAAAGGGGTAAAGTTAATTGAGAGAATATAGGTGTCACGTACCTTAAACGTGTGGATTGAAATAATTTTGGATTTGAGTTTTTTATGTAAAATTATTTTTACATCGTTGGCTCCCTCTTTCGAGAGGGGGCTTTTTTGATTGAGCCGTATTAAATATATCATAATACCAAAAACTAAGTAAACCTCCGCATTTCATTGAAATACAGAGGTTTACTTAGTTTTTGCTTTTTCAAGCTGTGATCCCGCTGGGGCTCGAACCCAGGACCCCAACATTAAAAGTGTTGTGCTCTACCTGCTGAGCTACGGAATCAACGTGCCATTGCGAATGATTTGTTCTTCGTTTTGGTGATGCAAAGGTAGGTATTTTTTCGCTATTTGCAAATTTTTGGGGAGATATTTTCGATAAAAATCAAAAATAAATTGTCGCCAGTTTACTCCACGTACAGCACCAAACCCTTAAGGTACTCACCCTCGGGATGATATATGTTTATGGGGTGGTCGGCAGGTTGAGTGAGCTGATGAAGAATTCGCACACGTCTGCCAGCGATTGCTGCTGCCGAAAATACTGTTGTGCGAAATAACTCCTTGCTCACAGCTTGCGAACATGAGAAGGTGAATAAAATTCCACCACTCTTGATTTGAGACATTGCTCGTGCATTGAGTCGCTTATACCCCTGCATTGCGTTGCCCAAGACCTTGTGATGTTTGGCAAAAGCTGGAGGGTCGAGGATTATGAGGTCATATTTGTCGCCAATATCTTTGAGGTACTCCACAGCATCGACGGCCAAAGTTGAGTGATTGACCCCCTCGCCAAAGTTCAACACCATATTTTCGGCTGCCAACTCCACTGCTCTCTGCGACGAATCCACCGAACACACCTCCTTAGCTCCACCAGCATAGGCATAGACCGAGAAACCACCCGTGTAGCAGAATGTATTGAGTACCGTGCGCCCCTTGGAGTATGCACCCACAAGCTCACGATTGTATCGTTGATCGAGGAAGAATCCAGTCTTTTGACCTCGCTCCCAATTTACGGAGAATTTGTGCCCATTCTCCACGACTATGTGAGACTCCTCCTCTGAGCTGCCATATAGGTAGCCATCCACAGCACCAAGGTTGGCATTGAACGGAAGTGTTGCAGCACTCTTGTCATATATAGATGTTAGCTTATCACCGTATGTTGCACGCAGAGCCTCTGCAATTTTTGCACGAGAATGGTACATACCCACCGAGTGGCACTGCACAACTGCTCCAGAGTCATATATGTCGATAATAAGCCCAGGCAGAGAGTCCCCCTCGCCATGGATGAGTCTATAACAAGTCGTCTGCTCGGAGTCTGCCAGACCCAAAGATTGGCGCACAGCGTAAGCCTCCGCAATTTTGGTGTTCCACCACTCCTGCTCAAAGCTCTCGTCACTCTCGAAGCTCAAGACCCTGACGGCAATAGAGCCAATTTGATAGTGCCCAGAGGCGATAAATTCACCCGACTTAATATAAACATCAACAATCTCACCCTCTGTGAGTTGCGTGTCACTTACTATCTTTTCGATTGCACCCGAAAATATCCACGGATGACGACGCTGCAGGGAGCCCTCCTTGCCGCGTTTTAGGTATATTTTTGCTCTCATATTATTCCTGAGGTAGTGTTTGTAACTTATTGTATATCTCTATGCAAGCCCACGCATCGGTTGCTGCATATATTTTTTGTTGGGGTGTGAAACTTTGAGCCTCCCAGTTACTTAGGCGTTGTGCCTTCGAAATGCGATATCCTAGAGTTATAGCAGACATTTTGCGCAGACTCTTTTCGCCAATACCCCACTGATGCACAATGGATTGAAGATCCACAAACCCTCTATCTTTGAATTGGCGTAGTGCTCTAAGTGCTCGTATGTCACCTATTACATCGGCACCAAGTTTCTTGATATTTTCGCTCTCTAAGATTTTGAGAATTGGTCGAGCCAATGGGATTTTGTTGAGCCTAAAGAGGTAGCAACAGGTGGGTGTAGATAGTTGAAGTAGAGCAACTTTGTAGCTCACACCAGCCTTGAATGATGGTCTTGTCTCGGTGTCAAAACCTATGAATGAGTACTTTGACAAATCCTCACATGCGGCGGCGATATCCTCCTCCTTATCGACAACGACAATATGCCCCTTAAAGCTAAGGGCTGGGAGTTTTACGGTCTCCTCATTGCTGATTTTGCGCAGTGTTGCTTGATTTATCATAGATTCTCTTTACTCTGCAAAGTTATAAAAAAAAGTTCTAACTCCTAACTCAAAACCAAAAAAGCACCCTCATACTTCACTTTTCCTTCGCTCACCAACCTTTCGACACTCTCCACGACCTTGTCTGCGGGAGATTTTATGCTCGATGCAATCTGCTGAATGTCGTAGCTACCACTCTCTATCACACTCAAAATCTGATTATCGAGAGAGCTATCTACCCCACTTCTCTTTTTGCCCAAGCAGATATCACACACACCGCACGGCTTGGGGGTTTTCTCGCCAAAGTAACTCTCCAACAACGAAGAGCGACATTCCGTTGAGTTGGCTATATACTCCACAACCTTTGATATTCTATCTTCGCACATCTCTCGGCGATGGGTGTAGGTGTCGGGAGCAATATATATTTCATTAAGTTTCGCACGATTGACATACATACGAACTAGAGGGGTTTGAACCGACGATGCGTAGTAGATCACACGCAACATGCTCAACTCTTTGAGCAACTCCACGACGTCGTCAAATGTTAGCTGGCACCACATAGCAATCTCACCCTCATCAATCTTTTTGAGGTCTGAAAACACCCCACCATACAATCTAAGTATTGTGCTAAGCACCTCCTCCATTTTGGGCTTTGGCAATCTGATTTTGTATAGGTCGTCACGAGAGACTCTAAACATCACACGTGAAGGGATTGACGCATCCTCAATATATGCCATATATCCATTCATTTCGAGGAGCTTGAATGCACTTCGCACAGTTGCACCAAACAACCTGCGTTGGCGACAGAAATCGTATATATTAAACTTATATGATTTGTATGCCCCCTCTTCGAATGGTATAGATAGATAGCTGCAAAGGGTGTCGTATATCATCTTCACCTCTTCGAGAGGAGGAAACTCCATCATCACTCGTTTGCGAATTCGCTGCTCATCACTCTCTGCCACCAACAAAAGTGCGTAGCTACGCCTGCCATCACGACCTGCACGACCTGCCTCTTGGTAGTATGCCTCCAGAGAACTGCACATGGTGTGGTGAATCACAAACCTCACATCGGGTTTATCTATGCCCATACCAAAGGCGTTGGTAGCAACCATTATTCGACACTTGTTTCGTATCCACTCATCTTGACGGATCAAACGCTCACCGTGCGGCAAGCCTCCATGGTAATAGGTCGAGGATATACCATCTCGTTGCAACGCTTCGCTGAGCTCTCGACACTCCTCACGTGTGCGAACATATATAATACCGCTACCCTCGACATTGCGCAACAGATTATCTATTTGGAGCTGTTTGTTGTCATCATGGCGCACTACATAGCTTAAGTTTGGTCTCGAAAAATCGGTTCTAATGGTGTGTGGCGAGGTAAAGCGAAGCTGCTTCATAATATCCGCCGCGACAACATCTGTGGCCGATGCCGACAAGGCGAGAATCGGCGTAGAGGGTATCACCTCGCGAAGCTTCGAGATATTGAGGTATGAAGGTCTAAAATCGTATCCCCATTGCGATATACAGTGTGCTTCGTCCACCGCAACAAGCGACACGGTCATCTTTTGGAGTCGGAGCAAAAACATGTCGGTTTCGACCCTCTCGGGCGAGAGATACAAGAACTTGACATCGCCATATACGCAGTTATCCAATGCCCTATCAATCTCCTTGCGTGAGAGACCTGAATGTATAGCCACAGCCGAAATCCCTCGCTTGCGGAGTCCATCGACTTGATCTTTCATGAGAGCTATAAGCGGCGATACAACCACACACACACCATCGCTCAAGAGTGCAGGAATTTGATAGGTGATAGACTTTCCGCCACCCGTAGGCATCAATGCCAAAGTGTCTCGCCCACCCATCACCGACTCTATAATCTCACGCTGAATGGAACGAAACTCCGCATAGCCCCAATACTTATGTAGAATTTGCTCTGCAGAGAGTCCCAAATCACTATTCGCAGCTTTTTTTACAATCCGACTCATGTAACAAAGATATGAAAATATAGAAAATTGCACAACTAACTATTGGTTAAATCGACAAATATTGCTACATTTGTCTCATTGTAATAATATATTATACTAATTAAACAAAACTAAATTAATGAAAAATTTATTTGTCATCGCACTAATTGCAATGGTAGCAATCTCTGTTTCAACGGCTTCAGCTAAACAAAAAGAGGCTACACCTGTATCAACAACAAAGCAAACTACTACGCAACAAAAGGTCACTACCACAACAACTCAATTTATAACTGACATAAAAACCGACAAAGAGGCTGCTACTGCTACAAAAAAGATATCATCAATAAGTGGTGTTGAAAATGTAGATATCAACCTAAAGAGCAAAGTTGCAACAGTACGCTACAATAAGCAAAAAACTAATAATGCTGAAATTATAAAGGCATTCAAAAAAATCAAAGTTGAAGCTAAAGTAAAAAAGTAGTTTATAGTCATAAAACTACCGTAGCGACTATTTTGTAAAAATAAGTAGGGTAAAATAATTATTGGTGTGTTTTTAAGAGTACTATTGGAGATGAGATTTTTTGCTATTGAATTGAAAATATAGTGGATCTACATTGAAATTTAATAGTGAAAAATATCGCTTCAAGAGTGCTTTTAAAAATATGGCAATAATTGTTTTACACTACTTATAATTATCTTATCGTTACCTATTATATTTATATAAAACATTTTTTAACTACATTTATCATGAAAAAAATCATTCTGTCTATTGCGCTAATGATATGCGCAGTGTGTGCTGTAAATGCACAATCTTTCAATTCAGACACTCGTTTCATCGGTGCAGCTGTTGGTTTGGATAGTGGCGCAGGAATCCCTGTTTCGCTATACTATGAGCAAGCTGTTCACGAGCACGTTGGTGTTGGTGCTGCTATTGGTTATCTTGGTACTGAAGGCATCGACCACCTTCTTTTGGGTATTCGTGCTAACTACCACTTCTTGGAGCACATTGTAGAGGGCACTAAGTGGGACACTTATGGTGGACTTATCCTTGGTTACAATATTGCTACTGGCGAGGCTGATGATGATTTTATCTTAGGAGGTCAATTGGGTGCTCGTTACTGCTTCAATGACTCTTGGGCTATGTTTGCTGAGGTTGGTTATGGATTTGGAGTTCTTACTCTTGGTGCAACTTACTCTTTCTAAGCCAAACATTTAATAACGCATTATTGCCAATCCCGACTAACTTTGGTGTTAGTCGGGATTGTTGTTTTTGAGTCACAATGCGATTCTTCTTTTACACAATGGGATAGTAAGCAACAAATATTAAATCCCCACCTATATCATTCTGAACTTGATTCAGGATGACATAGGTGAAGCTTTATCGGACAATAATAAACTGTAACCGTCTCCACGAAAACGCATTGACTTGCACACCCAATAGCCATAATTTTGCACAGGATTAAAAAGTGTAAATTATGGCTATTGTTTTTAACCTCGACAGCG
>JBCQUV010000005.1:0-70792 GCA_047173765.1 Rikenellaceae bacterium
ACTACTTATTAAGTAGGGTAAAATAATTATTGGTGTGTTTTTAAGAGTGCTATTGGAGATGAGATTTTTTGCTATTGAATTGAAAATATAGTGGTTCTATACTGAAATTTAATAGTGAAAAATATCTCATCTCCAAGAGTGCTTTTAAAAATATGACAATAATTGTTTTACACTACTTACATCATCTCCTCTATGCGGGCGACGGGCGATACATCGAGTGGCGATGTGAGCCCTTGGTTATAACGATAAAAGCCTGATATTGCAATCATTGCAGCATTATCGGTGGTGAATTTAAGCTCTGGGATATATGTGTTCCAGCCACGCTTTTTGCCCTCCGCAGCCACAGCGTTGCGCAGCCCCGAATTTGCGGATACACCACCCGCTATTGCCACCTCTTTTATGCCTGTCTGCTTGGTTGCGAGGATTAGTTTGTGGAGCAAAATTTCGACTATTGTGGATTGCAGCGACGCACACAAATCGGACTTGTTCTTCTCTATGAATTCGGAGTCTTGAGCCATGGCATCACGCAGCGTGTACAGGAACGAAGTCTTGAGCCCCGAGAATGAATAGTTCAAATCCGACACCTGAGGCTTGGCAAACTTAAATGCCTTGGGGTCACCCTCCTTAGCGAGTTTATCAATCACGGGGCCACCTGGGTATGGCAACCCCATAACCTTGGCACATTTGTCAAACGCCTCGCCTGCGGCATCATCTATCGTGGAGCCAATAATCTCCATCTCGAGGGGTGAATCCACACGCACAATTTGGCTATGACCTCCACTCACCAAGAGTGCCAAAAATGGAAATTTGGGGTGTGGAACCTCCCTGTCTGGCAAGTCCAAGAAGTGCGACAGAATATGCCCTTGCAGGTGATTAACCTCGACCATGGGTATGTCGTGCGCCAAAGCCAACCCCTTGGTGAAAGATACCCCCACGAGCAAAGAACCCACCAATCCAGGGCCTCGAGTGAAGGCTATGGCATCGAGTTTGTCTGGAGTAATTCCAGCCTCTTTGAGTGCGGTATCGACCACTGGGATTATGTTTTGCTGGTGGGCACGAGACGCCAATTCGGGGATTACACCACCATACTTAACGTGCACAGCTTGAGAGGCTATGACATTGGACAAGAGTGTGGTGTTGCGAATTACGGCTGCAGAGGTGTCGTCGCACGAAGATTCGATTCCTAGAATGGTGATATCCATAGCTTTATTTTTTGAAGTATTATACTAATATTTACATAAAAAAACGTTACATTTGTAGTTTGGAGTCAATGCGTAGCATTGGTACCCACACCTGACCAAAAGTAGTATTCAGTGCGCAAAGTTATAAAAATATTATTAAAGCTCATATCCGCAGCATTATTGTTGTTGATAATACTTCCCGTGCTACTGTCGATTCTGCTCACTATTCCTTCGGTGCAGAATCGTCTAATAGAGCGTGCTACGAGCTTCTCGAGCGACTATTTGGGCACAAGAGTAGATATCGGAGCCATACATTTGGGGGTATTTGGAAATGTGAAAATTCGTGATTTTTATGTCGAAGATTTCCAGCAAGATACTCTTTTGTATGTGAAAAACGCAGAGGTGCAGATTCAAAAATTCTCGCTCAATGCACGAGAGCTAAAGTTCGGGTATGGCCAAGTAGAGGGCGGAGTGCTCAATCTGCGCCAAAGCAAAGATTCGATTATGAACATAAAAACCGTAGTCGATAAGCTAATCCCCAAAACCCCAGCCAAAAAGAGCATGGAGGTGTCGTTCGGCAAATTGACTGTGTCGGGAGTTGATGTTGTAATCGACCTGCTGAACCACCGCAATCCCACGTACGGCGTGGATTATGGCGATATGAAGTTCCAGGATATCACCGCTGAGCTCACAGAGTTCTCCATAAATGGAGCATCGGTACACGCACAAATCAAAAAAATGTCGCTCACCGAAAAGAGCGGTTTCGAGGTGAAGAATCTCTCCAGTGAACTCTATGTGAATAGCGGAATTTTGAACTTTGAGAATTGCACTATTGATAGCCGTCATAGCCACATTACAGCACCCTACATATCGGTTGTGGGTGGTTCGTGGAGCGAGTATCGAAACTTTGTGGAGAGTGTAGATATCGATGCAAAACTCAACTACTCAACCATTTCGAGTGACGACATAGCCTACTTTGCCCCCACCATGCAACATTGGGGAGTGCTACTCACGGGAGTATATGTGGAGGTCGAAGGCGAAGTTGATGATTTGAACGTAAACCTTATACGTTCGCAGTTCGAAGAGGCGAGCTCCCTATCTGCAAAGGTTCACATCACATCGCTACCCAACTTCCGCAACAGCCACATATCAGCCGATATTGCCCAAAGCAAAACCACATCTACGGACATTAGCCGCCTATACACCATATTCACCAGAAAAGAGCCCTCAGAGCCCCTGCAAGAGCAGTTCAATATGTTAGGCGATGTGACATACAGCGGCGTGTTCAAAGGTAAACTCACAGATTTTGCCACCACCGCAGCAATCAACACTTCGGTGGGAGCTTTGCGCTCGACAATCACACTAAAGGAGGGCGAAGATGGAAGCCACGTGATAGATGGAGATATAACCACCGACGCACTAGAGCTAGGCAAAATCCTAAAGAGCAAGGAGCTAGGTAGAGTGTGGATGAGCTCTACCATAACTGCCGACATAAACAACCCTATGCAGTTGGCTGTGGCACGTGGCGATATAGATCGTGTGGAGTTGCGAGGCGAGATGCTCCGCAATGTGATATACGATGGGCACATATCCAATGGCGAGCTATATGGCGAGGTGTCGTCTCGAAATAGAGGTCTGGGATTTTATGCCATAGGTCGTGTAGATATGCGCCAAGAGCAGATGACCTACGAAGCGGATGTGTCACTCAACGACATAGATTTGCGCAAGTGGCAAATAAACAGACGTGACTCCATATCTCGTATATCGGCAGTGGTGGCTCTCAGGGGCGAGGGCAACAACATAAACGATATAAATGGCGAGATTCAATTGTCGAATATCGAATATCTGTACAACAGTTCGAAGTTCGTGGGCGACACCATATCTGTTGTTATGCGTAGTGATTCGCTAGGTAAATCCTTCGAATTTGCATCCGACTATGTCGATTTGTCCTATCGTTCGCGCGACACATACCAAGAGTCCTTATACTTTTTGCGCAACTCCATGAGCAACTATCTGCCTGCATTGTACTCCGAAAGGGAGATATCTAAGCTCAAGGAGACCAAAAGCGAGGATATGGTTGTGAATTATACGGATAGCTACTCCATGTTGTCGATAGATGTGAAGGATATGAGCCCACTAAACAAAATTTTTGTGGAGGAGGGCATCACCATATCCAACGATAGCCGCTTGGATTTGATGTATAGCACCACGTCGCACGACATATCTGTGTCGGCAAAGTCGCAATACGTGGAGCTCAACTCGGTACTTGCCCTCGACCTTAATTTGGATGCCACCAACACCATGGACTCACTCTCTGTATATGGTTCGTTCAAAGAGCTATTGGTCGGAACTCGCCAATTCAAAGATATATCCATCACGGGAGGTATTATCAACAACAAAGCTCAATTCACGGCTGGATACAACAACGAAGATGAATCCACATCGACCACAATTAGTGCCATAGCCAACCTTAGCAACGACCCCCAAAGAGGTCGCATGGCATCCGTGCGCCTGCTACCATCGCAGATTGTACAGGGCGAGCAGCAGTGGAATGTCAAAGCACGCAATATCGAAATCGATAGATCGGGAGTGGCTATAAATCACTTCGTAATCCAAAACGATAAGCAGGAGTTGTTAATCGAGGGGCTAGCTTCACGCTCGCCAAGCGACACCGTTAGGATAGATATGCACAACTTCGACCTGTCGATACTCTCCTCCGTAACCCAAGCATTGGGGTACAATGTCGAGGGTGTCACCAATGGAGATGTTGTGGCTAGCTCTGCACTATACAATATGAGGGTCGAGGCTAATATTATGCTCGATTCGGTGAGTGTGAATGAGTTGCCCGCACCCCCAATGAATCTGCGCGCGGCGTGGGATGCCGAACAGAATCAAGCGATAGTATCGCTCACCAATCGCATAAAAAAGGATACTCTAATTCAAGGATATTTCATACCTGCCAAGGCTAAGTACTACGCCAAAATGGAGGTTGATAGTCTGCACCTAGGTCTGTTGGATGCACCACTAAAGGGTATCCTATCTTCGACCACGGGGTATGCCAACGCATCTCTGTCGGTGAGTGGCGAACGACGAGCAGCAACCCTGGAGGGGCATGTCGATATCAACAATATGGAGAGCCGTGTGGATTACACAAACGTTACGTATAGAGTCCCCAACGTGCGCATAGATGTCAAGGATAATGAACTCACGTGCCGCAACGTGATAGTCACCGACACGCTCAACAATCAAGGCGTCATGACCATGAATGTCAGCCTCCAACACCTATCCAACATAGCCTACCACATACGACTCAATGTGGATGATTTCTTGGCTCTGAACACCACGGTGCGAGACAACGACCTATTCTACGGCACGATGTTCGCCACAGGTGTGGTAGAGATAAAGGGCAATAAAGCGGGTGTGAATATGGATATCACAGCCACCACAAACGACAACTCGGAGTTTTTCATGCCGCTGTCGAGCAAGGCTAATATCTCCACCGCCGAATTCATCAAGTTCGTAACCCCCGAGCAACGTGTAGACACCACCGATATAATGTACATAAAGAGCCGATTCTTCGAAAATGACAGGCGCAAAAGAGAGGCTAGGCAGAGTAATTTGAATATAAATATGTCGCTAAGTGTCACCCCCGATGCCGATTTCCAATTGGTGATTGACCCCACAGTGGGCGACATTATCAGGGGGCGTGGCGAGGGTAGAATAAATATGAGAGTGAACCCCAGAGCCAATATTTTCGATATGTATGGCGACTACACCATAGTCGAGGGTAACTACCTATTCACGCTGCGCAACATCGTAAACAAGCGATTCGTAATAAACCCAGGCTCCACAATCCAATGGAGTGGTGACCCTCTAGATGCTCGGCTCGACATAGAGGCGGTATACAAACTCAAGACATCGTTGCAACCCCTCATATCGGATGAATCTACGCGCGCGGTGCCTGTGGATTGCACCATATTGCTCCAAGATAGATTGCTCCAACCCGAGGTGTCGTTTGCTATATCACTGCCCACGGGCGACCCCGAGCAACAAGCCATAGTGGCAAATCTGCTCAACGACCAGGAGACTATATCTCGTCAATTCTTCTACCTGATGTTGGCAAATAGTTTCATTTCGGAGAGTGCTTCGGGCTCAACATCCGACTTGGGAGTCTCGACCACCGCCGCCACAGGATTTGAGTTGCTGACCAATCAATTGAGCAACTGGTTGTCGTCGAGCAACTACAATGTGGTGATTCGCTACCGCCCCGAATCGGAACTTGCGGGCGATGAGTTGGATTTCGGAATTTCGCGTTCGCTAATCAACAATCGCCTACTAGTCGAAGTGGAGGGTAACTACACCAACAACGACATATCGTCGTCGGGCGAAACGGAGGAGGATGCCACATCGTCGAACTTCACAGGCGAGGCATACATCACCTGGCTTATAGACCGCTCGGGAGCATTGCGCCTGAGAGGATTCACCCAAACCATAGATAGATACGACGAGAACCAAGGTTTGCAGGAGACGGGCATCGGAATATACTACAAGGAGAGTTTTAACAATTTCAAGGATTTGAGAGAGAGGGTAAAAGCTCGATTCACACGCAAAAATGTAGGAGTTAAAAAGAATAATGATTAAATAATAAAAACTTAAACAAATGATTACTTTTATGCAAGCGGCGACCACAGAGGTTGCACAGCAGAGTCAAATGGGACTCTGGGAACTTTTTGGCAAGGGCGGATGGTTGATGTGGCCACTCGTATTGCTGGGTGGTGTCACCATCTTTATATTCGTGGAGAGATATTTGGCCATACGCAAAGCGTCGCAAATTGATGCAAACTTTATGAACCGCATACGTGACTTCATATACGAAGGCAAAGTCAAGGCGGCAGTGGAGCTGTGCCGCAGCAATGGTACACCTATCGCACGCATGGTCGAGAAGGGAATTGTGAGGGTCGGACGCCCTATGGCAGATATTCAAAACGCTATAGAGAACGTAGCAAACCTAGAGGTGTCTAAATTGGAGAGCAACCTCCCAGCATTGGCTACTATTGCAGGTGGAGCACCCATGATTGGATTTTTGGGCACGGTGTTGGGTATGGTGCGCACGTTTATGGATATGGCTGCTGGTGGCGGCACAGTCGATATGGCTGTGTTGGCAGGTGGTATGTATGTGGCTATGGTCACTACGGTGGCTGGACTTATCGTTGGTATCCCAGCATATTTCGGCTACAACTACCTTGTGGTGCGTATAGAGAAACTTGTATTTAGAATGGAGGCTAACTCAATAGCATTTATGGATATATTGAACCAACCAGCTCAACCATCAACCCCCAAACAATCGTAAATCACTATGGCTATTAAGAGAGGATCAAAGGTAGATAAATCATTCTCGTCGGCATCTATGACCGACCTGATGTTCCTACTGCTACTATTTTTGTTGATTGCCACCACACTCATAAACCCCAATGCCCTGAAGTTGATGCTACCTAGAAGTGCCAACCAACTCAAAGACAAAGCTATAACAACTGTGTCGATAGAGGATTTGGGAGGTAAGTATCGCTACTACGTCGAAGGCAATGTGGTGAATGGTCTGGATGGTGTCGAGAGTGCTCTGCGCCTAAAGCTCGAAGGGCAAGAGGAGCCCACCATATCGCTACACTGCGACAAAAGCGTGGCGGTGGATGAGGCAGTGCAGATTATGAACATATCGAAGAGGAACAACTACAAGTTGATATTGGCAACTTCACCCAACTAACAAAATGGACAATTACTACAAACAAGATGACGACCGTGCTCCACGCCGCTGGGGTGTGGCGGCTATGCTGCTCTACTTTGTTGGAGTGGCATGCGTGCTGCTGTTTGTGAGTTTCTGCTTCGATATTCCTACACCCGCTGAGGAGGGAATACTCATAAATTTTGGCGTGAGCGAAACAGGCTCGGGCACAAAGGATTTGGCAGCTACGGATGTGGCAGCCCCCACCCCACCACAGCCCAAAGTGACAGCTCCACCCGTCGAAACCCCCACCGACGACAGAGGTGAGGTGGATATCCCAGCCCCCGAAATGGATGAGAAACCTACACCCGAAGTTGTGGAGGAGAAGCCCCGAGAGGTAAATCAACGAGCTCTATTCCCAGGGCGCACAGAGAGTAGCACCGCCACTTCGCAAGGCAGCTCACCCACACCCCAAGAGGGTAATCAGGGCGACGAGAGTGGCACTCCAGAGGGTGCTGCCGATGGTTCGGGCGAAGGTCTAAACGGTGTGGCATACAACCTCACAGGGCGCAGCGTGGTGGGCACACTCCCCAAACCAACCTACGATGGCAACATGCACGGCAAGGTGATTATGGAGGTGGTGGTCAATGAGCGAGGCGAGGTAACCGCCGCAATGTATCGTGCACAAGGTTCCACAACCAACAGTACAGAGTTGGTCGAAGCGGCACGCAGGGCAGCCCTAAAGACTCAATTCTCGTCGAGTGAGAATTTTCAGCAAGGAGGTACTATAACCTACATATTTAAGATGGATTAACAAGTATGAAACGATTATTTCTAACATTCACACTTACGCTGATAGGAGTCATGTGCTTTGCCCAAGGAGCTATTATAGAGGCAGATAGCGCAACACACAACTTTGGGCGAGTGACTCGCAAAGGGGCGGATGTGGAGCACACATTCACCATACGCAACTCTGGCACCACACCCCTAGTGATAACCGAGGCATCGACCACCTGCACCTGCATCAAGGTGAAATACCCCAAACGCCCAATTCCACCTCAAGGTAGTGCCGAAGTGAATGTGAGGTACGAAGTGCAACGCAAAGAGGTGGGTCCATTCCACAAAATCATAAAGATACTATCAAACAGTAGCAATGGGGATCAGATGCTGACGATTCATGGTATATCGGTCGAAAAATAACACACATTAATTATGAGCACAAAACTTCTATACAACTGCCAAATACTCACAATGTTGGACGGCGACAAAATCACACACGGAGCTGTCGCTACACGTGGCGACAAAATCGTATTGGTGAGCAGCGACAACTCTGTCATTTCGGATTTCGTCACACAAAATCCCGATTGCGAGCAGATAGATTGCCAAGGCAAATTGGTGATGCCAGGGCTCATAAACACCCACACTCACGCATCCATGACGCTCATGCGCAACCTATACGAGGATATGGATTTGATGACATGGCTCAACGACCACGTGTGGCGATTCGAAGCACTCCTAAGCGACGACGATATTGAGGCTGGAGCGCGATTGTCGATAGCCGAAATGTTGCTAGGCGGAACTACTACGTTTGTAGATATGTACTTCTCGATGGCTCGTGTGGCACGTGCAGCCAAGGATATGGGGATGCGTGCCCTGCTCACCGAGACGGTGATTGTGGGTCGTGAAGAGCTATTTGCCAAGAACCTCAGTGAATTAGTTACCGAGGTCGAGGGGGAGAGTTTAGTGCGTGGTGGAGTTGCTCCTCACGCTCCATATACTGTGCCCCCAGCAACTGCCAAGATGGCAACTACCAAGGCTCAACAACACTCACTCCCCATAAACACACACTTGTGGGAAGCACCCTCCGAGGAGGCTATAATCCGTGAGGCATATTCCCAAAACCCTGCCGAATATTTCGACGAGTGCGGAGTGCTTGGCGATAGTACAATTCTTGCACACTGCGTGCACCTAGACGACTCGGCAATAGAGCTCATAAAGTCACGAGGATGCTCCGTGGCACACTGCCCCGAGAGTAATATGAAGCTAGCAAGTGGTATAGCCCCCATAGCCAAGATGCACGACAGGGGGGTGAATTGCTGCATTGGCACAGATGGAGTATGCTCCAACAACGACCTCGACATGTGGGGCGAAATGCGCTCTGCGGCACTTTTGCAGCGAGTTGCGACACTCAACCCCGTGGCAATATCGGCCATCGACATACTACGCATGGCAACCACTAATGGCGCAAAGGCGATAGGCATGGAGGGCAAGCTGGGAGTGATTGCAGAGGGGGCACTAGCCGATATTATAGTTGTGGATATTCACCGCATACACCATCGCCCCAACCACAACTTGGTATCATCGCTGGTGTTCTGTGCCAAAGCCTCAGATGTAACTCTCACGATGGTGGCAGGCGAAATAGTTGTGCGCAATGGCGAATTGCAGCACCACGACATTGATGCTCTGTGTTCGGATGTAGAACGCCGAAGTGCAGATATACTGGCTAGGTTGTAATAAGAAAGAGAGAGGTTCGCCGTAGCGAGCCCCTCCCCTATAAAACTACTTCTCTATGACAATTGATATAGAGCTCTTGAATGTATCCTTAGCCTTTAGGCTCTGCATCCAAGGCTTGTCTTTGTATTCGCCCTTATAATTTGCATCGTCGCATCTGCCATACCATGGCTCTATGCATACAAATGGAGCGTACAAATCGCCACCCTTAGACCACAATCCCACTACTGGGGCATCGAATTTAACCCTCACGTAGGGCTTTTTGTTGCTGTCGAGCAGTGCGACCTCTTGGGCTTGGTTGCCCTCCAACACAAGTGCGTCCTTGTTAAATGTGCTCTTGGTGAGTGGTAGTGTGCCATCTTCGCTCAAAGTCACGCTCTCGCGTTTCTTGACTATGAATCCATCTTTGTTGCTGCGGCTCACGCTGATTTTGTCGCCTGCTTTTTTGTCGGCAAATTGGTAATATCCCTGCACGGCAGCTTCGGGGTCGAAGTTCATGTAGTTGAATCCTGGGTGTGCTCCGAGTTGGAAATACATGGTATCGTCATTGGGGTTCACAACCTTGTACGACACTTTGATTTCGTCCAAAGATAGCTTGTAGGCAATCTCCAATGTGAAATCATATGGGTATTTAGCCTTCATCTCGTCATTGCTCACTAGGCGATATACAGCCTCCGATGGAGCCAATTTCACGAGTTTAAAGTCATAATCACGAGCTATGCCATGTATGGTCATGGTGTACTCCTTGCCATCTATTTTATATGTGTTGTCGCACACAGCACCCACGATTGGGAACAACACGGGCGAGCGGAATTTCCAATATGTGGGGTCTCCCTGCCATAGGTACTCTCTGCCCGAATCCTTATTTACGATGCTCATTAGCTCAGCACCCTTTTTGCTCACCTGCACCTTCAACCAATCGTTTTCGATTGTTGCTACTCCTGTTTTGCTTGCAGCTGTGCGTTGGTTGCGTAGAGCGGTCTGCTCCGTGAAGTATTGGTCGAAGAAGTGCACTTGATAGATGATAGAGTTGCGCCAATATGTAGCTGTATGCGCCCCTGCGCGCTCAATGTAGTCGTGCGAGATTTTCTTATCGACCAATGCTTGGTGGAATGCACGATTCACATCAATAAAGAAATCATCCACTCCGCAATCGATAATCATGCGCAAATCACCATTCTTAAGATCCCCTATGGCGTTAATCGCCGCGTGGTCATCCCACACCTGCTCATTGCCCTCTTTTTTGCCAAGTTGAGCCGCCATTTTCCATCTCTCGGGGAATGGGCGAATATCCAAACCACCACTTATGGCACCCGCAGCACCAAACACATCTTTGTGGCGAAGTGCACTCCACATAGCTCCGTGACCACCCATGCTAAAACCAGACACAGCACGACCTGTGCGGTGAGCTATGGTTTTGTAGTTTTTGTCTATGTATTCGGTGAGTTCCTTGCTCACGAAGGTTTCAAATTGCGATTTTGGATTTTTGGGGCTATCCCAATACCAGCTATTTTCGCCGTTGGGACATACGATAATCATTCCATATTTATCTGCCAAGGGGCGCAAATCTCGGAGTCTCATCCACGACGACTCCTTGCCGCTGTAACCGTGCAATAGATATAGCGTTGGGCACTTTTTGTTTGCCTTCACTTTAGGCTTAATAACGAGGGTGTTGATGTCACGCCCCATTTTCTCGCTACGGATTTGTAGTGTATCGACCGTTGCAGCATTGAGTGCCACGACACCGCATAGCGTCAATAGAAGTAAAAATAGTCTCTTCATAGTTTTAGGTTTTGGTATAGGGGAGTTCTATTTTCTCCCTGATTTTAATTTTTAGTTAATAATTGCCCATTTTTGTCTTTGCAAAAGTGGGTTGTAGTGACTCCTACCACCGATTTTTGCAGAGGCAAAAAGGGGAGATTAGTAGCTGAAAGGTATTTTAGGGAAAAATTAGAACTCCCCTATAATAGACAAAACTACAAAAATTCTTCGGTCAAACCAAATAGAGAGGGAGGTATTGATACAAAAAAAAGAGAAACCTCTTATGAAGTTTCTCTTTGGCGGTGCGTAGGGGACTCGAACCCCTGACCCCGTGCGTGACAGGCACGTATTCTAACCAACTGAACTAACGCACCATTAGCTGAATAGCGAGTGCAAATATATGGCTTTTTTTTATATCTTCCAAATTTTTAGACCATATTTGTTAATAAAAATTTTCTTAACACTCTCAAACACCCCACAACACCAACCTTACTGGCAGCTACACCTTATCTTTAACCTTTTGATACACAAATTTTTGCAGCCATCTAAAGAGTGGAGCATCCGATATCTGAGCCGCATTCTCCAAAAACGACCACATCTCCACTCCACACACAAATCCAGTGACTAATCTAGCCAAATTCAGCGTCACAAAGGTCATTACACATTCATCCAACAGCCACGCCATGCCAATCGAAATAAGGGTAAATCCCAATTTGTAGATTGTGCGCCACGCATAAAAACTCCGAAAATACCACTCCTTACCCTCTCTGCGAGCTCGTGCCCTAGAGGCTGCAATCCCCGTCAAGAAGTCTATACCAATAAATGCCACGACACACCACACCAGCGGCGTTATGGGCGAAAATAGGGCACACAGCGACAGCAACACTCCACTAAAGTATCTGTACCAAATCTCCATGAATCTTACACCTATTTAAAATATTCTCCGCTCCATCATACTCTCTGTATGAGTCGCTATGGGTATTCAAATGGCGAGACATCTCCTTTAGATAATGTCTCGCACGAGTAATCACTCGCTTCGACTCTTCGTCCGAATCAATCCCCGAAATATGCCTCACATAAAATGCTATGGCAGGCTGCAAATACTTGGTTTTCAAATCTTCGTAGTTACCATCACTCACCGCACACAACATCCTCTCACCCACGACAGGCTGCACAAATCGGCTCAACGCATAACGAATATTCTCACCCCCCACAAACTCATCGGGCACCGACACCACATCCGTAAATGCCAATAGCTTCACCTCCTCGGGCTCGATAACCATAAATATATTATACTTCTCCATACTCTAACTAAATCTCCGAAATAAATAACTGCTGCTTCTCATCCTCCGCATCATACTCAAATCCATCTGCCTTGCGAGCCTCCCACACCTTCATGTACGAAGGCTTCGTGGTCGTAGGCGGACGATTTATAATCTCCAGCGACGAGCAATCAACCCCAAGCGTGGTGGCTATGACCCTCTTTATGGGCTCCAGCAACTCCTCCTGCTCACCCAATATTATGGTGTTGAGTGCCACCTCATACTCATACAATATGCGCTCGGCACTAAACCCCGTGTCGTAATCCAAACCACTCAGTGCCCTGAACCACGAGTGTGCCACCACAATATCGCTCATCGCTTGGTCGTGCAACTCACTCCAATCGCCATCGTTCTCGGAGGATATGGGTATAAACTTCGAATTATCGTTATCCGACCCCTCCTTTATGACGAACAACACCTGCCCTGGCTTTCCGCCAAATTTGCTCTGTGCCGTACGAATCACCTCCTCGGCCTCCTGCTCGCTATCCACGGCATTGTCCAACAACATTATGCCCGACATTTGGAACGAATTGTCGAGTCTCGACATATTCCATCTATCGGTTTTGTAGGCTATCGCCGACACATTCAACCCCGCAATATATGCTGGCACACCATAGTGCTCAAACATTGGCTCATAATCCTTGTAGTGAATCATCGCACGCAAAGTTCCATCCTCGGCACTCCCAAATTCGGGGTACAACGACACGGCAACCGACTCCTCCGACTTAAACACCCTCCAATCGTGATGCAGAATCACCGCCTTGGAATCTGCCGCCACACGACACTTCGAAGCGTCGTGATGAAACAGCGACAGAGTACTGCGAGCCTCATCGCACACAACCTCCAAAAAGGCATTTCCGAACAGCGTCTTGTCAAACGCCAACTTCGCAATCACCTGACGCAGAGTCTCACCCTGCGAATTAACACGCCCCACGAAACTACCCAATAGTGGGATTTGTACATCGTAGGCTATACCCTTACCCGCAATATAATCCGCCTTATCGTTTATGATTCGGCGGTGTGTTGTCGCCCTTCGAGACATTGCTGCCAATGCGTTTGGGAACATATTGTCGTCGCCCCATCGCCAATATTTATTACTCTTAACCGCCACACTGCCACCCACAATATAGGGGTCTATAGTGTGGTTAGTCACCGCTATTTTACTCTTTGTCATAATTTCCTAAATATTTTCTCTCCCTCGTTAATTATGTTTTACCCCACCCCCAAGCCCCCTCCCTTGGGGATGGGGCTTAGTCGCTTACGCTCCATAAGAGGTGTGAGTCCAAATTTTCGAACTCACGTTAAATTTTAAACGAGCGAACTTGTTGAGTAGCTCTTAAACACCCAAGTTCTATACAATCTCTCATTCGCCGCTCCTGTACTCTGCGTCGTAAACTTTGTGAGCCTAAGTGGCTGGTCGTACCCCAAATTTGGGCTCCATCCAAGTAGTATCTTGCCACGCCCCAACAGCTCCACTCTTGCCACACATCCAACGACATCTGCCCCACAGAGTCGCTTATCGCCCCAAAAATTCTCCTCGCACACAATAGTGAGGGTATGCTCCACTTTGCACACTCCTCCGCTGCTCACACTCTCCACCTCCTGGTATGAGCTGCTGGACGAAATTATGGGTATGCGCACACTATCCAAAGGTGTGGGAGGATTGCCCCTCCCATCATCCTTGGCTAACCACATATCAACGCTGAATATCCCTCCAACATTTGATTTGCTACTCATTGGGCTACTCCTCCTCTACTTCGATTGAGCCATACGAAATCATGCCCAAATCGACAATCTCGCAACCCACAGCAAATGTTGCACGCTGACGATTCTCCATCTCGTCGGGGTTGTACCACATTCTAATCTCCGAACCTGGATAATCTGCCGTATTCACCGCCATCACCAAGTTGCGCTTGTCGGTAATAAATGCAAATGTATCGACCATACCAAGTGCGCTTAGGTATGGCGCAACCTGCATATCAATCACCTCCATACCGTGATACATCAACTTCATGCGACCTGTCTGCGCATCGACATAAGCACCCTCGGCACCCACAGCATCCAATGCCATCTCGTAGTGGTTGTATATATCCGATGTCACGAATATCGCCAATTGACCCTCACTCTTAGCCGCTTGCAACGACACAGATGCTTGATCCCAAAGATTAGCAAACAGAGTTTGCGTATACTCTGGCGTAGAGTTAGTACCCTTGGTGAATGTCAATGCCACGATATCCTCGTCGTCCACACCTGCTGCCACCTTCTTCAAAAAGCCATCAAAGGTGTTAAGCCCCGAGTCCAAAGTTGTGTCACCTGCCCACATCGTAGCACGCAAAGACTCCGCAATTGAGGTTCTGAATAGTTCAGTCTCCGCAGCCTCCAACTCCGTACCTGTCAAATCATCGAGGTTGTCGATATCGCTCTTGGTCGCCACGTTCTCAAACACCAACGAGAAGTAATCCGCCGCCGAGAATCCCATCTCCGCCTTCACACGCTTCATATCCACTGTCTTTTGGGTGCGAGTGTTAGCACTCGAAGCTGTCCAACCACCTTGCGAATAGCCCTGCAAAATATCGCTCTTGCCACTCCAGTGGTGAATAGTTGTAGGCACAGGCATATTGTATAGCAGCTTAATACCTAGTTCATTAGCCGCTCCGCCTGTGAGCATTGGCTTAAAAAATACTGTCTCCAACTCGCTACCTGTGTAGCTCTTTGTTGATTCAATGTAACTCATAAATTTAAATTGATTTTAATTAAAATATATTGACTAATAAGTCATTTTATTACTTATCTCGCCATCTCTAGCGAACAAAACGCTGTGCATCACGCCTATACGCTGCCTCATTAGCACTCAATGCCACATCACCCAGCGCAGCATCCTCTGTGGGCATAACCCTCGAAGCCTCAACTCCCTTTTGCCCCTCCTCCATCTCTATGATCGAGAGGTTATCACTCTGCGCCTTAGATATCGGATGCAACACACTGTGCCCACAATTTGGCAACCCTACGGCTTTGGGGGGCTGCTTAGTCTCAAAGCCTAGCGCATTTGATATACTCTTAAATATCGCCTTCACGCCGCCTGACGACTCTTCCTCTTGCTCGTCACTCTCCTGCACCTCGTCGCTATCAATTGCCGACACATTTATGATGCTATCTGCCAGCCCAGCCTCCAGTGTCTCATGCGCCGACAACCACGTTCCACGCCCCGACTCACTAGCCATCAGTGCCGCATACTCCTCCACCGACAAACCACCGCGCGAAGCGTATAGTGCCGCCAACTGCTCATCGGTCTTTTTGAGTAGCTCCACCTTCGCCGCCAACTCCTCGGCATTACCCTCCGCTGCGCAGCTCGAATTGTGGATGAGGTATAGCGAATTTGCCGAAATCATACGCTTACCCTCCGATGCCGCCTGCGCAATCACCGTAGCCGCCGATGCCACATAGCCGTAGCAACGAGTGGTAATCTGCGCCTTGAGCCCACTAAGTGCCTCATAAATCAGCAGTGCATCATTCACATCGCCCCCAGTCGAGCGTATGTTCACCACCACCTGTTCAGCCTCCAGCTCCTCGATTCTCTCCACCGCAGCCCTAAATTTTTCGTAGGTTGCCACCCTCTGCTGTGGCTCTTCAAACTGCCACTCCTCGGGCACACCTATCGTCCCCTCAATATCTATCACACAGATATCGAGAGCGTTCTGAATTTTAATACTTTCCATAAATTTTACTTAAAACTATATTCGCTTCTCCGTGGAGTTTGATTAACAAGGATGAGTTTTGGGGCATCGTGAGCATTTTTAACCAGAGCGTACTAAAAGTACGTGAGGATTAAAAAGCGGAAGGATGTGCCAAAAATCGCCTTGTTAATCGAACTACCATTAATCTACAACGATAAACCGACACTTAACTATCTCCTTCAACGGGTCATACTCCACAATCTCACGCAATATACACCTCACATAATCACCCTTCAAGTCAAGCCCAAAAATACTCCTCACCCCCGCGGCAACATCACTCTCCACAAACAGCGATGCCACATCTGCCGCCGACAACTTCATCCACAACGACACCACACGCCCACGCTCCTCTAGAGCAATCTGCCCCTGATAATAACTATTCAACCCCGTCACTCCACCTCTATCCTCGAAGCACAACGACACATCACTGTCGGGGTCATAAAACGATATATATGGCATCTGCGCATTATCATAGGTCATACTCCCCACATGTCTCACTATGCGAGGGGTGAAATCAAACGAATTCACGCTGTCGAGCTCATCCCTATCGCCCACCTGCAACAACATGTAATCATCATTCTGAGAGGGCGAATAGAGAGGACTCAACAACGACTCCACCGATGTATCCTTAGCCACCGACGACTCTATCTCCGCCTCCCAAAATCCAAACTCCTCATCCGTTGGTATATCATCTCCACGTGCTGTCACACCATCACCATCTATATACCCCCACTTTCGCTGCTTATATACATCTGCCGCCAAGTCACTAATCTCCACAGGACTCTGCCAATCAATCTTGTCGCTCCAATCCCACACTCGGCTCCTATCCCACATATCATCATAGGGCTCGACATACACCATCTTATTGGTGTCATCTGTCCAAAACCTCAAATTATACATGTGCGCAATGGACTTCACCAACGACGCCTGATACTTGTCGTGCTGGGCAATATCCTCAAACGATATAAATGCGTTCACCCCAGGATGCTTATAAAAATATGGAGTTATGCAGGTCTCCTTAAGCAGCGTAAACTCCCAGCCAGCCTCGCCGCAATCAATATACATCTCATCGAATTTTTTAGGCGAAGTAGGGCTTATCAATGTTGGTGTTATACGCAGGGTCACATCCACTTCCGTTTCGCCAGACTCCTGCACATATCCGTTATACAAAGCCCAATCCTTGTCGTATGTCTGCTGCTCTGTGCTGCTTACATTGGTCATCAACTCCAAAGCCGACACCTCCGCCACAGGGGTAGTGATATATGTCACCCGACTGCTCAACTTACCATAGTATTGCTGCGTTCCATCCGCCATCCTAAAGTAAATCGACACATCATCCGCCTGGTCATAATCAAACACGCACAACATATATGAGAAGTAACTCACCAAATCCTCACCCTTCAAATCGCTAAACCTATTTGCCACCTCAAACTCATAGTCATGCCCCACACACAGATGCACACTATTAAAAGCAGTCAATGTCTCCCTATCCGCAATTTTGTAAGGCGTTATATACTTCAATCTCACCGCAAACCCCACATAGGTCTGCGTCAGCGGCACAAATGCTGGCACAGTCTCATAAGTTTGAAAACAGCCACCATTCGAATAGCAGTCACTCTCCGTATTCACCGTATCAGGATCCACAACCATACCCACACAGCTTGCGCCATAATACGGAGTCATATATACTCGACCCCTATAATCTGCCTCCACGGTGCAATCCTCATATCTGCGCACATAGAAATCCATAGCATTCACCGTCTGCTCACTATTTGTGGACGACCCATACGACCCACTCATATACAGTGACTTGAAGTATTCACTATCCATGAATTCACTCTTCACCCTATACCCCGCCGCCTCAAACACAGATCTCATCATTACATCCACATTCAAAAACGGATGATAATCCTCCAAAGATGGAATCTCTCGCACCGACTCATTAGATACCGACGACTGAATCGGCTCATACGTATCGCGTCTCACCGCCACAAATCTCACAGGATCATCACTCTCCCACTGCTCCTTAATCCTATTCACAGCCAACTTCATATCCAGCTCCACAGCAAACTCATTGAACACATTTTTCGAAGCCTCCTCAGCCCACAAAGCCCTCTGCACCCTTACAGATACAACATATCCAACCTCACCCTCTTGCCACTCAACCTCCTGCAAATGTGCCGACCCCTCAATCAACACCACACCCTCACTCTTCACCACCGCAGTGTGCTCCTGAGCATTAAATCTCTTTGGAGCGTGCAGGTAGCCATCCCCCGCAAACACTCCGTCGTTCACCACACTCGAAGGCACCGTCACACTCACTGCCACACCTTCGCTCATCTCATCCAAATCCGACATCAAAGCCTCAATATCGTAACTCAGCACAATCGTCGAATCCGCCGCCACATCGCAGCACACCCCATCAATCCACAACTCAATCATACCTCTCGATTTTATACGACACCGTAGCCAACTCACCCTTTGCATTAAGCACCACCGACTCACTCACCATCTCCACAGGCGAATACACCTCACTCTCCACAATCCACACTCTCTCCGACTCCAAAGCCTCCGCCAAAGCCTCCACAACCGACTGCGGCTCATACATCGACTCAATATCATACCTCGACACTCCACTCTTGTAGCGAGTCAGCGCATTGGTCACGGGGAAAGTATAATGCTCCACACCTCCATACTCTCCTATCCAAGCGAGCCTCACAGCCCCCTTATCCCTTAGCACATAGTAATACACAAGCTCCTCAACCGTTGCGCCATCCACCAAAATCGTCACCTTCGCCATCTTGGTGAACGCCCCAAAATCCTCCGCCACAAACCGAAACCTCACCAATCCACACTCCTGCGCCGTATGGTCAAACTGCGTCACACTCTCTCGACCCTCATTCACAGCCGCCACCTCTACCTGTACCACGCTGCCCACCTGCGCACGAATCCAAATCTCCTCCGCCTCGCCATAGCTTATCGTCCTACTCTTTGGCATCGAACTCAACACCCCCGCCTCGGGCATTGACACCTGCGCTGCCACAAAATATTGAGACGACGACTCATCATCTCCGCACTTGAGCTTCACCTTTCCAAACCCACTCTCTGGGGTTTCGAGCGACGAGCTACCACTCGACGGAGTTGTCATAAATTTGTTCGCCACCACATGCGCCACATTTATAACTGCGCTACTCACACCATACAATTTTTTAACTTCTTGACTCTCCTCCTCTCCCTCTAGTTCAATCTCAAAAACAAGGTCACTCTCCTCATTTTGCTCATACTCAAACACCAACTCTCCCCTAAACGAAGCAAATGGCTCAGGCTCTCTAACAAACATAATTTTTCGTGATTTATATGTTAATAACTTAATTTTAGATGTTGATAACAATCAGCCATAATAAGTCAATCTTTTGATTAAAAAATAGTTGGCGAGTGTTAATAACTCTGCACCCTCATTATTAACAATAAGCATACAATGTTAATAACCTCGCCAACCCAACAACAAAACAACTAACCTATAAAACCAAAAACCAAAAGAAACAACCAATCCTTTCGACAGTGCAAATATACAACCTCAAAACACGTTTGTCAAGTTTTTTAACAACAAATTTGAACTTATTTATCAAACTATTTAACTAACAAATTGACTCACAAACTTTTTCATCCCCTAAAATTTTTCGAAAAAAATCACTACCTTTGCCTTTATGCAAGATATCAGACTAGACAAATACCTATGGGCAGTGCGAATCTTCAAGACTCGCAGCGATGCCGCCGATGCCATCCGCAACAACCGCGTCTTGGTAAATGACTCCTACGCCAAACCCTCACGTGATGTGAAACGTGGCGATAGACTCACAGTCAAAAAGAACAACATCCAATACAGCTACCAGATCCTAGAGCTCATCTCCTCACGCCAAGGAGCCAAACTCGTGCCCAACTACTGCACAGACGTCACCCCCCAAAGTGAACTCGACAAACTCAACCGCCCCAAGGAGACCATATTCGTCACCCGTGACCCAGGCACAGGTCGCCCCACCAAACGCGACCGTCGTGAACTCGATTCACTCATGGAGACTCTCCTAGACGAATTTTAAACCCCAATCAAGCCATGAAACCAACCCTCCCTCTTCTACTTCTCATCCCCCTTGCAGCCACCGCAGCCACTCCCAAACCTCAACCCAATATCCTCTTCATATTAGTAGATGACCTAGGCTATGCCGACGTAGGATTCAACGGCTCCAAATTCTTCGAGACCCCCACCATCGACTCTCTCGCTTCGCACAGCGTAGTATTCGATAACTCATACATGTACCCCACATCATCACCCTCACGCACCGCAATCTTCACAGGTCAGCAATCCTTCCGCACAGGAGTCTACACCGTTCCTGTCCTCGAAAAGGGGACAGCCGACGAAAATATATTTTCACGCTGGTGCGTATCCACCGACATACCACTCTACTCCGAAATCCTAGCCCAGGAGGGCTACAAATCTATCCACCTAGGCAAGTGGCACATCGTAGGTCCCGACCCTATAGCCGAGGAGGCTCTACCATACCCCTTCACCAAGAAATTAGGGCAACCCAACCCAGGCTCATACACATGGGTAGAATCCCACAAAAACAACCCCCAAATCACCAAATACTACCCCCAGGAGCGTGGCTTTATCAAGAACGTAGGCGGCACCTACCGCGGCGATCCAGCCCTATGCGAAGGAGGCTACAAACACCCCAATGGCGGCTACCGTGCCCCCTTCACCAACCCCTTCATCGAACAAAAAGATGGTGATGAGTGGCTCACCGACCGCCTAACCGACGAAGCTATGGAGTTCATGAGCTTACACCGCAACTCCCCCTTCTTCATCAACCTACACTACTACACCGTCCACCGCCCCATAGTCAAGCGCAGCGAGGAGCTCTACCAAAAATATATGGCAAAAGATGGCGACCCCATCCTAGGTCAAGGCTTAGGCAAAAAACGTGAGGAGCACTGCGCCTACGCCACCATGATTGAATCCCTAGATGATAACTTGGCTCGCCTAATCAAATACCTCAAGGATAACAACCTATACGACAACACCGTAATAATCTTCACCTCCGACAACGGACACAACAGCATCGTGAGCTCCAACAACCTCATGCGTGCCGCCAAAGGCTCCGTGTACGAGGGTGGCGTACGCGTACCAACCTTCATCCACTGGAGCGGCAACACCACACCTCGCACCACCCCCTGCCCAATCTCGGCTGTGGATTACTTCCCCACATTCCTCGACATTGCCCGTGTCAAATACTCTGGCACCCTCGACGGCACATCAGCCCTACCTCTGCTCCACAAAGACAGCAAGAGCAACTACACCCGCCCCATCATCTGGCAACTCAGCAGCCAATACACCCACGGCACCTGCACCGCCATCCGCTCTGGCGACTACAAACTAATCCAGTTCCTAGCCACAGGCGAAGTCGAACTCTACAACCTTATAACCGACCCCAAAGAGTCACACAATATAGCTGATGAGCAACCACATATCACCGCCCGACTCCTCAAAGAGATTACCTCGTGGCGCACCAAAAACAAAGTACCCCTACCCCCTAACTCTGTCGTCAAATAACCATAAATCCAAAAAAAATCCCTATCTTTGCACATAAATATCAAAAACTCAAAGATTATGGGATTTTTCGACCTATTCAAAAAAAAGCAAACCACCCCCCAAGAGCCCAAACCCCAAGCACCTCAAGAGGATCTTAATCAAGGTCTGGAGCGCACCAAAGAGGGCATATTCTCCAAACTAGCACGTGCCGTAGCTGGCAAATCCACCGTCGATGCCGATGTCCTCGACTCCCTCGAAGAGGTACTCATAACCTCCGACGTCGGGGTAGAGACCACCATCAAAATCATCGAAAATATCGAAGCCAGAGTAGCACGAGACAAATACATGAGCACCGACGAGCTAAACTCCATCCTCCGCCAAGAGATCGAGAAGCTCCTAGCCGAAGCGTCTGCCTCGACCGACAACTTCGGCATCGAGGTCAAAGAGGGCACACCCTACGTACTCATGGTCGTAGGAGTCAATGGCGTGGGCAAAACCACCACCATCGGCAAACTAGCCTCCAAACTCACAGCCCTAGGCAAAAAGGTATACATCGGAGCTGCCGACACCTTCCGTGCTGCCGCCATCGACCAACTCGGCGTGTGGGCAGATCGTGCAGGGGCAACCATGATTCGCCAAGATATGGGTTCCGACCCAGCATCCGTAGCCTTCGACACCCTCACCTCGGCAGTTGCCAATGATGCCGATGTAGTACTCATCGACACCGCAGGTCGCCTACACAACAAAGTGGGACTCATGAACGAACTTAGCAAAATCCGCAACGTCATGGCAAAGGTTATCCCCGATGCCCCCCACGAAGTTATGCTAGTCCTCGATGGCTCAACAGGTCAAAACGCCTTTGAACAAGCCAAACATTTCACACAAGCAACACAAGTTACATCTCTTACGGTCACCAAACTCGACGGCACAGCCAAAGGTGGCGTAGTTATCGGCATAAGCGACCAATTCCACATCCCCGTGCGCTACATCGGCGTAGGCGAGGGTGTAGACCAACTCCGCATATTCGATAGCAAAGAGTTCGTAACAGCACTATTCGGCAATGAAAAAAATTAATGTTATAACCCTCGGCTGCTCCAAAAACGTAGTGGACTCCGAGCATCTCATGGCACAACTCTCAGCCAACGGCTACAAACTCCTATTCGACAGCGACTCCTTCGACGCCAAAATAGTGATTATCAACACCTGCGGATTCATAGGCGACGCCAAAGAGGAGTCCATCAACACCATCCTTAGCGCAGTCAATGCCAAGGAGGAGGGACTCATCGAAGAGCTCTACGTAGTGGGCTGCCTCAGTGAACGCTACGCCGACGAACTCCGCTCCGAAATCCCCGAAGTAGACCAATACTTCGGAGTCAAAGATTGGGTTGAAGTAGTCAAAAGATTGGGCGGCGAGCACAACACAGAGCTCGAAACCACACGCCTACTCACCACCCCAGCGCACTACGCCTACCTCAAAATATCGGAAGGGTGCAACTGGCGTTGCGGCTACTGCGCCATCCCCCTAATCCGCGGCAAACACATCTCCGTACCCATGGAGAGCCTAATCGAAGAGGCGGAAAAATTAGCAGCCAAAGGGGTCAAAGAGCTCATGATTATCGCCCAAGACACCACCTACTATGGTGTAGATATATATGAAGAGCGTCGCCTAGCCGAACTCCTCACCAAACTCTGCGCAGTCGAGGGTATCGAGTGGATTAGACTCCACTACGCATTCCCTACCGCATTCCCTCAAGATGTTATAGATGTAATGGCACGTGAACCCAAAATTTGCAAATACCTAGACATCCCCTTCCAACACATTTCAGATGGGCAACTTAGCTCCATGAAACGTCGCCACACCAAAGCCGAGGCTATGGATTTAATCCACCGCCTACGCACCTCCGTGCCCGACATCGCCCTGCGCACCACCCTCATGGTTGGCTACCCAGGCGAGAGCGAAGCTGATTTCCAAGAGCTAGTAGATTTCGTTAAAGAGGTACGCTTCGACAGACTCGGAGTATTCACCTACTGCGAGGAGGAGAACACCTACTCCGCCACTCTCGCCGACGATGTCCCTCAGGAGGTCAAAGATGCACGCGCCGAGCAAATCATGCTCATCCAAAACCAAATATCACTCGAAAACAACCTCCGTCGTGAAGGCACTATCCAACGAGTTATCGTAGACTCTCTCTCTGGCGACTACTACACAGCCCGCTCCCAGTACGATTCGCCCGAGGTTGATCAAGAGATTTTAATCCCAGCCGCCACCAAGCGACTCACCACAGGCAAATTCTACAACGTCACCATCACCTCAGCCGAAGATTACGACCTCTATGGCGAAGTTGTGGTGTAATATACTCCGCTCAAATTTGCTCAAATAAAAAAAAATCCATACCTTTGAACTCAATGGCAACAAAGAGCATAATAACAACATTGGAGAGGCGCGTAGATCAACTAATCACCGATCACCAACGCCTATCTGCTCTATGCCAATCTCTCACAGCAGAGCGAGACGCCCTTAGCCGAGAGAAACGTTTTCAACAAGAGAAGATTAAGGATTTGGAGCACCAGCTTTCGGTACTCCAGCTATGCGAAGGTTTCGGATCATCTGCTGTGGCAGAACGAGACCAAGCGGAGTCCAAAAATCGAGCACGAGCACGAGTCAACCGTTTAATGCGGGAGGTTGATAAATGCATAAACCTACTCTCTGCCCACCCCGAAGTGGCGCAAGAAGAGGCAAAAATAGAGGAGATAGAGGAAAGATAAGGTACAAAGTAAATGGCAAAACAAGCGATAAAACTAAAAGTAGCAGGCAAGAGTTATGCTCTGACTATCGACAGCGAGAAGGAGGAGATGTATCGCCTAGCAGAGCGTGAAGTGAACCAATCAATGAGTGAATTCGAAAGACAAAACTTCGCAGGTTTTTCGACTATTGACTACATGGCAATGACAGCCCTAAAGTTTGCGATTAACAACGTAAACAATCGTCTGCAAGGCGAGGTCAATAGCGACGACATCGCCACGCTCCAACAACTGGAGTCCACCATTAGCTCATACCTCAACGACCCCAAACGAGAATAGCACCATATTTGCTATACCCACCACAAGAGAGCCCAAACAACTCTCACAAGTTCTTAACACATACTTACATTACACACATAAGAATCTACCCGCATAGATTCCTTAAGCTTTGCGAAACTGAACGTTTATTACATTGGAGGCAAGCTCTTTATATCAAAATAAGGCCTTAACCCTTTCGGGGTGTGTCACTTGTGGCACCGTTGGACTATTGCGAGTTTTGGCACCTCCACACATGACCTATCTTGCAGATTCGTCAAACAAGACAAGGAATTTATGTGGGCTTTTTTATACTAAACATATATAAACAAACGCTATATTTACACAAATAACAAATTTAAAAACAAATGGAAATTGCAATTACCATAATTATCGCCGCCATATCAGCCGTTGCAGCAGGAGTCATAGCCTACTTTGTCGTTAAGCAACGTGCCGCAAGCATCATCAAAGATGCCGAGAGCGAAGCGGAGATGATTAAAAAAGAGAAGGCTCTCCAAGCCAAGGAGAAGTTCATGAAACTCAAAAGCGACCACGACCGCTCCGTGAACGAGCGCAACCAAAAAGTAGCTCAAAGCGAGAATCGCGCTAAACAAATCGAGCAAAATCTCCAAAATCAACAACGAGATTTGGAGAAGAAATCCCAAGAGGCAGACAAAGTCAAGGAGCAATACACATCCAAACTAGCTGCCCTAGATAGCAAAGAGGCCGAAATCCAAAAAGCTATCGACGAGCAAAATCTCCGCCTAGAGCAAATCTCAGGCATGAGTGCCGAGGAGGCTAAAAACAACCTCGTCGAAAACATGAAGGCTGTAGCCAAATCCGACGCTGACGCCTACATTTCAGAGACTATCGAGGAGGCAAAACTCACCGCTACCAAAGAGGCAAAGCGCATTATCGTAGCCTCAATCCAACGTGTAGCTACCGAGACCGCTATCGAAAACGCTGTTACGGTATTCAACATCGACAGCGACGAGGTCAAGGGTCGCATCATCGGCCGTGAGGGTCGCAACATCCGTGCTTTGGAGGCTGCCACTGGCATCGAAATCATCGTGGACGACACCCCCGAGGCTATCATCCTCAGCGGCTTCGACCCTGTGCGCCGCGAAATCGCACGTTTGGCTCTGCACCAATTAGTTACCGATGGTCGTATCCACCCAGCTCGTATCGAGGAGGTTGTATCGAAGGTTCAAAAGCAAATCGAGGAGGAGATTGTCGAAGTTGGTAAGCGCACCGCTATCGACCTCGGAATCCACGGTCTACACCCCGAACTAATCAGAATGATTGGTAAGATGAAATACCGCTCATCGTATGGTCAAAACCTGCTGCAACACGCACGTGAAACTGCCAACCTTGCAGGCATTATGGCTTCCGAGCTTGGTCTCAACCCCAAACTCGCACGCCGTGCAGGACTTTTGCACGATATAGGTAAGGTGCCCGATGACGAACCAGAGTTGCCACACGCAATTATAGGTATGAAATTGGCGGAGAAATTCAAAGAGAAGGCAGAGGTGTGCAACGCTATTGGAGCTCACCACGACGAGACGGAGATGACCTCAATCATATCACCAATCATCCAAGTCTGCGATGCAATCTCTGGAGCTCGCCCAGGAGCTCGCCGAGAGGTAGTGGAGAGCTACATCAAGCGACTAAAGGAGATGGAGGACATAGCACAATCCTACCCAGGAGTTCTCAAAACCTACGCTATCCAAGCAGGTCGTGAACTACGAGTAATCGTCGGAGCCGAGAAACTCAGCGACCAAGAGACTGAGAGCCTATCGCACGACATAGCCAAAAAGATACAAGACGAGATGACATACCCCGGACAGGTCAAAATCACCGTTATCCGAGAGACTCGTGCAGTATCCTACGCTAAGTAACGAACTACACAAAAAAGTGTGCCTAACAACTGTTTAGGCATACTTTTTTTATATTTCAGAGCGTTATATAAGGGTGACAGCGGTGAATTATAACACTTGCTTAGTCACACACAAACCTAACCTAAAAATCAATACCAAGCTATGAGTACTTTCAAATTTTCACTCACAACCCTATCCATCGCGCTATTTTCTCTTCTTGCCACAGGTTGCAACGACGAAGAGTCAAATAGCAATAATGGTAACACCATCACAACCTACAAAATCACCGCTAAATGCGCCAAAGCAATCGCATTCGACCCCGCGGACTCCGACCAAACATTCCTCGCCAATGGTTGGCCTGAGAATGCGGAGATATCAATTCTCAAAAGCAACGACTCTGCGTATGGTCTCTGCGTAGCTAATCTCTCAACCTCTGGAGGCACCGAAACCGTCACCTTCTCAGGTCGCATAGAGTCAGGAATAGAGATTGGCGAATACTACCTAGCTATATACCCCTCTATTGCGGTGGGCGAGAATTATATCTACGACACATCACCCACAGGATTCACCCTCAGCAGCGAGAAAACCAATCTCGAAGCTATAGAGGAGATTACCAAGTTCTACCCCGTACCATTCCACTTCAAAACAGATGGCACATCCCACATAACCCTCGAATTCGAGCACCAATACACCTTCTTCACCTTCTATATGTCTGTTCCAGAGCTCAAATACCAAGATAGCTACGAAAAAGCCGACAAAATCTCACTCTACACCTACGACGAGAATGGCGAGCAGCTACGAGCTTCAGTCGGCTACTTTAACAATAGCGACGACCCAGATAGCACCCTGCTAGGCTTTGCCGAGAACCCCAAAACAGATTACTCTAGCTCCACATGGTCAAACAAAATCTTCCTCGCCGTTCCCGACCAAATCGGAGAGCAAGCCCTAAAGTGGGTAATCGAGGATACCCAAGGCGGCACCAATAGCGAAGCCCTCTACTACCAAGATGACTACGAAACCTCATACGCAATGAATGCGTGGACATATAAATATATCCAAGGCAACAACTGGAGCACACTCTCCGACGACGACGACGAATAACCAACCCAAAAACCAACCCCATGATAACCTTCCTAATAGCTCTGCTAACCCTAGTTGCAGGCTACTTCATCTACGGCAAATTCATCGAGAGAGTATTCTCTCCCGACCCTTCACGCCCCACCCCAGCCGTCACCCAAGCCGACGGTGTGGATTATATGCCCCTACCCGCATGGAAGATTTTCACCATACAATTTCTCAACATCGCAGGTATCGGACCCATCTTCGGAGCTATCATGGGTGCAAAATTTGGCGTCGCATCCTACCTCTGGATTGTCCTAGGCACACTCTTTGCAGGAGCTGTCCACGACTACTTGGCAGGCATGATTTCGCTGCGCAATGGTGGCGAGTCTCTGCCCGAAAGCGTCAAGCGATACTTAGGAGCTACCACAGGTCAAATCATGCGCTTTATCACCGTAATTCTACTTATGTTGGTAGTCGCAGTATTCGTAGCAAGCCCAGCGGGACTACTCGCCAACCTCACATCGGGCATTGATATACTTAGCCTAAACTTCTGGATAGTAGCAATTTTCATATACTACGTCGTAGCGGCACTTCTGCCCATAGACAAAATCATTGGTCGCATATACCCCATATTTGCCGTAGCCCTCATCTTCATGGCGGTCGGCATCTTGGTTATGCTCTTTGTCAATGGAGTCAAGCTTCCCGAACTCACCGATGGCATTGCCCACCACCCCAACCCCACGTTGGAGATATTCCCTATGATGTTTATATCTATTGCGTGTGGAGCGATTTCAGGTTTCCATGCCTCTCAATCCCCCATGATGGCTAGATGTATGACCAACGAAAAGCAGGGTCGCCCAATATTCTACGGAGCTATGGTTGCCGAGGGCATCGTAGCCCTCATCTGGGCAGCAGCAGCCACCTACTACTTTGGCGAACATGGCATGGACGAAAACTCACCTGCGGTTATCGTAAACTCCATCACTCGCAACTGGTTAGGTGTCGCAGGAGCACTCTTAGCTACCCTAGGAGTAATCTTTGCCCCTATCACCTCGGGCGACACAGCACTACGCTCGGCACGACTCATCATCGCCGACATCCTCCACCTCGAACAAAAGAGCATCAAAGGTCGCATGACAATCACCATACCGCTCATAATCATAACTATGGGCATCTTGATATATAGCCTCCGCGACCAAGAGGGCTTCAATATCATCTGGCGTTACTTCGCCTTCACCAACCAACTCTTGTCGGTATTCACGCTATGGATGATTACCGTCTACTTGGTCAAAAAAGGCGGCAAATTTATTGTTACACTCCTTCCTGCCCTCTTTATGACTGCAGTCACATCGTGCTACGTCATCGTTGCAGGCGAGTGTTTTGCGCTACCCATGCTCTACGGCTACATTATCTCGGGTGCATGCGTCATAACCGCTATTGTGTGGTTTACAATATGGTACAAAAATAACAACAAGTAGGTATTGCTATTTCAATCTCAATCTACTATCTTTGCAGATTATGAGATTAACAGATTTAAATATAGGCGAAAGTGGCTACATCCTCAAAATCGGAGGTAGCCACTCTTTTCGTAAACGCCTCACCGAGATGGGATTCGTTAGAGGGCAACAAATCGAAACCCTCTTCACCTCGCCACTTGGCAACCCCACCACCTACGGCATCATGGGCTACGAACTATCCCTGCGCCACAACGAGGCATCGGTCATAGAAGTCAGCCGTGAACCACTTCCTCACACCCAGGATTGCACCACAGGCTGCGCTCGTCAATGCAACAAAAGCACCTGCAACTCATATTCGTGGCAAAGCCCCCTATCTGCACCACGCACCATAGATGTCGTGCTTATAGGCAACCCCAACAGTGGCAAAACCTCACTCTTCAACGCCCTATCAGGCGGTAAGGAGCGCGTGGGCAACTATAGCGGAGTCACCGTCACCCAAAAAGTTGGGCACCTCCACTACAAAGGCTACCGATTCAACATCATAGACCTCCCAGGCACCTACTCCCTATCGGCATACTCTGCCGAGGAGCGTTACGTTCAACACTACCTTCGCGAGAGCAACCCCGATGTTGTTATCAATGTCATCTCAGCATCCAATATCAAACGCCACCTCTACCTCACCACCGACCTTCTGGATAGGGATGTGAGAGTCGTCGGCGCACTCAATATGTATGACGAGCTCCTCGACAGCGGCTCCGAGCTCGATGTCGAACTCCTCTCCGACCGCTTGGGCATGCCCCTAGTCCCCGTAGTAGCCAAAAATGCCACTGGCACCACGCTCCTACTAGACAAAATCATCGCCCTCACCGAAGATAAAACTCGCCCCTACCCCCACATTGAGGTAAACTACGGCGAGCACCTCGAAAAGGAGATTGGCACGCTCATGGAGTCACTCTCCACCGAAGATCTCCCCGTGCAATACCCCACACGCTACTGGGCACTCAAAATGTTGGAGCAAGATGAGCAGGTCGAAGAGGTGGTAAGCCGCTTCGCAAGCTATCCCGAGTGGTGCAAACTTCGTGAGAAATCCATCGACCACATCCTCAACGAGGACAACATCGACATCCCCACCGAAATCACCAGTCGCAAATATCTATTCATAGACGAACTCCTACGCGAAACCCTCCACGTGGGCACCAAAACCACACGCACCGAGAGCCTCACAGCACGCGTAGACAACATCGTCACCAACAAATGGCTAGGATTCCCCATCTTCGTTTTATTGATGTGGATGACCTTCTACGCCACATTCACCCTCGGGGCATACCCCCAAGAGTGGATCGAGATGGGTGTGGAGTGGTTAGCCGACTTCACGGGGAACTACCTAAATGATGGTTGGTTCAAGAGCTTCATTCTCGATGCCGTGATTGGCGGAGCAGGTGGTGTATTGGTCTTTCTGCCCAATATCGTCATCCTCTACCTCTTCATCGTTCTGCTCGAAGCCTCTGGATATATGGTTCGTGCAGCATTTATCATGGATAGGGTGATGCGCAAATTTGGACTCGACGGTCACGCCTTCATCCCCATGCTCATGGGCTTTGGCTGCAACGTACCAGCCATAATGGCAACACGCACCATCGAGGATAGCAAGAGCCGCCTCATATCCATACTCATCAACCCCTTTGTGTCGTGCAGCGCACGCCTACCAGTATTTATACTCCTAGTCGGCACATTCCTGCCCCAGTATGGAGCACTCGCCATCACAGGCTTATATTTGCTAGGTATCGTCGTAGCCGTAGCAACAGCTATTCTACTACGCCGATTCATAAAAATCGGCAAGGAGACCGCCCTAATCCTAGAGTTCCCACCATACCGCATGCCCACCATGGATTCAATCCTCAAACAGCTATGGTACAAAAGTAAACTCTACATCACCCGCATCGGAAAGATAATCCTGCTCGCCTCAGCCATAATCTGGGCTCTCGACTACTTCCCCACCCCCACAGACGAAAACCCCGACCAAGAGTCATATCTCAACCGCATAGGTCACCTCACGGCCCCCATCGTAGAACCCATGGGTCTAGATTGGCGAGCTAGCGTATCACTACTCGCAGGTATCGCCGCCAAAGAGATTGTCGTGAGCACCATGGGCGTACTCTACCAAAACGACTCCCAAGCCACCATAACCGAAGGTGACGAAGGAACAGCTATAGCCGACGACTTCACAATCCCCTCAGCCATAGCATTCATGATATTCATACTCCTATATTTCCCCTGCACAGGAACCCTCGCTGCAATCCACGGCGAAACCAACAGCTGGAAATGGGTACTATTCTCCATCCTCTACTCCACATCAGTGGCTTGGACTCTATCATTCATTGCATACCATATCGCTGCTATGATTGTTTAATATATAGGGTAACGTCTGGACTGCCCTAACGCCGCACGGGCAGTTTTTCCGCTAGCGATTTGGGTAGCGAGCCTAAAGGCTCTAAATCGAAGGTAACCATAATGCAATCATAACGCAACTGTTTTGTTATTACTTAAATAAATATAATGTGAGTTCGATTTCTCGAACTCACACCTCTAAAGGGAGCACAAGCGACTAAGCCCCATCCGCTAACAAAAAAAGCCCGTGCGGCATAAGGGCAACCCCCTACTTATTATTATACCCATTCATAGTATTACTAACCCCAGCCGTTGCAAACGAGAGTATAGCCTCACCAAAAATCTTCGTTCTCTCGGCCAATGCATCACGCTCTTCTGCGCTCCACTCGCCCAGCACATAATCCACCTGATGCCCTTTAGCAAATTCGCCACCCACACCAAATCGTATACGTGCGTAGTTATCGCCCCCTGTGAGCTCAGTAATGTTCTTCAATCCGTTGTGACCCCCTGCACTACCTTTTCCACGCATGCGCAGCGTACCAAAAGGCAATGCTATATCATCCGAAATCACAAGTAGGTTCTCCTTAGGAATCTTAAGTGCCTCCAACCAATATCGCACAGCCTTACCCGAAAGGTTCATATATGTCGATGGCTTGAGCAGTGTGAGCTGACGCCCCTTGAACTTCATCTCCGCAACACTTCCGTATCTATCACTCCTAAACGTAATGTTGGATGCCTCAGCTAAGGCATCCAACACTTTGAACCCAATGTTATGTCGAGTCTCGGCATACTCAGCACCGATGTTCCCCAACCCTACAATGAGGTATTTCATATAACTCTACGTAATATTAACCTTGAGCGTTTTGAGCCGAACGAGTTGCACGAGTTACACGTACTGCACATACAGCTGTAGTTGCTGGAGTTACGAACTTCACGTTCTCCACGTTCAAGTCACCTACGAAGATAGTCTTACCCAACTCCAACTCAGTAACGTCTACTACGATCTCATCTGGAAGATTAGCCTCCAATGCGCTTACAGTAACCTTACGAGCCGAAAGAGCCAACTTACCACCAATCTTAACACCAGCAGCAGTACCCTCCAAACGAACTGGAATAGCGATAGATACTGGCTTACCCTCAACCACACGATAGAAATCAATGTGAAGGATTTGCTCACGTACTGGGTGGAATTGGATGTCACGAAGTACAGCCTTCTCTACCTTTCCGTCGATGTTCAACTCTACGATAAATGAGTTTGGAGTGTAGATAAGCTCCTTTAGAGACTTAGCCTCTACAGAGAAAGTTACTACATCACCACCTCCGTACAATACACATGGTACTGCACCCTCACGGCGAACTGCCTTAGTAGCCTTCTTACCATAATCGGCACGTGCTACTGCTGAAATTTGAATACTTTTCATTTTTTATTTTTTAATGTTACCACCAGCGTCACTCAGTCCATCCCTCGTGGATGACCCCATAAACGCCTGAATTGGCTGCAAATATACAAATAATTTTCTATTCTGCAAAGCCCGCCTAACATTTATTCTGCTTAATCTCTACGCCCCATGACAATCATCACGTAGTACAGCACCGTAGCAATTGCCGACAATGCCGCCACCAAATATGTACGAGCCGCCCAACGCAGAGCCTCCGATGCCTGAGTCAATGCCACACCCTGCACCGTGCGGCTACTCTCCATCCACTCCAGCGCACGCGACGATGCGTTGTACTCCACAGGCAGAGTCACTATAGAGAATAGTGCCGACATACCAATCATAGCAATTCCTACCCAACAAATAGGCTCTCCAAGCCCAGAGGACAACAACAACATTCCAGCAATTATCACCCACGTAGCCATACGTGACGAGAAACTAACGAGTGGCACCAACTGCGAACGCAACACCAATGGAGCATACTCCCTAGCGTGCTGAATAGCGTGCCCACACTCATGACAAGCCACAGCCACAGCCGAGACACTACGACTCGAATATACACTATCGCTCAAATTCACAGTCTTGGTGGCTGGATTGTAGTGATCCGTAAGGTGCCCACCCACATGCGTAACCTTCACATCGTGTATGTTATTATCTCTGAGCATCTTCATTGCCGCCTCTGCGCCGCTCATTCCATTTGGCGAGGCCACCTGCGCATATTTCTTAAATACATACTGCAACCTCTGCTGCACAATAAATCCCACAATACCTATGGCTATCATCAAGAAGAAAGCTCCCGACGATGTAAATGCCGCAAATCCATTTTCTGCTACTCCAGGGTTCGCTGCCCCTGCTTGAAGAATTGATATCATAATCCTAAATTTTATCCGATTAATATAACGTACAAACCTACCATTAAATTGCAACAGATAGTTTTTACCTATCTTGATGTCAAAAATAAGAAAAAATATGTTACCTTGCACCATAAAATTAAAGTTTATACTTTTTTGAGGGTGAATCTAGAGTATTTCATAGCAAAACGTAGTGCACAAGCACCAACAAACCAAGAGCCTAGCATCATGATGCGTGTGGCAACAATTGCCGTGTCTCTAAGCATCATCACCATGATTATCACCATCGCCATCATCGGAGGGTTCAAAGTCCAAATAAACAACAAGCTATCAGGCATCTCAGGGCACATACTCCTCACCGACTCCCGAGGCGCACAATCCCCCGATCCAATCCTGCTCACCCCCTCTTTGGACTCACTTATCTCCACTCTCGCCCCAGCTCGCAAATCGACATACACCCTCCGTGGAGCTATCGCTAGAGCCAATGGCATCATACATGGAGTTATGGTCAAAGGGGTAGATTCCCTATACAATGCACCATTCTTTGGCGACCACCTCACCCATGGCGAACTCCCTCACTTTAGCCCCACGCAGTCCAAGCGAGATGTCATAATCTCCAAAGAGTTAGCCGACGACATGCAGCTTGAGGTCAATGACCGCCTAGAGCTACTCTTCACCTCCGAAGGCGACAATATAGACCGCCTAACATTCAAAGTAGCAGCTATCTTCTCGGCAGGCGTCGGCGACATGGAGCGAGGAGTTGTGATTACCAATATCGAGACCATCCGCCGCATAGCAGGGCTTGGCGACACCCAAGCCTCTGGCATTGAGGTGTGGTTACCCAATATGAACCTAGCCACCCCTGCGGCAGACGACATAAACCGAGCACTCATCTTCGAAGATGACCCCACCCTCTACAACATCACAGCCACCTCCATCGAGCGTCTATACCCATCGCTCTTTGATTGGCTCAAAACCCACGACATCAATGGCGTCATAGTCATTGTCATCATGCTCATCGTCGCCCTATTCAATATGGTCACAGCACTCCTAATCCTAGTCTTGGAGCGCACCCGCATGATTGGCATCCTCAAAAGTTTGGGCATGAACAACAACTCCCTGCAACGCATATTCCTATACAGAGCCTTCAGTGTCATACTCAAAGGTCTAGCATGGGGCAACGCCATCGCCATACCCCTATGCCTTGCCCAACAACATTGGGGCATCATCAAACTAGAATCTTCGGGCTACATGCTCTCCGAGGTACCCATTGAACTACGCTTGTGGTGGGTCGCAGCACTCAATGTGGGAGTCATATCCGTTGTATTATTAGTTATGATTCTCCCCACACGAATCGTGGCAACCATAACCCCCGACGAAATAGTAAAATATAGATAATTTATGAAACCATACAACCGAGAGGAGTCCACCAAGAGCGAAGAGGTGAAGGAGATGTTCGACAACATAGCCCCCGAATACGACCGCCTAAACCACATTTTGTCTATCCAAATAGACAAAATCTGGCGTCGCCGAGTGGTAAAAATAGTCGAAAAATTCTCTCCACACACCATCCTCGACCTAGCCACTGGCACAGGGGATTTAGCCATAGCCCTTTCCCAGCGCATACCCTCCGCCAAAGTCATCGGCATAGACCTATCCGAAGGAATGCTCGCCGTGGCACGCCGCAAAGTCGCAGAGCTACAACTCACTGGTAGGGTAGAGCTCCATTGCGGCATAGCCGAGAGTATCAACCTCCCCGACAACAGCGTCGATGCTGTCACCGTAGCCTTTGGCGTTCGCAATTTTGGTGACCTTGCGCAAGGACTTAGCGAAATGATACGTGTTGTCCGCCCAGGGGGGCACATCGTGGTTTTGGAGTTCTCCACCCCCGACAACCCCATCATCAGATGGTTCTACAACATCTACTCACACCACATCCTACCCTTCATCGGAGGTGTTATCTCCAAGGATAAACGTGCCTACGAATATCTCCCCTCCTCGGTCGATGAGTTCCCTGCCCCTGCCCGATTTGTGGAACTTATGAACAGCCTTGGACTAAGTGATTGCGAGGTTCGAAACCAAAGTTGTGGCATCGCACGCATATATATTACCACAAAAAAGTAGCAGATTATGAAGGGATTGATTATCTTTGTAGCGTTAATCTGTGTGTCATGCAGCATAGCTCCTCGTGATTTTGCATTCGAGAGGGTTCTATCCATAGAGTCCCCCACCAATGACTCCCTCACCGCAGAGCTCCTCCTGCGCAACGACTCCGCCGATACCCTCACCATCCAAAGTGGCAAGATTATCATACAGATGAAACGAGACGATTTACTCACCCTGACACTCTCCTCTGCGGTCGTAGTCCCTCCCCAGGGCACTATTCAAGCACAATCGCAGTGGCACATCAGACGTGACGACCCCGCAACACTATACACCCTGCAAAGTCGCCCCTTTGAACGATACGCAGACAAAATAACAATAAACTACACCCTGCAACTAGAGCTAGGGCGCAGACGCAAAGCCCTATCACACAAAGGGCTAAAGGTCTCAGAACTGAACATTAACTTTGAAAATTTATTACAATAATGGCACGCAAAACCATAACATCAATTCTTCTACTCACTGTGGCATTCCTTGCCTCAGCCCAAACCTTAGAGGATTTCAAAGATAACCTCTCAACCCCCTCGGAGTCGGGTTCGTCGGTCACCATCACCGAGAGCTACTCGGCTCAAAGTGCCCTTCGTCGCATAGCTGCCACCCCCAAGAAATCGGGATTTTTAGGATACAGAATAGGAATTTTCTTCGACAATAGCCCCACCGCACGTGCCAAAGCCGATGCCGCAAAGGAGCTATTCGAGAGCCGCTTCCCTGCCGAGGAGGTCTATATGGTATACGAAAACCCCTACTTCAAAGTTAGTGCTGGTAACTGCGTGACCCAAGAGGAGGCTGTCATTCTCCTCGACCGCATCCAAAGAGTATTCCCCAAAGCATATATCATGCGCGAGCAACTCGCCATCAAAGATATCATCATACGTGAAAAACCCGACTCTCTGCTCATCCCCACAAACGACACTTTAGTCTGGGATTTATAGACTCCGTTTGGGCGATTCCGACACGTCACACCCGACGCACTCGCCTGAACAGACCAAGCACTCTCCAGCACCCTCCAAATCCAAGGATTCGATATAGCAAAGCTACTGCCCACACCTTTCTATTTCGGCTACACCCCAACAGATGCACCTGCGACTTCACCCGTCGCAGCAACTCCTCTTCGGGTGCTATATATACCAAACTAAGCAGCACACCATATATATAAGCGAGAATATCAAACATCAGATTCATCTCCTGTGTGGATTCCACATCCCGAGGAATCCGCTCACTCCACTGCTCCACAATAGACAGAATATCAAACACATGCGACCTCGAAATATTCGACGTCACCGAACCACTCCACACCCTATACACATAGAAATTTCGCTCAAAAGCGCATATCACACGACTATGCAGCAGAATCTGCAAAGTCCAATCATAATCTTCGGAGCGTATTCCGCACCGAAAATCAATATTATTATCAAGTAGCAACCCCCGCCTCACAATCTTCGACCACGGAGTCACCATCAATCTATTCTCACCCACAAAGTACTCCAACACCTCCGCCTTGCTACGCCCATTCACACGCTCCACATCATACGGAGCACGCACGCTCAAAGCCCCACTATCCGACAATGTAGCACAATCAAAGCACAACAAATCAATATCCTTTCGCCTCTCTAGCTCCTCTACAGCAGCCTCCAAAGCCCCACTATCACCCCAGTAATCATCGCCATCGACAAACACCACATACTCCCCCGTAGCAGCCCTTACTCCGCAATTTCGAGCCTCCCCAGCTCCGCCATTGCTCTTGTGTATAACCCTCACTCGACCATCCCGAGCGGCATATTCATCACAAATCCTAGGCGAACCATCTGGCGAACCATCATCCACCAATATCAACTCCAAATTGCGATAGCTGCTCCCAAGCACACTATCCAAACACTCACACAGAAACCTCTCAACCTTGTAGATTGGGATTATCACACTTATGAGTATCTGCTGCGTGGGCATTAAATATCAGTTACAATATATTCATAATCAAGCAATTTACCAGTCTCGAACTTCGAATTATCCATCTTGCTATTAAACTGGTCTAGCTTCACTCGCTTATCACTCTCAAACGACGGAATAAGCAAATCGAAGTTGAGCGCAAAGTTTATCGCCGACTCCAATATCGCCACCAAAGCCGAACGACACAGAGTCTCCGTACCCAATGTCTCGCTACGCATAGAGTCCTGCCCCTTGCCCTCGACAAAGAATTGGCGGTCACAATTTATAAATATGCGACCAATCAAATAACCCTCATCCTGATTACGATTAAACTTAAATGAATCGGACAAGAAGTTATATATATTTATCACTCCAAAGTACCCATTCCTAGGCTCTGCCGACACATACTCATTGTTCCAAATCGGATGGTCATTCTCAAACCTAAACACATCGGTGCGCATCTGAAAAATCAACATATCATTAGCCACCTGAATCTGCGCCTCGAATTTTCCCCTATCACGATACTCCAACCTCACACGCCTATCGAGCTTACCCTCCAGCTCATCATCCATCTCCGATGCCAACTCCAACAGAGTCTCTTTGAGCAGATTCATCGCCGCAAAGGTGTTGTCAAATACCACCTGCTTAAGGCTCGACTTCGACACTATAGTCTCCAAAATTTGTGTTCTTAAACTCTCCATTATCCCGTTTATTTCAATTTCAATGTTTGCCCAGGTGTCACCTCCGCACCCTTACTCAATTTATTTATGCGACGCAACGAACTCTCCATTATAGCATACTCCTGCGACACCGACTGCACACTCTCGCCACTCTTGACCACATGCTCCGTCACCGAACCATTTTTGTACCTACTCTGCTTGCGTGCGATATACACCACATCGCCCATCTTCAACTGCGCCTTGCGTGTCAAATCATTGTATGCCAACAATCTACGCTTCGACAGCTTAAAGAAATCCGCAATCCTATCGTAACTATCCCCACTCTTTGCCACCACAAAAAACACTCCATTGTTGCGATAGACATTATACCCCTTATGCCCATTTATAGTCGTCGCAAAGTTGTTGGGATCAACCCCCTCGGTGGTCAAATTCTCCGCATCCGCAAACCAACCCTCCGACATAGGCACCGCCGAACCGCCATGCAACTTAGCATACTTCGCCAATCCATCCTCACCATCCAACACTTGCAAATCATTCGCCTCAATTATCTTTATCAATCTCTGCGCATAATCCGCCGCCGTAGCGTACCCAGCCCTCTTTAGACCCTTTGCCCAACCCTTGTAATCCGTAGGCTCCAAATCAAATAGCGACTCATAGCGAGGCGACTTATCCAAAAACTCCGCATGGTCATAATACGACTGCTCCACCGTAGGATATGCCCTAAAACACTCACCCTTAGCGTCGTCGTCATAGTACACCTTCTCCCCCGTCCACGAACTTTTGCACTTTATGCCGAAGTGGTTGTTGGATTGTGCCGATAGCTGAGAATTTCCCGAATCGGACTCCAAAATTCCCTGTGCCATAGTTATACTCGCAGGTATTCCATACCTCTGCTGATGCGCCACAGCTATCGCCTTATACTTATCTATATACTCCTGCCTAGTCATCCTCACCTGCGCCGATGCCGACACTACCGACATCAACACCCACACGCCAACTAGCACACTCCTTAAAATCATTCTCATATTTTTGCACTTTCATTAATACACCTCAAAAACAAAGATACGTTTTTTTATGCTAATTAACAAAAAAACATCCGAACCCATAAGATTCGGATGTTCCATAAAAAGTGTATAAGTGTAGACTCTTTAACAGAGGATATGCTTAGTCACGCCCAATCTTAGACGCCGAATAAGATATCTTCAAAGCATTAGCACGACGCAACTCCTGTTTCACGTCTGTCACCATACCCATCTTCACCTGACCGTCTGACTTAAGACACACAGTCATCGAAGCGCGATCTGACTCACTGAGTTTATCACGCTCAGATGCCACGAAGTCGAGGATATCACGAGTTGTGCTATACGAGTCATTAAGCTGAATACGTGGTGCCGTACCAAATCTGCCCTGCATAGACAAAGATGGAGGACCAATATGTATGTAGCTCACCAACGATTTCTTCTCTAATTTTTGCACCTCAGATGCCGAAGGCAATGCGAAGCGCACCAAAAGCTCCTGCTCACGCATGGTCGTAGATACCATGAAGAAGAATAGGATCATGAAGATAACGTCAGGAAGCGATGCTGTCGAAATCGGGGGCAAACCCTTCTTGCCCTTCTTTTTGATTACTGCCATATTTCTTCGTTTTATTCTCTTGGTTCAGCCTCGGAGATTTTTAGCGGCACAGCCTTAGCAACTGCGTCACGTAATCCACTCTCTAGCGACTCAAATGGTTTATTAAATCTACGTGCCGACACCTCGTCACGCACCTCGTTAAATGCTCTTGTAAGCTGATCTTGCACTTGGATATATACATCGTAGTTCGTCTCACGCGTAGTCTGCAACGATACGACTCCAGCACTCACTGGATATCTCCACTTCGAACCATCTGGAAGTTCCACCTCGATATTATTTTTCTCTGGTAGGTCGTCATCATCCATTGGGTTAAGGATAAACTCTTTAGTTTTCTCCTTAAGCTCCGCGATAGCAATCTCGTCTCCTCCAGCCATGAGTTTACCGCTTCCCGATACAAATACCAAAAGGAGGTTACGCTCCTTGATTTTGATATTCTCAAGTTCAACTTCGTCTTCGGGCATTGGCGGCAACACGCGCGACAAACCTGTATCGACATTCATAGTGGTGGCAACGAGGAAGAAGATCAGCAGCAAGAACGCAATATCGGCCATAGAGCCGGCATTGATTTCCTGAATTTTTCTTTTATCTGCCATTTTGTTTTTCTTCTCTTAAAATTATTTTAATGCGCCCCAAATCTCGGTGATTAGAGCCACAACAACCGAAGCACCAAAGACTACATAAGTTACATATATAGATGCCTCAGTGATGACAGTATCCCATGCAGGGAAAAATCCGCCAGTACCAAGATTAACGATTTGGATAGAGTGACCAGAAGCGATGTAATACGACGCTCCGATGATGGCCACAACCAAAACCAATGAAATAATAGTGCCTTTCAAACCCTCAGCCGAAGTAAACATGCCGACAAAAGCACATATCAAAGCAGCTACAATCGCAATTCCCAAAAGAGCATAAGCCCACGTGAGGTTTAGCCCAATTGCTACATCAGCACCACCAGTCACAGTAGCATAGGCCGCGAGCCCCACCGTTGCAACCATCATGATACCGAGTAGTATGTTTAGTATATTTTTCATAGTTTTAAAACTCTTAGATTTTGAGTAAATTACTTCTTGCTGTAAGCAGTAAGCATATCCACCAAAGTGATTGAAGCATCCTCCATCTCGTTCACCAAAGTATCAATCTTAGCAATGATATAGTTGTAGAAGATTTGAAGTGCTGCCGCAACGATAAGTCCCATAAGAGTTGTCAAAAGCGAAACCTTGATACCACCCGCTACAAGAGTTGGAGAGATATCACCCGCAGCTTGGATTGCATCGAACGCACCAATCATACCGACTACCGTACCCATGAATCCCAACATCGGAGCAAGTGCGATAAATAGACCTACCCAGCTAAGACCAGACTCCATAAGTCCAGTTTGAACAGAACCATAAGATACCACAGCCTTCTCTACAGCGTCCATACCTTGGTCGTAACGATCCAAACCTTGGAAATAGATAGAAGCGATAGGACCACGAGTGTCACGGCAAAGCTCCTTAGCAGCATCTACACCACCCTCCTCAAGAGCAGCCTTAACCTTCTTAATCATCTTCTTAGTGTTGATGGTCGAAAGTGAAAGATAGATAATACGCTCAACAACTACTGCCAAACCGATTACCAAACACAAAAGTACAGGAAGCATCCACTCCCATCCTCCCTCGAGGAACTTTTGCATCAATACTTGGTGCAGACTCTCACCTGCGAGCTCCTCTACGGGGGTGAAAACCTCAGCAGCCTCAACAGCCAATGAGTCTACTGCTTGAGTAGCCTCCATAGCTACAGAATCAGCCTCTTGTGCAATTGCAGCTACTGCCGATACAGCTACTGCAGACAAAGTCGAAATGAATTTTTTCATGATTGTTTTAAAATTTTTTTTAATGATTGTTATTGTTTTATTATTTTTTTGGTTGTATTTTGTAGCTGCCTCATAGCAGCTATTAAAATTCTGTTTTTTTATTCTCTTTTTACCTCTTCACCTACCGCTCGCAAGCCAAAATCATAGGTTTTACTATTTTTAGCCATATCCAACAATTAGCCCCAAAAGAGCCTAACACGCTACAAACCAACACAATAACTCCTTTTAAGACCTATTGCATCAATTTCTAACATCGCTTACAGAGCGAAATATATAAAAAAAATATAGCTTTTGCAACGACTTTGCGAGTTATTATTACTAAATCGTCCATGCAATATCTCTTTTTTGCTATTGCACGAGCAAATTACACCCCCTAATATCACTTGCTTCAACTCGTCCTTCGATTGTAAATCCTCCGCCTTCCACCTCTCGACCCATATCTTGAGTCTGCACAAAAGCGCACGAATCACGCGACGCCAAATCCACAATATTTATCCCTCCTCGCTGCCCGCGAGCCACACGACTCATAGGGTCATTTATGTCTCGCACCACAACCTTCATCCACTCTGGGCACTCAAACACATTCGCCCCTTTGGAGTAAGCTTGCGAAGTGAGCTCCGCCATGCCATACTCCGAGTGAATATGCTCAACACCAAACCCTTCGCACAAAATTTTATGAAACTCGCTCTTCTCTATCTCCTCGCGCTTGCCCTTCATTCCGCCCGTCTCCATCACTATCGTATTGCTCAGTTTCGGAGCATATCTCTCCACCAAATCCCACAATGCGTAACTCACGCCTAGCAATATTTTGGGCTTCTCATCCTGCTCCATATCGCTCAACAATCGCTCATAATCATCCAAGTAGAATCCTCCCGAACCACACCTCTCTATCAATCGATCGACCATATAGACAAGCGACGACCCCTCTCTCTGCAGATAGGACGGCAACAGACCATATATACTCCACCCCTGCACATCGCCATAAAACCTCTCAAATCCCCTCACAAAAGCCTCCTCGTAGTTCCCTAGCGACGACATCATGTGCCTAGCCTCACCCCTGCCCGTGGTGCTACTCGACGTAAAAATCACCTCTGGGGCTCTCTGCGCCGAATACACATCGTGACTCTTAAACAACTCTATGGGCAAAAACGGTATCTGCTCCAACCTGCCAACGCCCCTGATATCACACCCCACCAAATCCAAATACTCCGCATACGGCGCACAACTCCTAGCCTGAAATCTAAACACATCGAGTGCTAGAGCCTCAAACTCCAAATCGTTTTTTATATCCCAAAATCTATTCATATCCCCAAACAATAAAAAAACGGCAAGGTAAAATACACCTCGCCCACCCTATAGACTACCGCCTACATATCCGAATATCGCCTCAATCCCCACAAATATCGCCACACAATCGACCCACGATATATATATCGTGACTCCTCAACAACCCCCGCTCTCACCTCACGTCGCTTATTAGCCAACGCAAAGTGCCACTTCACAAAGCTACCATAAGCCCTAAACACAGCCCAGAAGTTCCGCACTCGACCCTTCACGAGGTAACTCACCGCCGCCGCCATATCCAACACAGGGCGCACCACCGCCACCAAAGCTCTCTGCCCAGGCGAGGCACATTTATACAACATTGCCAGATTATTTCTGTGATTCAGATATATCTTGCTCGGCGAATCCTCCGCCAGCGTACCCCCTCCAAGGTGATACACAACACTCTGTGGCACAACTCGCACCCTATATCCTCGCAGTTGCAATCTCCAACACAAATCTATCTCCTCCATGTGAGCAAAGAAATCGGCATCAAATCCCCCCATCTGCTCAAACACTTCGGCTCGAATAGCAAACGCTGCTCCACTCACCCAAAACAGGTCACGTGCATCATCATACTGCCCCTCATCCACCTCCGTAGTTTTAAGGATTCGACCCCTACAAAATGGATATCCCAATATATCTATATAGCCTCCCGAAGCTCCAGCATACTCAAATTTCGAAGGCTCTGCACACGACAAAATCTTAGGCGACACAGCCCCCACATCCTCACTACTATACAGTTCACCCAGGAGCGGAGCACACCACCCCTCAGTAACCTCCACATCCGAATTTAGAAGCACATAACACTCATAATCGAGCCTCCGCAAAGCCTCATTATACCCAGCTGCAAAGCCATAATTTTCGCCCAATTCAACAACCCTAACACTCTCAAATTCACGTTTAAGCACCCCCACCGAAGAGTCCGTCGAACCATTGTCCACCACCACAACATCCACCCCCCGAGGGGTATGCTGCACCACCGAAGGGAGAAACCTCCTAAGATGCTCCTCTCCATTCCAATTAAGTATTACGACCGCTGCACTCACCACCTATCGTTTATGTTTCCAACGCCTATGCGACCACAGCCACATTTCGGGAGTGTTGCGTATCTCACCCTCCAAGCATCGCACATATCGACGTGTAATCTCGAATGGCTCAACCTTCTCCTCTCCATCATACAATTTGTGGTATACGAAACTATATTTACCAGCTCCATGACGCTTGTAATATGTGAAATATACGGGATACTTCATCTTGAGAGCAAGCTTTTCGCCAGCCTCAAAAAATATCGTTTCACGCCCCAAGAAGTCAATCCAGTTGCTATCTGGGTACCGTTTGGGGTGTTGGTCGGCTATGAGTCCCACCACGATATTACGCCCATTTATACCCTCACGATTTTTCAAACAAAATCGCAACATATTCTTACTCTCCACCGCCACAACATAGGGGTGATTACGAGTCCGTAGCCTCAACATCAACTCCTCCATCACTGGATTTTTGAGTTTGTGATATGCTCCAATAGTGTAGTTTCCAGAGTATTCACCCCAAAACATGCTATGCTCCCACACTCCAAAGTGCGCCGAAAATATCACACAATTCACACCCTTAGTCTCCTCGCGCAACCTTGACGCCTCGGTTGTCATATCATCTATATCATCAAACTTACCCTTCATCCCAGGGCTCGCTATGGCTATTGCACTCACAAACACCTCGCTCAACACCCTATAAAACCCATTGCGTATACTCTTTATCTCCGCCTCGCTCTTCTCGGGAAATGCATGTCGCAGCTGCTCCATAACCACACCACGCCTATATCTAAAGACCCTAAGCAGCAACAGACGTATCACGGGTGCCACAACATGATACTGCACCCACAGAGGCAACATACCAAACAATCGGCACAGCACCCACAGCGTCTCCAGCCCCACACGTTGCAAGAATGTCAATTTACTCTTCATCGTCGCTATCGTTATTATACCTGCGCTTCTCCTTTTTAGCCTTAGGCTTACCAGCCACAACCACCACGAATTCGCCCTTTGGCTCATGCTCCGTGAAGTGTTGAGCCACCTGTGAGAGTGTACCCCTCACTGTCTGCTCAAATTTCTTGGACAATTCGCGAGTCACCGACACCTCACGCTCCTCGCCAAACACTTCGGACATCTGCCCCAAGCACTTCACTATACGATATGGCGACTCATAAAATATCATGGTTCTCTCCTCTTCTGCCAACGAAGCCAAATGTTTTGCACGCCCCTTTTTCTGCGGCAAGAAACCCTCAAAGCAGAATCTATCGCACGGAAATCCACTCTGCACAACTGCAGGTATCGCCGCCGTAGCTCCAGGCAGAGTCTCCACCTCTATACCAGCCTCCACACACGTGCGCACCAACAAGAACCCAGGGTCAGATATTCCAGGGGTTCCAGCATCGCTCACCAAAGCCACACACTTTCCAGCCTGAATCGACTCCGCCACCATATTGCACGTTGCATGCTCATTAAATTTATGGTGCGAATATAGTCGTTTCTCTATCCCTAAGTGTTTCAACAAAAAGAGCGTCGTGCGTGTATCCTCCGCCAATATAAAATCCACCTCCCCCAATATGCGTATTGCCCTGAGAGTAATATCCTCCAGGTTACCAATCGGTGTGGGTACTATATATAATTTAGACATCTATCTACTTTATTAATGCAAATTTGGGCTCGAAATCTCAACCCCTAAGATATATTATTTGGATACTTCGTCTCCAGCAACTTAAGCACCAATTTCACAGATTCACAATCAGGATCCCAATCAAAATTCTCTGCTATATATATCATACTATCCTCAAAGTTATCCATCATCTCCAACTCCGCCAACATATCCTCACATGCCGCCACATCGCCTCCGAACAACTCCTGCGCAATGATATACTGGTCATTTATCGACGAACATGGCTGCGACACTCCGCCCAGAGTCTCTTGTTGCTCTGCGGCATTATACATATCCGCAATCGTAGGCGCAGATGTAGCAAGCGTTTCACCCAAAGTCTGCACTCTTGGTGGCTCCGCCTCCAATACATCTATCTCCTCCATGGTGAACTCCTCCTCCATGGTGAACTCCTCCTCGTGCAACTCTGGCTCAACCACTTGCTGCGGCTCCTCGACCACTCTGCTCACAGGCTCCGTTGATGGCACACCATCACTATAAAGCGACAATATAGCACTTCTGCGACTCTTAGATTTAATCGGAATAGTATCCAAATCAAACAGCGAGCTATCGGTCGGAGTCACCCTCTCCTTAATGGGTTTCTCCTGCGCCTCTTTCTCTTTCTGCCCCTGCTCCTCATCATCCACAATTGATATATCCTCAAAATCTATCGTTATTATCTCCATCTGCGGCTCTTCCTCTTCCTCTTCCTCTTCTATCCCCTCTTCTTCCATCGTAAGCTCCTCTATATCTAACTCGTCATCCTCTGGCTCTGGCTCAACCTCATCTTCAAACTCATCCTCACCCTCATAATAAGCTATCTCAATCTCCACCTCTGGTTCCTCATCCTCATCCTGCTCACTCTCACTCTCTACCACAGATGCCGCAAATCTAAGCTCCTCATACAAAGCCTTAACCTTGTCCATAGCCAAATCTCGTTCAATAGCTGACACTTCGACACTCCAGCCACTAATCAACTCCTCCAAATCGGAGAGTTGCTTACGTATTAGTTCGATATTCATAATTATTATTTTTTAGGGGAGGGGGACTTGTTAGTCGCCCTCGTTATAGAGTTTGATTAACAAGGATGAGTTTTGGGGCTTCGTGAAGTCATTCAAACCGCAGCGTACCCAAGGTACGTGAGGATTTGAGTGACAAGGGAAGTGCCGAAAATCGCCTTGTTGGTCAGACTCACTTTATATCTATCAATAATTTATCACTATTCCACTCACCCCCACCTTCGAAGTAAATCACAGGACGTGAGTCCCCCTTACTCTTCAATCTCAAATACCCCTCATACAAGTTATATCCATTGAGCGAACTATCCGCCAACGAAAATCCCACCACCGAAGGGTGCATCTGCACAGTGTGATATCCACTCTCCACACGCTGCATATAAGCTCCCCACCATCGAGGATTATTTGAGGGGTTACCCCCCTTTGTTATCTCCGCCTCACCTTTGCTACTATTTATCGGCATAGGCGATATTATGTACAATCCCTTTTGGTCGGCAGCATCATACAACTCCTTGTTCACACACCCTGCCTCTACGCGTATCGTGTTGTAGCCCTGCGCCTTGAGTGCATCTATATCCGCAGCCCCGAACTCCGCACCCACCTTTTTGGCGGTAAGCGTCACTCTCTCTCCATTTATCTTCATCTCTGCACTTTGCGCATCCACCTCCACGCTTCTTATTCCCACTTTGTAGTTGTGCAGCTCCAAATACCTACCCTCATAGAGAGTCTTTAGCTTCAATGTGTATAACTTAGGGCTCTCACTACTCCACCCATTACTCTTAGGAATTTTAGCAAAGAACGAAATTGTATCCTCACCCCTCATATTCAAAGTTATGTTTTTATTGGCAAAACTCACCAACTTACCATCCTCGTCATACAAGTTATAATATATGGTCGATGTTCTCTCACCCAAAGCGTGGCACTTCACCACAACCTTAAACTCCGCCTGCAACTCCTCACTCAATATTGTTGTAGACACCGCAATATCTCGAATCATCTGCGTAGGCTGCGACACCACATACACATCCCCCAATTCGGGCTTGGAACCCTTCGCCCAACCCTCAACATGCTCCACCTCAGAGCTTTTGTCCAATATTATGGTTACTGTATTTCGCCCCTCTTTGGTCGCCTTGCTTATATCAAACTCCGCCATTGAGGTGCAATTCATCACTCGACCAACCTCCACACCATTCACACTCAACGTATATGGAGCCGATGCCGATCGCACCCTCAAAAACACCCTTCGACCAATCCATAAAAATGGACGAGAAAATTTAGAGTTAAAAACTCGCTGATTATCAAACGCATGCGACCAATCATCTATGTGGGTCACATACCTCGACGAAGAGACCTTCTGCCCCTCAGACACATACGCCCTATCATACACAATCACCTCACTACGAGGTTGTTGTACTCCCACATCCATAAATGTAGAGTCACTAAAAGCCTGCGCAAACAGTTGAGTAGAACCCAACAATGCGACTATGTATAGTATAAATCTCATAAAATTTGTATATTTGTCGCCATAAAGATACTATTTTTTTTGAAAAAAACCAATGCCCAAAGCCTACCCCAAATTAAACTTTCCATCAATAAAACTTCGTGCGCAGCGTAGTGCCGATGGGCGTAGCCTCATGGTGTGGAGTGCTCCACGCAACTGCTACCTGCTACTCACCCCCGAGGAGTGGGTACGTCGCCACTTGGTGGAGTATCTCACCACGCACTTCGCCATCGCCACACCCCAAATCATCGAGGAGTACCCCATACCCCTCAACGGGCAACCCCAGCGAGCCGATGTGGTGGTAGTGAGTGGCAGCACCCCCATAATCCTTGTCGAGTGCAAAGCCCCCGATGTCAAAATCACACGCCACACCCTCGACCAAGCAGCCCGATACAACTCCGTACTCGGGGCTAAATATATCATCCTAACCAATGGCATCACACACCTATGCTTCGAATTCTCAGATGGTAAATACCTAGCACTAAAAGAGTTCCCCGACAAATTCCTGTGACGCGTTGATACATATATATAAAGAATTGCCCCCATTTTCCAAACGACCAAAAGCGTCCAAAAAATGGGGGCAACCCTTTATATATCAAGCAATATCATCCTACCATGAGTGCTTTATGCAACGAATTTGAAATCCATTAGCCCTCTGCATAGGATATTGCGCATCTATATTTCCATCCCGATAAAACAACTCTTCGTTAGAGAATGTCAGTGCCATAGAGCGCACCTCACCATCCACACACCCCGAGGTCCAGTAATACCCAGTCCAAGGCGCATAGCTACTATTGGTGTTCATTATTCGCCCAGTTATGTAGTTGCGCCTACCAAGACCCATAAATGTCGCCTCCTCGCCATCCACGTCAATCAAATTTGCAGCATACGAATATAAATACGACGACACAGGGTCTGGATAACCAGAGATTGTCACCCCCTCAAAAGATGTAGACTTTGGCACTCTCCACCCCTTAGGCGAAGGGTCATATATTGTCTTTTCGTCGTCGCTCCACAACCCCGTGTTGTGGTCGCTATACAGCCAATCCTGCTGCGACGCAGTTGCGCCATCAGTCATAATAAACGTGTCTGGATTCTTTATGGCATAAGCCACAGTTCCCACACTCGATGTCACCTCCTCATACTCCACCGATACCACACTACTGCTACCATCCGTAATAATCGCACTAATAGAGCTTGTTGCATCAAAATATATAGGACCCACAAATGGATCTTTGCGCCCCCACTGATAATACATTCCGTATGTCGAAAGAGTATCTGTGTAGTTCCCCGATGCGGCACCTAGATTTCTATCCATAAATATCTCATTATTAAACTGCACCTCACCAACCTCGTCGTCAGTAATCCAAATATGCCAGCTCCACACCACCTCGTCCGAGTCATTGAGAGCTGCAATCAAAGCATTTCCTGTGCGCACATCCTCCGTGCTACCATCCTCATCCAAATCATACTCATCTGCTTTTAGGTAGAATCCGCACAACCCAGAGTCCAACATCTGCACATGCCTTATCGAACCAGGGTAACTGCGCCACAACAATTCGCAATCGGCAACACCCACAAGTGGTGCGTTGTGCTCCTCTTCGCCCTTGAATGTTGGCGAGAATGTGTAAAACTTATTAGGCTCACTCACAATCATGGAGTTAGCTTGACTCGACGTGGGGATATTCACAAACTCCACCACTCCGACATCCAAAGTTGGCGACACACTATATCCATCTGGAGTCTCTCCCGTGAATGTTATCTCACCCACAGCATTGTCGTCGTCCACAGTCGTAGGACGAGTCACAGTGACCACACCCTTATAAAACTCTAGCTTCACATCCCATCCATCGGGCACCTCTTTCACCGCCAACGTTGCGACATTATCCACCTCAAAAGTTGTGGTTTGGGTATAAGAACCCTCCGTGTCACTTTCATCAAAATAGAGCCCAGTTTTATGGAATGTAATAATACCCTGCCTATAATACGAATCATCTGCGCACGACGTCACACACATCGCCACCACTACCAACAATCCAAACAGGTTAAATATATTTTTTATCATAATAAATCGCGAATTATAACACTACATGCAAATTTCAACAAAGATACCAATTTTAGATGAATAACGAACTTTTATTTCGATATATTTTTGCGAAGGGGTATAAAAATTGTGTTTTGAGCCACACAGATTGTAAATTAGGTAAAAAATTGTTACCTTTCCTCTATAAATAAAATTCGATTCATCGAATTTACCTCTTTCGGAGCGTCAGCGACAAAGCCCACTCCCAGAGGGAGGGGGTTTGGGGGTGGGGTAAAATATTTTTATCTCACACGCTTATAATTACAGAAATTTTATGTAACTTTGTAGGATAAATGTCAGACTACAAGAATATAAATATCCGCAATCGCCGTGCGACCTTCGACTACGAAATCATCGAGGAGTTCACAGCAGGCGTAGTATTGGTGGGCACAGAGATAAAATCCATACGCATGGGTAAAGCTGCACTCACCGACAGCTACTGCTATGTCGATAGAGGCGAGCTATGGATTAAGGGGATGAATATCGCCGAATACCACTGGGGCAGCTACAACAACCACATTCCCAAACGAGATCGCAAACTCCTACTCAATCGCAAGGAAATCAACAAAATTGAGCGTTCACTCCAAGACAAAGGACTCACAATGGTCGCCCTGCGCATGTTCCTCAACGACAGAGGTCTAGCCAAAGTGGTGGTCGGCATAGCCAGAGGTCGCAAATCATACGACAAGCGTGAATACCTCAAAGCCAACGACGCCAAGCGAGAGATGGACAAAGCACTAAAACAGTTTAAATAACAATGTCATTAATTTTAGCAATCGAGACCGGCACCGAAGTGTGTTCGGTAGCCATAGCCAAAGATGGCGAGATTATATCCCTACGCGAAAGCTACGAAGGCAGAGACCATGCGCGCAATGTCGCAACCTTCACCGACGAACTCTTCGAACAGAGCGGCATCACAGCCAAAGATTTAGACGCCGTAGCTGTGGGCATGGGTCCAGGCTCATACACGGGGCTGCGCATCGGAGTATCATTTGCCAAGGGGCTATGCTACGGGCTCAATATTCCACTCATCGGCATAGGGTCACTGGAAGGTATGTGCGCCATAGCACGCGAAAGCTACGAAGTGGGGGAGTTCAAGGTAGAAAATTGGGCTCAAACCCGACTCTGCCCCATGGTCGATGCCAGACGCATGGAGGTCTACACCCAGCTCTTCGACTCCTCACCGACCCCCCTCACAGAGGTCTCAGCCGAGATAATCGAGGAGGGTAGCATGTCACAATACAACGATGGTGTACCCTTCATAATCTTTGGCAATGGAGCCGCCAAATGCGCAGATTACATGCCTTGGGCAACACTCATTGATGTGAAACCCTCAGCCAGAGGATTGGCAAAAATTGCCGAAGCAAAACTTGAGTGTGGCGAGGTGGAGGACACAGCATATTGCGAACCCTTCTACCTCAAAGATTTCATAGTCACCACCTCCAAGAAGAAATTCTTTTAACGAAATTTTAAAACACAAAATATCATGATAGTAAGCGGAAAGGAGCTCTCAGCAAAGCTCAAAGCAGAGATGGCAGCCGAAGTTGCCACATTTGACCAAAAGTATGGTCGTGTACCCCACCTCGTAGTGGTATTGGTGGGCGAGGATCCAGGCAGCGTATCCTATGTGCGTGGCAAGGGTCAAGCGTGCGATGTTGTAGGCATCAAAAACACAACCATCAAACGTGAAGACTCAATCTCCGAAGAGGAGCTCCTCGGCATCATCAACGACCTCAACGCAGACGATGGCGTAGATGGCATCCTAGTGCAACTACCTCTACCCAAACATATTGACTCCGACAAGGTGATTGCCGCAATCGAGAAGGGCAAAGATGTGGATGGTTTCCACCCCCTAAACGTAGCATCTCTATGGATGAAACAGGAGTGTACACTTCCCTGCACACCCAAGGGCATAATCAAGATGATGAAGTCGGCAGGCGTAGAGATTGCAGGCAAAAAGGCGGTGGTCCTAGGTCGTAGCAACATCGTGGGACTCCCCGTATCTAAGCTCCTCCTAGACGAAAACGCAACTGTCACAATGGCTCACAGCCGCACACAAAACCTTGCGGAGGTGACTCGCGAAGCGGAGATTTTGGTGGTAGCAATAGGTCGCCCCAAATTCGTAACTGCCGACATGGTCGGAGCAGATGCCGTAGTTATAGATGTGGGCGTAAACCGTGACCCCGAGACTGGTAAGTTGTGTGGCGATGTAGATTTCGCAGCCATCGAACCCAAAGCATCCGTAATCACCCCCGTACCTGGAGGTGTAGGACCTATGACCATCTGCTGCCTCATGGAGAACACTATCGAGTGTTTCTTGCGTAAGATGAAATAGTATATGTCTGCGGTTATGGCTGGACTGCCCTAACGCCGGGCGGGCGGTGCGAAGCCGCACGGGCAGTTTTTTCGCTAGCGGATGGGGCATAGAGCTTGTGCAGCTCTATGATTATAATATGGTAAAGAGGTGGTTCAAATGAATTTGACCACCTCTTTACCATATTATAATTTATCGACCACCTTGCAGGTGTTCGAACCCCTCCGAGGTTACACGTTTCATTGTCATAAATTTAACGTTAGGGGCGATTTCTCGTCCCTAACACCTCTTAAGGGAGCTCAAGCGACTAAGCCCCATCCCCTAGGGAGGGGGTTTGGGGGTGGGGTAAAATATAATTAAGTAGGGTAAAATAATTATTGGTGTGTTTTTAAGAGTACTATTGGAGATGAGATTTTTTGCTATTGAATTGAAAATATAGTGGTTCTATACTGAAATTTAATAGTGAAAAATATCGCTTCAAGAGTGCTTTTAAAAATATGGCAATAATTGTTTTACACTACTTAACTAAAAAATGTTTGTCACCCCAAAGTTGCCCTCGATTTGGGTTCGGACGACTGAAAGGAGTTCGAAAAAACAATAATAGTCAATATCTTGATCAAGTTTACTTGAAATCAAGATATTGACTATTATTGTTTAGAGCCGCAAGGCTCGCCACCCAAATCGCTAGCGGAAAAACCGCCCGTGCGGCGTTAGGGCAGTCCAGCCACAACAAAAAAAGCTCTACCCCTTCAATCCCTTCTCATAAATCTCCATAGCACTCTGCGTCATACCCACAGACGAGAATCCACCATCATGGAATAAATTCTGCATAGTCACCTTGCGAGTAAGGTCCGAGAATAGAGATATAACATAATCTGCACACTCTAGTGCTGTTGCATTTCCGAGTGGCGACATATCCTCCGCAAACTTCATAAGGTCACCCAACCCCGACACTCCGCTACCTGCGGTTGTGGGAGTTGGCGATTGCGATACTGTGTTCACACGCACATTCTTATCACGACCATACACATATCCAAAGCTGCGAGCTATCGACTCCAACAGAGCCTTAGCATCCGCCATATCATTATACCCAAACAGTGTACGCTGAGCCGCAATATAGCTAAGTGCCACAATAGAACCCCAATCATTTATAGCATCCTTTTTGAGTGCCACCTGCATAGCCTTATGGAACGACACGGCCGAAATATCGAGAGTCTTAGATAGGAAATCGTAGTTCAAATCATCATACCCAAACCCCTTGCGCACATTTGGCGACATACCGATTGAGTGTAACATGAAATCGAACTTACCGCCGAAGTGCTCCATCGTTTTATCCATGAGGGTCTCCAAATCCTCCACGCTCGTAGCATCGGCAGGTATCACCACAGTGTTACACTCCTTAGCGAGGTCGTTAATAGTACCCATTCTTATAGATATCGCAGTATTGGTTAGAACAATCTCTGCCCCCTCCTCTACGGCACGTTGTGCCACTTTCCATGCGATAGAGTTTTCGTTAAGAGCTCCAAAAATCAAACCCTTTTTTCCTTTCAATAAATTGTATGACATACTTTTTAGTATTAAATTAACGGACAAATGTAACAATTTTTTTTCTAAATATCGTTTTTTACATAAAAAAGATGGTGCACCCTCCGTTAGAGTTGGTGCGCATGAGTGCATCAAACATTTTGCCATCTAATATTTTTAATCTACCTTTCCTATATAAATAAAATTCGATTCATCGAATTTACCTATCTCGGAGCGTCAGCGACAAAGCCCACTCCTAATGGGAGGGGGTTTGGGGGTGGGGTAAAATATTTTTATCATACTCGCTTATTATTCGGAAAATTTTATATAAGTTTGCGACAATATGAGTTTTCCAACATGAGTTTTTCGGTCACTATACTAGGTTCATCCTCGGCTAAGCCCACATCGGGGCGACACCCATCGTCGCAGGTTGTGAACATCCACGAACAATATTTCTTGGTGGATGCAGGTGAGGGGTGTCAGCAACAGATGTTCAGATATGGCATCAATCCGCTGAAAATCAGAGCTGTATTTATTTCGCACCTCCACGGAGACCACCTCTTTGGATTGTTCCCCATGCTCTCGACCTTGGGGTTGTACGGGCGCAAAACCTCGCTCAAAATATATGCACCTCACCCCTTTGGCGAAATCTTGGAGTCGCACCTCAAATTCTTCGACAAAGACCTGCCATACAACATAGAGTGGGAGGAGGTCGATACCACCGCCCACAAACTAATATTCGAGAACCGCACCGTGGAGGTGTGGAGCCTACCCCTACGCCACCGCCTACCCACCTCGGGCTACCTATTCAAAGAGAAGACTCCGCCGCTAAATGTGGAGAAGTTCAAAATCGAAAAATATGGATTGAGCATAGCACAAATCACAGCTGCCAAGCGTGGCGAAGATGTGGAGCTAGAGAGCGGCGAAGTCGTCCCCAACGCTCTGCTCACCTACCTCCCACACCACCCACGCAGCTACGCCTACATCTCAGACACAAGTTTCTCGCCACCTGCTGCGGAGAGGTGCCAAGGTGTGAGCCTGATGTACCACGAAGCAACCTACGCACACATAGAGAAGAAACTAGCACGCGAAAGAGGACACTCCACAGCCGTAGAGGCTGCCAAATGCGCACTCCAAGCCTCAGCCCAGCAACTCATCATAGGTCACTTTTCTGCCCGCTACAAAGATCTTCAACCCCTCATTATCGAGGCTCGTGATGTGTTCAGCAATAGTGACTTAGCAATCGAGGGCACAACCTTTAATATAGACAAACAGCGATGACAAAAAACGACATACAATTCATCCGTTCGCTACACGACAAATCGGGTCGCACGGAGCACAACCTTTTCGTAGCGGAGGGTGCAAAGCTAATCTCCGAGATTCAAAACTCAGGGTTCACAATCCGAAACATATACACCACATCCAACTCCTTTGAGGGCGCAGAGCACGTCTCGACCAAGGAGATAGAGCGAATCTCAACCCTCAAAAGCGCAAACAACTCCATTGCCGTAGTCGAGATTCCACACTACGAACTCAACATCAACTCCCTCCAAGGCAATCTAGTCCTAGCCCTAGACGAGGTTCAAAACCCAGGCAACCTAGGCACCATAATCCGCCTAGCCGACTGGTTTGGCATCCACGACATCGTCTGCTCACCCACCTCTGCCGACCTCTACAACCCCAAAGTTGTGCAGGCGACAATGGGCGCAATAACCCGCGTGAGAGTGCACTACACCCCCCTAGTTCCATTCCTCGAAGGGTGTAACATGACAATATATGGCACACTCCTAAGTGGCGAAAACATATACTCACACCCACTGCAATCGAGTGGCGTGATAGTTATGGGCAACGAAGGCAGAGGTCTCAGCCCCGAGGTTCAAACCCTTGTCACTGAGGCACTCTACATCCCACCATTCCCAGCAGACGGCAGCAGCTCCGAGTCGCTCAACGTAGCCATCGCCACCGCCATAGTCTGCTCCGAATTTAGGCGTCCACGCTAAAAAGCTCTTTGTGTGGCAATAACAGCACAAAGATTTTGAGATAGTGTAAATATTACTATCTTTGTATAAAACTTTTTTAAACATGAACTTCACAGGCATCATTGTAGCGGTAGCTACATTCATCATAATAGGATTATTTCACCCCATAGTCATCAAAGCAGAGTACTACTGGGGCACAAAGTGTTGGTGGTTATTCCTCGTCGTGGGTCTTGTCTCAATCGGCGGCTCACTATTTGTCGAAAATCTCTATGCATCAATGATTATGGGCGTGTGGGGCATATCGTGCCTATGGTCAATCCTCGAAATCTTCGACCAAAAAAAGAGAGTCGAGAAAGGGTGGTTTCCGAAGAATCCCAATCGGAAATATTAGTCTGCAATAAGTCAAAACAAGAGAGGGAATCTATGGCTTAAACTCCGCCTAGATTCCCTCTCTTTAACTATATTATCCTTTTATAAAACTACTCCCCCAGAGCCCTCTGCACAATATCATCCACAGGGAATATATTGACATAAAATCCATTCTCTTCCAAAGATGTATTTCTGCTGACATAAGCCCTTATCTGCGCCTCAATAATCTTCTGTGACTTATTTATCTCGTCCCACACAGGCTCCACGCCCTTACGCAAAGCGTATGCCACAAAGTCCGACAGCAGGTTTTTCTCCGTAGCCCAATGCGCCGCCAACTGCTCCATACTCTTTATATTAGCCAGAGCGTCACGATTCTTATCCGAATAATCTATGGTGTAGTGATAGAGCACATTACGACCCGACACCTCCACAAAATATTTTGTCACACTAGTGGTATCCACAGGCACAAATATGTCGGGCATAATACCACCTCCGCCATACACAACCTTACCCTTAGGAGTCACCTTCTTGAGCGAATCCACAAATTGTATGCTATCGGCCGAGAACATCTCATTGTGCTCAATTCTCGCCACCAAGTCGTGGTGATAACCATCTCCGTCACCCATAGTGTATGGTTTTTGAATCGAACGACCTGTGGGGGTAAAATATCGGGCTATCGTGAGTCTTAGAGCCGACCCATCCGAATATGGTATTTGACGCTGCACCAGCCCCTTACCATACGAGCGACGACCTATAATCGTACCTCTATCATTGTCCTGAATTGCGCCAGCCAAAATCTCACTCGACGATGCACTATTCTCATTTATAAGCACTTGAAGGGTTAAATCTTGGAAATTACCACGCCCATCACTATACTCCTCCATTCTAGTTTTATCCCTATCCTCGGTGTATACTATCAACATTCCCTTGGGTAGGAACTCATTGGCTATGAGAATCGCTTGGTCTAGGAATCCTCCAGAGTTGTCACGCAGGTCGAGCATAAGTTTTGTCATACCCTCCGCACGCAACTTCGCCACACTATGTATGAGCTCGGTGTGCGTAGAGCGAGCAAACTGCGACATGCGCACATAACCCACCGAATCATTCACCATAAATGCCGACTCTATGCTTTTTATGGGAATCACATCACGTGTGACATCCACCTCCACAAGTTCATCGATACCCTGACGCTCAAGAGACAGATGCACCACCGAACCCCTAGGGCCTCGGAGCTGCTTCACGACATCACTCTGCGGTATCTTCTTGCCTGCAACCAACGAGTCACCAATCATAATTATCCTATCACGACTCTTCACGCCAGCCTTGTCGCTAGGCCCCGAAGGTATCACATTGAGCACAATGATGGTGTCGGTAGCCATATTAAAGACTATTCCGACACCCTCAAATTCGCCATCCAAAGGTTCGTTCACACGCTGCATCTCCGATGCGGCGATATATGTAGAGTGAGGGTCTAACTCTTTGAGTATTGCAGGTATAACCTTATCGGCTAGAGAATCCAACACGACATTGTCCACATACTCACTATCTATGAGCGACAGGGTTTGACTAATTTTGTTGGACGAAGCTCCAGCAAATCGGTATATCAAACCCTTCAGCTGCTCATTTGCTTTGCTTCGCTCCGACACACGCCCCCAAATCACACCTCCCAACACCGCCGATATCAACGCAAGCGCAAACGCTATCTGCTTCGACGCACCTTTGAATCCAGACATTTGAAACTACTATTTATTTGTAAATTTATACGCCAAACCTAAGCTCAATATGGTCTTAGTCTGCACCTTAGCGTTTTGAGCACGGTCGTAGTACAACTCAAAGTCCACATTTGTGTACAAGTACTTCGTAGCCTTAATCTCCAATCTATTAACCCAACGCACGGTAGGTTTCACGAGGAATGTTGGCTGAGTGCTACCATCTGCATTTTCATCCTCGCTCCACTCTGTGAGTGCCTCTTGATATCGGTTGTAGTTGCTATATCCATTATCAGCCGCAGCGTTCGAAATCCAACCATAGAACGAGTATAGAGTTGTCATATATCTAAACGTAGAGTTCTTACCCCATGTGCGGTCGAAATCAACCTGCACCGAAGAGCCACCCTCAAACTTAGAACTCTTGTCAGCATTCACACCATACACATCCACGTATGCGTAGTTATCGTCCTCATGCTCCGAATATCCATACAGTGCATTTTCACGCACCTCCTTATTAGCCACAAATATTCCACTCATCGCAATTGGCGACAAAGATATTTTGATTGGGAACTTCTCATTTGGGCATTGATAATTCACACCCACTGCCACATTCAAATAACCTGGAGCCAAGAAAGCACTCTTAAGGTGCATATCCTCTTGCGAACCACTCGACAAATATCCGTGAGCAAATTGACTCCTAAAGCTAGCTGTTGCGCCATACGACCAATTTTTAGTCATCTCCCAAGATGGAGCTATCGACATCGAAAACTCATCCTGATTTTTGTACCACACAGCCTGATCCGAAATATTACCATTGGCATCCTCCTTCTCAACCGACACATTGTAGTATCCAAACTTAGCCGAAAAAGCTGACTCCAACGTAAATTTATTCTTCACGTATTTGTGTTTCAAAAACAACGACGACGACACAGTCACCGAGTTATCACCTCCCGATGTTGCAATCCACGCATCATTGAGGTTGGTCAATGAACCCTCCACTCCTGCGCTAATTTCTAGCGAGTTACGCTCCTTGCGAGGAGTTAATTTTTCTGCTGCCTCCTGTGCCGATAGAGCTAAAGGGGCTAAAAGCGCAATAAAAAGTATAAATTTATTTCTCATATTTTGTTATGTATAAAATTTGGTGCAAATTTATGAATTTATTTGCGGAATACCTATATTTGCACAATATATTGAATTAAAATTTATCGTATGAAATACATCGGAGCCCACGTAAGTGCCTCGGGAGGAGTCGAAAATGCCCCCGCCAACGCAGCAGCCCTAGGCGCAACAGCCTTTGCTTTGTTCACCAAAAACCAACGTCAGTGGCGTTCGCCAGCACTCACCGCCAAACAAATCGCAGCATTCAAAGCAGTATGCGCCCAATATGGATTCACACCCTCACAAATCCTGCCACACGACAGCTACCTCATCAACCTGGGGCACCCCGAGCAGGAGGGACTCACCAAATCCAGAGATGCCTTCATAGACGAAATGCAACGCTGCGAGGCTCTAGGTCTCGACCGCCTGAATTTCCACCCAGGCTCTCACCTGCGCAAAATATCTGCCGAAGCATCTCTCGACATCATCGCCGAGTCCATAAACATAGCCCTAGCCCAAAGCCAAGGAGTCACTGCCGTAATCGAAAACACCGCAGGTCAAGGCTCCAACCTTGGATTTTCGTTCTACCACCTAGCCCACATCATCGAGCGTGTGGAGGACAAATCACGAGTGGGCGTATGCCTAGACACCTGCCACACCTTTGCCGCAGGCTACGATTTGGTGGGTCACGCTGCTTGCGAGCAGACATTCGCCGAGTTTGAGGAGGTTGTAGGTTTCAAATATCTGCGAGGCATGCACCTCAACGACGCCATGAAGGGTGTGGGTAGCCGAGTAGACCGCCACGCTCCACTTGGCGACGGGGCGATAGGTTTGCCCTGCTTCGAATATATCCTTGGCGACCCCCGTTTCGACAATATCCCCCTCGTGCTCGAAACCCCCGACGACACAAAATGGGCCGAAGAGATAGAATTGCTCAAAAGTATGGCAAAATAATATCACTGCATAACACATTAGTTATCAGCATTATTTGTAATTTTAGCTCATATCACCTCAAAAAAAGTCCTCTATTTTTTTGGAGAATAAAAATATATTCCTACCTTTGCATCACCAAACCAAACAATGGTGGATTCATCTAAGGGCTAGGATACCTGCCTCTCACGCAGGACATAGGGGTTCGAATCCCCTATCCACTACTTCAAAAAGCTCCGAAGCATTTGCTTCGGAGCTTTTTATTTATTCATATCTACCACCTACTCCTTACTCTTCTGCATCACAGTAAGCATAGCTCCCGTAGGGCAGACAAATCGGCAATATGGTCGCTTCACAAATAGCGATAGCACCAAGAACACACCACCCAACACAAGCACCACAGTCGAAGCCGAACCTACCATAAACACCGAGAATAGCTCATAATTCATAACTTCGAGCCCAACCCCAAGCCACATCATAAACATCAGCAGCATAAATATATAGTACCTCACACGACTAAGTGTCTTGTTTATTTCGGGCGCAATAGTAATCTTAGGAGTCGGCACCATACCGAGCAACTCCTGCGCCGAACCCAGCGGACAGTGCATAGCACAATACGACCCCCTGCGACCAAATATCGGAACCAACACCACCACCAACAGCAGAGCTATCGGCAACGAAATATTAAATCCATTCGACATCCACGACACCACCTGCGCCAGCGACAAAAACGAACCACACCACACACCCAGAATAGCAACATTCAACACCATATACGCCACCTCCAACGCCTTACTCTTGCGCTTTAGGAACGTTAAAACAACACCCATGAGTATCACCACCAATCCAAGTATAGTCTTGATGTCGAAGAACTTAAACAGAGAATCACCCTTAGGCTCAACACTCGCACCATAAGCCACAGCACGATTTATATTCACGGCCAAAGCACGTGAACTATATGTAGCTCCCGACACCACATCCACCTCCAAATTGGCAGCCTCGGAGAGTGTCGTACCCACCCAGTTGTCTAGGAACCCACTGCGCAGCACCTTCGAAAAGTAGCTTGGTGTCTCCTCATTTTTGAGAGCCTCCACTTTGGTTATAACGCCCTCTTTTACATATATGTTCACAGGCGTAAGCCCCGCAAATCCCACGACATCCTTGGCTAGCGATGTGGAGTTTATCACCCTCGTACCATCCATCGTCGAGCTCTCCACTTCGGGCGTAATCTCCTCCATAGCAGTGCTATGAATTGCTACATCATCACCAAATATGCGCCCATCACGAGTTATAGCCACCGCCCCAAACATCAGAGCGATGATAACTATGTTTATAATATATTTAATCCTATCAATCATAACAAACCCCCGCTTCTCTAGAATTTATTGTAGTGCACCTTCTCCTCATCCCACTTATTCTTGGGCATAGGCTCCGAATCGGGATATCCGAGCACAATCACACTTAGCGCATATACACTCTCGGGCAGGTTAAACAACTCCTTAAGCTTACCCACACGATCTTGGTCGTTGTTGGGGTAGGCTCCGCACCACACAGCACCTAGTCCCATAGCGTGTGCCGCCAACAATATATTCTCCGTGGCTGCCGAACAATCCTGAATCCAATACTCCACAAGTGTCCCTGGCATGCAACGCGAAGTATCTCCACACACCACAATCGCAGTTTGCGCCTTACGAATCATCTTAGCACCTGCGGCATACTCTGGAATCTCATCCAAAATCTCACGCTCTGTGACCACTATAAACTCCCAAGGCTGCTTGTTGCCGCCCGTTGGAGCCGCCATACCTGCTTTGAGTAGCGTTTCGATCTTCTCCGACTCAATCTTCTGGTCGGTGTACGACCTCACGCTGCTGCGTGTCATGATATTTTCCAACACTACTGCCTGCACATCCACAGCCTCTGCTGGTGGAGGAGCGGTTTGTGTAGATACCTTAATCGAGAGAACCACCAAGGCTACCGCCAAGAGAAGGGTTAAAATTTGCCAACTGAATTTCATACTATTTATTTTTAAAATTTATCTATGCGTACAAATGTAATAAATTTTTTATAAATTTGTGCCTATGCAAATATTTCTTATCATACTTATTGTCGCTGTATCACTACTCGCAGTAGTGCTTTATGGCGCACACACCAAACTAAAAGTCCAAAACGACAACACCCAAAGTCGCAATATGGAGCTCGAAAGCCTATGCAACACCCTCCGCGAAGAGCGTGCCACCCTCCGAGCCCAACTCAACTCCGCCAACGAACGCTCCGCGGCACAAGTTTCCGAGTACCAAAAACGAGAGGAACTAGCACGTGAGACATTCAAAAATATGGCAACCGAAATCCTTTCGGAGCAGAGCCAAAGATTCAAACGCACCAACAGAGAGGAGCTAGATATCCTGCTCAAACCATTCAAGGATAACATCACCGAGTTCCGCACCCGAGTCGAGGCAATATACTCCACCGAGAGCGAACAGCGTGGAGCTCTACGCAACGAGCTCAAGAACCTCATGGAGCTAAATCGCCGCATCACAGCCGAGACCACCAACCTCACCAATGCCCTCAAAGGCAACTCCAAAGTGCAGGGCGACTGGGGCGAGATGATTCTCGAAACCATCCTCGACAACTCCAACCTCATAAAGGGCGTGCACTACCAAACGCAAGTCAATATCAAGGATGAAGCAGGCGACAACAAACGCCCCGATGTGGTGCTATACCTCCCCGAGGGCAAACAGATAATCATCGACTCCAAAGTCTCACTCACCGCCTTCGTGAACTATATGAGTGCCGAAGAGCAGAGTGTACGAGCACAATACCTCTCACAACACATCGCCTCCGTACGCCAACACGTCACCGAACTAGGACGCCAGAGTTATCAAAAACTTGTAAACTCCCCCGACTTCGTGATTATGTTCATTCCCAACGAACCTGCATTCCTTGCAGCCCTTCAAGGCGACAATGCAATATGGGCAGATGGCTACGACAAGAGGGTGATAGTATCGTCACCCACAAACCTATTTGCGCTACTCAAACTCGTAGACGACCTGTGGAAACGCAATGCCCAAAGCCGAAACACCGCTGAGATAGTCACCTGTGGCACAAAACTATACGAAAAACTCATCGAAATAACCAAATCCCTCGAAGGTGTCGGCTCCGCTCTCGACAAAGCCAAGGAGCAATATGACGATGCCTACAAACGACTCACATCGGGCAATAACAATGTCATACGTGTAGGCGAACGCCTCCGCAAACTAGGACTCCCCACCCAAAAAACCCAAAGTCCCAAAGCCTTGGAGGGTAATATCGTGGACGAAGATATTGAAGTAAATGAAATCCCATAAAACAAAACACCACACTGACAACTAACAAGGCTCCTTACTTACTCACATTGTAATCCACACACGTAAGCAAACAAACCTCTAGTATTTCACAATCTCACTTTTTTTACGTACATTTGTGGTGTTAAGTAGGGTAAAATAATTATTGATGTGTTTTTAAGAGTGCTATTGGAGATGAGATTTTTTGCTATTGAATTGAAAATATAGTGGATCTACATTGAAATTTAATAGTGAAAAATATCGCTCCAAGAGTGCTTTTAAAAATATGACAATAATTGTTTTACACTACTTAATACAACAAACCTCTTGAAATATACACAAGAACACAAGAATAATCTGTGAGTCTCCTTTTTTTCGAACTCACGTTAATATACTGACAAATTATGCGTATCATATCCCCATCTGTGCTCGCAGCAGATTTTCTTCACCTTCAAAGAGATATTAAAATCGTGGAGCAGAGTGCCGCCGAGTGGTTGCACATTGATGTTATGGATGGGGTTTTTGTACCCAATATCTCGTTTGGATTTCCGCTTCTCAAATCCATTCGCAAATGTACGCCCATGTTTTTGGATGTGCACCTTATGATTGTTGAACCCGAGAGATACCTGCTGCGCTTTGTGCAGTCAGGAGCCGATATGCTAACCTTCCACTTGGAGGCTACCGAGAACCCTATGGAGTGCATACAAACCATCAAAGCGGCAGGTTGCAAAGTGGGCATATCCATTAAACCTGCCACAGATGTGGAGATATTGCAGGAGTTTCTGCCATACATAGATATGGTGCTAATAATGAGCGTGGAGCCAGGTTTCGGAGGGCAGATGTTTATGAAAGGGTCACTCCGCAAAGCCAAGAAACTTCGCCGAATGATTAAGGAGTGTGGTGCCGATGTACTTATCCAAATGGATGGTGGACTCACCGCCCAAAACTCTAGGGAGGCGTTCGATGCTGGGGTAGATGTTATTGTGGCAGGTAGCGCAGTGTTTGGAGCAGAGGACCCCAAGGAGGCAGTATTACAAATTTTAAACTCTTAAGTATATCGTGATTTCACTAGATGGTGTGAGTGTGAGCTACGGAGGCACGCAACTCTTCGACGACATATCATTTATGATTAACCCCAAAGATCGCATTGGTCTAGTGGGGCGCAATGGTGCAGGCAAAACCACACTATTGCGAATAATTATGGGCGAGCAACAACCCACCTCGGGGGTGGTATCCATCAGCAACTCATGCACTCTGGGCTACCTACCGCAGCAGATGAAGGTTGCCAACACCACAACCCTAGTGGATGAAACGGCCAAAGCATTCGAGGAGGTTATCCGCATCGAAAAACAAATCGAGAGCATAACCGCCGAAATTGCCGAGCGCACCGACTACGAAAGCGACGAATACGCCAAACTAATCCACCGCCTGAGCGATGCCAACGACCACTACCACATCCTAGGTGGCGACACCCGTGATGCCGATATCGAAAAGACACTCTTGGGTCTGGGGTTCAAGCGAGAGGATTTCACGAGAGCTACCTCCGAATTTTCGGGCGGCTGGCGCATGCGCATAGAGTTGGCGAAGTTGCTACTGCGTCGCCCCTCAATATTCCTGCTCGATGAGCCAACCAACCACCTCGACATCGAGAGTATTGGGTGGCTGGAGGATTACCTCAAATCATATAGCGGTGCAGTGCTACTAATATCGCACGACCGTGCATTTTTGGATAATGTCACCACTCGCACAGTCGAAATCCTACTGGGCAAATCCTACGATTATAAGGTTTCATACTCCAAATATGTGGAGCTTCGCGCAGAGCGCAGAGCCCAACAAGCAGCAGCCTACGAGAATCAACAACGCCTGATAGAGAAGAACGAGGAGTTCATAGAAAAGTTCCGCTACAAACCCACCAAATCCAACCAGGTGCAATCACGCATCAAGCAGCTCGAAAAGCTCGACCGCATAGAGATGGAAGAGGAGGATTTGTCTCGCCTAAATATCAAATTCCCACCCGCACCCCGCTCTGGGCAGATAGTTGCCGAGATAAAGGATGCAGGCAAAAGTTTCGGCTCTAAACACGTATTTAGCGGCGCGAACCTCATAGTCGAAAAGGGTCAAAAAATCGCCCTCGTGGGTCGCAATGGCGAGGGTAAGAGTACCCTAGCAAAGATGCTACTTGGCGAATTGGCAGCCTCGGAGGGGTCGATAAAGCTGGGCGCAAATGTAAATATCGGCTACTTCGCCCAAAACCAAGATGACCTCATGGATGGCGAATTCACGGTGTTCGACACTCTGGATAGGGTAGCTGTGGGCGATATCCGCACTCGTCTACGCGACATATTGGGTGCATTCCTATTCAAAGGCGAGGATATAGACAAAAAGGTGAAGGTCTTGTCGGGCGGCGAACGCTCACGCCTAGCCATGGCGAGATTGATGCTCGAGCCCTACAACCTGCTAATTCTCGATGAGCCAACCAACCACATGGATATGCGCTCGAAGGATATACTCAAAGAGGCACTCAAAAAATTTGATGGCACAGTGATATTGGTGTCCCACGACCGTGACTTCTTGGATGGCTTGGTAGATAGAATCTACGAATTTAGGGATGGAGGCGTGCGTGAGTACCTAGGGGGCATATACTACTTCCTCGAAAAGCGCAAAGTGGAGTCGATGCAAGATATCGAGCGCAAGGAGCGACCCACAACATCGTCACCACAGGAGTCCACCACAGGCAAGCTCACCTATGAGCAGCGCAAAGAGCAAGAGAAACTACTGCGCAAAGCTCGCAAAGCGGTCGAGTCCACAGAGGCGGAACTCTCTAAAATAGAGGCGCAAATAGGCGAATTGGATACTAAAATGGCAGCCAACTACGTTGAATCAGATTATAAGCTATACTCAGAACTAAAGGCTCAATACGACAAACTAATGACCCAGTGGGAGCAGCAATCCTACGAAGTCGAGATAATGGAAGAGGAGAGATAAAAACACTATAATATATGGAAAACATAGTTTTCGGAATACGCCCAGTGGTCGAGGCCATAGAATCGGGCAAGCAGATAGAGAAAATCTTTATCAAAAAAGGGGCTGAGGGTCAGCTTATGACAGAGCTACGAGACCTCTGCTACCGCCACCACTTGCGTGTGCAAGAGGTGCCAATCGAGAAACTTGCACGCCTCACACGTGGCAACCACCAAGGTGTTGTGGCTCAAATTTCGGCTATTGCATATGTCGAGATTACAGATATTTTGGAGCGTGTACCCGAAGATGAGACGCCACTTATCGTGGTGTTCGATGGCGTAACGGATGTGCGCAACTTCGGAGGTATAGCCAGAAGCGCAGAGTGCGCAGGAGCTCACGGGCTCATCACTCCGCTCAAAAACTCCGCTCCCGTAAATGCCGAGGCTATGAAGGCATCAGCTGGAGCACTCACCGCAATCCCTGTGTGCCGTGTAGGCTCTATCCGCACCACACTCATGGCTCTGCAAGCCGAGGGTTTCCAAATCGTGGCAGCTACCGAGAAGAGCCGCAAACTAATATACGATGCCGATTTCAAACGACCCACCGCAATTGTCATGGGTTCGGAGGATAAGGGTATCTCCAAAGAGGTTCTAAAGCTATGCGACGAGCAACTAGCTATTCCGCTCATTGGACACATAGAGTCACTCAACGTATCTGCTGCCGCCGCAATCATGCTTTTTGAGGTGGTACGCCAACGCATAGGAGGCTCAGCAGAGTAACAATAAACCAGACGTAGAGAGTATGGCAGCACAGAGATATATAGATTCTCGCTTGGGCGAAATCCTCCTCAACCAGTCGTCTCGTGCCCGTCGTCTATCAATCACGGTGCTCCCTTCGGGCACCGTGCGTCTTTCTTACCCCAAGACTCTATCCCAAAAGCGTGCCCTGGAGTTCCTTTCGCACCGCATAAACTGGGTCATAGCAGCACAGCAACGCATGCGCGAACGCAGAGCCAAGAACCCACCTGCCCAAAGCATCGACGAGAGCGAACTTCGCCAAAGAGCCAAAGAGTACCTACCCCAACGAGTGGCAGAGCTATCGCAAGTCACAGGGCTAAAATACAACCGACTCACAATACGCGCCACCACATCCAAGTGGGGCTCATGCTCGTCGCTACGCAACATATCCTTGAGCCTCTACCTCATGGCACTCCCCACGCACCTCATAGATTTCGTAATTATCCACGAACTCTGCCACACGGTGCACTTCAACCACTCCGCAGAGTTTCACACATTAGTAAACAAACTCGTTGGAGGAGTGGAAAAAGAGTTGAATATAGAACTAAAGGGCTACTCTATTCGATAAATTTTAGGGTCAAAATATTGTAATTACTAAAAAATCGCTACATTTGTGGCGAATCAAACCAATAAATAAGGTAAAAAACATGAAACACGCATACGTATTCCCTGGTCAAGGCGCACAGTCGATTGGCATGGGTAAAGACCTCTACGACAACAACGCTGAGGCAAAAGCACTTTTCGAAAAGGCTAACGAAGTTCTAGGTTTCCGCATTACAGATATCATGTTCTCGGGCACAGATGAGCAGCTAAAGCAGACCAATGTCACGCAACCTGCCGTATTCCTCCACTCGGTGATTATGGCTAAGGCTCTTGGTGTGAATCCCGATGCTGTGGCAGGTCACTCGCTCGGAGAATTTTCGGCACTTGTGGTTGCTGGAGTACTATCTTTTGAGGATGGTTTGACCCTAGTGTCTAAGCGTGCACAAGCTATGCAAGCTGCGTGCGATGCTACCCCAGGAACTATGGCAGCTGTGCTTGGCATGGCAGATGAGGCAGTAGAGGCAATCTGCGAGCAGACCGAAGGTGTGGTAGTTGCCGCAAACTACAACTGCCCAGGGCAATTAGTGATTTCGGGAGCAGTAGAGGCTGTGGATGCAGCATGCGCAGCAGCCAAAGCAGCAGGAGCAAAACGAGCACTTCGCTTGCCCGTAGGTGGAGCATTCCACTCACCACTCATGGCACCAGCACGTGAGGAGTTGGCCAAAGCAATTGCCGAGGCACCATTCGCCACTCCAACCTGCCCAATCTACCAAAACGTGGATGCTTGTGCCTACACCGACCCAGAGGCAATCAAGGCAAACCTCATAGCGCAACTCACCGCTCCAGTACGCTGGACACAGATTGCCCAAAACATGATTGCCGATGGCATCACAGAGTTCACCGAGCTCGGTCCAGGCGCAGTGCTCCAAGGTCTCATCCGCAAAGTTAGCACCGATGTTACCCTAGAGAGCAAATCAACGCTATAATCAACGCAGAAAACAATAAAAGACGAGAGTTCAGTATTATACCGAACTCTCGTCTTTTTATTTTAGGGAGAAATTAGAACTCCCCTTTACTATCTTCAGCTCGCGCGCTCAATCACATGCGATGCCTACTCACGCCGCACTCGCTAGCCACTAGAATGGCAAATCATCAACCTCCTCAGAGGCTGTAGATGCCGCAAAAGATGGCTCTGCGGTAGGCATCACTGGTGCAGCAGCTGGTGCTGGTGCTGGTGCTGGAGCCTCCATTTGCTTAGGTTGCACACGCCATGCAGTGACATTTGTGTAGTATCTACCTTGATATTCACGTGACTCGATGTTAAACGACACGGTGTATGTAGCTCCGATTTTAAGACCCGCCACATCATTTGGCTTGTTGAAGAATGTCACCGCCACTTTGCGAGCGTATGCTCCATCCTGCATCTCGAATATCACCTCTTGGCGTTGCCACTCGCCACGTGCCGAAGTTCCGCTTGCGGCTGGGAGGATTTGAAAAACTGTTCCTTCGAATTCCATATTTTTATTTTTAAAAGTTTTCTAAACTACAAATTTACAATAAAAAAGTGAGAATTAGAAATTTAATGATAGGTAAAATAGTGTGAGTTCGAAAATTAAAACTCACACTAACCCACATACGCACACAAAAAAGGCTCGGAGCATATAACTCCAAGCCTTTTTGTTGTGGAAAAGTCGCTAATTATTTAGCACTCTTCTTATCGTATCGTTTTGCGTAACGGTTCATAAACTTATCGACGCGACCAGCGGTATCAACCAACTTCATCTTACCAGTGTAGAAAGGGTGAGATGTGTTCGAGATTTCCATCTTGTACACGGGATAGGTTTCGCCGTTCACCTCTATTGTCTCTTTTGTCGAAACGGCGGACCTACACAAAAACACGTGGTCGTTGGACATATCCTTAAACGCCACCAAACGATAATTCTCAGGGTGAATTCCTTGTTTCATCTTTGTTGTTTTTGATTAAATTAAATGCTTCTAGCGGGGCAAAGGTATAAATTATATTTTAGTAAACAAAAGTTTTGCGTAAAAAAATAGTATCAAACCTCTTATTATCTGAAAAATACCACAATCGTGACACATAAGCACATATCCGCCACGACGCACTAAGTACTCTTAAAAACACACCAATAATTATTTTACCCTACTTAGAATAACCCAAGTGTGTTTGCATTTCAACAATTCACAAAAAATTGTCGAATTGCAAACACATATTGACGTTTTGCAAACGTATAAACTATTGCAACCACAGGGCTCTTTCTATAATTTTTATATCTTTGCCCTATATTATATACCTATTAATTAAACAGATAACAACAAACAATAAGCTGAATTCAACCTGCAAATGCAACTGAATTCATATTTATAATTTGTTTAAATTTTTCATTTGGTGTGAGGTATCCGAGTCTTTTACGAGGACG
>JBCQUV010000040.1:0-13988 GCA_047173765.1 Rikenellaceae bacterium
AGCAGAGCGAAGGAGAGTTTTTTCTCTCTTTCCTCTCTGAAAAAATATTTTATCCTATTCCCTGCAACATTCAAATTCCTCAGTTGCATTTACAAGTTGAATTCAAGAAGTTTAATACTCTATATTTTGGTCGAATTTATTCGAAACCAAAATATAGAGTATTAAACTTTTAGAGCCTTCAGGCTCGTATCCCAGTGCGCTACAAAACTGCCCGTGCGGCTCGCACCGCCCGCCGGCGTGAGGCAGTCCAGACATTACAAAACAACACAAGACTCTTACACCCGACTCCACTCCCCAACCTCAAGATTAGAAAATTCGCCATTGTCTATTGTAAATCTAATTGCGGTACGCACCTTGTGTATGCCGTAGTTCCCTGCGCCTCCAGGGTTTATGTGGAGGTGGGCGTTGGCTTTGTCGTATAGTACCTTTAATATATGGGAGTGCCCAGTGATAACGAGCGTTGGATGGTGGCGCATGATGTGCTCCACGAATTCAGGGCGATAACGCTTGGGGTAGCCACCTATGTGGGTCATGAGTACCCTTGCTCCCTCGCACTCAAACACCTCTAATTGATGAAAAGCACGCCTTACATCCCCACCATCAATATTCCCCCACACTGCACGCAGAGGTTTGTATGCGGCAATCTCATCCGCCACGGCCAAAGTCCCAATATCTCCTGCATGCCACACTTCGTCCACATCACGCAAAAAATAGCGCAGCGTCTCATCAAAAGTGCCGTGCGTGTCGGATATTATACCTATTCGTTTCATTTGTAGCGCATTAATATTTATCTCCCCATAGCGATTTCATGCGCTCGGCAATCTTCGCCTCGGTGGGGTTGCCTACGTTAGGCTCATAGAATTTGTGACCACTCAGAGTGTCGGGCAAGAACTCCTGCTCGGCAAAATTCCCAGCGTAGTCGTGAGCATATTTGTAGCCATCGCCATACCCTGCCTCAGACATTAGTTTGGTGGGGGCATTGCGCAAGTGGAGTGGCACAGGACGATTTGTGGTGTCGTTTTTGACCATCGCCAACGCTTGATTTATAGCCACGTATGCGGAGTTTGATTTGGGGCTTGTTGCCAAATATATGGTAGTTTCGGCTAGGGTAATACGAGCCTCTGGCATTCCGATTTTGTGCACTGTGTCGAAACAAGCATTCGCCAAAAGTAGCGCATTGGGATTGGCAAGTCCCACATCTTCGGATGCCAAAATCACAAGCCTGCGAGCAATAAACCTCGCCTCCTCACCCCCAGCCAACATACGTGCTAGGTAGTATATCGCAGCATTGGGGTCACTCCCCCTCACCGACTTTATGAATGCCGAGATTACATCGTAGTGCTGCTCTCCATTTTTGTCGTATAGGGCAATGTTTTGTTGCAAACACTCAGTGACAAAATCATCTGTAATGGTGATATCACCCTCCGTAGCCCCTGCAACTATATCTATGATATTGAGTAATTTACGAGCATCACCACCTGCAAACGTAAAGAGTGCCGACTTCTCGACCACCTTGATATTTCGTGTTTTAAGCTCCACATCAACACTCACTGCACGAGTGAGCAACCTATCCAAATCTGCCTCCTCTAGGGATTTTAGAATATAGACTTGGCAGCGGCTAAGCAGCGGCGATATAACCTCGAACGAAGGGTTCTCGGTGGTGGCACCTACGAGCGTAAAAATCCCCTGCTCGACAGCACCGAGCAGAGAATCTTGTTGTGATTTATTGAACCTATGAATCTCATCTATAAAGAGTATAGGCTGCTGCGTATTGAAAAATCGCTCCTTCTTGGCAGTTTCAATCACCTCACGCACATCCTTCACCCCTGAGGTTACAGCCGACAGCGTGAAGAATGGTCTATCCAAGGCACGAGCCACCAACTTCGCAAGGGTCGTTTTACCAACCCCCGGAGGACCCCACAATATAAACGAGGGGATATTACCACTCTCAATAAACTTCCGAAAAATACCACTCTCGCCCACCAAATGCTCCTGCCCAATATAATCATCGAGCGAAGTGGGGCGCAAGCGTTCTGCTAGGGGGGGCAACATATATTTATTACTCTTTAATAACCTCCAACGTATCGAGATACAACTCATCGAGCTGCGCACGGTCGATTTGCGAAGGGGCATCAATCATCATATCACGACCTGCATTGTTCTTTGGGAATGCGATGTAGTCACGAATTGACTCCACGCCACCAAACAATGAGCACAAGCGGTCGAAACCAAACGCCAAACCTCCGTGTGGGGGTGCTCCAAACTTAAATGCGTTCATCAAGAAACCAAATTGCTCCTCTGCCTTCTCGGGTGTGAAGCCCAAGATTTCGAACATTTGAGCCTGCAACTTAGCGTCGTGTATACGGATTGAACCGCCTCCTATCTCCACGCCATTACACACGAAGTCGTAAGCATTAGCACGCACCTTACCAGGATCAGTAGCCAAGAACTCCACATCCTCGGGCTTGGGTGAGGTGAATGGGTGGTGCATAGCATAGAAACGACCAGTCTCATCATCCCACTCAAACAATGGGAAGTCCACAACCCACAGGGGTGCGAACTTAGTGTTGTCACGAAGTCCCAACTTATCTGCCACCTCTAGGCGCAAAGTGCATAGTTGTGTGAGAGCCTTGAACTTCTTACCACACAATATAAATACCATATCTCCTGCCTTAGCTCCTGCCTTGTCGGCAATTGCCTTAACATCTTCGGGGGTGTAGAATTTGTCGATAGATGATTTGGTCGCACCATCTGCATCCACACGAATCCACACCAAACCCTTGGCTCCAACTTGTGGACGTTTCACGAAGTTCGTAAGCTCATCAATCTGCTTGCGAGTGTATGATGCGCAACCTGTGGCTGCAAATCCACACACATACTCCACATCGTCAAATACCGAAAATCCGTGACCTTGAGTAAGAGCGGTCAAATCCGCGAACTCCATACCGAAGCGAATATCTGGCTTGTCCGAACCATACTTCTCCATAGCCTCTATCCAAGGCATGCGACGGAAAGTATCGGTCATCTCGATGCCCATAACATCCTTGAACATATATTTTGCCCAACGCTCAAATGTAGATAGTACATCCTCCTGCTCCACGAATGCCATTTCGCAGTCGATTTGCGTAAACTCTGGTTGGCGATCGGCACGCAAATCCTCATCTCTAAAGCATCTCACTATCTGAAAATATTTGTCGTAACCTGCAACCATCAACAGCTGCTTGAAAGTTTGAGGTGATTGTGGCAAAGCATAGAACTCATTAGGGTTCATGCGACTTGGAACGACGAAATCCCTAGCTCCCTCGGGAGTAGATTTAATAAGGTATGGAGTCTCAATCTCCAAGAATCCCTCGCTATTAAGGAAAGAACGCACAGCAAATGCCAATTTGTGGCGCAAAATCATAGCACGCTGAAGTGGCGGACGACGCAAATCCAAGTAGCGATACTTCATACGCAAATCATCACCACCATCCGAGTGCTCCTCGATGGTGAATGGAGGGGTGTCGGCAGCGTTCAAAATCTTAAGCGACTTTGCAGCAATCTCTATCTCACCAGTTGCCATTTTGAGGTTCTTAGACGAACGCTCGATAACCAAACCCTCGACTTGCAATACATATTCACGACCCAACTGAGAAGCGATAGCTTTAGTAGCCTCATCCGAGTGCTCCTCCACTACGATTTGAGTTATGCCGTAACGATCACGAAGATCTATAAATGTCATAGCTCCGAGGTTACGAACCTTTTGTACCCAACCCGAGAGGGTGACCGTCTGGTCGATATTTGCGGCAGAGAGTTCACCGCAGGTATGTGTTCTGTACATATTTATTGTATATTTATATTGTTTTCTTATCTTTGCAAACGTACAAAGGTAATAAAAAAATGGGAGAGACTCCTCAAAAACAGAAAGAAAATGGAGAACAAAGATGAATTTTATATGCGCCAAGCACTCCACCAAGCATCACTAGCTTTTGACAGTGACGAAGTACCCATAGGAGCAGTGGTGGTATCAAGCGGCAGAGTCATAGGCAGAGGGCACAATTTGGTCGAGACTCTACAAGACCCAACAGCCCATGCCGAGATGCAGGCAATAACCGCTGCGGCATCGTCCATAGGCGGAAAATACCTAACCGACTGCACACTATACGTCACCGTGGAGCCATGCGCAATGTGCGCTGGAGCATTGGCATGGAGCCAAATAAGCAGAGTAGTTTATGGCGCAGAGGATATAAAACGAGGATATAGACACTATTGTGCCGATATGTTGCACCCCAAAACCAAAATCGAGGGCGGAGTACTTAGCCAAGAGTGCGAAGATTTAATGCAATCTTTTTTCGTTAAATTACGATAAAAACCCAGCTTAGCTATTGCAGATATAGAAAAAAAAAGTTATTTTTGCATGATATAATTTAAAAATATAAAACACTTAAAAATAGATTAACACAAAATGAAAAAGCTAATTTTATCAGCTATGACTCTACTTCTCGCTGTGTCTGCGACTATGGCACAAAGCGAAGAGGTGAGAACTAAGTACAACGAGGCAGTTGAGGCATTCGGTGCTAAGAACTTCGCAAAAGCAGCAGATGCATTCCTTATCGTTATCGACAAAGGTATTGACGATGCTGAAGCAGCAACTCTTGTTGCTACCGCTAAGGGTAACCTTCCTGCTTGTTACTACCAAGTTGGTTTAGCAAATGCTAAGACCAAAAACTACGATGCTGCTATCGAGAATCTTATGAAATCTGCCAACTACGCAGAGTTGTATGACGATGTGGCGGCCATAAGCAAGGCAAAGAACGTTGCTGGTAAGATCTACCAAGCACAAGGAGGTATTCCATTCAACGAGAAAAAGTATGCCGAAGCTGCTCCAATCTTCGAGAAGGGAATCGAGCTTAATCCTCGTAACACAAAAATGACCAACTGGTTGGGCGTGTGCTACTGCGAGATGGGCGACCTAGACAAAGGTATGGCTATATTTGCAAAGGTTATAGAGATGGGTACTACAAACCCTCGCTACAAAGCTGACGCAGACGAGGCATCGAGCAACGTAGCTCTATACATCAACAACAAAGTGGCAGAGCTCCAAGCATCTAAGGACTACGACGGAGTAATCTCGATGGCAGATGGACTACTTGAGACCAACCCTGCAAATGAGACAGCTGCATTTGTTCGCCTACAAGCATACATGGACAAAAAGGATTACAACAAAGTAATCGAGTTGGGCGAGAGCACAGCTGCCGTACAAACTACAGACGAGACAAAGAGCAACGTATACTTCGTACTCGGAGCAGCATACAATGCCAAAGAGTTGAAGCCACAAGCTATCACTGCACTCAAAAAGGTTACCGCTGGCGCAAACGTAGCAGCAGCTCAAGCAACCGTAGCAGAGCTTAGCGCAGCGGAGTAAAGTCATATTTTAACAAACTACAAAAGACGATTCTTAGGAGTCGTCTTTTTTTTGTCTCGTTTTTTGGGAATTACATAAATATTTATTATCTTTACAAACAGAATATTTATTAACCCGAGTATACAACAATAATACTCAAAAAAACTAAAAATAGTCATGGTAAACTTTTCATTGGAGGGTAAAGTAGCCCTCGTAACAGGAGCATCTTACGGAATTGGTTATGCAATCGCATCATCTCTTGCTGCTGCTGGCGCAAAAATCGTATTCAACGACATCAACGAGGCAGCTGTAGAAAAAGGTCTTGCTGCTTATGCTGCTGACGGAATCGACGTTAAGGGTTACGTTTGCGACGTTACCAACGAGGATGCAGTATACAAGATGGTTGCTCAAATTGAGGCTGAAGTAGGTATGGTTGATATCTTGGTAAACAACGCTGGTATCATCAAGCGTGTTCCTATGCACGAGATGTCTGCTGCTGAGTTCCGCCAAGTAATCGACATCGACCTTAATGGTCCATTCATTATGGCTAAGGCTGTTATCCCTGCAATGATGAAGAAGGGTGCAGGTAAGATTATCAACATCTGCTCTATGATGAGTGAGCTTGGTCGTGAGACTGTATCTGCTTATGCTGCGGCTAAGGGTGGATTGAAGATGCTTACTCGCAACATCGCATCTGAGTACGGAGAGTACAACATCCAATGTAATGGTATCGGCCCAGGTTACATCGCTACTCCACAAACTGCTCCACTTCGCGAGCCACAAGCTGATGGTTCTAAGCACCCATTCGATTCATTTATCTTGGCTAAGACTCCTGCTAACCGTTGGGGTAACCCAGAGGATTTGGCTGGTCCAGCTGTATTCTTGGCTTCTGGTGCTTCGGATTTCGTGAATGGTCACGTTTTGTATGTTGATGGTGGTATCTTGGCATATATCGGTAAGCAACCTAAGTAGTAATTTTGAGTCCGAATACCGAGGCATTTTTTGCACCTCCCTTGCCTCCGAAATGCTCACGTACTTTTAGTACGCTCCGCTTTCGGAGTCTGCACGAAGCCCAAAAACTACTCTCGCTATTCAAACTCAACTGCGGAGAGAATCAGCTTGATTTTCTTACTATGAAACAAAACAATAAGGTTGGTGTATTTTCGTTATAAAGATATGCCAACCTTATTATCGTAAAAAAACTAATCTTAAATTAATAAAAAACTATGGAAGTATTTCAGTACATAATCCAGCTTGGAGCAGCGGTTATGATGCCTATCATCTTCACGATTTTAGGTGTTTGTCTGCTTATCAAGCCAAGTAAAGCTTTTCACTCGGGACTATTTGTCGGTGTAGGATTTGTTGGATTGGGTATCATCACTGCACTTTTGACCTCTACTTTGGGTCCTGTGTTGGCAGATATTGTTAAGAACTATGGCTTGCAACTCGACATCTTTGATATGGGTTGGCCAGCAGCGGCTGCGGTAGCTTACAACGCGCCTGTTGTTGGAGCGTTGATTATCCCAGTTTGTTTGGGTGTCAATGTTTTGATGCTTATCACTAAGACCACTCGCACGGTGAACATCGACCTATGGAACTACTGGCACTTTGCATTTATCGGTGCTATCACATACTTCGCTACAGAGAGTCTACTTTGGGGATTCTTCGCAGCTATCGTATGTTACATCATCACCATGATAATGGCCGATTTCACTGCCGAGAAGTTCCAAGGCTACTACGAGGGTATGGAGGGTATCTCTGTACCACAACCATTCTGCCAAGGTTTCGTTCCATTTGCTGTTGTGCTCAACAAAGCTATGGATTTAATCCCAGGTTTCGACAAGCTTAACATCGACGCTGAGGGTCTTAAAAAGAAGTTTGGCATCTTGGGTGAGCCACTCATCTTGGGAGTTATCGTAGGTTGCGTAATCGCAGCATTTGCAGAGTTTGGTGCAGGAGCTGCTGAGTCATCTATCGCCGACAAAATCAAGAACATCTTGGTTTGTGGTATCAAGATGGGTGCCGTTATGGAGCTTATCCCACGTATCACTCGCTTGTTTATCGAGGGTTTGATGCCAATCTCACAAGCTACCAAGGAGCTTATCGCTAAGAAATTCAAGAACTCTAAGGGTCTAAACATCGGTATGACTCCAGCACTTGTTATTGGTCACCCAACAACTCTTGTGGCGTCGCTTATCTTGATTCCTATCGTATTGTTCTTGTCGGTAGTTTTGCCAGGCAACAACTTCCTTCCTTTGGCATCTTTGGCAGGTATGTTCTATGTGTTCCCAATGGTACTTCCTATCACTAAGGGTAATGTTGTTAAGACCGTAATCATCGGTTTGGTAGCACTTATCGTAGGTTTGTACTTTGTGACTAACCTAGCACCTTCGTTCACCCTTGCAGCTCAAGATGTATATGCAGCAACAGGTGATGCTACGGTTCATATCCCAGCAGGATTTGAGGGTGGTGCAGCTCTAGACTTTGCATCGAGCTTGTTCACTTGGGTTATATTCCACCTTACTAAGACTATCAAGGTTGTAGGTCCTATAGTCCTCACGCTCTTCACTTTGGGCCTTATGTATATCAACAACCGCCGAATCGTTAAATCAGAGAAAGCAGAACAAAACAAATAAAACAATGAGAAAACTAATTTTTACAGCTCTTGCAATCTTTGCAGTGAGCGCAACCTTTGCTCAAAAGGTAAACTACGAGGTTCGTTTCGCTTCAAACCCAACAGACTACAAGGCTTACGACACAGAGCGTTTGCGTAGCGAGTACCTTATCCAAGGTCTATTCGTAGCAAACGAGACTAACATCGTATACACTATGCACGATCGCTTGGTTATCGGTGGTATCATGCCAGTAGGCAAGACTCTAAAGTTGGAGACTATCGACCCATTCAAGGCTAACTATTTCTTGGAGCGCAGAGAGATTGGTATCATCAACGTTGGTGGTGCTGGTACTATCAAAGTAGGCAAAAAGGAGTATAAGGTAGGTTACAAAGAGGCTCTTTACATTGGTCGTGGTAACGAGGATGTAACTTTCGCTTCGGACGATGCCTCAAAGCCAGCGTTGTTCTACTTCAACTCAGCAACTGCACACAAGGTATGCCCTACAAAGTTCATCGGACTTAAGGATGTAGTACCTGTGGAGCTTGGTTCATTGGAGGAGTCTAACCACCGTGTAATCAACAAGTACATCGTTAATCAAACAATGGAAACTTGCCAATTGCAGTTGGGTATGACAGAGCTTAAGCCAGGTAGCGTTTGGAACACAATGCCTACTCACGTACACGACCGTCGTATGGAGGCTTACTTCTACTTCAACCTTCCAGAGACAGGTGCTATCGCTAACTTCATGGGTACACCAGATGAGATTCGTAATGTATGGATGCACAACCACGAGGCTATCATCGCTCCAGAGTGGAGTGTACACGGCGCAGCAGGTACTTCAAACTATACCTTCATTTGGGGTATGGCTGGTGAGAACCTAGACTATGGTGATGTAGATCCAGTTAAGGTTGTAGATATGAAATAATCACTGCCCTTTAGCAGATATTATTAGACGAAAAATCCACCTCTCTTTCGGGAGGTGGATTTTTCGTTTAATAATATATAGAGCTTAAGCCTTAGCGATATAAGCTGCCACAAAATCACCCACATCGGATGTTGAGCAAGCTGCAACGCCCTCAATTTGAATATCCTCTGTGCGCACATTCGCAGCCATAGACTCCGCCACAGCTTTGCGAATAAGAGCACCCTCCTCTTGCAAATCGAAAGCGTACTCAAACATCATAGCTGCACTCAAAATCGTAGCCACGGGGTTTGCAATGTTCTTGCCTGCAGCCTGTGGATATGAACCATGAATAGGCTCAAACAGCGAAGTGTGCAGACCAATCGAAGCCGAAGGCAAAAGACCCAAAGAACCTGTGATTACCGAACCCTCATCGGTGAGGATATCGCCAAACATATTCTCAGTTACCATTACATCAAACGCTCCTGGCCACTGAATCATGCGCATCGCAGCGTTATCCACAAACATAAATTCAGTCTCCACCTCTGGGTACTCAGGCGCAATCTCCTTAGCCACCTCACGCCACAAACGAGATGTAGCCAACACATTTGCTTTGTCCACAACGGTCAATTTCTTGCGACGTTGCATAGCATATTGGTACGACAAACGCACAATGCGCTCAATCTCCTCACGAGTATATACGCAGGTGTCATAAGCTGTGTTGCCATCCTCCGTACGACCTTGTGGGCGACCGAAGTACAACCCTCCCGTAAGCTCACGGATACATACGAAATCAACCCCCTCGATAAGCTCACGACGCAAAGGAGATTTATCTATCAGCGACTCAAAAGTTGTGATAGGGCGCACATTTGCATACAATCCCAACATCTTGCGCATAGCCAACAAACCCTGCTCAGGGCGCACCTTAGCCGATGGGTCATTATCGAAACGTGGATGACCTACCGCACCAAATAGCACTGCGTCAGAGTTCATACACAACTCATGCGTAGCCTCTGGATATGGGTTACCAACCTTGTCTATAGCATCTGCACCACATATTCCATACTCAAACGAAAGTTCGTGACCAAACTTTGCACAGATCGCCTCTGTCGCTTTAAGTGCCTGAGCTACAATCTCGGGACCAATACCATCGCCTGGTAGCACTGCCAAATTAATCTTCATTCTCTTTTTGTGTATTTAGTTTATTATCTATTTATGCTTCTTAAGATTTGAAATCAAACCCTAAGAAGCATAATGTACTACTACTGTATATGATAGGGGTTACCCGTAATTTTTGCTGCACTAGATATTGTAGCAGCATAATTGGGTTGCCCTCCACCTACGTGAATCTCAACATCACCTGGTGAGACAATCAAATTTCCTCTCTCATCAACAATACCTAGGTCTTGAGCAGAGAGTGTAAACTCTACATTTGTAGATTCGCCACTCTTGATATTTACCTTCTTAGCACCTTTGAGTGCACAGTTTGGAACACGCACATCTCTGTTTTTGTGAACAACATACAACTGCACAGCCTCATCACCATCAACCTTTCCGCTATTTGTCACCTTCACACTTACTTTGACGTCATCTCCAGCTGTGATAGTTGTTGGCATATCGATATTTGAATACTCAAATGTAGTGTAGCTCAAACCATAACCAAACGGATAGCGGACATCACCTTTGAAATATCTGTACGTACGATTCTCCATAGAGTAATCCTCAAAATCTGGAAGATCAGCATCGCTCTTATATGTAGTTAGTGGCATACGACCCGATGGGTTGTATGCTCCCGATATGACATCAGCCACTGCTTGACCACCTGCCTGACCACCATACCACGCTTGGATTATAGCCTCCACATTCTTGCTCTCCCACTCCATGGATATTACCGAGCCTGACATATTCACAAAAACAATCGGTCTGCCTGTTTTATCCAACGCCTTAAGTAGGTCTTGCTGCACCGTAGGCAAAGCCATTGTAACTCTATCACCACGCGAGAAACCTGCGGCAACACCAAAGCCATCGCCCTTCTCTTCGCCTTCGTAATCAGCCGATATTCCTCCGACATATATAATCACATCTGCCTTTTTAGCCTCTGCTGCAACACTTGCAAAATCTACACCCTCAATAGCTTTGATGTGACCTACACCCTCTATGTATGTAATCTCGGCACCCTTAAAGTTATTCTCGATACCCTCCAAAACTGTTGAAGTGTGCGAAGGATAACCAAAGTAGTTACCCATCATAACCTTCTCGTTTTTAGCATTTGGACCAACAACGGCAATACGCTTAATCTTCTTGGGGTTAAGCGGCAATGTCTTCTTCTCATTTTTGAGGAGTACCATACTCTCATGAGCCATCTTCATAGCCAATGCTTTATGCTTGTCGCAATCTATAACATCCATACCTATAGAGCCATAAGGGTTCTTCTCTAGTGGGTCAAACATGCCTAGGCGCATACGAATTTCAAATAATCTTTTGACTGATTTGTGAATCTGACGCTCCAGAATTAGATTCTCCTCAACCGCCTGCATAAGTTGCCCGTATGAGCTACCACAATCCAAATCAGTGCCCACTTTTACCGCCGCAGATGATGCCGAAGCGGCATTAGGGTGAGTTTTGTGGTGCTTAAAGAAATCATCTATCGCCCAACAATCCGAAGTCACATAACCCTCGAAACCCCACTGCTCGCGCAAAATATCAACCATCAAAACTGGGTCACCACAACAAGGAGAGCCCATATAACGATTGTAAGCGCACATCACGCCCGACACCTTAGCATCCTTAATCAATGTCTTGAATGCTGGCAAGTAGGTATCCCAAAGGTCATATTTAGATGTTTGAGCATCGAACACGTGGCGATTGTGCTCTGGGCCGCTATGTACAGCGTAGTGTTTTGCACAAGCTGACGATTTCAAATAAAATTCGTCGTTGCCTTGCAAACCTCTAACCATAGACGAGCCCATTGCAGCAGCCAAATATGGATCTTCACCATAGGTCTCTTGACCTCTACCCCATCTTGGGTCTCTAAATATATTGATATTTGGAGTCCAATATGTCAAACCTTGGTAACGTTTGCCAGTTTTATTCTCACGTATATCTTTATTAAAAATTGCACGTCCCTCGTCCGAGATTGATGAAGCAACCTCCTCCAAAAGTGCCGAGTTAAAACTTGCAGCCATACCTATGGCTTGGGGATATACCGTAACCTTCAACCCCGTACGAACACGTGCCACACCGTGCAACGCCTCATTCCACCAATCATAAGCAGCAACGCCCAAGTGTTTAATTTCGGGGGATTTATTCTGCATCTGCGAAATCTTCTCCTCCAAGGTCATACGTGCTACCAAATCATCGACTCTCTCGTCGAGAGATAAATTTGGATCTTGAAACGGGAATTGATACTCCTGTGCAATGATGGTTGTTGCAAACAACAACGCCATTGCGCTAATAATTAATTTTTTCATTAAGTTTTAAGTAGATAATACATCGTAGGTCATTTTCATCATTCTGGGTGACTGAAGGTCATGTGGGTTTCATAGAATTACATAACGCTATTGAGCCAAAGAACTAGGGATAACAATAACAGCAATAGACTCGGCAGGCACACTTGCTTTAGCAATAACCTTTGTAGCTCGATCTCTACAATCGTAGTTTCTTACCTCCTTGCCATCATTCTTAACAAAGATATAGATATTATCTCCACTCATCACAGTAATTGCCTCCTCACGAGTATGAGATCCTATTCTAACCGACCCCGGGCGGATAAACTTGCTAAATAGTGACATTACAGCATAGTCGGGATTATATGTCACCTTCTTGGTCTCTCGATCAATATTTATCAAGCTATTTTGCTTCCACTCCCATCCGCTACGACCTGTCTCATTAAGGATCATATTCCAATAGACGAAGTTTGTAACGCCATAATTGATATACGAGGCGATCTCCTCGAGTCGGCTAAATGCTTGAACGTTACTGTTTTTACGATTATAGCATTTACATTCCGTATGCATAATCTTTGCTTCGGGGGCAAAGTACTTCATATCGCTAATATGGTCTGAGGTGCTGTATTGAATACCGACACCCTCTACCGCGGCTAGATATTTTTTATTTTTTACAAATTCAACACCATCCAGAACGCCTGATGTTCTGAAAGTTCCTGCCCAGATCTCTGTCTCGATATTATCTTTTTCAAATTGAGGACGAAGATATTTTGAAATAAATTCATACATCTGATCAATAGGCACAACACAAGAGGGATATTTTGTATGTATATCATTCTCATTCTGGATAAGCAGACGATCTACCGTTATACCCTCCTTAGCATAATGCTCAATATATTTTGAGAAGTAGAGTGCATATGCTTTATATATCTCAGGATCGTCAATCAAGAAGTTTTTATCTCTCATGACATCACCTTTATCCATCTCACCTGAATATTTCATCCAAGCTGGTGGACTCCAAGGTGAGGCGAATAGTTGCATACTGGGGTTGTATTTAAGTGCTATCTGCATATATGGAATCATACTACTCCTCTCTCTGTCGATTGAAAAGTGCTTCATCTTGTAATCATTTGCTACCTCCGAATAGCTATAGTCATCGACTCCGAAGTCACTAGAACCTACGGCTGTGCGACATAATGAGAAGTTTGCACCTGATTCACTGAAGAGATTTGACATCACTTTTTCTCGTTCATCCTGCGGAAGTGCCATCAGAGCCACACCACCAATCTCATTAAAAGTACCACCAATTCCATCAATGATTTGAAATTTCATTTCGGGAAAGAGTGTCAATACTGCACCCTTTGTTGGTTCGGTAAACGACACATTCTGCTTATACTCCAGAACAGGGCTCTCGGTAATTGCCACATCATCCTTGAGTTCCACGTAAAAAACTTTACTTTGCGATGATACAGACATTACCGTCGCAACCATCATTAGTGTTATTATCTCTTTTTTCATTTTTTATGATTCCTGAATTCAACTTGTAAATGCAACTGAATTCATAGTTAATATTTGTTTGAATTTTTCATTTGGCGTGAGGTATCCGAGCCTTTTACGAGGTCGATTATTTAGCTTGTTTTCAA
>JBCQUV010000041.1:0-7472 GCA_047173765.1 Rikenellaceae bacterium
TATTTTTTAATCTCCAAATATTTTCGAAAAAAATATTTTTTAATTTTAAAACCGTCATTTATTAAACCAAAATCAAATAAACAAACCAGCTCCTCGCTGCCCTTAATTCTTCAGAACCATGCAACCACGTTTCCCTGATTGCGAGTGCAAAGATAACGCCTTTTATTCCATTATTCCAAATTTTTTGAGAGATATTTTTAACTATTTTTGCTACTCAAAAGGTATATGCCCGACTATCAACACATTAATAAAAATGGAGATTTTCACAAAATGAAAATCTCCATTGAAACTCTACCCTTCGAGCCCACCCTCTGCGGCAAACTCCTCTATGGATTTGCAGAAATATTCGATTGTTTCGTTCATGGAAGTGAAAGATTTTCCGCCCGCAGCGTTCTTATGCCCTCCGCCACCGAAGTATTTTCGTGAAAAAAGATTGACATCTATATCGCCACGTGAGCGCAAAGAGACTCGTATAAACTTGCGTTGAGCCATAAAAAGTGCCGAGACCTTCATTTTTGCCACGGTGAGTGGATAGTTCACGAACCCTTCGCTGTCGCCTTGTTGGAAGTGGTGCTCTCTCATTTCGCGTTCGGTAAGTGACATATATGAGACTGTGCCATCTTGGATAAATTTCATTTTGCGATTCACAACATAGCCAAAAAGACGTGCCCGACCCTCCGAGAATGAGTTGTAGACATAATTATTAATCTTAGGAATGTCGATTCCTCGCTCTGCAAAGACCGCCAAAGCACGATACAGGGCTGGGCTAAGCTTCGCAAATGAGAAATTCCCTGTGTCGGTCATCATGCCTGTATATATAAGCTCGGCAACTTCGGTGTCGATAACCTCCAAACCAAACGTCGCCTCGATTACAGAATACAACACAAAACAGGTGCTCGACTCCTCGGGAAATGAGAATACGATATCGAAAGATTCTCTATCGGGATTGAGATGGTGATCTATCAAGACTCTTTTGGCGGTGGTGTTTGCCATCAGGGTTTCGCCTAATGCTTCGAGACGAGTTGCGGTGTTGAAGTCTAGGCAGAAGATAATATCGCACTCGTTGATTGCGGTGGTCACCTCCTCGGTGTTGTGTTTAAAATTTTTGTACTCCTTGATGCCATTCATCCACCCCATAAAGTATGGATAGTTGTTGGGAGCGACACAAGTTGTGGTGTGACCCATGCGACGTAGGATTTTTGACAACGCTAGAGTTGAGCCCAGGGCATCGCCATCGGGGTTGGTGTGTGCTACGATTACTATCTTTTGAGCTGGCTTGCTCGCTAGTAATTCACGAAGAGCTGAGATATTGGATTGGTTTATTTGCATATTCTGTTGTTTAAAAGAGGATGATTAACAAGGATGAGTTTGGGGGCTTCGTGAAACCACTCAAACCGCAGCGTACTTAAGGTACGTGAGGATTCGAGGGGTAAGGAAAGTGCCAAAAATCGCCTTGTTAATCATCCTCTATATATAATATAGGTATACCCTACTATTTTTTGTTGGCTACTTTTGCCCAAGAATCCTTCAAGGTTACAGTTCTATTGAACACCATTTTTTGTGCCGTAGAGTCTCTGTCGGCGCAGAAATATCCTACTCTCTCAAATTGGAATGGTTTGCCAACCTCTGCCGCTGCGAGTGATGGTTCCAAGTATCCCGTGATTTTAACCATCGACTCTGGATTTAGGTTATCCTCCCAACTCTCACCCTCGGCGCAATCGTCTGGATTCTCCTTGGTGAAGAGCGGATTGAATAGGCGAACCTCAGCCTCCAAAGCGTGAGCAGCTGACACCCAGTGAATTACGCCCTTAATTTTGCGACCATCGCTCGACGAGCCATTGCCCGAAGTAGGATCTGCCGTACACAACAACTCTACGATATTGCCCTCCTCATCCTTCACGAAGTCGTTGCACTTGAGGATATATGAGTATCTAAGTCTCACCTCGCCACCAGGGCTCAAGCGGAAATACTTCTTTGGAGGGTTCTCCATGAAGTCGTCACGCTCAATCCACAACGTATCAGAGAATGGAATCTCACGAGAACCTGCCTCGGCATCCTCGGGGTTGTTAATTGCGCTAAATATTGTTTTGTCGAGCTCTGCAAAGTTTGTAACTGTAACCTTTAGTGGATTTAGAACTGCCATGCGACGCTCTGTCACTTTGTTCAAATCCTCTCTCACGCAATACTCCATTTTGCCTAGGTCAATAACGTTGTCACGCTTAGCCACACCCACCATCTCGGCAAATGCACGCACCGACGCTGGTGTGTATCCCCTGCGACGAAGTCCACAGATTGTTGGCATACGTGGGTCATCCCAACCCATAACCGAACCTGTCTCAACCAACTTTAGAAGTCTACGTTTAGACATCATTGTATAGGTGAGGTTCAGACGAGCAAACTCATATTGGTGCGAAGGGTAAATCTTCAACGCCTCGATAAACCAATCGTACAATGGGCGGTGAACATCAAACTCCAAGGTGCAGATTGAGTGAGTAATCTTCTCTATGGAGTCACTCTGACCATGCGTGTAGTCATACATTGGATATATGCACCATTTGTCGCCTGTACGGTGGTGCGAAGTGTGGATAATACGATACAAGATTGGGTCACGCATCAACATATTAGGATGTGCCATATCGACCTTTGCACGCAACACTTTGGCTCCATCTGGGTATTTACCCTCACGCATCTCGGTGAATAGTTGCATATTCTCCTCCACCGTGCGGCTCTTGAATGGAGAGTCCACACCTGGAACAGAGACTGTGCCCCTACCCTCTCGGATTTGCTCTTGGGTTTGGTCATCTACGTAAGCCAAGCCTTGGCGGATTAGGTCCTGAGCCCAAGAGTAGAGTTGCTCGAAGTAATCCGAAGCGTAGCACTCCACCGCCCAATCGAACCCTAACCATTTGATATCCTCTTTGATAGCATCTACATACTCCACATCCTCCTTCACGGGATTGGTGTCGTCGAAACGAAGGTTGCAAAGTCCGTTATATTTCTTTGCCAAACCGAAGTTTATGCAGATACTCTTAGCGTGCCCGATGTGTAGGTAACCATTTGGCTCGGGCGGAAAGCGAGTTTGCACACGTGTTTCGCCATTGGCGATTGACTCCTCTATTATCTCTTCCAAGAAGTTTAGTGACTTCTCTTTTACTGTTTCGTTTGTCTCGTTTGCCATAATATTATATCTTAATTAACGTGAGTTCGACATAAGAAAACCCACGTATATTTTATTAATTTTAAAGGGTTTTCTTATGTCTAAACCCCGTTAATTTATATTTTACCCCACCCCCAACCCCCCTCCCTTGGGGATGGGGCTTAGTCGCTGACGCTCCCTATAAGGTGTTCTCCTTACGTCGAACTCACGTTAATTATTTGTTTTGCGTTGATATAGGGTTGTGAATAGGTTTACTCCTACTCTCAAAATGTATTGTGTTCCAAGTCCATAGCCATCGTAGTGGGTTGCTACTTCGGCTCTAAGTTTCAATATATCTTTCATAAATGTGCGCTCGTAGGCCACCGCTGCTCGATTGTATATGCCTCTGTCTGTGCGGAAGAAGCTCTCCGAGGGGTATAGGTCACGACCATACTCTATATATGTGCCATCGTCGAGAGTTTGCCCCTCGAAGAATGGATTGATATTGTCACCCACGTATATAGACTCGGTGAGCGAAAATCCTTTGTAGTTAAGCGCAATAGTTGCCTCACCCATCACAGGCACGAGCCATTCATTGCCAAAGCTGCGATTGCGCTGTGGAGCGATAATGGCACCAGCCTTAATATCTACGCCGAGCTCCCCGCCGAAACGAAACCCAACACAAGGATTTATCTTTTGCAAATCTATAACCCCTTGAGTATCGTCACTCATACCCTTAGCATAGTGATACATAAGGTAGTTATAGCCATAGTAGAACCACCCCAAATGGTGACGTGCTGCCGACAACACTTCGAACTTCTCACGTGACGTCTGGGAGTACTCGCCATTCCAATTCAGGGCAATCTCAAAAAATGACTCCTCTCTACTTAGTTGAGCCAAGACTCCACTTATACGATTATTGACAACACGGCTTGTGGTGCTATAAAATGCTGTGGAGTAACTATCCAAGTGCATTTCGGTGTTGTGGAAAATTCCTGCTATATATTTTGCTCTAACAGATTTGTATCTGTAATATATGAGTGGCGTGGCGTTGCTAAAGAATGTGTTGATATTTTCGCCGTAGTTGTTCGACATATCTGCCCCCACAACCAAGCTGTTATTTTTGTCCCACGCAAAATCGACTGCCAGATGTAATCGGCCAAAGAAATCTGTGCCCGAATCGTAATCCAGACCTTGCACGGCATAGTTTGTTGCGGCAAACTCCTTGTTATCGAAATACATATCAAAATCGGTGTGTAGCGAGATTTTATTCTGCGCCACAACTCGTATAGATACACACAACAATAATAGTAATAGGAGTTTTTTTATCATCAATCACACTTTATATTAATACACAAAAGTATAGTTTTTTTTTCAAATTTGCGACCTTGGCAGCAATAATTTTAAGCTAAATATATATAATGGTGTATTGTTATTGCAAAAAATAGTTACATTTGCACTTTAATAACCTTTTTATAATGCGAAAGATTACAAATCAGGAGTTGGGGCGTGTGAGTGTCGAGGAGTTTGCCGCACAACCCAAAATGGCTGTGACGGTGGTGTTGGACAACATTCGTTCGCTGCAAAATGTCGGAGCGTTTTTCAGAACCTGCGATGCCTTTGCTGCGGAGCGAATAATGCTGTGCGGAATAACTGCAACACCCCCAAATCGTGATATTCACAAAACCGCTCTGGGCGCAGAGCTCACCGTGGAGTGGAGCCACTACCCCACAACCGTGGAGTGCGTGAAGATGCTCAAAGAGGAGGGGTACAAAATCATCGCCATAGAGCAGGTCGAAGGGGCTGTGATGCTCAATAAATTCGAATGTGCGGAGGGCGAGAAATATGCCATAGTGATGGGTAACGAGGTTATGGGAGTCGATCAGGAGGTGGTCGATATGTGCGACGCATCAATCGAAATTCCGCAGGTCGGAACTAAACATTCGATAAATGTGTCGGTGGCTGGAGGTGTTGTTTTGTGGAACTTCTTTTGTCAAATTGGATTGAAAAAATAACTTTATATGTCAACTAAAAGCAATGTACGTGCGGTGACAACTTACCGCCTAACCGAGATGAAGGAGCGTGGCGAGAAGATTGCGATGCTCACATCCTACGATTTTTCGATGGCTCAAATTGTCGATCAAGCAGGAGTCGATGTTATATTGGTGGGCGATTCTGCCGCAAATGTTATGGCTGGATACGAAACTACACTCCCCATAACCCTAGATATGATGATATATCACGGACGCTCAGTGGTGCGTGCCGTGAATAGAGCACTCGTGGTGGTAGACCTACCATTTGGAACATACCAAGGAAACTCCAAAGTCGCGCTCGATTCTGCGATTAGAATTATGAAGGAGACCGAAGCCGACGCCGTGAAACTAGAGGGCGGTGAGGAGATTTTAGAGTCTGTACAACGCATACTCTCGGCTGGAATACCCGTGATGGGGCACTTGGGGCTCACCCCTCAATCAATCCATAAGTTTGGAACATATACAGTTCGTGCCAAGGGCGAAGAGGAGGCTCAAAAGCTGCTACATGACGCCAAGTTGCTAAGCAATGCAGGGTGTTTTGCGATTGTGCTAGAGAAGATTCCTGCAACGTTAGCAAGCGAGGTGGCAAAATCTGTACCTACACCAATCATCGGCATTGGAGCTGGAGATGGCGTGGATGGTCAGGTGTTAGTAATTCACGATATGTTGGGTATAAATCAAGGATTCTCACCACGATTCCTACGCCGATATGCCGACCTGCATACAGTTATGACTGAGGCTATTGGGCACTATGTGGAGGATGTCAAAACACAGGACTTTCCAAATTCTAAAGAGCAATACTAATAGTATCAATAAAAAAATAGCCACAAATGAGGATATCTTCATTTGTGGCTATTTTTTTATTAATATACCTCACCCCCTCACTTATATTCTGTCCTCCATTGCAGAGCTAATAAATTTGCGGCTCAATAATCAAAAATACATTTACGGGCAGGATAACGAAGTGTACAATCTTACAACATAGATATACAAGGGTAATACTTTATGCTTTAGTGAGTTAGGTGTATTTGCGCTTAGGGGGCACGGCAAAACGAAGTGTACATTTGCTTTACACTTGGTTTACATTTGAGGCGATGTTTGGCTGAAAGGTTGAGCATCGCTTTACTTTTTATGTGGCGTAGGTTTACGTTTGAGCCTCTCGGTGGGGCGTATGTACCCTACAATGCGGTTAAAGCCCTATATCGGGCGTTTCTGTGGCATTGAGGGGATTGTGTTTAAGCGATGTTTGAACGGCTATTAAATGGCGTTTGAATGTCGTTCTTTTTTTGTCTATACCCCTAAATTGTACGTTTCGTTTTGACGAAAAACACGTAGAAAATATCATTGGGTATAGCATTGCATATAGTTTTGGAGGTAGCATTTTAGGAGGTAACGCCCCCTTTAAGGCTTTTTTAATACCCAAAAATCGGGGTTTTTGATGCGAAACGACCCCTTTAATACCCAAAATAATGCAGTATATAGCAATGGATGCGTAGTTGTAAATATCTAATTTACAGCGTTATATCGTTGCGCAATATAGTTTTAAGGCAAAAAAGGTGGGGGTATCGCTTAATTTGAATGGTTTTTACTTCGTTTCGTTCCCCGAATAATCTGTAGAGTGGGAATCCACTGTAAGGGCAGAATGCAAACCCGTGCTACCCCTCTTCGAGCGTGAAGATTTTTCTAATTCAGATATTCGACTTTCCAAAGATGCTATCAGTTTTCGTTGAGTTTCGATAGTCTCTTTATTTGCTACTATTAGATCAGCATCACGAGGGTCGCTTCTATATTCAATTATAGGCATTTGTATTTGATTTTCTACAATCATATCACCCTCTCCTGTTAGTAACCACATTGCACTTATATCGCAAGTTCTCACGATTTTCTCAAGCACGTCAGCTTTTGGCATTACATTTTTCACGTAACCACGCACATTTCCCTCGCTAACCCCAATACGATTAGCGAATACAGTGTTTTTATTCGAGCCAAATACACCTACTAAGGTCTTGATTCTCTCGTGAATAGTCTTCTTCATACTCAAATAAATGTTAATATATCGAAATTTCTCACGAATATATTTGGATTATTCGTGAGAAGTTACGATATTTGCAAAGTCTTAACAATGTAAAGACGCTCCAAAGTTAAGCAAAAAGGCTGATAAAACAATGGAGTATGAAGTGAATATTAATTTATAATGATTTGTAATATGAAAGCAATGAGAGTTTATTTGGACGAAACGGATACCGATATGATTGGTGGAGTAGTCGAGAGGTTAAATGATTTTGATGACACAGTAGCTACAA
>JBCQUV010000041.1:7482-13270 GCA_047173765.1 Rikenellaceae bacterium
GGAGCTTTTTATAGCAGCTTGTGGTCAGTGTGCTATAAAGTATGCGGAGTGTGTCGTTCGAACATCATTCAATGATAATCTAACAATTCAACACGTAAAATAGTTATGGATATTGTAAAATTAATTGTTCTTAGCTCTCAAGCGAGACAAGAGATTGCTACCTCATTCAAGGTATCAAGACAAACTGTATGGGCGGCTCTCTCATACAAAACCAACAGTAGTAGAGCGAAAATGTTACGCACAGCTGCTCTGCATAGACACGGTGTTGTCGTGGATTTTCACTTAGGCGTAACAGAGGGGTGTATATTTGATACATATTGGTCAGAAGTTCCCCATCAAATGATACAGGTGTTTCACGACCGAGTTCAACTTGTTGTGGATATTGCAACAAGCCGTGGAGCTATTGAAGTTGATGGTGTCGAAGTTAAAGAGTTTCAAGCAGTATCTCTAAAGACGATACCAGAGTTGCAAAATTGCGCTCGTGAAATTGTTAATAATTTAAAGTAGGTGGGTTATGAGTTATGAGGAGCATATTATAGAGGTTAAAGTGCGCTATTACAACGGACGTTACAAGCATAGTGCACCAGTCGCAATAGAGGAGATTGTTGCGATTGATGGAACAGAGATGTATTGCCAAAAACAAGAGTTTTCACAAAAAATAGTAGGTGATTTGGCATTACACGATTTTATAGAATGGGCAATATCATTAACCATTCCACAAGACAGAAGTAGCAGAGAGGATATTTGCGCCAAGCGACAAAATCTCTTTTGCCTTTTTCGCAAGGCTTGGTTCAAGTTGTTTGACAAGTGATTGTAGTTCGAGGGATAGTTTCTCAATGTTTGCCTTTAAAAGTTCTTCTTGAGCATAAAAGCCACCTCTATTTATAAGATCGTGGGCATTTACATTTAGTTGAATGATAGTTCTTCCGCCAAGGCAACGGCGAGCATTGAGTAAGTTTAATTCTTCAAACTGTCTAATCAGAGCATCGTATTCCTCGTAGGTAAGGTTAAAGTCGGAGCAATCTTTACGAACGTTTGTTTCACAGCGCATTCCAAATTGAATGAATGACCTTAAAACGTCATCTTTGATTTTAGGTGTAATCATAACATTAAATTTTGATTGATGAATTGTTTTGTCGCAGTAAAGTTAATCAAAAATGGTGAGATATAATGGGGCGAACCCTACTAAAATTTGGCTAAGTATCTCACTATCCCACGAACGCAAGGGCGTTATCCAGAGCGATACTGGCGTGGGAGCAAATATAAGAATAGTATAATTATGGAACTATACAACAATAGAATAGGCATTGGGTTCTCAGACTTAACAAGTGAAATTATGTCTGAATCGATGGTTCGATGGTTGCAGAACAACAACAAGATTGATGTTCTGCGCCGAGGCTGTAAAGGAACACCAGCGATTTACGCAGTAGATAGCCTCCCATATAAGTATAAAATTGAGGTTTACAGACGCTACCCCGACTTACAGGCTCAAGCTGAGAGTAAGGTGTTTATTGACGAGATAATCCCCGATGGTGTAGCAGCTGATTTCTATGAGCGTTATCGCTTTGATGGTGTTCGAGGATTGAGTGAACGTCACCAAACGGAGTATATCAACGGAGCATCTATATTGAAGGCTTTTCGCACGATGATCGAGAGGGCTAACGCTCGCCGATCAAGCGTGAGTAAACCACAGCTCAACAAGGGGGAGTTTTGGCAACGTGCCAAGGTGGCTCTACCTCGCATCGCTGATAAGTACCCTCACTCACTCCCTGAGAGTGCACGCCGCTTACAGGCTAAGTACAACGAGTTCTTCGCAGGTGGCGCAACCAATTATGAGGTGTTAAACTCTAAGAAGTTCCAAAACTCGAACGCTGCAAGCATTGTAACGGAGGAGCAAGAGGCTGTGGTAGTGTCGTTGCTTGGCGACCACCGCAACCTCGACAACCGACAGGTGGCGGATATATACAATATCGTGGCAGAGAAGATGGGTTGGAAGACAATCACCCCATCGGCTATGAAGAGTTGGAGAGAGAAGAAGGGCTTTGAAACATCGGCAGGTCGCTTGGGTTCTTCGGAGTTCTACAACAAAATGGCGATGCAGGTTAAGCGTACACCTCCGAAATTACCTCTCTATATGTGGAGTTTGGATGGTTGGGATGTCGAGCTATACTACCAAAAGACAGAGGAGCGTGGCGGTCGCTCGGTAACCACTTTCCACAACCGATTGACTGTTGTTGTGGTTCTCGACCCTTGCATCAGCTACCCGATCGGCTATGCCATTGGTGAGGCTGAGAACCCCGACCTCATCACAGCAGCTCTTCGCAACGCAGCCAACCACACGGCGCAACTCTTTGGCAGTCGCTACCGAGTGAACCAAATCCAAAGTGATAGGTATGCAATCAAGAAAATGACACCTTTCTATGGCGTGAGTGGTGATAAGGTTACACCTGCGAGGGCACGTAACGCAAAGGCAAAGCCTGTGGAGCGTTACTTTGGGAAAATCAATAAAACCTACAGCCAACTAATGCCCAACTGGTCGGGCTTTGGTATCACCTCCAATAAGGAGCTACAGCCGAACTCGGACGCATTGAACGCTATACGCCACTCATTCCCCGATATGGAGGGTTGTAAGGCTCAAATCATCGCCATAATGGAGCGTGAGAGAGCTAAACTTCAAGGCAAATATATCGAACTATGGGGTGAGGTTGCTGAGGAGTATCGCCTACCAATGAGCGAGGAGCAATATCTACTCACATTTGGTTCTCAAAATTCATATAAAAACACACTTGAGGGCGATGGATTGAGAGTAAGGATTGAGGGTGCAAAGCGTGTTTATGACTGCTTTGACCCTAAATTTAGAGAGTATCGCCACGTAAGGTGGAATATTAAGTTCGACCCCGACAACCTCGATAGAGTGTTGGCTGTGAATGATGATAGCTCGTTGAAATTTATACTTGAGAGTAAGTACGTTCAGCCGATGGCGTTGGTCGATCGCACGGAGGAGGATACAGCCGAGTTGTCGAGGATCCGTGAGTTTAATACGGTTGTCGAGGGCGAAATCAAGGAGAGAGTTGCAGTTAGAGGTCGCAAGGTGGAGCAGCTATTCGCACACAATCCACAACTCGACAACACCTTGGCTCGTGCCGTGATATGCGACAGCCGAGGACAGCACAAGGATAGACGCAATGAGCGCAGGTTAGCAGCGGTCGATGTCGAGAGTATCGAGGTCAAGACGGTTGATGAGGTCGAAGGAGTTGTAGTACCTCAGACCACAAAGAAAGATAATCACTTTAAATTATACTAATATGAAGATTACAGAGAAACAAGCCATCGCAGAGCAGCTCCGAGAGTATTGCGAACTAAAGGGCAGTCAAAACAAAGCGGCTGCGACCATTAAGGGTGTGAGTTCTGCCACCTTGAGCCAAGTGTTGAACGAGAAGTGGGAGCTGATCACCGATGAGATGTGGCGAAACATCGCCTCTCAAATTGGTTACGATGCTCGCAAGTGGGTGGTCGTGGAGACTGAGGGATATTCGAGAATGTACAACATTATGCGTGATGCTCAAGAGAACTCTTTGGTCTTTGCCATAACAGGTGATGCAGGGTGTGGTAAGACCCAAGCTATACAGGCATACGCTCGCCGTAACAAGAACACACTCGCTCTAAGCTGCTCGGAGTTTTGGAATCGCAAGCAGTTCCTTCACGAGCTGCTTACCGAGATAGGAGTCGAGGCATCGGGTGGAACAGTAGCCGAGATGATGGGAGAGGTTGTGTATCAGCTCAAGCGCAAGGAGAATGTTCTTATCGTACTTGATGAGGCTGACAAGTTGAGCGACCAAGTCCTCTACTTCTTCATTACCCTATACAACAAACTCGAAGATCATTGTGGTATCATCATCTGCGCTACTCAGTATCTCGAAAAGCGCATCAAGCGTGGGGTTCAGAACAATCGCAAAGGTTACAAGGAGATCTTCTCACGTGTTGGTCGCAAATTCATACCAATGCCTGTGGTAAGTTCGGAGGATATTGCAGCGGTGTGTATCGCTAATGGTGTCGATAGTAAAGATTCTATTGAGGAGGTTATCGATGATTGCGATTGTGATTTAAGGCGAGTTAAACGCCTCGTACACGCAGTTAAACAGTCATTAAAGAGTGCTTAAAAGGTATTCTAATGGGAAGAGCGATTAGTAATAAGAATGTTTGTGATGCTCGATTTGAGGTAGCGGAGTTCACAGGAGCGTGGCTTGAGTCATTTGGTAAACCAGAGCTGAGAGGTGCTTGGATTATATATGGCGAGAGTGGATGTGGTAAAACACACTTTGCCCTGATGTTGCTAAAGTATCTAACCGATTTCAGACCCAAAGGAGCTTATGACACTCTTGAGCAGGGGTTGTCTCTATCATTCCAAAATGCGTGGAGAGATGCAGAGATGGAGCAGGTCGGCTCAAAGGTTATAGTGCTACACAAAGAGCCGATTGAGGAGCTAAGGGTGAGGCTCAATAAAAAGAGGAGTCCCGATATTATAATCATCGACTCAATCACAGCCTTAGTGGGGTTCACTCGACCGCAGTTCTCAAAGCTGATGAACGACTACCCCGACAAACTATTCATCTTCATTGCACACGAGGAGAACGGCAAGCCTTACCCATCGATAGCACAACACGTAAGAAAGCTATCAGAGGTTAAAATTAAAGTAGAGGGGTTTAAGGCATTCTTTACAACACGCTTTAGGGGCGATAATGGTGAGGGCGAAACTCCATTTGTGATATGGGAGCGAGGCGCATCTGAATATTGGGCAGACAAACTATAAAATCATAAAACAATGAGTACAATAATGGATAAACAGCAAAAATGGCTACTACGCCAATTTCACACTCTCTGCACCCGTTTGGGGCTAACAGAGGAGGAGAAGAGATCTATAATACTTGGCTGTGGTGTCGAGAGCAGCAAGGATATAGACAACCACGATCTAATGAATATCTGCCACACCTTAGAGACTCAACTCAAGGGCAAAGGTGATGATAACGACAAGCTGCGCAAACGTGTAATAGCAGCTGTTGGCGGTTGGTTAAAACTCGAAGGTCGAGAGAGCAATATGGAGATCATTAAGGGTATCGCTTGCCGAGCTACAGGGTACGACAACTTCAACAAGATACCCACCGAGCGACTCCGTAATGTCTACAACACCTTCTTGAAAAAGCAGAAGGACACCAAGGCTATCAACGAGATTGCAGACTCATATATCTTGAATATCATTACAGCTCCTGCCGGGAGCGCAACTAAAGCACTTAACTAATTATGGACAAACAAACAGAACAAGACCTTAAAAATATTAAGGCTACAATCAAGGATAAGACCTCTAAGATGGACAATCAAGGTGCCGCCGAGTTTATGAGCAACCTTGCCGACTGGGCTTACACAGAGATGGACAACTTCCTTTATCTCGATGAGAAGATTTAACACAAGTACAAACCAATAAAAACAAAAGTTATGGACATTACAAATTTATCAAAGGAGCAGAAACAGGAGTTATTTGTTCAACTTCAGAAAGAGCAACAGAGCGATGTCAATGAGCGTCGTGAGGCTTACGAGAAACTACGCAAAGATGTAGTCGAGAGAATCAAGGAGAGGGTTGTCACCACAGGCGCAACAGTCAAGGAGCTATTCGACTTCGTCAAGGATGAGACGAGCGCATTCTACGCCATTATGAGCGAATATGGTGCGCTGTCGAGAGATGGTCAGATGAACTACACTCTTATGGAGGATGACTTCAAGGTCGAGGTGCGAA
>JBCQUV010000042.1:0-12742 GCA_047173765.1 Rikenellaceae bacterium
GAATAAATTTGAGCCTGGCTCCGATTTGTTTCGCCTTTTCTTATGTCCCTATAGTTTCTTGACCTCAATTCAGTTGCATTTGCAGGTTGAATTCAGCACAACAAATAATAGTCAAGTTCCTACTTTTAGGTTCTATTTTGTCCTTTTTTAGAACTAATCAAACGACTGCATACCCGATTGTGCTATACGAATCATGCGCTGGTACTCCTCGGGCGAGAGCTCTCCAAAGAAATAATGCACGGGGTCTACCCTCACCCCTTTGTACTTCACCTCGTAGTGCAGGTGCGGTATTAGCGAGAGTCCCGTGTTACCAGAGTAGCCTATCGTTTCGCCTCGTTTCACTCGTCTATTCTTGTTTGGCAAATCGACTTTACTTAGGTGATTATATACGGTCTCATAACCATTGCCATGGTCTATAATTATGCTCTTACCTTGCGTCGAGTTTTTGAGCGAGAAGTGTTTCACAACACCATCTGCGGTGGCAAACACACGGGTTCCCTCGGGTATAGTAAAATCGACACCTTGGTGAGGTTGCAACTTCTTGTAGAATGGATGTATGCGCATGCCATAAGATGCTGTGAGCAGAGTCAGTTGCTCATTGGCTATAGGTTGAATAGATGGTATATTATTGATTTTGCTACCCACCTGTTTCATCTTAGCCACCAAATTTCTATTACTCGCAACTGCTCGGTTTTTTTTCTCCTGCAACTCATTTGTGCGATTGTTAAGCACACTGCGCAACTCTTCGGTCGAGAGACTTAATAGCTCCTCGTGGCGACGTATGTTAGCACTTTCGCTTTCGCTCTTAAAGTCGTATGGATCGGATTCAAAAAGTACACGAAATATTGATTTATCTCGCTCCTCGATATTGTGGAGCACAATCATTAAAGAGTCGTATCGTTGTTGCAACACGGCTTGTTCGTGCCTCATTTTGTCGGTTGAGTGTTTGATATTGTACTCGGCAGGGGTATCCAGAAACAGCGAAAACAGGGTGTAGTAGAGTATAGCCGCACCTATCCACACCAACGAGCGCATAAGCAACTTAGCGATATTGCGACGGATACGCTTGCGCCTGCGCAGTTGAGCTATCCTGCTACGTTTTTTACTCTTCGCCATAGTCGTCAAATGTTTCAAATTTAGTCTCTTGTGATTGCTCCATAAGCCTCAAGTACTCCTCGTTGGTCATATTTGGATCGAAGTAGCTGATTGGATTCACAGCGTGCCCCTTGTGTATAACCTCATAGTGCAGATGTGGACCCGTTGAACCTCCTGTTGAGCCCATCTCACCTATTATATCGCCACGGCGCACAGTGTCACCCTTATTCACAAATCGTTTGCTGAGGTGTGCATAGCGCGTTTTGTATCCAAATTCATGGTTTAGGAGTACCTGCTGACCATATCCTCGACGTATCATACCTCGCTCTGTATGCTCCACCACGGCATCTCCTGTGGCATATATTGGGTCTCCCACCTTGCCTGCCAAATCAATACCTTTGTGGAGTATGTAACGATTATATATGGGGTGTCGTCGCATGCCATACGCACCAATTCGACCTCTAAGTTTGGTGCGGTCAATAGGCCAAATTGCAGGGATTGCGGCCTCCAAATCTGATTTGTTTTGCGACAAAATCTGGAGTTCGTCCAACGACACAGATTGGGCGTATAGAGACCTAGCGAAGTAATCCATTTTGAGCCACGACGAAGTCATCAGCCCACTATACAAATTACCCTGTAAATCAGCATATTTGGAGTCTGGATAGACTAAATCTGACACCTCGTCGATGGTGGGATCTACGCCAAATATAGAACGATAGAGGTGATTGTCACGATGCTGAATTTCGGCGAGTTTGTGGGTAGCTGCTTTCAACCTGCCATCCAAGATTTTGTACTTTTCGATTAGCTCTTGGTTTTCGCGATTGATATTGTAGAGTTTGGGGGTGTAGAAAAGTTGAGTAAAAATTAGGTTCGCAATCGAAATCAAGATGAAACCTATCAAGAATTTCCGCAGAAAATTGTATGCAACAAAGCGAAAAGAGACGTGTGTCACCTCTTCCGTCTGTTCATTTGGCTCGAAACTTTGCTCTTTTTGCAACATATCCCTAAAAAACTCTACTTATTATTGTGCAAATTTAGCTTAAATTGTCTAATTTTGCAACCATTAAATAAAACGATTAAAATAGAAACTTAATTATAGATGGAATCAAATAAAATTCGCCAAGCCTTTTTGGACTTTTTTGCATCCAAAGAGCACGCTATTGTCCCTTCGGCACCGATGGTTGTGAAGGGTGACCCAACGTTGATGTTTACCAACGCTGGTATGAACCAATTCAAGGATATATTCTTGGGCAATGCACCTCGCAAATTTGCTCGTGCGGCAGACACCCAAAAATGTTTGCGTGTGTCGGGCAAGCACAACGACTTGGAGGAGGTAGGTCACGACACCTATCACCACACCATGTTCGAGATGCTCGGCAACTGGTCATTTGGCGACTACTTCAAAGCGGAGGCTATCGAGTGGGGCTGGGAGCTCCTAGTCGAGAGGCTCGGCATGGACAAAGAGCGCATGTACGCCACAGTGTTCGAAGGCAGCGAGGAGGATGGAGTACCATTCGACCAAGAGGCATACGACATGTGGTTGAAGTACCTGCCTGCCGACCACATAATACGTGGTAACAAGAAGGATAACTTCTGGGAGATGGGCGAGACGGGACCTTGCGGACCTTGTAGCGAGATTCACTACGATTTGCGTGACGAGGCTGAGATTGCGGAGTTGCCAGGTGTGAAGTTGGTGAATGAGAGCCACCCCCAAGTAATCGAGATTTGGAACCTTGTGTTTATGCAATTCAACCGCAAAGCGAGTGGTGAGTTGGAGTCTCTGCCCGCAAAGCACGTGGACACAGGTATGGGATTCGAGAGATTGTGCATGATTCTTCAGGGCAAGAAATCAAACTACGATACAGATGTATTCACCCCCACAATTGGTCGCTTGGCGGAGATGTCGGGCAAGAAATATGGAGAGGATGAGAAATGCGACATATCTATGCGTGTTATCGCAGACCACTTGCGTGCTATCGCATTTTCGATTGCCGATGGTCAGTTGCCTTCGAACGTAAAGGCTGGATATGTTATTCGTCGTATTTTGCGCCGTGCAGTGCGATACGGATACACATACCTTGGTTTCAACGAGCCGTTTATGTGCCGTTTGATTCCTGGATTGGTGGCTCAAATGGGTGGTCAGTTCCCAGAGCTTAAGGCTCAGCAAAACTTGGTGGAGAAGGTCATAGAGGAGGAGGAGAGCTCATTTTTGCGCACCTTGGCTACGGGTATCAACTTGCTGGACAATGTAATCAAGAGCTGCACAAACAAAACAATCGCAGGCAAGGATGCCTTCGTACTATACGACACATACGGATTCCCTATCGACCTCACGGAGCTTATCGCCAGAGAGCAAGGTGTGGATGTAGACCTCAAAGGTTTCGAGGCGGAGCTTCAAATCCAAAAGGAGCGTTCACGCAACGCTGCACAAGTCGAGACAGATGATTGGCAAGAGCTTATGCAGATCAAACAGAGCGAATTTGTGGGCTACGACCTACTCACGTGCGATGTGCAGATTGCAAGATATCGCAAAGTGACATCCAAGAATAAGGCAATATATCAACTCGTATTTGACCGCACACCATTCTATGGTAACTCGGGAGGTCAATTGGGCGACGAGGGTTACATCACAAATGGCGAGGAGGTAACTAAAATAATCTCTACCGAGAAGGAGAATGGATTAACAATTCACATAGTGGCTAAGTTGCCCGAGGATTTGACAGCTACATTTGTGGCTCAAGTAGATGAGCAAAAGCGTCAATCGTCGGCTAACAACCACACGGCAACTCACCTTCTTCACGCAGCACTTCGTGAGGTGTTGGGCACACACGTTGAGCAAAAAGGTTCACTCGTGAGCCCTGCGCATTTGCGCTTCGACTTCTCGCACTTCCAAAAGGTGACAGCCGAGGAGCTACGCCAAGTCGAAAGAATAGTGAACACTAAGATTCGTGCAAATACTCCACTCGAAGAGAACCGTGAAGCATCTATGGAGACCGCTTCGGCTATGGGCGCAATGATGTTATTTGGCGAGAAGTATGGCGACAAGGTGCGTGTGATTAAATTTGGTGACTCTGTGGAGTTGTGCGGAGGAACACACACATCGGCTACTGGAAACATTGGTCTATTTAGAATCACATCGGAGAGTGCAATCTCGGCAGGTGTACGACGCATAGAGGCTACTTCGGGAGTTGCAGCCGAGAATATAGTATACGCCGAGGAGGATGTATTGGGCGACATCAAGGAGCAACTTGGCAACCCTCAAATCATGCAAGCCCTCAAGAAGATGGTCGAAAGTAACGGCACACTATCCAAAGAGGTGGAGGCTTTGCGCAAAGAGCAGGTCGAGGAGCGTGCAAATGTATTGTTGTCTGAGACCGAGGAGTATAATGGCTACACTATAATTAGTGTCATAAATAGTCGTGTGGCAGATTTCCACAAGGAGTTGGCTCACAATTTGCGAGCTAAGCGCAGGAACTTAGTATTTGTGGCTGGCTCTGACGCTGTGAACAAACCATCACTCACCATAGCCTTTGGCGACGATGTAGTGGCTAAGGGTCTCAACGCAGGTCAAATCGTGCGTGAGGCTGCGAAGTTGATTCAAGGTGGTGGAGGTGGACAAGCTGCGTTCGCTACCGCTGGAGGTAAAAACATCGACGGTTTGCAGGCGGCAGTAGATGCTGCACGTGAGGCAATAGCAGAGAAATTAAAAGAATAAACACATATAACAACTATGGAGAATAAGAAAGTATTGCTCATGATCCTCGACGGATGGGGCAAAGGAAAGGGCGACAAAGCCGACGTAATTGCACAGAGCCACCCAGCCTACATAGAGGCTATGACAGCAGAGTATCCTAACGCAGAGCTACGCACAGATGGCGAGAACGTAGGACTCCCAGAGGGTCAAATGGGTAACTCGGAGGTGGGTCACCTTAACATTGGTGCAGGACGTGTAGTTTACCAAGATTTGGTGAAGATTAATCGTGCATGTGCTGATGACTCAATAATGGAGAACGAGGAGGTGAAGGCTGCATTTGAGTACGCTAAGGCTAATGGTGTGAATATGCACTTTATGGGTTTGGTATCGAATGGTGGAGTACACTCTTCGCTCACTCACCTATTTAAGTTGTGCGACATATCTAAGGCTTATGGTTTGGATAACACATTTGTACACTGTTTTATGGATGGTCGTGACACAGACCCACGCAGCGGAAAGGGATTTATCGAGGCTTTGGAGGCACACACTGCGCAGTCGGCTGGTAAGGTAGCATCTATCATTGGTAGATACTTTGCAATGGATCGTGACAAGCGTTGGGAGCGTGTGAAGGAGGCTTATGACTTGATGGTTAAGGGTGTAGGTGAGGCTACGACAGATATGGTAGCTTCTATGCAGAGCTCTTATGATGCAGGGGTGACCGACGAGTTCGTGAAGCCTTTGTATCTTGCGGGCGAGAATGGTGAGGCTGTAGGTCGCATTCAACCAAACGATGTTGTGATATTCTTCAACTATCGTAACGATAGAGCCAAGGAGCTTACACAAGTACTTACACAAGAGAGTGTTGAGGAGTTTGGATTATGCACTATGCCATTGTACTTCTGCACCATGACCCCTTATGACGCTAAGTTCAAGGGACTTCACATATTGTTCAACAAGGAGAATGTGGCTAACACCATCGGTGAGTATGTTGCGTCACTTGGCAAGAACCAACTTCGTATTGCGGAGACTGAGAAGTATGCTCACGTGACATTCTTCCTAAATGGTGGTCGTGAGGAGAACTTCGACAATGAGGAGCGTATTTTGGTATCTTCACCAAAGGTTGCTACTTATGACCTTCAACCCGAGATGAGTGCTTATGAGGTTAAGGATAAGTTGGTTGAGGCTCTAGGGACTCAAAAATTCGACTTTATATGTCTAAACTTCGCAAACGGCGACATGGTGGGTCACACAGGAATCTATGAGGCTATCCAAAAGGCGATTGCTGCTGTGGATGAGTGCGTAGAGGCGGTTGTAGAGGCTGCTAAGGCTAACGGCTACGAGGTGATTATGATTGCTGACCACGGAAATGCTGACAACGCTGTGAATGCAGATGGTTCGGCGAATACTGCTCACTCACTCAACCCTGTGCCTATCGTTGTGGTATCGGAGCGTGTGAAGTCTGTAAAGAACGGAATCTTGGCAGATGTAGCACCTACGGCTCTTTCGCTTATGGGTCTAGATATCCCAGCGGATATGACAGGTGAGGTGCTTGTGGAGATGAAATAACAGTAGATAGGTAGTTGCACGCTACCAATCATAGTAATAGAGCAACGGCTTTCTATCTGTAAAGAATAGAAAGCCGTTACTCATTATAATAGGGTTATTATTACTTCACAAATGCCCCTTCGCCAATCACTGACTCGGCAGCAGCTGTAGCCTTTGCAACCTCTGCTTTTGTTCCGCAAATTAGGAGTGACACGCCACCCTCGGCACCTGCCACACCGCCATTTGCTATTGGGAGCACATCGACATTAGCAAACTCCTTGATAGCCTCAATCTCGGTGTAGATATCCTTAGACTCCACAGCCCACAAAAGAGTTGCTTTGTTGCGACGCTCAGAGTTGAGTGCCAACATATCCGAAATTTCGAGTAGGTCACTAGATGTATCCTTCTCCAAACCTACGGGGATAATCCAGCGTGCTGCACCACTCTTGGCGTATGGCGACAAACGAGCCACAGTACCGCCATCAGGAGCTCCGATACAGATACCAGCTTGCGACTTAGAGTAGTTCATAAGGTTTGCACCCTTGAATATGATGTCACCATCACTCATCTTTGCCAAGGCATCTGCGTAGCTCATCTCGACCAACTTGCCGTCGATGATTACTAGGTCGTCCGAACGAGTTATGCCCTTGGTGAAATCCTCCTTGCCTGTGGGGATTATCTTACCTGTAACAAGTGAACCACGCTCACCTGCATAGCCTACGAACTCCTCGGCGATGTATGTGTTGGTTGTGCCACGAGTGATTATGACCATACCTTTTTGGAGTTTGGCTTGAACATCTGCATTGGCAAATAGACCCTTAGCGATTAGCTTTTTACCCTCCGCTACGGTCAAGCGTACGGTGTTGATTGTTTCGTACTCCTTGGCGTTTGATGGTGCGATTTCGGCAGTTTGTGTAGCCTCTGAGCCACATGAGCATAGTGCTAGCATAAGTGCAAATGATAGGATTTTTTTCATATTTTTATAGTGTAATTTAAAAAAATGAGTGCTTTACAATAAATTATAAAGCACCCAAATCATAGTGTGTTAATGTATTTACTCGAAAGGTATGAACGCTGGTTGTCCATTTTGAACTCTCTTCAAACGGTGAAGAGCCTCGATGTAGTAGTAGTCAGCATAGATGATTGAAGCGTCAATCTCCGACTTAGCTGGCCAGTGACCTGTGCTGTGGTCAAGGAACGATACACGAGCATCGCCACTCTTGTAAGCATCTGAAGCAAGAGATGTTAGCATCTTAACAGCTGCATCCTTGTACTCTGCACCCTTTGCATTAGGAAGGAACTCCGAAAGCTCCAACAAAGCCGAAGCAACAACTGCTGCTGCCGATGCGTCACGTGGTGCATCTGGAATACCTGGAGCCGAGAAGTCCCAATATGGGATATAATCCTCTGGAAGATCCTTCAAATATACATCTACAACCTTTTGTACGAATGATAGGTACTTAGGATCTTTAGTCTCACGATACATAACCGTGTAGCCATAGATAGCCCAAGATTGACCACGAGCCCACATTGTCTCATCTGCATAACCTTGGTGAGTCACACCCTTGATGAAGTTACCAGTTTGAGGATCATAAACCGCAACGTGGTAGCAAGAACCATCCTCACGGAAGTGGTGCTCCATAGTTACATCTGCGTGGCGAACTGCCATATCGTATAGATATTTGTGCTCCTCGCCGCCATTCTTAGCTGCCCAGAACATCATCTCTAGGTTAATCATGTTGTCCATGATTGTGCTGTGAGGCCAGCCAAACATCTTCTCTGCACGAGGCCATGAAAGCATAGTACCCACTTTGTCGTTAATAAGAGTAGCCATAGTGTCGGTAGTCATCAAGATAACCTCCTTGTACTTAGGGTCTTTAGTCAAGCGGTAACCGTTACCATAAGATGTAAACACCAAGAATCCTAGGTCGTGGTCATAAGCTGGAGTCACAGACAAGAACTCCAAAGACCCAGTAAACTTTTGAGCCTCAGCCTTGATAGCTGCATCATTAGATGCCTCGTAAGCATACCACAATACTCCTGGCCAGAAACCAGAGCACCACTCACTAGCTTTAGTCTCGCGAAGGTTCCACACTGTCTCACCCTCCAAGATGTTACGTGCTTGCATAGTGTAGTCAATCGAGCCATCAGCCTTTTTCATACCCTCAACTCCACGCTGAGCTTGAGCATAGCAATATGCCAACTCCTTATCTACGTCGATTACTGCCGCAGTTTTGCAATCGGTGCAACAGCTTGTAATCAATGCCGCAAAAGCAAAGATAGATGCTATTTTCAAAATTTTCTTCATAGTTTTTAATTATTTGATAGTTATTTAGTTTTTAGTTAATTGATTTCCTCCCACAAAAATAGAGTTTTTTTTCGTCTATTCATAAAAAAATAGCTATAAATTTTCGGCTTTCATAAATTTATAGCTATTATTTATGACTTATCTTTTTAAAACCACATCGGTTGCGGTTGTGATAACACGATAGATATTATTATCCAACGCCTCGACAGTACCATTTGATGCACTCTTGATTGGAGATTTGCTATATACCAATATTGCACCTGCCTCCGCTAGGGTGATGTCAATCTGCTTAGTAGTACTTTTCACAGACTTCACCGCCACGGTCGATAGGTATTTATCCTCACGACCAATCACCGACCAACCATTCTCGATTTCGGTGAGTAGGATAAGTCTATCCTCCACACTCTTCACATCAAAGGTATACTCCTTGTTCAACTTACCACCCTTTTTCTCATACCAATCATAGTACACAAGCCCCTCTTTAGGCATAGCACGAAGTCCTGGGTATGGTTGAACCATAGCATCTGCATATTTGTAATCCTCTGCCGAAACACTCATTGAGAGGCTTGCAGGGTACTCGCTCGAAATATTGTATGCCACAATCGCCATAGAGTTGTCGGTCATAGGCGCAGCGACTCTATATCCATCGCCACCCATAAGCGCATCCGCAAAGAATGACTCTGGGAGTGGAGCACCTGGAGCCAAGGGGCGCAAAAGTTCACCATCTGAGTAAGCTAGAGGCATAATAAACTCAGGCTTCATATCGAGTGGCGCATCCGACATATATACAGGTGCTCCCGACATAGCCTTGCTCACAGCCATAAACCGTCCGAACTTAGGGTCTGACGAGTGGAACATATCGTGATCTGGCCACACGGTTTGACCCATCCACGAAGTGTTTTGGAAACTTTGGTAGATGTGCGAAATCGCCTTGGGAATGTTGTTTACCTTGTAATCGACACTCACACGTGTAGTTGCGCTATATTTGGTATTGAAGATGCAGGGTAAATTCAACGCCATGCAGTTCATAAGTCCACCCAGCTTATCTTTGGCTTGCTCCTCCAAATTATAAGCATTTCGACGATGTGCCACAACAGGATTCGGCACACGACCAATGTAGTTTGCAAATGCACGAGTTTGAACATCTACCTTCGCAAAGTCGAATCCTGGTTCAGAAACCGAACCTACCAATTTCTCGTAGAATAGTTTAGAGCCCTCGGCTGAGTCGCCTATAATCTTGGCTTTGTCCGACAATTTAATCAAATATGGGTCAATATCTGACATTGTGTGGTCATTGCTTATACCCTTCCACAATCCATACATACAGTGCCACAAACCGAACCATTTGATTTTATCAGAACGCTTAGCGAGGATTGGAGACCATCCATTTGGGAATTTATTTGGAGTGATTTCGAAACTTTTGAGTGCCGTGCCCGCCTCGATTTGGTGACCATCATCTATGAGCACCCAGCGCACTGGAATCTCCGACTTCTCGACCTCAGAAACAGCTGTGAGTAGCAACTTCTCGTTGATTGTCTTTTTGTATTGCTCCCAGCTGCACCATCCTAAGTATTTGTATGACTCGGGGTATGCTTTGTTTTTGCGCCATGTGGTGCTGCCATTCACCTCTTTATCTTTGAGGATATCGTCCCACGCAGAGTATAGTGCACCATAGAAATCGGGGCTTATGGAGTATGAGAAGATTGGAGTCTCTTCGCTCTCCATAACCGTTGTTCCCATATTTCCACACACAACCTCAATCTCATTTTTGCTCTTAACCTCAATCCAACTCATTACAAAATTTGTAACGATAGGTTGAATTGTCATATACTCACCACTCTCTAGCTCCAAAGCAAGAAAGAATACCTCTTTGGCTGGCATCTTAATTACACTCTCCGATGCTAGGTTGTGTTTCTTAGTAAATATAGTTGGCAGGTCAGATGTTTGCCAAGGTTGCATTTGGTTGATGCCGTCGAATTTCTTGTTGGGAGATGAAAATGCCACTGCACTTTTGTATGCAGGCAGAGTCACCGACACACGCTCCAATACTCCATTTTGGGGTGTACCACCAATGATTGTTGAGTAAATTTTGTTGATAGATTTTACGCTACTCAAATCCACGCTTGGAGCTGCTTGCACGGCGGTCACAAGTGCAAAAATAGCTGCGATAACTAATGTAGCTTTTTTCATTGTAGTTATTTTTAAGTGGATTACCACAATAAATGCACATCCATAGGCCACTTTTTGAGGTCGTCCATCAACCTGTTGCCCTTCTCGAATTTAGAATCCTCCGAAATTTCGACTCCGCAAAGCAGAAGTCCCATATCAATTTTTTGGTTGCTAAAGTGGCACTTATTCATGACATAAGATTTGCCACCCACGACTCGCCACATAGCTCCCCACTTGTTATCTACGATTTCGCAACGGCTAAGGATTACATTTTGAGGCGCATACTTAGCATCCTCGGTGTAGTCGAATTTGCCGTAGTAGTACTCGCATGGGAACCACAAAGCCACCTGTCCGCAGTTCGAGATTTTGTATTTGTGCAACATCAAATATCCTGTCTCCTCGTTGTCCGCTTGGATTCCATTGCCTATACATTTGTCGATTGTGCAGCGTTGAGCCAACACAAATTCGCACGATGTATATTTACAACCCTTACCTTTGACGGGGTACGAAAAATCGCAATCCGATTGCAGAATGTTTTTGTTGTATAGGAAGTAACAGTTGTGGTATAGACCATTACGTGAGCCATTCTCTACGAATGTACATTTGTCCATGATAACATTGTCGGCACGCTTGATGTGTGCACCATGCGAACCCCAACCCTTAATCTCTACATTTTGGAGCATGATTCTATCGTGACGAGAGCCATTCTTACCCGAAATCCAGATACCTTGCACGCTGCCAATATCCTTGCCCACGAGCGAAAAATCCTTCATTACAACATCCACAATTTGTGGTGCTGGAGAGGCTGTGAAACACTCCTTTGTGAGTCCTTTGCCCTCCTCTACAATCGTCTTATTGACCCCCTCGCCAATAAGTGTTATATTGCTTTTGAGGGTGATAGATTGCTTTACCACGTGCGTTCCAGCCAATAGTTTCACCACGCCACCCTTTACGCTCACCGCGTCGATAGCTGCTTGGATAGACTCGCCAGGAGCTACCTCCACCACATTTTTGAGGTATTGTGTAGGGTACTCCACATATTTGAAGTCCTCTCCCCACTTACTTTTAATTGTCTCCAAAGCCTCCTCCTCGGCAATCACCTCGTCGTATTTGTAGGTGTCAGCTTTGGTATACTCCTTGATTTTGAAGTTTTTGATTACGGTGTGGTTCTTTAGTAATCTAAGACCAAAATATCCCTCATCTTGACCCTCCAAAAGTGGGTGGTTAAACAACTCCTTGCCATCCATAGAGTATGTTGTGCGACCATCCTTCACGGTGATTACAACATTCAACCACTGGTTGGGCTTAAGCAAATCCTCGGGTTTGAGATACTCCGCTATTACAGGTCTAATCTTCTCGTTGTCACCACTCTCGTAGTGCTCCGCATGGTAGCGTCTAAATCGAGTAGTTCTATTTTTATTGCCTCCATAACCCACATAAAATAGATCCATAGTGCGATAGTTGCCAAACATTCCATCTCGCCACGCACTTCTTTTGTATATATCCTTTGGGCTCTGAGGGTCTACAGCACCCCAAAAACAATTTAGGTCGCTGAGGCGATCATGTGCACCACCCTCCATAATGAATTTCACGCTGTAGCTAATTTGGTATTCACCACTTAGTTTTTTGTCATACCACATAGTGAGACCCCTCGTAGCGACAACATCCATACTATTATCGCCAATCATTTTCACAGTCGTTGCATCATCTTGAGCCTCAACCATCCACTGCGATGTTAATTTTTCGCCTCCACTAAGCAGGTTTTGTTTGACTGTAAAGCCATAAGATGCAACACACAAGAGTGCCGCAAATGTTGTTAATATAATTCGTTTCATAGTTTTTTCCAGTTAATATCCAAATAAAATCGGATAAAGTTTAAAATTAAATTTGTTTTTATTACCTTTGTATCAAGGTGTTAAGAGGAAATAGGC
>JBCQUV010000043.1:0-12702 GCA_047173765.1 Rikenellaceae bacterium
TTATTCCATTCAGCGGAGCGAAGGAGAGTTTTACCTCTCTTTCCTCTCTGAAAAAATATTTTATCTCATTCTCTGCAACTTCCCAATTCCTCAGTTGCATTTACAAGTTGAATTCAGGGAATAAATTGCAAATTCAATAATAATTTATTATATTCGCAATAGTAAAAACCATTTTAAACCAAATACTAACAAATTATGTCACAATTTAACAATCGTCGCACCGAGGAGGACTTTGGCGAACCAATTCTAACCAAAGCTATCAAAGCAGGTCGCCGCACCTACTTTATAGATGTGAGAACAACAAAAGACGATGACAACTTTTTAACGATTACCGAGAGTCGCAAAAAGACTCACCCTGATGGAACCGTGAGTTATGATCGTCACAAAATTTTCTTGTATAAAGAGGATTTTGAGAAGTTAAGTGGAGGCTTGGAGGAGGCTATCCAATTTATCAAGCAAAACAAACCAGAGTATTTTGAGCAGCAACGTCTAAGACAAGAGGCTGAGGCGGCTGTGTAAATAAAACGTTATGACTAATAGATACAGCAAAGTTTTGTTGGCTATGGCTGGAGTTGCTTGCGCAGCTCCAGTTTTTGCTAAAAAACAGGCACCATCCAAGGCTAAGCAACCTAATGTGTTAATCATATTTACGGATGATCAAGGGTATGCCGATATGGGGTGTTTTGGCAATACCCAAAATCGCACACCTGTTATTGACCAGCTCTACGCTGAGGGCATGCACTTCACCAATTTTTATGCACAACCCGTAAGTGGAGCTTCTCGTGCAGCACTACTCACGGGGCGTTATCCTGCACGCAATGGCGGAAAAAATATGGTCGGTAGCGAGACTACACTGGCGGAGTATGCCAAGAGTGCTGGGTATCAAACAGCATGTATCGGAAAGTGGGATTTGTCGGGTCGCAAGCCCGTGATAGAGCAGATGGCTAATGCCCAAGGGTTTGATTATTACTATGGTCCTATCGGAGCAAATGATAACGGATTTATAGATATATACGAAAATAACGAGCTCGTTGTAGCGAAGGAGCGACGTATGGATGCACTCCTAAAGATGTACACCGACAAGGCTATTAACTACCTCACGGAGCAGCGAGACAAGGATAAACCCTTTGTGTTGTACTTGGCTCACACTATGATGCACGTGGTCGTAGGTGCATCGGAGGATTTCAAGGGCAAGTCGAAAGGTGGACTCTATGGCGATGTGGTTGAGGAGTTTGACTACGAAACAGGTCGTCTGCTTAAGATCCTCAAGGATTTAGGGTTGGAGGATGATACCATTATAATCTATGCCACCGACAATGGACCGTGGTGTCAAACAAAGTACACACAACGCAAAAATCACCTAAAGAACTACCCCGCAGGTTCTATTTTCTGGGGTGACCCAGGTGTGTTGCGTGCAGGTAAGGGTTCTGCTTACGAGGGTGGTTCGAGAGTGCAATGTATCATCAAGTGGAATGGAGTCATAGAGCCAGGAAGTCGTAGGGATGGACTTGCAGCGACTATCGACTTCGTACCTACCTTGGCAGGTGTCATGGGGTATAAGATTCCATCTTCTATAAGGATGGATGGAGTAGACCAAAGCTCTATGATTTTTGGGCGTAGCAATAAGAGCAAGAGGGAGAATTTCTGTTATATTCAGCACAACCATATTTCGAGATTTGTGGCTATTCGTGATGAGCGTTGGAAACTTTTGTTGCCCGAGAGGAAAATCAATACCGTTTACTTAATGGACTTTGGCACAAATGATTATGAGCTTTACGACCTCAAAAATGATATTGGCGAAAAGAACAACATAGTCGATAAATATCCCAAAATTGTGGAGCGTTTGAAGGCTGAGTTACAAAAGGTGTATTAGAATATAGATGAATCAAAAAAGAGCAATTCTGGCCTTTAGTGGTGGGATAGATAGTAGTGCAGCGGTGGAGATTTTACAATCTGAAGGGTATGAAATTACAGCTTTGATGCTTTCGCTTAACGTCGGCGACGAGGAGCAGATTTATAATGCTCGCCAACGTGCCGAGGAGCTAGGAGTGGAGTTTGTGGTGAAGGATTGCCGAGAACTTTTTGAGCGAGAAATTATCAATAACTTTGTGCGGGAGTATGTCGCAGGGCGTACTCCTGCTCCTTGTACAAGGTGTAATCCACTCATTAAATGGCGAGTTTTGGTGGAGTATGCTAAGAGCGTCGGTGCAGAGCATATCGCCACGGGGCACTATTTTTCGACCACTCTGCATCGTGGCAAAATATATGTCTCACGTGCCAAAGATCCACGTAAAGATCAATCATATTATCTGTGGGGAGTGTCGCAAGAGGCGTTGGGGATGGCTTTGACCCCAATGTCGGACAAAATCAAGGAGGATATAAAGCAAAAATCCACACTCAAAAAGGAGAGTATGGGGGTTTGTTTCCTGCAAGGGGGGCACTACTCCGAACTCATATCATCCCGAGGAGGGCGAATAGAGGGTGGCGATATTGTCGATGCGAAGGGCGATGTTGTGGGCAAACACAGAGGTTTGGCGTTCTACACCATAGGTCAAAAACGTGGCGAGGGGATACCTTCGGGTGTGGCGGTCACGGCTATTGATGCTGCGAAAAATCAAATCACAGTAGGCGAAGATGCAGAGCTATACAGCCGCACACTCACCATTAGGGATTGCAATGTCATAGATGAACAGGAGTGGCTCACATCTCCCAATATCACAGTTATGGTACGAGGCTTGGGTCGTAATCCAGAGGGGTATGCACGGGTCGAAAAATCGTCACATGAGGGGGAATACATAATCCACCTAGAGTCTCCTGCTTGGGCATGTGCCCAGGGGCAACCTGTGGTGTTGTACGTGGGGGATAGGGTGATTGGAGGCGGTTACTTCGAGGTGTCCAAAAATACGAAATAGACCACCCCGATTAGAACTTCCCTTAATTTATTACATTCGCCACACCATCTCCTCTCGGATATTGTTGCACGCTTCGTTTGTGGGCATTTCGTCTAAGAATTGCTTTACTCCTTCCGAGCTCTGTTTGAGGGCACTCTCTAACAACACTATCACAGCTTTGGGGAGCAGTGCAGGGTTCGACCCCAGCAGATTTAGTAGTTGAGGTTTCATTGCGCAAAGATTGATTTTGTCACTACCCGCAATAGCCATCACGGCACAATATTGCAGTACCTCATCCTTCGAGTCTAACCACTCCACAACCTCTGGTACTTTGCTGAAAAGTATAAATGCCGCCTCCTCGGCCACCTCGGAGTTTATGATACCTCGTGCCCAAAATGGCAAATCTTCAGCCACTAAATCAGCCTCAGCAAACCATAGCGACACAAGCCTAAGCTCACGCACCTCTTGTCGAAACAGATACTTCGCATAGCGATTATCCTTAGTCTCCGTACGCCCAAGCGAACGAATCGTGGGTATGCTAACTCCATAATTCAGCCCATACTCCTTGCCGTAGTAGCGCATGCTTCCTACCACTGCACCATTCATCTCTCTGCGCAACTCTCCTAGGAGGTGTGCCATTCTTGAAGTCATATTTGTTGTTGTTTATTTGGGGTTGTAGATTATTGTAGTTCGTTGTCCGAAGTCGTAAAGAGGTAGGGTAGATGACTTTATAACCTTTGCTCCCACATACAAATCGCACTTCGAGGGGTTTGCCGAAACCACAGTTTTTCGTTGCGGATATTTACTTAGAGTAAGCGTGTATGTTGTATCCGCCACCGCTTGAGGGGTGATTTGCAGATATACGGGCTCTCCATCTATCTCGTTGGATGAGATTATTCCTCGTGAAGAGTCGTAGCGACATATTATGTATCGTTTGGTCTCGGGTGTCAAGTTTATGATAAATCTTTGGGTTGATGTTGTTGAAGTTTCGCTACCCATGAATAGAGCCAAAAGATTTTTCTCGGTGTTGTCTAATCTGTCGAGTGCTGTTGCGAGTCCAGAGCCAAAGACACCCTCGCCAATGTTGCCTGCTATTAGGTCGTAGCTGAGCTTGCGGTTGGTAAATATCTGTTGTGCAGCATCTGCGGCGGCTCCTTCGGGGATTGTTATATCTGCCGATGTTGTGTTTACTGGGAGCGTAGAGGCTGGTGAGTTGGTCACCACCACATTTGGCGCAACCTCTGCCGATGCAACAAAGTAGTTTTGAGGAGCTAGGGCAATGGTTGATTGTGTTATATTTGTGCTCTCACGGTTGATTAGCGCAGCTCGTTCACCCAGGTATTTTTGGGCATATCGAGCATATATTCCCGCTGTGAATTTGGTTTGAGTGAGCGATATATCTACAAATATCGTAGAGGTAGGAGCATCCACAACCGTGACATTTGCCCCCTCTCCAACTACACCAATGGCGATTGGTGGGAGTTGTTGAGCCGAAGCTATATATGTGGCTACCATAGCCATCAAGGTTAATATGTATTTCATAGTGCTAATTTTTTTTAAAAGTAGATATTTTCTTTTTAAAATCAAAATTTTAGGTAAAATTCAGATGTTAAAGCTCTATATTCGGCGGTGTACTCCTCGGGCGGTGTGGCTCGAACGGCTATCTCCTGCTCTGAAATCTCGGTTGGTTTCGATAAGCGATATTCACTCATCACACGCCTTACGACCCCTCCCGATTTACCTCTCACGTAGCATCTTCTGCTGAGGTGCAGTTTGTCGTTTGATGCTTTGTCGAATAGTTCCGTCTCGGTCGGAGGAAGTATTAATGCGAAGCGACCATTGGGGGCTAGGAGTCTGTGTGCGGATGACGCTAAATCTTCGAAACTAAGCTCCGTTGTGTGGCGAGCATTTGTGCGACTTGTGCCCTTGGCGAGCAGTGAGTTCACAAAATATGGAGGGTTGGATAGTATAAGGTCGAATTTGTCGGGGTGCGAAAATTGTTGAATCGGTGTGTGTGCCACGCTCAATCTCTCTGCCCACTTCGATGCGCTCATGTTTTGGGCGGCTTGCTTGGCACTATTCTCGTCTATTTCTACTCCGACGATAACTTGAGCTGCGGAGCGTTGAGCCATCATTATAGCTATGAGCCCTGTGCCTGTGCCAATGTCGAGTATGTTCCTCTCGTTGCCACGTAGTGTTGCCCATGCTCCTAGTAGCACGCCATCTGTGCCCACCTTCATTGCGGCGAGCTCCTGGTTTATCGAAAAGTACTTGAAATTAAATGACATAATGGCTACTTTATGACCCCCTCGATTCCTGCACCAAAGAGAGCAAAATCATATTTCACGGGGTCGTTGGCATCAAAATCTTTGAGTCTAGAGGTGAGCTCCGCTGTCGCTTTCCAATCGCTTTGTTTGCGAGTGAGTAGCCCCAATGCACGTGCTACATTGCCTGAATGAACATCCAGGGGTATATATATTGCACTCATCGGAATCTTTGTCCACTCCCCAAAATCCACCCCTCGATTGTCTTGGCGTACCATCCACCTAATAAACATATTTGTGCGCTTGCACGCAGCTCCTTTATCTATGGACGAGAGATGTTTTTCGCAGCGTGGTTGATGCTCCGCGGCGAAGAACTCCTTTCTAAAATCGGCGAGTGCCAAGGGTATGGATTGATTTGCAGCGTAGTGTCCTTCGAAAAAGTTGCCTATGCCTCCCTTGCGACTGTATATGCCACGCAGGCACAACACGAAATCTCGGAAGTCGAGACCATTGAATGTGCGGTGTACATAACCGCCAAGCCTCTGCAAATCCTGCTCCGAGGCATTAAGCACAAAGTCATGTGGGGTGTCATCCATATACTCCATCATTCGATGAGCACTCTTGACTATAGCTTTGCGATTGCCCCACGCTATGGTTGCCGCCATAAATCCCGCAACCTCTCTATCCTCGCGTGAAGAGTATCTGTGGGGTATGCTTATGGGGTCAGCCTCCACAAATGAGGATTGGTTGAATCGGTCGTGTAGCTCCTCTAGGAGTTCTAGGAGCTCTGTGTGTGATAGATTGTCTAGTCGCATATTATCTCTCCATCTCTCATTACTATTTGCCTGTCGGCCATCTGGGCTAGAGCCTCGTCGTGGGTTACCACCACAACCGTAATGCCCAGTTTGTCTCTAAGTTCGAAGAATAGGTTGTGTATATCCTCCCGATTTACGGAGTCCAAATTCCCCGAAGGTTCATCGGCAAATATCACTTTGGGTGAATTGATTAGCGCACGAGCTATAGCCACACGTTGTTGCTCTCCGCCCGAAAGTTGGCTGGGTTTGTGGTGAGCTCTACTTGTTAGTTTCATCATATCCAGGAGCTCCGACGCTTGACGCTCCACCTCCGCGGAGTTGCGACCTCCAATGTAGCCAGGGATGCAGATATTTTCGAGTGCCGAAAATTCGGGTAGCAGGTTGTGAAATTGAAACACGAAGCCAATCTTCTCGTTGCGGAATTTCGATATAGCTTTGTCGCCCAACCCCACAATAGATTCACTGTCAATATATACCTCGCCCGAATCCGCCTCCGAAAGAGTCGCTAGGATTTGGAGTAGGGTGGTCTTACCTGCACCGCTAGCCCCTGTGATTGATACCACTTCGGAAGGTGCAATGTGTAGAGATACCCCCTTGAGCACCTCCAATTCGCCATATCTCTTGATAATATCGCTAGCTTTTATCATACGTTTCAAATATTTTTATGCTATCCACAGCTTCACGCACATCGTGCACCCGAAGTATTCGAGCCCCTTGCCTGAGGGATTCCCACCCCAGAGCTATAGTTCCTGCAAGGGCATCTTGTGGTGATGAATCTAATAATTTGTATATCATTGATTTGCGAGATACTCCAGACAAAACAGGAAATCCTAGGTCGCAGAGTCTGTGCAACCCCTTTAGTAGCGTGTAGTTCTGCTCCAAGCTCTTTGCAAATCCAAAGCCAGGGTCGAGGATTATATTGTTAATACCCTTTGATTTGAGTAGTTGAACCCTCTCGGAGAAATACTCCACCACCTCTGCAACGATATTCTGGTAATTAGTTAGACCCTGCATCGATTGTGGCACACCTCTCATGTGCATTGCTATGTATGGTAGGTTGTATTCTGCCGCAACATCCATGATTGTGGGGTCAATTTCCCCTGCCGATATATCATTTATTATAATCGAGCCAAATCTCTCGACTGCTCGGCGTGCTACCTCGCCTCTGAATGTATCGACCGATATAGTTATGTCGCTCGAAATCTCTCGTACGACCGATATCCCTAGTTCCACTCTGCTCCACTCCTCCTCTACTGACACATCATCTGCTCCAGGGCGTGAAGAGTAGCCTCCAATATCTATTATTGTTGCCCCTTGCTCTATAGCCTCGCGTGCTCTTTGTGCGATTATTTCGCGCGAGTTACTGCGACTTTCTGCAAAAAAAGAGTCGGGAGTGACATTTAGAATCGCCATCACTTGGGGGCGACTAAGATTGAGTTTGACGCTTGAAAAGTTCATGTTTGAAAATTTGGTCGAGGCGTTGAGCTGCATCGTCCATCTCGCCCTCTATGATATTTACTACCGTGTAGTCTGCTCTTTGGTTGAGCTCCTCCTCGGGGATTTGTGCCGCAATACGAGCTTCGACCTGCTCCTTGGTCACTCCGTCTCGGTTCACCACCCTCATGACCCGAAGCTCCTTGGGTGCAAGTACGGCGACCGACAAATCTACACACCTGTCAAACCCAGATTCAAATAGTATTGCCGATTCCAAAATCACGTATGGCATATTCTCGGCGTGCATTGCACTCCACATCTCGAAATCTCGCATCACAGCAGGGTGAACTATTGCGTTGAGCATTGCGAGTTTTTCGCTATTAGCAAATACCACACTCGACAGATATTTACGGTTGAGTCCATTCTCGTCGAACGACTCATCTCCAAAGGCATCAACTATTTGGGCACGAAGTTTCGAACTTTCGTTCATTAGTCGCTTTGCCTCTGCATCGGCATTGTATATTGGTATTCCTGCACGAGAGAAGGCGTCGCAGAGTGTCGATTTGCCACTTCCTATGCCGCCTGTGACTGCAATTTTTATCATCGTTGTGTGATTTTTTGTGCTATTTCGGGGGTGAGAATTATCTCTGAGTTGGTGTCTATGGATATAACTTTTATGTCGCTGAAACGTACCGATATGGCTCCGCTTAGTGAATTTTCGTTTATTGTTATAATGCTATCCGCCTGGTTTACTTCGTATCTAAGCTCCGAGAGTGGAACTTTTAATTTTTGGCCGCCTTTGATTTTGTACCCAAATAGGTTGGTTCCTACACCCTCTATCACGCATTTTGTGTTGATTGTTTGAGCTTCGACTTCGACCCTCACATTCAGCTCCGTGGTGTATGTGTAGCTCAATTTGGCAATGTACCACAGCACGAACGACGCCACCAACATAGCCAAAAACATCGGAGATACTACTCTCCTTAGTTTGTGAACCACACTAAGCGACGAAAGGTATATTTTTATCTGTAAAAAAAACTTATTCATAACGGAGGTAAAGGTATAAAAAATAGTGCAAAGTCGAGCATGGAGTAAAAAAAAACTTGAAATATTTGGAAATCCAAATAGTTATAAGTAATTTTACGCACTGAACAATGAAAGCGATTATTTACAATATAAACCTGCTGCTATGCGCACTACTCCTGTGGGGACACCATCGGAAGAGGACTTTCGTGTGTATGTAGCTGAGCAGAGCTAATACTACAAATTGGGTTCTTCCACTTTATATGGTGCGGAAGAATCCTTTTTTGCGTTAAAGACGGCTCATATTTGTAAAACACTGCTTTACAGAATAGAAAGATTAAAAACTACAAAATATTATAAATTATGCAGGACAAATTATTTATCTTCGACACCACATTGCGTGATGGTGAGCAGGTGCCAGGGTGCCAGCTTAACACTGTGGAGAAGATTCAAGTAGCAAAGGCTTTGGAGGCTTTGGGCGTCGATGTTATCGAGGCGGGCTTCCCAATCTCTAGCCCTGGAGATTTCAACTCTGTAATCGAGATTTCGAAGGCAGTATCAGCACCAACCATCTGCGCACTCACACGTGCCGTGGCTAAGGATATTGATGTTGCGGCAGATGCACTTCGTTATGCCAAGCATAAGCGTATCCACACAGGTATCGGAACGTCGGATTCACACATAAAGTACAAATTCAACTCCAATCGAGAGGAGATTATCGAGCGTGCAGTAGCAGCTGTTAAACACGCCAAGAGATATGTGGAGGATGTGGAGTTCTACGCAGAGGATGCTGGGCGCACCGAAAATGAATATTTGGCACGTGTGGTAGAGGCAGTTATAAAGGCTGGAGCTACCGTAATCAATATCCCCGACACCACAGGTTATTGCCTTCCGTCGGAGTATGGTGCCAAGATTAAGTACCTTATGGAGCATGTGTCGAATGTAGACCGTGCAATTCTTTCGACTCACTGTCACAACGACTTGGGTATGGCTACTGCCAACACCGTGTCGGGAGTCATAAATGGAGCTCGTCAAGTGGAGGTTACACTCAACGGAATTGGTGAGCGTGCAGGTAACACATCTTTGGAGGAGGTGGTGATGATTTTGAAGTGCCACAAACACCTTGGAATCGACACTGGAATCAACACCCCAAAGATATACCCCACAAGCCGCTTGGTGTCGAGCCTTATGAATATGCCAGTTCAAGCGAACAAGGCAATCGTGGGTAAGAATGCCTTTGCTCACTCGTCGGGTATCCACCAAGATGGAGTGTTGAAGAATATCCAGACATACGAGATTATCGACCCCAAGGATGTGGGTGTTGAGACTAACTCAATTGTGCTTACGGCACGTAGCGGTCGTGCTGCACTTAAAAATCGTTTGTCGTTGTTGGGCGTAGAGCTTGATAGGGAGCGTTTGGATAGTGTGTATGAGGAGTTCTTGCTTATGGCCGACAAAAAGAAGGAGTTGGGCGACGACGATATATTGTTGTTGGTGGGCGAGATGCGTGCCGACAAGGGTCACATCAAGCTGGAGTACTTGCAGGTGACAAGTGGCGTGGGAGTGCGTCCTGTGGCAGCTATTGGTCTTAAAATCAAGGAGGAGTTGTTCGAGGCTTCGGCTACGGGTAATGGTCCTGTGGATGCAGCTATCGGAGCTATCAAGAAGATTATCACTCGCAAAATGGTGCTTCGTGAGCTTACAATCCAAGCCATCAGCAAGGGTAGTGACGATATGTGTAAGGTGCACGTGCAAGTGGAGCAGGATGAGAAGTTCTATTTCGGATTTGGTGCTAATACAGACATTGTGACTGCGAGTGTCGAAGCATTTATAGATTGCATAAACAAATTCAAAAACTAGCGAGTTCGAATAACAAGGCGATTTTCGGCACTTCCCTCGTTCCTAAAATCCTCACGTACTTTTAGTACGCTGCGGTTTTAGGAACTTCACGAAGCCCCAAAACTCATCCTTGTTATTCAAACTCGAGGAAAAACAAAAAATAAATGAACACACTTTTTGATAAAATATGGGACTCGCATGTGGTGCAGATTGTAGATGCTCAAACGCAGCTCTACATCGACCGCTTGTATTGCCACGAGGTGACAAGTCCCCAAGCATTTTCGGGTCTTAGGGCACGTGGAATCAAATGTTTCCGCCCCGAGCGAATCATCTGTATGCCCGACCACAACACCCCAACAGAGAATCAGGATAAGCCAATCGTAGACCCAGTGTCACGCACACAGGTAGACACCTTGGCAAAGAATGCCGAGGAGTTTGGTCTTGTGCACTACGGCATGATGCACCCCAAGAATGGAATCATACATGTCGTGGGCCCAGAGCTAGGATACACACTCCCAGGTATGACAATCGTATGCGGTGACTCGCACACCTCTACTCACGGAGCAGTGGGAGCAGTGGCATTTGGAGTTGGCACAAGCGAGGTGGAGATGGTGATGTCGAGCCAATGTATATTGCAAGCTAAGCCTAAGAGCATGAGAATCAATGTCACTGGCAAACTTGGCAAGGGCGTTTTGGCTAAGGATGTGGCACTCTACATCATATCAAAAATGACTACGGGTGGTGCTACGGGTTACTTTGTGGAGTATGCTGGTGAGGCTATTCGTTCGCTCTCGATGGAGGGTCGCTTGACCCTTTGCAACCTCTCAATCGAGATGGGTGCACGTGGCGGCATGGTTGCTCCAGATGAGGTGACTTTCGAATATTTGAAGGGTCGTGAGAACTCTCCTTTAGGGGATGCTTGGGACACAGCAGTTGAGGGCTGGAAGGCGTTGTGCTCAGACGAAGATGCTGTGTTCGACCACGAAGTGACATTTGCAGGAGAGGATATCGCACCGATGATTACCTACGGCACAAACCCAGGTATGGGAATGGGAATCACAGAGAGTGTTCCAACTTCTGAGGGGTTGGATGAGGCTCAAAAGGGGTCATATCTCAAATCCCTAGAATATATGGGCTACTCAGAGGGCGAATCACTCATTGGTAAGCGAGTAGATTATGTATTTGTGGGTTCGTGCACAAATGGTCGCATAGAGGATTTCAGAGACTTCGCAGCTATTGTGAAGGGTCGCAAAAAGGCAGACAATATCACGGCATGGGTTGTCCCAGGGTCGTGGGCTGTGGAGCGTCAAATCCGAGAGGAGGGTCTCGACACAATATTCGAGGAGGCAGGCTTTGAGCTTCGCCAACCAGGGTGTTCGGCATGTTTGGCTATGAATGAAGATAAAGTCCCAGAGGGCATGTATGCAGTATCAACTTCGAACCGCAACTTCGAGGGTCGTCAAGGTCAAGGTGCTCGCACACTGCTTTGTAGCCCATTTGTGGCAGCAGCGGCAGCAGTAACTGGGGTAATAACTGATCCAAGAGATCTAATGTAGGAGGAGACCAAAATGAAGAAGAAATTAAACATATTAACATCATCGTGTGTGCCTCTCCCATTGGAGAATGTAGACACCGACCAAATCATCCCAGCTCGCTTTTTGAAGGCTACAACTCGTGAGGGTTTTGGCGACAATTTGTTCCGTGACTGGAGATATGACAAAAATAATGAGCCGATTTCGGATTTCGTGCTCAATGACTCAACATACTCTGGCGATGTGTTGGTTGCGGGCAAAAACTTCGGTTCGGGAAGTAGCCGTGAGCATGCAGCATGGGCCATTGCAGGTTATGGATTTAGAGCTGTGGTGTCGAGCTTCTTTGCCGATATTTTCCGCAACAATGCGCTCAATAACTTTGTGTTGCCTGTGATTGTGTCGCCCGAATTTTTGGCGGAACTTTTTGCGTCGATAGAGGCTGACCCCAAGGCGCAGGTGACAATTAACCTTGAGAATCAAACCATAACAAATGTGGCGACAGGTAGTGTGGAGAACTTCACAATTACCCCCTACAAGCGTCACTGCTTAATGAATGGTTATGATGATATTGATTACTTAATGACTACAACCGATAAAATAACCGCTTATGAAGAGGGTACAACTAAGTAGTGTAAAACAATTATTGTCATATTTTTAAAAGCACTCTTGGAGCGATATTTTTCACTATTAAATTTCAGTATAGAACCACTATATTTTCAATTCAATAGCAAAAAATCTCATCTCCAATAGTACTCTTAAAAACACACCAATAATTATTTTACCCTACTTATAAACAATAAACAAAGCTGAATTCAACCTGCAAATGCAACTGAATTGAGGTCAAGAAACTATAGGGACATAAGAAAAGGCGAAACAAATCGGAGCCAGGCTCAAATTTATTCCG
>JBCQUV010000044.1:0-12698 GCA_047173765.1 Rikenellaceae bacterium
GCCCCCATACTTTTACCAGCCTCAAAAGGAAAGAGGTTGAGTGTGCTTGGGCTTATGACTCCAGATTGCAAACTCTTCTCTAGAATATTTGAGGGTTCGATAAACTCTGATAGTGCTATTACTGTGATGGATGAATTTTGTCAAACAATTACCAAACGAACAGTAGTTGTTATCGACAACGCACCTATACATCGAAGCAAAAAGTTTATGGCAAAAGTCGAACAATGGAGAGAACTTGATTTGTGGATTTACTTCTTACCACCATACTCACCTGAATTGAATATTATCGAGATATTGTGGCGGTTCATGAAATATCAATGACTACCATTCGATGCTTATCTGAACTTTATGAGACTAAAAGCACGAGTCGCCGAGGTGCTGGAGTGCGTAGGGTTAAAATATCGCATTAATTTTGTTGATTACTTAAAAGAGCCCCGAATCGTAAAATTCGGAGCTCTTTTAATATTGTATTTATCGTCTCGTTATAAAAGACACTTCAACATTATAGCATTCGGTAATATATCGTGAATCTCCACTTGTGCTCACTGATGCTATTGACTCCCTCAACTATCGCATAACCATTGCGCAGGTCTCCATTGCCAAGACTCTCTGCTACCGAAGTCCAACTCAATGTGTGCTTGTCGACGTATCCTTGGATTACCTCTTGTGGGTATGCCATATCGTCTACACTATATACATAGTAGAATGGCTTTTCGTCTATACGACTTCCCAAATAACCTGTCTTAGTTTGGAAGTAGGCGTAGGTTGTAGATGCATCATCGTCACCTGAGCTACTATCATCCTCCACGGCATATATCTTGAATCCAATGACATAGCTACCCGCACCTCCTGTAAATATACTACCAGTCGAGAATTTGTTGGTCGCAGTAGTAGTTCCTATGCCCATCTCTAAAACAGTTGCGTATTCTCCATTATTTGGAACAGAGATGTATGTATCATCACCTAAGTCATTGCTACTCCACATATCCGTCCAGTTGCCTTTCATTGATGTCCAGCTGTTACTCGAAGAGTCGATTATCTTAGCATCTATATCAAATTTCACCTCGGCTGTGCTACCAGCATCATCGCTGTAATAGAAAATCTCACCGATCCAGAACTCATATGAGAAGACACTTTGTGACGCCGTGACTGTCTCAACTGCATTATTTTGTGTTAACTCTTCGATGGCTTGTGCCAAAAGGTCGCGAACACTCTTATCTTCTGCAAGTTCGCTAATTGCGATCATATTGACTCCACCAAAGTCGATAAGTGACATATATACTGACGCTGTAGTCACATCTGTAGTTAGAGATGCCAGCCAAGCGTTTGCATCCTTGAGTGAACCTCCGCCACCATTTATAGTTGCTTCCGTTTCGTAAGTGTAGGTTTCATTCGCCATAGAGAACGTCTCACTAACGCCAGCATTTACCAAGCCAGTATTTAAACCAGTAGCATCTTCGTATCCAGCCGAGACAGCCGTACTCCAATCGTAAGATGAGCTGGTCTTATTGCGAATTGCCGATATTGTATATTTGTAAGTTCCACCATAAGTGCAACCCATCATAACATAGGCACCATAAGTCTCTATAAATGTCTTTGCGTCCTCTATTTTTTCTAAGCTGTTGATTGCGGCATACACATCATCTTTCAAGCACGACCGTAGATTGCTTAGATCACTTTCAGAGTTAACATTATAAGATGTCGAGAGTTTGGCAAGGTTGACTGTTGCTTTTGTTTTGCCAAACTCACTCTCTTCGTAGCTTAGGTACGATGATTTATAGCTTCCATTTACCTCGGTTGTAAATCCATTGTATTTGATGTTTACTCCAGCTGTGAGGCACAATGAATCTTGAGCTTCGCTCATTGTGGTGTATGTCGAAGTGACATAGTTGACGCTAGTACCATAATAAGTTACATCATCAATTATATCATAAGAGTTCAGTTTATCCCAATCTAACACCTGTTTTTTGATATAATCTTTGTGGGCATATAGACCCGAAATGTCGTAACCATAACCCAAATCACGATATGTATCCAATATGGCTGTCGTCTTAGCTGCTTGACTAATCACAATCGCTTGCTCCTTGCCATAATAAACATCATCATATTTTTGTCGCAGATATATCGCCGTTTCACGACCACTATTGAACCCATTATTCTTTATCGTTACAGTTATTCTATCGCCCGAGACAGATGTTTTAACCCACGATGCAGCAGCCTCTGTAATCTCCCATGGTAGATCTGCATCAACTGTAACATTGTAGGTTAGAGCGCTGTTGCTCTCACAGATGACACTTAATGCAATCGCATTGTTAGCGTATTCAATCGAAGGACAGCTAAGAGTTATCTCTGCATTATTGAGACTTGAGCTTGATTGTTCAATTTTAAGTTCGGCTAACTTGTAGTTCCCATCATCCATTTCGATTCCGAAATAGAGGGTGGTGTAGCGGGATGTCAATGACCCATTATCATCCACGGTAATGGTCACAGTGTTATCTCCACTGCCACCAAATTTTGGAGATACGTCGCTCACCCAATCGGCATAGGCGTAGGTTGCGTCGTCCGAATCGTTGAGCAACGACCATTGGTTACCTGCAGTCAATACAATCTGTTGGCTTAGGTCACTACTCGCATAAAACGGCAAGGAGCTAACATTAATCGACAAGTCATAACTCCCAGAAGGAGTCTCAGTAGAGTCCTTCGAACAGGATGTTAATAAAGCCATACTAGCTATTAAACAAACAGCTAGGTCTTTGCCAAAAAGTAAATGTTTTTTCATATTAAATAAGGGTTTTATTGTGGGTAAAACATGAACTTTCTCTATAAAAGAGATTATTGCGTATTAAAATATGGTCACAATATACCTATAGGGCGTTTTTTGCTACAAATCACCTAAACAATTAATATCAGTATATTACACTTCCTCAAAAAAAGACTACAATATTGCGTGTGTTACAATCTTTTTTCTTATATTTACAAAAAATAGACTATCTCTTTTATAGAAAGTCAGGATAAATTATTTTTTACCCCGCCTATACCATTCACAACGGCAGTGGCAAAGTATAATTGAGAGGAATGGAGATATAGGTATAAGCGCTTAGACCGCACGCACTACAAGCTATCACCAAGCCATTTTGGATTGACTCCGAATGTTGGCTATGCATGGCAAAAAAAGGATGCCCACATACTTTTACCAGCCTCAAAAGGAAAGAGGTTGAGTGTGCTTGGGCTTATGACTCCAGATTGCAAACTCTTCTCTAGAATATTTGAGGGTTCGATAAACTCTGATAGTGCTATTGCTGTGTTGGGTAGTACCTTTGTGGCTTTGATGTCTACGATTATGATTGGTATGATTATATAATCTTGCTGCTAATGAATAAGTTTAAGTAGGGTAAAATAATTATTGGTGTGTTTTTAAGAGTACTATTGGAGATGAGATTTTTTGCTATTGAATTGAAAATATAGTGGTTCTATACTGAAATTTAATAGTGAAAAATATCGCTTCAAGAGTGCTTTTTAAAAATATGGCAATAATTGTTTTACACTACTTAATATCCTCAAACTGCACCTATTAGCTCTTCTGCTACTATGTGTTGGCTGTGGTGCACCCGAAGGCAAAATCACAGAGATTGTAATTCTTTCGACAAACGATATTCACGCAACATTTGAGCAGATGCCAAAGGTTGTAACGTTTGCTAACGAGCTACGTTCCCGGAGCGAGAACCTAATTGTATTGGATGCTGGAGACCACTGCACGGGCAATCCTTATGTCGATATGGCGGAGCCTCAAGGAGCTCCTATTCACATGCTTATAAATATGGTGGGCTACGACTATGGCGCAGTGGGTAACCACGAGTTTGACTATAAGCTTCTCGGTTACAAAAAGGGTATCGAGACAATGGGTTTGCAGACATTATGTGCAAACGCTAACTTCGAGGGTACAATCCTAGAGGGGCATATCAAACCATACGACATATTCGAGGTTGATGGCATTAGGGTGGCAATAGTGAGTTTTATTCAGATAGATGATTCGGGGTTACCATCATCTATGCCCGAGAATATGGAGGGTATAACATTTGTGGATGGTGTCACTAAATCTCAAGAGTACAAATTCTTGCGTGATAGTGCCGACCTTGTAATTGGACTCATACACCTAGGTTTTGAGAGCGATTCACTCATGGTGTGCCAAAATCCAATGTTCGATATTATCATAGGCGGACACTCTCACACCCATATCCCCACAGGGCGTGTAATCAACGGTGTGTTAGTGACCCAAACTGGTAGTAGACTCAAAGGAGTCGGAGTCTCAAATATTAGGCTTAAAAATGGAGAGGTGATATTGGTTACCAATCAAGTGGTATCTCTTTCAGATGTAGAGAGAGACCCTGTGGCACAGAGGTTTGTGGAGGAGTGTAAGGTAACGAGTCCACTTAACAACCCTATTGGAAAGGTTGATATCACACTCTCCAAAGTAGGACTTATAAATATGGTCTCGGATGTTATCAGGGAGCGTAGTGGAGCCGATATTGCTATCCAAAATTCAGGCTCGATACGTATTGACAGCCTTAGTCGTGGCGTAATCTCAGAGAGTAAAATATATGAATTAGAGCCATTCCGCAACACGATAGTTACCCAGAAACTCGCCCTTGAGCAGATTAAGGAGATGATAATCACCAAGTTTAATGGCACGGGTTCAGAGTCTCGCACAATCGACCTCTCGACAAGTGGCATGACCTACGAAATATATGTTGGCGAAGATGGTTTAGCAACAAGCGTAAAGTGCTACGATATTCACGGAAAGGAGATGGCTGATAGAGTATATAGGGTAGCAACAAGCAACTATGTAAACTCCGCCTACATATACGCAGGCAAAGGCAAAGCAACTCCACTGGATGGCGGTGTATTTATCGCCGAGACAGTAGTCTCCGCCATAAAACGCTGCGATACATACAAAGGAGACAATCAAAGACGAGTATCAATTATAAAGCCTACGATATAACCTAAGTGCGAAGTTGTTATTTATGGCACTTCGGGTTATCTCTTATAGATGCAAAAACTCAAACATAGCATCTTCTCGATGGGGTTTTATGGTGTTGTATAGTGCCTCGTACTCTTCGGATTTAGGACTATACTTTGATGCACGATAGACGACACGTGAGAAATCAGCAATAGCTTTATCCCAACTATTTATCTGTTTGTATGGGAATGTAGATGGCTCCTTTGCAAAGGGTATGAGCCATGTTATTGCACGGTCGATAGCTTCACTGTTTGATGAGTATAAATCATTGACACCTAAACTTTTGGCTATATCGCATAGGTCAATCATGTGCTCTAGATTGTATCGGCTATAGAAGAATGCTATGGTGCGTTTGAGCTCTGCGGGCATGCGACCATCGGGCATGATTTGTTGTTGTAGGCGGCGAGTGGGGAATGCCTCTATGACCGCTCTGGCTAGTGAGTCACGTCCTCCATATATCGCATAGCGAGTGAGCTGTATGTCGTAACCTATGGCGTGGTTATTATTACCTCGACTCTCGGCTATGCCTTGCTCGGAGGTTAGTAGCCAATCGGTGTACTCTCCAAACCAGTTGTGAAGTGAATCGCATACACTTTGGGGTATTGCACCACGAATTTCGAGTAGCGACACCGCATCAAGCATCTGCACGAATGAGTAGCCATCCAGAACTCCAGATTTGTTACCCCTGTCGCCATCGTGCCCTTTGCGCACCTGTGCAAATTTCATATTTGGATTCATCCGTGTGTCGGGATTTATGAACCACGTGCGTAGTCTCGATATTGCTTTGTCGGCATATTTCTGCTTTCCAGATATGTAGTATGCCAATGACAATGTTCTCACCGAGCTGCTGAGTGAGTTGAGTGGATTTCGGTCATAGTCATTGAGTTCGGGGTTGCTCTTGCCATCGTGTCGCACGTAGGGTAGACCATCGCTTGTGTTGGGGTTTGGCCACCAATACCTCGACAGAGACATGTAGTCATGCTTGTCACCACTTATTGGAGCTGCAATTTTATCCACCACAGAGGGGTTTCTACTCTCTTTGACTATTGCATCAGCCTTGCGCTTTATTTGGTCGTAAAACGCAAAGTGCTCACCAGCTTTTATGCGTTGAACTTTTGAGTCTATAACCTCAATATCCCATATTGCAGGTTTGGGTGTTTGAGCAGATACTCCTCCAATAGTAAATATTAGAGCGATAGCGGTTAGTATAGCAGTTTTCATTGTTAGGTACTATGATTAATGCGCATGATTATTAAAAAGGTAGATTATCCGAATCATCCTTAGGTGGGATAATCTCTGGGATAACTGTTTTCTCCTCTCTCTCTTTCACCTCTTTGGGTTGGCTTATAACATTTAATTTGTTGCCCACAATCTCTACAATTGTTTGGCTCACCCCCTCCTTATCACTCACTTTTCGATTGCGAAGAGCACCCTCGATGTATATTAGAGTGCCTTTGCGTATCTTTTTATCTGCAATATCTGCTTGCTTACCCCAAAATATCACGGTGTGCCATTCGGTGTGCTGCTTGGTCTCTCCACTCTTGCGTATGTGGATTGTTTCGTTGGTTGCCATACGTATGCGAGCCATCTTTGTGCCGCTTTCAAAAGAGCGGACTTCGGGGTCATCGCCAACATATCCTTGCAGTATTACTCTGTTTATCATAGTTCGGCTATCATCTCCGAGAATAGTTTGGTCATGCGTAGTGATGCCTTAGCTCCTTGCAGCTGCACATCTTCGTGGTCGCCAATCTCGTCGCTAAGTCCGCAGTTTGTGATTACCGAAACTCCAAAAATCGGGATAGACATGTGGCGTGCAACAATCACCTCGGGCACAGTAGACATACCAGCAGCATCGCCGCCAATAATCTTGAAGTAGCGATACTCCGCTTGCGTCTCGAATGTCGGGCCTGTGCCGCCTACATACACTCCGTATTGAAGTTTGATACCTTCGCGCTCGGCAATCTCCGTGGCTTTGGCTCTGAGTGCAGAGTTATATAGGTCGTGCATATCGGGGAATCTAGTTCCTAGCTCCTCTATATTTTTGCCAATCAAAGGGTTGGGCATCAGATTTATGTGGTCTGTGATAATCATCAAATCTCCCACTCTAAATGATGTGTTGATACCTCCAGCAGCATTCGACACAAATAGATATTTAATCCCAAGTAACTTCATAACTCGCACGGGTAGAGTTACTTGCTGCATGGTGTACCCTTCGTAGAAGTGGAAACGACCCTGCATAGCAACGATTTTTTTGCCTCCGACCTCTCCAAATATAAAGCGTCCTTTGTGCCCAGCTACTGTTGATTGTGGGAAGTTTGGTATATCGTTATAATCTATTGTGTACGCAACGTTTATTGCCTCGCCAAAATTGCCGAGTCCTGAGCCTAAAATCACACCAACTTCGGGTGTGAACCCCTCTATTTTGTCTGCTATAAATTTGGCAGTGTCTTTAATTTTCGATAACATCCTGTTTTAATTTTGAAAGTAAATCACCCTTTGAATCATCTATGAATGATATGTTTATGGGTGTGTAAAATATTTTTTCACGAATCTCGAGATCTATTTTTTTGCTTTTAATCATCTTCACTGCATCCTTTTCGGTGGTGACAATCATTGCATTGGGGTGCTCATGAAGTTTATTGATTATATTTTTTAAATCCTTGACCTTATATACGTGATGGTCGTCGAATGTTATGGTATCTACTATTTTGTAGTTATGCTCCAATCCTCCAACGAATGTGGCTGGATTACCGATACCCGATAGTGCGATTACCTCATCTCCGTGTTTGATTTCGTGTTTAATTCCTTCCGAAAACACAGGTGTGGGCTTAAAGCTCTCTATGCGAGTAAAATATATCTCTTGGAATGCAGCCTTTATAAGTTCACCTCTCAAAATACTTCTGTCTAGTACCTTCATATTTTCGGGGCATTTAGAGACAATGAAATAGTGAGCCCGATGCAGCGAATCCAAACTCTCGCGCAGTGAGCCAAGGGGTAATAATTTGTCGTCATGAGGTGGTCGCGTAGCATCAATCATCACAATATTTACTGCGGGCTCTACATATCTGTGTTGGAATCCATCGTCCATTATCACGAGTGTCACATCTGGGTGCTCCTCGATTATTCTATCAATACCCACAACTCGTTTTTCGCACACCACAACTACAGCTTCGGGGAATTTAAGTTTTATTTGCAGAGGTTCGTCACCTACATCACGATAGTGAGAATCTTCGCTAACCTCCAAATATCCTTTTGTTTTGCGACCATAACCGCGAGAAATTACTGCTACTTTGTGGAACTTGGACATGTAGCTTACTATCATTTCGGTCATTGGAGTTTTGCCGGTTCCACCCACAGTGATATTTCCGATACAGATTATCGGAATATCATATTTCTTGCTTTTGAGTACGCCTATATCAAAAAGCCAATGGCGAATATTAATCACCATGGAGTATATGCCAGCAAGGATTGTAAATAGAAAGGTTTTAAGCATTTATTTAATGTAGTATAATAGAGTTGGTCGGACCCTATATATTGTTCACTTTGGACTCAAAGATATGAATTATTATTAATATTTCCAAATATGCAATAATTTACATGAGGGCAAACTAATGAAAAATATAGTATCTCAATATTATTACCTTTTATAACTATTGGTCATTATGAAAAAATGTATTAACTTTGTGCATTATGACAAGATTATTTTCAAGAGTATTGGGGGGATTACTACTCCTAACAATGGTGGGGTGCATATCTTTTTCCACCCCAGAACAAGCTAAAGAGGAGGTTGTAGAGCAACCAAAAAATATTAAATATGGCGTTGTTGCCGACGACTACATTTTAGAATCGAACGAGATAAAAAAGGGGCAAACCATGGGCTCACTATTGAGCAAGTATGGCGTTTCATACAACACAATCGACAAACTAGAGCGAGTTTCACGAGATATATTTCCGCTGAAAAAAATCCGTGGTGGAAACAAATATACTCTCTTTTTGCGTGAAGATTCGTTGGGAGTGCAAAGTTTGGACTATATGGCTTATGAGCAAGACAAGATAAATTACGTTCTCTTTGGATTTGTCGGCGACTCAGTGTCTGTATCCACGGGCGAAAAACCCACACGCATGGTGCGCATGAAGAAGGAGGCTATAATCAATTCGTCGTTGTGGGGAGCAGTTATGGATGCCGAATTGCCCTATGTGCTTGCATCCCAGATGGAGGATGTATATCAGTGGACGGTAGATTTCTTTGGTATTCAGGCAGGTGACAGTTTCTCGGTGATTTATGACGAGGTGTTTGTCGAAGATTCCATATCCGTGGGTGTCGGTCAGTTGTGGGGTGCAAAGTTCACCCATAGTGGCAAGGATTACTACGCTATTCCATTCAAACAAAACGACAAAGTGGAGTATTGGGAGGCTGATGGCGGAAGCCTCAAAAAGCAGATGTTGAAGGCACCACTCAAATATTCACGTATTAGCTCCAAATTCTCTAGAGCTCGCCTGCATCCTATATATAAAGTATATCGCCCTCACCTAGGAGTAGATTATGCAGCACCTACGGGCACCCCTGTTCACTCTGTGGCAGATGGTGTGGTGACATTCAAAGCATACTCTGGTGGTGCAGGAAATATGGTTAAAATCAAACACCCAGGTAACCTCCAAACAGGTTATCTTCACCTTAGCCGCTATGCACCAGGTCTAAAGGTAGGCTCTCGTGTGTCGCAAGGTCAGCTCATTGGTTATGTGGGTTCTACGGGAGCATCTACTGGTCCTCATCTCGACTACCGAGTGTGGAAGGGTGGTGTGGCAATCAATCCATTAACTATACCTCAAGAGCCATCAGAGCCAATATCAAAGGTTAATAAGGCGGAGTTTGAATATATCAGCACTCGTATTATGGAGGAGCTAAATGGAGATGTAGCTGAGGTGGATATGATTAAATCAATAGATACGACATACATTGTCGAGCCGATTGAAGTAGCTGTAGTAGTAGATGGAGAGTAAAATCATAAAATTCATAAATAAGCATCATGTGATGACTCTAGCCACGCAGGGGCTGGATGGTCTCTATTGCGCCAATGCTTTTTACGCCTTCGACTCGCAATCTTCGGCGTTGATATTTTCGACAGATGTGACCACACGTCACGGAGCCAATATGGTTGCTAATTCGCATGTCGCAGCCTCTATTGTGCTGGAAACCAAAGTTGTGGGTCGCATACAAGGTGCTCAAATCACGGGTAGGGTAGTCGAGGCAACCCCTGCGGATTTGTCGCTTTATCTATCTAAATTCCCCTATGCGGCGGTTATGGAACTCACCATGTGGCGACTCGAAATAGATTACTTAAAATTAACAGATAACACCCTCGGGTTTGGAAAGAAATTGATATGGAACAGAGAATAAAACCACGTCTTGGCGTTGTTATAGTAGCAGGAGGTAAAGGCTCACGCATGGGTGGAGGTGCAACTCCCAAGCAGTTTAGATTCATCGGACAGTTGCCAGTGTTGGCGCACTCCATAAACACATTTGCAAATGTGGATAGTGCTGCAGAGATTGTCGTGGTATTGCCTGCGGAGCATATTGCCTATTGGGAAAACCTGGCTGCTAGATTCAATGTTGCACAGCACAAATGCGTCGAGGGTGGTGCGGAGAGATTCCACTCCGTGAAGTGTGGTGTGGAGGCTCTATCTGCGGATTGCGAGATTATTGCTGTGCATGATGGTGTGCGACCAATGTGTAGTGAGGAACTTATCAATAGAGCCATATATTGCGCACTATCTAACGGCTCGGCAATCCCTGTGGTCAATGTTGTTGATTCATTTCGTATGCTCTCTGGCGAGGAGTCGCAGATTGTGGATAGAACCGCGCTAAGAGCTGTGCAGACACCTCAAATATTTGATGCTCAGATAATTCGCCGAGCATATCGTCAAACCTTCGACACCTTATTCACCGACGATGCTTCGGTTGTAGAGCGCATGGGCGAGCGAGTATATCTGTGCGAAGGCGACAGGTCAAATATAAAAATAACAACCCTCGAAGATTTAATCTTTGCCAACGCATTAGTGGAGGCATACGCCGAGCAGTCTCAAGAGTAAAATTATGGAGGACAGGGTCTATAAATTCAAATTCAGCAACAGGGTGATATACTTTGGATTGCTGCATATCGCCTTTTGTGTACTATTTGCGTATCTACTATACATATTATATGAGGGCGGCTACCATTCGGTATGGTTCGTAACATTTGTATTGGCTCTCATTGCACTACTTATATTCTCCATCCCTAGGCGCATGGTGGTCACACCTAAGCAACTTAAGATATTTTGCGTGCTAGAGCTCACCGAGATAAATATTGCCGACATTGTCAAGGTGCGCAAAGTCAATCCACGCTCTATGAAGTGGCTTATGCCTATGTTCGCAAGCTATGGATTCTTTGGGTATTATGGTATATTCTTTGATTGGCGACATGCTGAGCGCATAAAAATGTACACCACAGAGTGGCAGAATATAGTCGAAATAGTTGATATATACGAGGATAGATACTACATCTCGTGTCGCCACAGCGATATCTTCGTTAAGGATATTCAACGTAGGCGCAGAGCCTTGGATGAGGCTTAGTATATCGGATATATGCCCGCTGCGAAGGTGTAGCCCGCAATCTTCTTCATTGTCCAGACAACCTCCCACTTATCGTTCAACTCTATTATTATAGGTTGCGTTTGGTCGCCTTTGTGACCCACCCAGTTGGTGAGCATGTAGTTGCCATTGCGGAGTTGAACGATGCCTGCGACAAATCCTGTCACTGTGCCGTCGCTTAGGGTTTTGCCCTTTAGCACGGTTGATATTTTGCCGCTTTTGTTATCTATTTTGTATATGTCGCCTGCGTGCCCTGTCGTTGCAATCCAGTCGCCATCATTGTTTATTGTGACATACAAAGATTGGTTTTCGAGCTGAATATCACGTATGATTTTACCCTTAGCATCTACCTCCAGAATCTTCTTTGTCATACCCACGGGGACTATGTAGTTGCCCTTTTTGGTTTTTGCTATTTGCCTAAATTGGCGGTGTACGTTTGTGACTCCCGTGTCGAATGTCACCTCCTTTGTTATCTTGCCATTTTTGTCGAGTTCCAAAATTCGAGTCGGAGTACCTGCGATGCCGACCATATATCCACCCTTGATTTCTCCTACGCACTGCATCTCTTCGCCCTCTTTAACATCAACCTTCCACAACATCTCCCTTTGGGCGTTTATCATATATGCACCCTTTTTGTGGGCATAGAATATATCTCCATTTTCCTGGTAAATCAAGCTATTGCATTGACCGCACTCCTTGTTGAAGCCTATGTGTTGCCACTCTATCTGTTGGGAATTTTTATTGATTATGGCTATTTTGTTGGAACCAGTGCCTCCAACTAGGAATCTATTTTGTGCCGAGGCACTTACTACTAAAAGTATAGCTGCAATGGTGGTTAAAATCTTTTTCATAGGTCTGGTTTGTTTTATACGAAGGTAGTACTGGTGCGTTAACTTTTTGATTTTATTCGTAACGCACTGATATTATTGTATTTACAAGCGTTCTTTGATTTTTGCTGAATTCAACCTGCAAATGCAACTGAATTCATATTAATAATTTGTTTAAATTTTTCATTTGGTGTGAGGTATCCGAGTCTTTTACGAGGACGATTAT
>JBCQUV010000006.1:0-66027 GCA_047173765.1 Rikenellaceae bacterium
CATCTCCAATAGCACTCTTAAAAACACACCAATAATTATTTTACCCTACTTATGAACTTTTTAAAAAAAAATAATTAATATGAAAATAAAATCAAGAGAAGATAGCTATGGTGCTATGACATTAGGCGATGCAAGAGTTTATGGTTCTTGCTTTAGATTGCAGGAGTGGTATTACAATGACTGTCGTCAGTTGGATGTCTATTATTTGAAATTGGCTGCTTTGATGAAGGAGGCTGGGTGTGTACGAGCTGTTGGACGGTGCTATATGGAGGCTTTGAGGTGGTCGGTCTATTATGAGTGGCGCAGTGGTGTGGATGTTAGGTATGTTGGGTATGTGCCTGCGACGAGACCTGAGAGGATTTATCGAATCGTGGTGCATCATTATGTAGATTTGGGATCTGTGAATTATCTCAAGAAGATTAAACGTAAGTATGATTACTGGTGCGCTGATAGGGAGAGTGATAGACAGTATCGTATTTTGGAGAAAGAGTATGACCTCATGTGTAGGCTTAGAGGGTGGATGCACGAGGGTGGTTTTTGGTCGCTTGCGGAGTAGTTTCAAAAACAAGAAATAATTAATATTTGACTATTATGTCGCTATATTAGATTTGCATATCGTCAAATTTGTCGATATGCAATCATTTTGTCGATATGCAATCAACTTTTTGTTCAATTATAACGATATATTGTTATTTGTAATAGTATGTTATTGTTTGATTTTACTATCTTTGTCGCAGTAATTATAATTTATATTCTTTAGGCGGATTTTAGATAAAATATTATTTTAAAAATTGTAAATGTAGGTTAAATTGAACTGCAATTTTGTTTATGGTGATTCATGAATTTTATATATTGACGCTGGTTGTGTTTGTCGCGCTGCTTCTCTTTATGGGAATTTATCTCTTCTTTGGGGTGTGCCCAGAGGAGTTGAAGAGATCATCGTACTCGTGGTCTCGTAAAGCTACAGGTTTGGCATTTGTGTGGCTTGCGATGGAGATAATTGCATTTGCGGTGTTCGATATTCGAGAAAGCGATGTTGCGCTGAGCTCAATGTTGAATTTGATAACATATTACATTTTTGTCCTTTTTGTATCCTCTGCATATATTCGTCTGCTTGATGAGGAGGCGACCATGTCGCGTGCTAAGGTTGCGCGTGAGTTGATTCTGTGGTATGTATATGCGTCGGTTCTGGCGTTCTTTGTATTGAAGGTTGGGGGTGTAGCGGCTAATGTTGCTCTTGTGATTGCAGCTATCTCGTTGTTTGCAAAGGCTTTTGAGGTGTTTTTGCGTGTCATAAAGGTCTATGAAAAAGCAATTGAAAGGTCGCAAAATTATCACTCTGAGAATATAGAACCGATAATAAAATGGGTTAAAAAATCTGCATATATGTTTCTTGCAGTGTGTATTACCTCTCTATTTACTGCATTCTCGCACAAGCTATTGATAGTGATGAATATATTGTTCACAATGTCCGTATTTATCTATGTATTTGTGAATTACATCAATGTTATGGTGCGCTTTACGGTAATCAAGGAGCGTGATGGTTTGGTCGATGATGTGGGGTTGATACCTCACGAAGATAGCGATAATGTGTTGAAGCCCGAGGTGTCGCAGCAGATAAAGGCCGAAATAGATAAATGGATTGAAAATAGAGGTTATGTAGAAGCGGAGGTGTCAATCAAATCATTGGCATCGGTGGCATGCACAAATAGAACATATTTGTCGCAGTATATTAATAAGGTGTATAGATTGCCATTTAGGGATTGGATTATATCGCTGAGAGTGATATACGCCAAACAGATTATGACGGAGCAACCCAAATTGACAGTAGCCGTGGTGGCTCAAATGGTCGGTTTCTCCTCCTCTGCAACTTTCACTCGAGCATTTACGCGACAAGAGCTTATTTCGCCAGTGAAGTGGAAAGAGTGTAATCTCCCCCCCCCCTCGTATTAGACTGTAATACAGATAGTTAAGCATGAATAATATAAATAATTTACACAAATAATCACAAATAATCACAAACAAATCAAAACATTATGAGGAAATTAATTTTACTTATTGGGTGTTGTTTGTTCTTTTTAGCTACTGCACAAGCGCAGAAGGTGGGTGTGAAAACCAACCTTGCTGGATGGGCAGCTTTTGGAACAATAAACGCAGGTGTTGAGCCAGCGTTGACACCGTACCTGACTTTTGCTGTGGATGGATATTACAATCCATACACTCCAGGAGATGAGGGTAAGTCTACAAAAATGTGGGGGGTTCAGCCAGAACTTCGCTATTGGTTGAAGACTAAGTTTTCGGGTGCTTACTTAGGCATCAATTCACTCTACGCTAGCTATGACTGGGGAGTGAATAAGTATCGCTACGACGGTTGGATGACTGGCGTAGGTGTTGGCGTGGGTTACTCATTGCCGTTTGCCGAGAGATGGAGAGCAGGCGTGGGTATTGGAGCTGGATGGTTGCATCGCGACTACTCTAAGAGTGGACTACCCCAATACACAGACTCTAACATCACATATTATGATGGTGCGGTTAGAAACTCCTTTAGTATCACAAAGGCGGAGATTAGTATTCAATTTATTATCCGATAATTGCATTTAGAGTATGAATACATTATATAATAAAATTACCGCAGCAGCAATGGGATTGTTGTTGTGTGGAGTATTGGAGACAGCGTCGGCTGAGAATGTAGCTATTTATGAGCGTTTCGACGAGCCAGTAGAGACTACAAACCTTAAGCGTGAGGGTTGTATTGTTCCAATCTCATTTGTTGTGACTGTGTCAAACAGTGATTTGTCGTTTGACAATGCACGTGTTTACACTCCAGTACTTGTAAACGGAGAGTGGCGTCAAGAGCTTCCAGCTATGATTGTTAAGGGTAGTAGCTACAAAGTAGTGACTGCTGACGAGGTAACATTCAAAGAGGATGATGTGGACACTACCGAGTATTACATAAGCTATACTAAGCCAATGGCTAAGAGCCTTGATGCTGCTTATGAGTATGACGTGAAATTCTCACCCGAGATGCGTGGCGCAAAGCTAATCTTGGAGCTAGAGGATAAGGATTACAATAGAGGTCTAAAAGATGGCAAAGCTTGGTGGAAGAAAGAGGCTGGCGAGTTGGAGGATATCGAGGTTGTACAGTTGGGTGTTGTAGATTTCTCGCACCTTGAGGTTTACGACCAAACTCTATTCGTATACACTAACAAGATGCTTACAGAGGATTTCGACAATAAGTCGGTATTCAAAATTTCATCTGACAAAATCCAAAAGGATGCGTTCTGCACTAAGTTCCAAACATTGGTAGACAATGTAGAGAAACTTTTGGCAGACGATATCTATGTACGTAAGGTTGATGTAGCAGTATCTGCATCGTTGGATGGTCCATTCGAGAAGAATGAGGAGTTGGCAGCGAAGCGTGAGGAGGCTATTAAGGCTATCATGGAGGATAAGTTCCCAGAGCTTAGACCACGTGCTATCAAATACACAAACGTAGCAGAGAATTGGGAGTCGTTCGTAGAGGATGCTAAGGCGAAGGGCTTTTATGACGAAATCCGCGACATCGTAGAGAGTAAAGAGGAGCCAGACGTTAAGGAGAAGATGCTTCGTAGCTCAGACTTCCGTCGTGAGGTTATTGAGGTTTGTATCGAGAACCGTAACTGCTTAATCACAGTTGTTTACACAGTTGTTAAGCCTTTTGTTAATAAGGCTGGATTCAAAGTATGTTGCGTGAGAAATAGCTCTGCTAAACCAGAGGATGTTAAGACTAAGGGCGACCAATACAAACTTAACAACCAAATGGTTGGTTTGATGAAGAAGGGTAAGTATGTAGAGGCATTCGAGGTTTGCAAGAAGATCACTCTTAACAAGCCAGAGATTATCAATAACAAAGCTGTATTGTTGTCATTCTTGGGCGATTTCCCAATGGCTAAGTACTACTTCGAGCAAGTTAAGGAGTTGGAGTGCCAAAACTATAACGTAGCATTGATGTATATGTTGGCAGACGACACAGCAGCAGCTATCAAGACATTTGGTGATTGTGATTGCCACAATGCAATCGTTGCTAACATCGACGCTGGAAACTACGACCGTGCGATTGAGCTTACTCGTGCTAGCGGTTATTCAGATCCTAAGGCGTTGTATTTGCGTGCTATCGCATACAGCTACACTCAAGATGCTGATTTGACACTCTTCACATTGCGTCAAGCTTGTAGTTTGGATGCAACCTACAAAAATCTTGCTAAGTGTCAAGTTGAGTTTATGCCACTCCGCGATATGGAGGCATATAATGATATTGTAAAATAAAAATCAATATAAGAATATGAACATTCGTTTAATTTTAAAGCGATCTGCTCAACTCCTACTCGTGCCAATGTTTGCATTTTTGGTGGGGTGTAGCGAGCAAGATCCAGATGCAATCACCGTAGGTAGCGTTTCGGCTACTGAAGGAGGAGATGCTATTTCGGTATTGTCAGTGTCGGCTGACGGTGGTAAATACACCGTTTATCCATCGACTGATACTTGGTCTGTTGTAAGCTCTGCGGCGTGGTGTGTAGCACAACGCGATAAGTGCGAGACTTATGACTCTGATAAATCTCTTGAGCTATATATATATAGTGCAAGCGACGCCACCCATGGTATGGAGGATGGCGACCTCTCTCGTTTTGCTATTGTGACATTTACTTATGGCGCAGCAAGCTATGAGTTCTTAGTTGCTCAAGGCAAGTCGGATGACTACATTGTATTCTATCCAGATGCTGCAACTGTTGGCTATGAGGCATCAACATTTACTGTTTCACTTCTTTCGAGCGTAGACTCATCTAACTTGTCGATTAACTCATCTGCTAGTTGGGCTACTGTAACTTTCGATAATGGTAACGTTAAGGTTGAGGTTGCAGAGAACACAAGCGAGGAGTCTAGAGAGGCAGTTATCACTGTTTACATCGTTGTTGATGGTAGTGACTACTCTAACCCAGTATCTAATACATTCACATTGACACAAGAGGGTCGCAACCCAGCTTATGTTACTGCTTCTATCTCGGAGTACACATTTGCTGCTGCTACTGATTTGAGTTATGATGCAACACTGAGTTCAAATATCTCGGGTGTGACTTACTCTGCAACATCTAACCAAACTTGGTGTACACCTACTATTAGCGGTGAGACTCTTACTCTTACAGCTGATGATAACACATTGACTTCGAGCCGTGACGCTGCAACTGTAACTATCACTGCTACATCGGAGGATGGAACTGTTGTCGAGACTACTACAATCACTGTTTACCAAGTAGGTGTCGATATGCCATCTATCTCGATTGGTACTACATCTTACACTTATGGCGCAGCTGCTCTAGATTCTGAGACTATCTCATTCAGCGCAGTAGGTACAGTTACTTATGGTGTTGGTGCAGATTGGCTTACTGTTTCAGATGCTGCAAATGATGGAGTAAAATTCTCTCTTGCGGCTAATGGTTCATCTGCTGCTCGCACTACAACTATCACTATCACAGCTACTCAAGGTGGAGAGTCTGTATCTGAGACTATCACAATCACTCAAGAGTATGAGGTATTGGTATTGGATGTAACTCCTTCGGTTGTTGAGGTTTATGCTGATGGTGAGGCTATCGTATTTACTGCTGCTACAAATGGTACAGTTGAGTGGATTAGCCCATCGGATGCGAACCACTGGTGCCAAGGCTCTGCTGGTACATATACTGTAAATGCGAATGATACAGGCGTAACACGTATTTGTACTATTATCGTTACAGCAACTCTAGGCTCTGAGCAACAAATCACCAAAGAGCTGACAGTTATTCAATATGCGACTACTTACGAGGAGGTAACAGAATAGCATAGTAAAACTAAAAAGTTAAGAAAAGATATGAATAAAATTAAAAATATGATGCGATCAATAATCGGGCTATGCGTAATCTGCGCAAGTGTGCTTGTTGGTTGTGTCCACGAAGATCTTTCGGCTGTCGCTTCTGTTGATGAGAAGATTGTAACGGTCGATTCAAGCGTGAACCTCTATTCGTACACCATTACAGCTAACACCGACTGGACTTTTGTAAGTTCAGACTCATGGTGTGAGCCTTCGGTGACAAGCGGTAGTGGTACCACAAAGGTGAATCTTATTATCACCGCAAATGACACCTCTGCGGAGCGTACTGCAACTTTGACTTTGACTTGCGGAGGTAAGGATACCTACGTAACAGTTATCCAAAGCGGTATGTCTACCTCTATCGAGGTTGCTCCAGCTTACATCACCCTAGATTCTAATGCAAATAATGCTTCGATTGCTGTTATGGCTAACACATCATGGAGCGCATCTTGTGTATCGGATTGGGTTACTCTCACAGATGTTCCTGGAACAGGTAATGACATTATCAAGTTCTCGGTTAAGGAGAATACAACTTATGCTGAGCGTGAGGCTATTATCTATATCGCTGTATCGGAGACTATCTCTAAGAGCGTTACAGTTAAGCAACTCTCTCAAGGTTTGCCATCTATCACATTGGGCGCAGAGAGCATCTCTTTGGCTAAGGAGGCATCTTCTCACACAATCTCTTATGTGAGCAACATCACAGGTCTTACTGCTGCTAGTGAGTTCTCATGGTGTACAGTTGCTATAGATGAGGCTGCTGCAACTATCACAGTTACTGCACTTCAAAACTCAACTTCTTCGAGCCGTAGCTCTATCGTTACAGTATCGGGAATCGTTGATGGTGTGACTACATCTGCACAAATCATTGTTTCGCAAGCTGGTACAGGTTCTCCATCTATTAGCTTGTTGAATAGCTCACTTAGCTTTGGTGCTACTCCAGCAGGATCTGCTACTGTAAGTTGGGTTGCTACAAATGATGCAGCGGTTACTGCTTCATATAGCGATAGCTGGATTAGCCAATCTGTTGGTAGTGATTCAATGACAGTTAGTGTTGAGGGTAACACAAGCACAGAGTCAAGAGTTGGAACTATCGAGTTGAAGGCTACAAACGCTAGTGGTGAGTATGCTTACTACTACATTACTGTAAGCCAAGATGGCGTTGGTGCAGCTACAATCTACGCTACACCAGGTGTTGCAACCCTTTCGGCTTATGACACAGCGGGCGTTATCTACCTTACAACAAGCAATGTTACACTCTCTAGCGTATCGTCATCAAACTCTTGGTTGTCGGCTCAGCTTGATGGTAACACAATTAGCTACACTACAACTTCTACAAACACATCGGACGCAATGCGCACAGCGACAATCACAGTTAGCTACACTGCTAATAGTGTGCCTTCGCTCTACACTATCTCTGTATCTCAAAATGGTTTGGGTGCTCCAGTTCTTTCGTCACTAGACAACATCTTCATGCAAACTGCTGCATCTACAGTAGATTATGATGTATATTTGGTTGCTACAGACATCAATGGCACAACTTTGGAGGTTGTATCTGTAAATTGTGACGTTGCATCTTCTACAACTTCATCTGCTAACACAGATTGGTTGAGCGCAACAGTTGCAGATAACTCTACTTTGGATCTTAAGACTGATGATAACACATCTAGCGATTCACGTACAGCAACTGTTACATTCCGCGTTATCCGCGACAACGCTGTTGCATACAAGAGCTTCACAGTAACTCAAGCAGGTCACCTTTCAGCTGGTATCACTGGTCTTACACAAGAGATCTATGTTGATTACGAGGGTATCGCAGATGGTGATGTTGATTCTAAGTATGGATTCTTGACTATCAATGGTTCTACAGTATCAGTTATGAGCACTCCAAGTTGGGTGTCTAGCGCAACTATTACTGAAGGTACAACTGGTGATACAACTAATGACTACATCCTTACTATTCTAGTTGATGAGTACACAGGTGGCGAGACAGGTTCTTTCCGTGAGGGTTACATCACTCTTGTGGCTAGCAATGGCAACGCTACAGATGCTTACTACGAGATTTTGGTTCGTCAATATGAGCCAGAGGCAGCAATGATTGATTGCATCAGCGAGATCGTTCTTTCTCATGAGGCTTACAAGGATACAATTTCGACTATTCTATTGAATGGTTCAGAGATTGTTGATGTTACAGTTACAGGTGCTGAGGACGACTGGCTGGAAGCAGCTGTGGCAAGCGATGATATCTCTATAGATTACACAGCTTCTAAGTACACTGGTCCAGAGGCTTCACGCACTGCAATTATTGCAATCACTGTTGAGAACTCTAACGCTAACAAGTATATCCACTACATCTCAGTGACTCAGCTTTTGACAGAGATTACTTCAATCACAGCTACTGAGACTACAACTGTTGGTTATAGCGCATTAGAGGCACTTATTACATACTCTACAAATGGTAGTGGTACTGTAACTGTTGTTCCTACTACTGATGCTTCTAATACTTGGGTTAAAAGTATAACTGCTGAGGATGGTGTTGCAACTGTTACATTTACAGCGACTAACACTACTCTTGTAGATCGCAAAGCTACAATCCAACTTGTTGCTACAAGCGCAGATAACGTAACTACAGCTACAACTTACGCTACAATTATCCAAACAGCAGCTCCAGCAGCGACTCTTGAGGTGTCGGAGAAACTTTCTGCAATCGCAGCAGGTGAGACTATCAATATTTTGTACACTGTAGGTGGTTATTCTGACGAGACTGTTACAACATCTGTGGGTGTAGATTGGATCTCAGCTGCAGATGCAGCTGATGGAGTTATTGCACTTACAATCTCTGAGAACGTTGAGGCAGAGTCTCGCACAGCAACTATTGAGGTTACAGCTAAGAGTGCTACAACTGGTTCTTCAGTAATTAAATATGTTGAGGTTACTCAAGCAGGTAGTGGTGATGCAGTTATGACTGTTACTCCATCTGTTGCATTTGATTACACTGGAGCAACTACTGCAACTATCACTCCAATCTTTATGGACGGAGCAACTATCGTGGAGGCAGTATCTTCGGAGGATTGGGTGAGCTCATTGGTTTATTCTACTGATTCATCTAAATTGACTTACGTTGTTGATGCTTATGATGGCGCAGAGGGCGATAGCCGTTTCGCAACTATCACAATCAAGGCAGTGAGCGCAGCAGGTATTTACTCTACAAGCTACGTTACTGTAACTCAAACTGCTCCAGCAGATATTACAATTTCAGCTCCTGAGGCTGTAAATGTAGCGGCTTATGGTATTGGTACTGATGGTGTTACTACTGCAAACGTATCATTCGTAGCTGCTGGTAATGTATCTGATGCAGATGATCTTAAGGTATCTGCAACATTTACTGATGCAAGTTGGATTACATCTCCTGTTTCAGGTAAAGAAGTTGATGCTTCTGCTGGTAAGATCGAGTTTACTTTGGCGAAAAATGAGACTTCATCTCCACGTTCGGCAGTGATTTTGCTTACTGCTTACGATGATGCTGAGGCTCCAACTAACGTATCTACTGCAACTCAATATGTGACAATCACACAAGCTGCGGCTACTGCAACAACTCTATCTTTGCCAGCGAATATTTCGATTGCTGCAACAGATGCTTCTGTTAATGTACCTTACACAGCTACTGGTGATGGCGATGTAACTGTTGTTGCAACTCCAGAGTATGGAACTCTATTTACTGCTGACGCAACATTCACTGGTGAAGATTCTCCAATTAAATTTACTGAAATTGTAGAGAACACAGATAGCGCATCACGCAGCTGTGTAGTAACTGTTGTAGCAACAAGTGCAACAGGTCAAGTAGCAACTGAGTACTTCACTATCACCCAAGCAGGTACTGGCGAGGCAATGATCTCTACACAAAACACTATCTCTTTGGATTACGCAGATACTGATTCTGTTGAGGTTACTCCAACTCTAAGCACTAATTCAGTTGTTTATAAAGTTGAGTCTTCGGATGTGTCTTGGCTAACAGTAGACTTGGGTGCTACATCAGACGCTACTACATTCAAATACACAGCTGCTGCATACGATGGTGCACAAGGCACAAGCCGTATCGCAACTATCACAATCACAGCTGAGAATGGTGGTTCGTACGACACAACTTATGTTACTGTAACACAATCTGCTCCTGCAGCTATCACATTCTCTACTGTTGAGGCAGTGAGCGCAGTGGCAGCAGCAGAAGAGTCTGGAAGCATCACAGCAGTAGTAAGCTACGTTGTAGGTGGTGACATCAATACTCTTGCAATTACATCTATTGATAATGTAGAGTGGATTACAGGTATGCAACCTGATACTACTAATAACACCGTAGAGTTCACTCTTACTGCAAATGAGTCAAGCGCACCACGTAGTGCATCTGTTATCCTTACAGCATCTGATGGTTCTGGTGACAATGCATCTACTGCAACTTCAACAGTAGTTATCACCCAAGCAGGTACTGGCGAGGCGTTGATTTCAACTACCAGCAATATCGAGGTTGCATATACAGCTATTACAGATGCAGCAGTTGCCCCAGTATTGAGCGACAACACTACAATCACAAAGGTTGTATCTTCAGCATCATGGCTAACTGTTACTCTTAAAGATGGCGGTGAATCATTCAGCTACACAACATTGGCGAACACATCAACAGAGCCACGTATTGCAACTATCACAGTTACAGCTGAGAATGGTGGCACTTACGCTACATCTTACATCACTGTAACTCAGGCAGCTCCAGCAGCTATCACTCTTACTGCTCCTGCTAATGTTAGTGCTGCTGCTGATGGTAATGCAACTATCTCTTATGTAGTTTCTGGTGATGGTACACCTACTGTTGCTGCTACTTATAATGAGTCTTGGATTACTACTACATCAGATGACAATGGTACTGTAACTGTTACACTTGCAGACAACACATCTTCAGCAGCTCGTTCTGCAGAGGTAGTTTTGACAGCAAGTTCAACTACAAATGCTTCTACTGCAACTACAACAGTAATCGTTACCCAAGCAGGTACTGGTGAGGCGTTGATTTCAACTACCAGCAATATCGAGGTTGCATATACAGCTATTACAGAAGCAGCAATAGTTGCTCCAGTATTGAGCGACAACACTACAATCACAAAGGTTGTATCTTCAGCATCATGGCTAACTGTTACTCTTAAAGATGGCGGTGAATCATTCAGCTACACAACATTGGCGAACACATCAACAGAGCCACGTATTGCAACTATCACAGTTACAGCTGAGAATGGTGGTACTTACGCTACATCTTACATCACTGTAACTCAGGCAGCTCCTGCGGCTATCACATTCGCTACTGCTGAGGCAGTTAGTGCAGTGGCATCAGTATCGTCTGGAAATATCACAGCTGTAGTAAGCTACGTTGCAGGTGGTGATTATACAACTCTTGCAGTTACATCTACTGAGAATGCAGATTGGATTACAGATATGGCATTTTATGCTGAAACTAACACTATCACATTTACTCTTGCAGAGAATACTTCAAGCGCACCACGTAGTGCATCGGTTATCCTTACAGCATCTGATGGTTCTGGTGACAATGCATCTACTGCAACTTCAACAGTAGTTATCACCCAAGCAGGTACTGGTGAGGCGTTGATTTCAACTACCAGCAATATCGAGGTTGCATATACAGTTACAGATGCAGCAATAGTTGCCCCAGTATTGAGCGACAACACTACAATCACAAAGGTTGTATCTTCAGCATCATGGCTAACTGTTACTTTTGAAGATGGCGGTGAATCATTCAGCTACACAACATTGGCGAACACATCAACAGAGCCACGTATTGCAACTATCACAGTTACAGCTGAGAATGGTGGTACTTACGCTACATCTTACATCACTGTAACTCAGGCAGCTCCAGCAGCTATCGCTCTTACTGCTCCTGCTAATGTTAGTGCTGCTGCTGATGGTAATGCATCTATCTCTTATGTAGTTTCTGGTGATGGTACACCTACTGTTGCTGCTACTTATAATGAGTCTTGGATTACTACTAGTGCTACATCATATGACAATGGTACTGTAACTGTTACACTTGCAGACAACACATCTTCAGCAGCTCGCTCTGCAGAGATCGTTTTGACAGCAAGTTCAGATGCAAGTGATTCTACTGCAACTACAACAGTAATCGTTACCCAAGCAGGTACTGGTGAGGCGTTGATTTCAACTACCAGCAATATCGAGGTTGCTTATACTGCAACAGAAAGCGCAGTAACAGTTGCCCCAGTATTGAGCGACAACACTACAATCTCTAAGGTTGAGTCATCAGCAGATTGGTTGGTAGTTGCTCTAGATGGTACAGATTTCACCTACTCAGTAGATGCAAATACATCATCAGAGACACGTATCGCAACTATCACAGTAACAGCTGTGAATGGTGGCACTTACGCTACATCTTACATCACTGTAACTCAAGCGGGTCTAGCAGCTATCACTCTTACTGCAGCTGACGAAATCGTTGTTGCAGCGAGTGAGGTTGGTACAACAGAGGTAAATGTTGGTGGCACAGATTACATAGTAGGAACAGCTGTTGCAACAACTGCTACAGTTTCTTACACCGTAACTGGTGATGCAACCGAGATTGCTGTTACAGCTTCTTCTGATGCATCTTGGGTTACAGCTTCTTCTGATGCATCTACTGTTACATATACTAATGGTGATGCTTTCGTATTCGATGTTGAGGCTAACACTTCAACCCAATCACGTAGCACAGTTATAACACTTACTGCAGCAGCTACTGATGCAACCGAGAATGCAACTACAGCGATCAAGTACATCACTATCACCCAAACAGGTGCTGAGGATGCGTTTATGTCTACAGTAGATGAGATTGTAATTGATGCAGTAAACGGAGAAGTTTACGCTTCTTATGCTCCAATTCTAGGTACAAATACATACCTATATACCGTGACATCATCGGCAAGTTGGTTAGGAATAGATGATTCTACTTACCGTGAGAAAGCTAGCAATAGCACATCATTCAGTTACTATGCAAGTCCTTACGATGGAGCTAATGGTTCGACTCGTTCAGCAACTATCACTATCGTTGCAAACCGTGGTGAGTCGTATGTGACTTCAGTTATCACCGTAACTCAAAATGCTCTTGAGGCAATCGCTATCACAGCTCCTGCTAATGTTAGTGCTGCTGCTGATGGTAATGCATCTATCGCTTACGTGGCATCTGGTTATGGTACGCTTGCTGTTGATGCTACCTCTGGTGAGAGTTGGGTTACTGCTGTTACAGGGAATACTACTGGTACTCTAACTATCGCACTTAAAGCAAACACATCTTCAGCAGCTCGTACTGCAGAGGTTGTTTTGAAGGCTTACGATAGCACAACTTCGTTTGATACATACGCAGTTCTAAATGCTTCTACTGCAACTACAACTGTAACTATCACTCAAGCAGGTACTGGTGAGGCGTTGATTTCAACTACAAGCAATATCGAGTTTGATTATGAGGCCATTGAAACAGCTGCACTCGTTGTCCCAGTATTGAGCGACAACACTACAATCACAAAGGTTGTATCTTCAGCATCATGGCTAACTGTTACTCCTGAAGATGGCGGTGAATCATTCAGCTACACAACATTGGCGAACACATCAACAGAGCCACGTATCGCAACTATCACAGTTACAGCTAAGAATGGTGACACTTACGCTACCTCTTACATCACAGTGACTCAAGGTGCAGCAGAGGTTGTTGAGCCTACAGTTGTAACTTTGACAGCTCCAGAGGAGGTAATCTATGTAGACTATATCGCGCAAAATGTTTCGTTCTCTGTTGCATCTACAACAACTGAGGCGGATGCAGCGTCAATCTCTGTATCTTGTGCTACAGCAGGTATAGATAGCTCACCTAGTGTATCTGGTGATGTTGTAACCGTTGCTCTTGTAGCAAACGAATCTACAACTTCGTCAATCACTCACTCTGTAATAGTTACAGCAACATCGAATGGTGTTGCAGTATCTAAGGTTGTCACAATCGTACAATCTGCAACTCCAACCGCAGACGCTACAGTTGTAACTTTGACAGCTCCAGAGGCAACTATCTCTGTTGATGCAGCGGAGCAAAATGTTTCGTTCTCTGTTGCATCTACAACAACTGAGGCGAATGCAGCGACAATCACTGCATCTTGCGCTACCGCAACCGTAGAAATTGCCGAGTCTGGTGATGTTGTAACCGTTGCTCTTGCAGTAAACGACTCTACAACTTCGTCAATCACTCACTCTGTAATCGTCACTGCAACATCTGCTGATAAAACAGCAGTAGTATCAAAGGTTGTTACAATCGTACAATCTGCAACGTTTGCGTGCCCAGAGTTTAAAGAGACTATCACATATAATGATGTAACTGACGTCCCAGCAGCAGGAGTTACTGCTGATAACGCAGTAGCTTCTGGAAACTTCGACCTATTCACTGATGGCTCTGAGCTTGCAACTACAGCTACTGTGAACTCTTCTGGAGATTGGGTTACTGGTCTAAGCGTTGATACAAGAACTGGTACAGTTTCATACACCGTCAATGCTAATGAAGAAGGAATTGCACGTACAGCAACTATTACTGTTACACGCAGCTATGGTGATGTAGCGGGAGCTGATATGACATTCACTATCGCACAGTTGGCTAATGAATTTACTGTAGCTAGCATTACCCCTAGTGGTGTTACCCTTGAGAATACTGCAGGAACTACTACTGTATCGTTGGTTAGTGGCACAACTAATAGCTTCAACGAGATGACAGCTGGTACTACACCTACTTTTACAACAAGTAAAGGTAATGATGCAACTTGGCTCACTGCAACAGTTAATGAAACTACAGGTGTAGTTACTCTAACAGCAGATGCAAACTCATCATCTGCGCGTGAGACAACTGTAACTGTTACACGTACCTATGGTACTATCACAGACTCTCAATCCTTCAGCGTTACACAGTACGGGTGACGATAGCAAGTATCACAATTTCAAGTAATGGTGGATCGTCAGATAGCCCTGCAACAACAAGTGGTGGTAGTGATAGTGTAAATATTTCTTTAACTCCAAGCACCAGTGTCTCTAGTTACCTTAACACTAACGACCGCAATATTAGAGTTACAACCTCTATTGTCTCTGTAACTAACGTTGATACTGGTGATGTGCTTGGTTCTAATGGCTTAACTGTTAGCTATACGTACAATAATGGAAACTATACAATTTCTCTAGGCAATATGAATCGGAACGGTTTGACCAAAGGCACAACATACGCAGTTGAGATTTTAATAACATCAACTTCTGGCAGTGGTCCTACTACTACTACTACTACTAATCTATCAGAGACTATTACAGTTTATGTTAAAGCATAGTAAATTATCTGATTCCATTCGTTCCTAATTATTAAGGATACGAAGTATCGCAAAGAAGAGGTCACCTCTAAGTTCCGCATGTGGACTTGGGGGTGACCTCCTCTTTTGTGGCTTGGTTGTGAATATCATTGCCCTTCCCTCCACCCTTATGCACACAAAAAAGGTTATCTCCGCAGTGGAGACAACCTTTTTTTTGTGCATATATGTGTGAGGTGGCTCTTACATCACCTCCTCAATTCCCCACACAAACGCTTTGAGTCCTTGGCGTTTGGTTGCGGAGTCTAGTGCGCGTAGAGCATCGAGTATAGGGGTGACCCTATCATCCTCGACAACAGCCATAATGGATGAGTTCATTGATGGCCATGCGTGAGTGCCCAGGTGCGGCTCGCCATCCACGCTGCCACGACCTGTGGTGAGTTCCCATTTGGTGAAGCCTCGCACCTCCAGTTCGTCGAGTGTGGCGTGCACACGGTCGGTGAGGGCTTGGTTGTATGATATAAATATTGCTTTCATTTGAGTACTAATTATTTGTTTTGTTTAGCGGCTAATTTATCACTCTTTTTCTTTTGGCGGCGAATCTGTCCATTGACCATCACCGAATAGAAGATTGGAACGACCAATAGAGTGAGGATAGTCGAGAACGAGAGTCCTCCAATTACGGCAATACCCATAGGTTGCCATGTCTCCGAACCTGCTCCAGTACCCAGAGCCATAGGCAACATACCCAGCACGGTGGTGAACGAGGTCATAAGCACAGGGCGCAAACGGCTCTTAGCTCCTGCAATCACAGCGTTGTATACCGATTCGCCACGCTCCACCAACAGATTCATGTAGTCAATCATCACAATTCCATTCTTCGTCACGATACCTATCAACATAATCGAACCAATCAGCGCAATGAGCGACATAGGGACATTGGTGAGGTATAGCGCAAATATAACTCCTGTGAATGCCAAAGGTATGGTGAACATGATGATGAAGGGGAACAACAATGACTCAAACTGCGTAGCCATGACTATGTATACCAATATCACAATCAACACAAACAACATTGCCATATCTGTAAATGCCTCCTCTTGATCCTCAATTGTACCTCCAATCTCGATGGCTATACCCTCGGGTGCGTGGTATTCGTTGAGTATCGTGCGTATCTCGTCGAGCACCTCACTTAGTGCTACGCCTGCACCCATAGAGCCCTCGACCGTAACCACACGTTGTCGATTTTCACGCTCGATGGATGGTGCAGCAAAGACCTCCTCGATGGTGGCTACTTCGCTTAGGCGCACGGGTTTGCCTGTGGATGAATACAGGGTGATATTCTCTACTTCGGTGAGCGACTTGCGCTTCTCCTCCATATATCGCACCACGATGTCGTACTCCTCGCCATCCTCACGATACAGGCTCGCTGTGTAGCCATTCATGCGGTTGCGCACGAAGTATGCCGAAGTGTAGTAATCCATGCCGTGGAAGCGTAGTTTCTCGCGGTCGAACACAACGTTGTATTCGGGGCGGAGGTCGTCACGTGAGAGTTGCACGTCGCGGATGCCTGGGATTTGCTTAATCCTCGACATCAAATCTTGCGCCACTTCGTTGGAGGTCTCGATATTGTATCCAAATACCTTCACCTCGGCGGTGCTGTTACCCGATGTTCCACCCTGCTGACCTCCAGGCATGACGGTGTAGGAGCGGACTTCGGGGATTTTGTCTAGTTCGGCACGCAATACATCCGACATTTGGTATATCGTGCGGTCACGCTCGGTGGATGATACCGCAGCACGCATATTGTAGTTTATGATGTATGACCCTGTGGTCTGCATAGCGGCAAAGGCATCGTCCGAAGAGTTTGCACCCGACGAGGTCGATACAACGCTAATCTCGGGGAGCTTCTCGGCAATGATTTGGTCTATTTGGCGTGCAACATTTGCTGTGTACTCCACAGACAGATTTTGCTCCAACTTCACAATCGCAGATATACGGCTATTGTCCGAAGGGGGGAAGAACTCCGTGGCTATGAGTCCCGAGCCTACCATCATCATCGACCCCACGAACGAGAGTCCAATAATCGAAAGCGTTATGCGGCGGTGATTCAAAACTCCTGCGAGTAGTTTAGCGTAGGTGTTGTCTAACCACACAAGGAATTTGTCGATAGGTTTGTATACGATTCCGATACCTTTGTAGTCATGCACACCGCCACCCTCGGTGAGGATGTAAGCCGACAACATAGGGGTCAAAGATATAGCCGCCAAGGTCGAAACACAAACCACAATAGTTACAATCCAACCCAACTCACGGAACATGATACCTGCCATACCCGACACCATAGTCAGCGGCAAGAACACCGCAACAACCACCAGCGTGGTGGCGATAACCGACAACCACACCTCATTGGTGGCATATATCGCTGCTTCCTTGGGGCTCGACCCCTTTTCGATGTGAGTGGTGATATTCTCCAGCACCACGATGGCATCATCCACAACCATACCTATGGCTATGGAGAGCGACGACAACGATATGATGTTGAGTGTGGAGCCCGTAGCAAACAGGTATATAAATGAACAGATGAGCGAAATGGGGATAGTGAGGCATATAATAAATGTAGCTCGCCACCTGCCCAGGAAGAACATTACGACCAATACCACAAATATAAATGCATACATAATACTGTTCGACAGAGAGTTAATGCTGTCGGTAATCTCTTGCGAACCCTCAAAAATTAGATCTATACCAATATCCTTGGGTAGACTAGCTTGAATGTCGGGTAGCATCTTGTTGATGGTCTTTACAATCTCTACGGTGTTGGCTCCCGACTGTTTTTGAATCATCACACGTACTCCCAAGCGACCATTGAGTCGCTCATCCATGGTTGATGTTTCGAGAGTGTCACGGATTTGTGCCACATCTGACAGGGTCACGGTGCGACCTCCGACGTTCGACACGATGATTCCCTCTAGCTCCTTGCTCGAATTGAACTCGCCGTCGCTTTTTAATATATAGGTGTTGCTACCAATATCCATTGTTCCTGCTGGGATATTGACATTTTCGTAGGCTATTAGAGAACCCAACTGCTCGATGGTGAGTCCGTAGGCATCCAATTTTAGAGGGTCTACATTGACTTGAATCTCACGTTCGGGAGCTCCAATGATACTAACCGCACCAACTCCTGGCACACGATTGAGCACATTCACAAACTTCTCGTCTAGGATTTTTGCTAGCGCAGGGTAGCTATCCTCGGCGGTGATAGCCAACATCATAACTGGCATCATCGAGGTCGAGAACTTAAAGATTGTGGGGTAGTCCACATCGTCGGGCAGCAGGCTCTGGGTGCGGCTCACCACATCACGGATATTGTTTGCTGCCTCGGTCAAATCCGAACCATACTCAAACTCTAGGGATACTATCGAGTAGTTGTCCGACGAGGTAGATGTGATTTTGTCGAGATCCTCCACAGTGTTGAGGTTATCCTCCAACACACGGGTGATATTGGTTTCGATATCGTCTGCATTGGCTCCAGCGTAGGTCGTGATAACCGAGATTGCAGGACTCTCGATTTCGGGGTATTGATCCACCGCCAAGTTTTGGAGCGAGAAGAGTCCAAATATCATAACGCCGATAAATATCAGCATCGTAGATACGGGCTTTCTTACTGAACTTTCATAAATTTTCATAACTTTCTGGGGTGGTGTTATTTAACAATCTCTATCTCTGTGCCATCCGAAAGGCGTGAAAATGCTGTGACGAGAACCTCCTCGCCCAAAGCCACACCGCTAAGGATGTCGATTTGTGAACCTACTTTGCGACCAGCCACCACGCTTCTGCGCTCAGCTTTGCCATCTTTCACCACAAACACATAGTTCTCGGCCGAACCATACTGCTTCTGTACAGCTACGTCTGGCACCATGACACCATCCTTTTGACCCATGATAAATGTTGTGCGAGCATACATTCCTGGGCGCAAACGTTCGTCGGAATTGGGGATTGTCACCTCCACGGTGAAGGTGCGAGTTTGTGAATCCAAGGCTGGGTATATGAGTGACACCTTACCTTTGAATGTCTCGCCTGGGTATATCTCCGAGGTCAAATCCACGCTCATGCCAACTTTGACATTGGGGAAGAATTGCTCGGGTATATTTACCAAAACTTTGAGTTTGTCGATTTGCGACAGGTGCAGAATTGGTTGGTTCATAAACATATTGCCCACCTCGCTATTGCGTGCTGTGACAACGCCCGAAATTGGGGCTAGAACCTCTATATTCTTTTTGATGTTGCGTGCACTTTCGGCCTGCACATCATAGTTCATTTTAGCTTGGTCGAGGGTCTGTTTTGATATTCCGCCAGCTTCGTATACAGCCTTTAGGCGGTTGTAGTCCGCCTCTAGGGTCTTGACAGTGATGATTTGTTGCTCATAGAGGGTTGGGTCGAGCGTAGCCAAGAGTTGTCCCTCTTTGACTCTGTCGCCCACATCTACCGTGATTTTGTCTATTCTCACACCACTTACCGCAGGGGTGATATCCACATCCTTGAATGCGTTGATTTCGGATGTAAACTCCTCGGTAAGCTCCACCGAAAGTGGCTCTGCCACGGCAGATTTGGTGAGTACCTTGCTCTGCTCTGTCGCCACGGTTGCAGTCGAACTCTTCTCTTGCGAAGCTCCACACCCTACGCAGGTGATGGCTACCGCTACAAACATTAATTTTTTCATGATGCTATTTACTTTTTTAATTCTCTTTACCTATAATTTTATCATATTCGCTGCGTGCAACAAGTAGGTCATATATCGCTTGCGAGTAGTTTAGCTCTGCTTGGGTGAGTGCCAATACGGCTGAGTTTAGCTCCAGAATCGTGCCTGCACCAGCTTGGTAGCGAGTGTTGGATATGGCGTGTGCTTTGGTCGCTTGCTCCACAACCACCTGTTGTGCCATCATCTGTTCGCGTGCGGTTATTAGGTCGCTGATTGCGGTGTGTACGCTGAGTTTAATGCTCTCCTCGGTGTATGTGCGTTGGAGGGAGAGTTGCTCTATTTGGTTGGAGATTTGACGAGCACGATATGTGTTGCTGAGTCCTGCGAAAATTGGGACTGATAGCGACACGCCCACGTAGGCTGGTCCTTGCCAAAAATATGAGTTGCTAGTAGTAGATGCGCCCGTGCCCGTGAGGTCGAACGAACCCATGTTATTGCCCGTGTATGTGTAGTTACCCCATGCCGCCAATGTTGGTAGGCGAGCGGCGTTGGATACCTTTTGGCTTTGAGCCAAGAGGTCGGATTGAATATCTAGGCTCTTGAGCGTGGAGTTTTGCGAAATGTCGTTTGTCATGGTTGTGAACCCTGTGATAACTGCATCTTTGAGCTGCTCTAATTCGCCTGTGACATCAATCGAAATATCTTCGGGGATTGATAGATACATCTTCAGCAAATCCTTGGCTATGCCTATTGAGTTGCGGAGCTGTATAATCGTGGGTTCTATATTGCTCTGTTGCACTTGAGCGGTGAGCAGGTCATACTCCGATGCCAAACCATTGTCGAACATCACCTGTGTGTCGTCGGCAGTTTGCTTGGCTGTGGCGTAAGATTTCTCCATCACAACTAGCGATTTTTGGGCAAGAAGTATATTGTAGAACCCCTGCTTTACGGCTGCCACCAAATCTATGCGTGACGAGCGTGCAGACTCCACGGCAGACTCCGCCTCGATTTTGTTCATCTTGAGTGTGCGATATACCGCAGGCACATATAGTGCTAGCGACACATCGGCCGACGCTGTGAATGTGTTGTATTGGTTTGATCCAAGGGTGAATCCCTCGGCCATGCTTTGGTTTTTGAGTGTGCGCATGTAGTCGCCACTCACAGAGACTTGCGGCAGGAGTGAACCGAATGTGGTTTTGCGGACATAGTCATATCGCTCTACCTCCAACTCTGCAACCTTTATGGTTGGGTTTTCCGACAGAGCAATCTCTATTGCCTCACTTACACTCAATTTCATCTGCGCCTCGGTCGAAACTGCCCCCACCAAAAGTAGTGCGACAGTAGAGATAAGATGTTTCATTTTGTTCATAAATATTTGATTATTATATTTTTATATTCTCTTTGAGGTATTCGTCTATTACCTCCATGCCCTTAGGAGTGCTTACTCCTCTAAGTATAGTGATTTGGGTGGAACTGAACGCTTGTTCACGTGTTAGTCCCTCTGGAATCACAAATCGGTCATCTTGTTCAACTATCGCTGTACAAACGTAGTGCATAATAGAAATTAATATATCGACACCCATAACGCTGCTAATTAGCCCCTGCTCCACACCAGTGAGCAATCTTTCGCGGAATATTCTCAGACGCTCTTTGTTGTCTATGGCGTTTATTCGCTCATGGATTTTGGGGTAGTATTCTCTAAGGGATCTGCGTAGTCGCCATGTTTTTTCGGAGTTTTGGGTTATGTATTTCGACACCATGAGTATCGAGATTAGGATGTTGGGGGCTTGCTCACCCACGTTGTCCATCTCGATTGTCATCTTCTCTATGTACGCCATAATAGATTGGTAGAGTAGCTCCTCTTTGTCGCCAAATATTTCGTATATCGTGCGCTTGGATATGTGAAGGTCACGTGCGATGTCGTCCATTCTTACGGACTTCACCCCTTGGTCTATGTACATCGAGAGTGCTCTGTTTATGATTCTCTCACGTTGATTATCGCTCATACTTGATAGTTTTGTTGGGTGCAAAGATATGAACAAAACTCAAAAAACCAAAAAAGTTTTCGAGTTTTTCTCGCTATTTTAACATTTTTTTTGTATATTTGCTCGTATAATAATATTGTAACCACTATGAATGAGCAAAAACCTATACTTCCCATCATCGCCAAAGATGAATGGCTTGCACCAGTAGCCGATGAGGTTACTCTTCGTCACGACCTTTATGAGCAGCGTTTATCGCAAATTGAGCAGAGCTCGGGGTCTATTGTAGATTACGCTAATGGATACAAATACTTCGGGTGGCAATATGACTCAGAGATGAAGGGCTGGTGGTTTAGGGAGTGGTTGCCAGAGGCTTATGATGTATACATTTTTGGCGATTTTAATGGTTGGCAGCGTACCGAAATACGCCTCAATAAAGATAAAGATGGTGTGTGGAGTATATTTCTGCCCGACGCCATGTATGAGTATAGATTGACCCACTGTTCATTGTACAAAATACATGTGAATGGAGCTAATGGCTGGCAAGATAGAATCCCAGCTTATGCCACACGAGTGGTGCAGGATGATGTGTCGAAGAACTACACGGCGCAGTTTTGGATTCCTCAGCCATTTGATTGGGGTGATGATAAATTCGACGCAAAGAAGGTTTCGCAACTTTTGATATATGAGTCACACGTCGGCATGGCACAAGAGTATGAGGGGGTGGGTTCCTATGTGGAGTTCACGACCAAGATTTTGCCTCGTATCAAAAAGGCGGGGTATAACGCAGTGCAGCTTATGGCAATAGCGGAGCACCCCTACTATGGTTCGTTTGGCTACCATGTGTCGAGTTTCTTTGCTCCGTCGTCTCGTTTTGGTACGCCCGAGGAGTTGAAGGGTTTGGTCAAGAGAGCTCACGAATTGGGAATTGCGGTGATTATGGATATTGTACATGCTCACTACGTGAAGAATCTAAACGAGGGAATCAACGAATTGGATGGTTCTGACCACCTATATTCAAAGGCTGGTGAGCCTGGTTATCAACCATATTGGGACTCCAAGACATTTGACTTCGGCAAGCGAGAGGTGGAGCACTTCTTGTTGTCGAACGCAAAATATTGGTTGGATGAGTTCCACTTCGACGGCTATCGTTTTGATGGTGTGACATCTATGATATATCATCACTTTGGTTATACGGAGTTTGATGCTCGCGAAAAGTTCTTCGATGAGGGTGTCAATCGTGATGCACTTGTATATTTGTCTTTGGCAAATGACCTAATACACAAAATCAACCCTGCGGCTATCACCATAGCTGAGGATGTGAGCGGAATGCCAGGAATGTGCTTGCCACTTGCTGAGGGAGGTTTCGGTTTTGATTATAGATTGGGTATGGCAATTCCAGATTTCTGGATTAAGCTGCTCGAAGATATTCCAGATGAGGAGTGGAGCATTTGGGAGATGTGGGATATTATGACCTCACGCCTAGCGGACGTAAAGACTATAGCGTATGCCGAGTCGCACGACCAAGCTATGGTGGGTGATAAGACCCTAGCGTTTAGACTTATGGATAAGGAGATGTACTTCTCAATGGATAGAGTAACTCCAAGTGTGATAATTGACCGAGGTATGGCTCTGCACAAAATGATACGCCTATTCACAATCACCACGGGCGGAAATGGCTACCTCACATTTATGGGTAACGAGTTTGGTCACCCCGAATGGATTGACTTCCCACGTGAGGGTAACGATTGGGGTTATTCGCACGCTCGCAGACAGTGGTCACTTAGCAAAAATGGATTCCTAAGATACTCATATTTGGGCGACTTCGATAGAGCTATGCTCACAATCGTGAAGCGTCACAAATTGCTCACGGCAGGTTACCCATTCCGTTTGCACATGGACGACGAGAACAAAACCATGGCTTTCCGTCACCGCAACCTACTCTTTGTGTTCAACTGGCACCCTACGGCATCTATCCCCGACTATGAATTGCACGTGGGCGAGGCAGCTAAATATGTGCCGATAATGTCTACGGACGAGGAGCGATTTGGAGGTTTGGATCGTACGGAGCTCAACTCGGAGCACTTCTCTTTTGAGAGGGATTGCACCAACTTCATAAAGATTTATAACACTTCGCGCACGGCAACTGTTTATAAGATTGTAAAGTAAAGGTGAAAACAACTGTTACGTTTTTGGGTACTGGGGGGTCGCAAGGTGTGCCATTTATTGGGTGCAGATGCGCAGTGTGTTGTTCGGCGGATAGGCGAGACAGGCGGCTACGGAGCTCTATTCTCATAGAGCGTGGAGATGTCAAGATATTGATAGATGCAGGCCCAGACCTGCGCTATCAACTTCTGCGTGCCGAGGTGCGCCAAATAGAGGGGGTGGTGCTCACTCACGAACACAAAGACCATATTGGAGGGCTCGATGAACTTCGAGCTCTCAATTTTGTGGATTATCCTATTATTAGACGCATTAATATATATGGTACGGAGCACGTGCTGGATATTGTGCGCAAGGATTACGACTATGTATTTGTGTCCAAAAAATATAAGGGCGTTCCCGAACTTACGGCAGTGACTATTCATCCTCCCCAGCCATTCGAGGTGGCGGGAGTTAGGTTTCAACCCATTGTGGGGCAGCACTCTGATAGGTTTGTGACCACAGGATATAGGGTCGGTGATTTTGCTTACTTGACAGATTTTAAGGCTATAAGCGACGAGGAAGTTGAGCGACTCGTGGGGGTAGATACTCTGATTGTCAATGCCCTAAGATTTGAGGATAATCCCTCACATTTCACAGTGGCCGAAGCACTTAGTCTAATTTATAGAGTGAAACCTAGGCGTAGTTTCTTAACCCACATATCGCACGATATGGGACTATATAGCGATGTGAATCCACGGCTCCCCGAGGGGGTGACTTTGGCGTATGACACACTCAAAATCGAAATTTAGAATTATGAATAAGAAAAAAATAGAGTCGAAGATTGTTGTTGTAACTGGCGCATCTTCTGGAATAGGTGAAGCCTTAGCACGTGCGTATGCGAGTATGGGGGCAAAGGTGGTGCTCGGTGCTCGCCAAGAGGATAAGCTCCGTGAGATAACCACCCAAATCAAAGCGGCAGGTGGCGAGGCGACATATTGTAAATGCGATGTCACTAGCGAGCTGGAGTGCCAAGCGTTGATAGAAAAGGCTGTTGAGGCGTATGGCGGAGTCGATATTTTGATATGCAACGCAGGTCTTTCGATGCGTGCTCTGTTCGATGATTTGGATTTGGAGGTTATGCACAAACTCATGGATGTAAACTTCTGGGGATGTGTGAATTGTGTGAAGGCAGCATTGCCATATATCCAAGCCTCTAAGGGCTCAATTGTGGGGGTCTCCTCTGTGGCGGGTCTGCACGGATTGCCAGCTCGCACGGGTTATTCGGCATCTAAATATGCAATGACTGGATTCTTGGAGACTATACGCATAGAGAACCTCAAAAAGGGGGTTCATGTGATGATTACCTGCCCAGGATTCACAGCCTCAAACGTTCGATTCTCGGCTCTCACAGCCGATGGCTCGTCGCAGGGTGAGACTCCACGTGCGGAGGATAAGATGATGAGTGCCGAAGAGGTGGCTCGAATCATAATGCGTGACACCGCAAAGCGCAAAAGATTGTCGCTAATGGAGTTTGATGGTAGAGCCACGCACTTTGTAAAGAAGTTCTTTCCATCATTTTTGGATAAAATGTTCTATCGTGCGATGGCAAAAGAGCCGAATTCACCTCTAAAATAGAAATAAAAATAGTACCTTTGTGCTTTAATCAAAACATATAATAGTTATGACAACGAAAATCCTACTACTCGGCTCTGGGGAGCTTGGCAAAGAGTTTACAATTGCAGCAAAGCGCAAAGGTCAATATGTGATTGCGTGCGACCGCTACGAACGAGCCCCAGCTATGCAGGTTGCCGACGAGTCGGAGATTTTCGATATGTTGGATGGTGAGGCTTTGATGCGTGCCGTGGCTAAACATAAACCAGACTTTATAGTTCCCGAGATTGAGGCTATACGCACAGAGTGTCTGTACGACTGCGAAGCGCAAGGAATCGTTGTGGCTCCAAGTGCCAAGGCGGTGAACTTCACTATGAACCGCAAAGCTATTCGTGATTTGGCAGCGCAGGAGTTGGGGCTCAAAACAGCCAAATATTTCTACGCTACAACCCTCGAAGAGTTGCGTGAAAAGGCAGCCGAAATTGGTTTTCCTTGCATCGTGAAGCCACTTATGTCGTCATCGGGCAAGGGTCAATCTTTTGTGAAGAGTGCCGAGGAGGTAGATGCTGCATGGACGTATGGTTGCGAGGGTAGTAGAGGCGACATCATGGAGCTAATTGTGGAGGAGTTCATCGAGTTCGATAGCGAAATCACACTGCTCACAGTCACCCAAAACGATGGTGCGCCAACGCTTTTCTGCCCACCAATTGGTCATGTGCAAAAGGGCGGAGATTATCGAGAGAGTTTTCAACCTGCACCAATCTCGCCCGACCACCTAGCCGAGGCACAAGATATGGCAGCCAAAGTTACCGCAGCATTGGGTGGCGCAGGATTGTGGGGGGTCGAGTTCTTCCTAAGCAACAAGAATGGAGTCTACTTCTCGGAGCTTTCGCCTCGTCCGCATGACACGGGAATGGTTACGCTTGCTGGCACTCAAAACCTTAGTGAGTTTGAGCTGCATCTGCGTGCGGTGTTGTCGTTGCCAATTTTGTCTGTTGAGCAGGAGCGCATAGGCGTGAGTGCTGTGATATTGTCGGACAAGGAGATTTTGGGTACACCCCAATATAATGGAATCAAGGAGGTGCTCCAAATCGAGGATGTCGATATTCGATTGTTCGGCAAACCTACTGCTCGCAACTTGCGCCGTATGGGTGTGGTTGTGGGTCATGCGCCCATAGGGTCGGATTTGGATGCTTTGCGAGAGAGAGTAAAAGCAGCAGCCGATATAGTGGATGTGTGCTAACAGCTTAAAAACTAATAACCTAAATATTATGCTTAAAAGAGTTCTAACCCTAGCCTTTGCGCTATTGCTCTGCCTGCCAGTGATGGCGCAGATGCCCAAACCAGACGAGTCACTCGTCTACAAAGTTACTCCACAGAGGGAACTTAAACTCCATGTATTCTACCCCAACGACGAAAAGAAGGGCAAGAAACGCCCCGTGGTAATCAGCTTCTTTGGCGGAGGTTGGGCAGGTGGAAACCCAAATCAGTTCTACGACCAAAGTGAGTTCTATGCATCGTTAGGTATGGTGGGAATCTCGGTTGAGTATCGCCTTATTGGCACAGATAAAACCACACCTTTTGAGTCGGTTATGGATGCCAAATCGGCAGTGAGATGGGTGCGTGAGCATAGCAAAGAGTTGGGTATAGACCCTAAGCGCATAGTCACTTCGGGTGGCTCGGCAGGTGGTCACGTGGCAGCTTGCACAGCTATAATCGAGGGTGTTGAGGATGATAAAAACTTGAAGGTGTCGTCTGTGCCCAATGCAATGATTTTGTTCAACCCTGTGGTGAACACCACCAAGGAGGGTTATGGAGCAGACAAATTGGTGGGTCAAGAGACTGCTCTTTCACCCGTGCACCATGTGCGTCCAAACTTGCCTCCAACACTCGTTATGCATGGTACGCGTGACACAACTGTGCCACACAAAAATGCGGTGGATTTCGTAGCCGAAATGAAGTCTAAGGGTAACGATTGCCGCCTAATATCGGCATTTGGCGAGAACCATGGATTCTTCAATAGCCCTAATTTCCGTAAGACGAGTGGCGACAGAAATTTCAAGCGGACTATGTATGAGTCAGCTAAATTCTTGGCGGAACTTGGCTATATATCAAAGGATTTAGTTCCCGAAAAGACACTTATACGTGTGGCTTGTGTGGGTAACAGCATCACCTTTGGTAGCCGCGTGGAGGAGCGTGAAAAGAATTGCTACCCAGTGGTGTTGCAACAACTCCTAGGTGATGACTATGAGGTTAAGAACTTCGGAAGGTCGGGAGCTACGTTGATGGCGAGTGGAAATTTGCCATATAGCTCGACTAAGGAGTATGAGGCACTTGTGGAGTTTGCGCCCGACGTGGTGATTGTGAAGCTCGGAACAAACGACTCGAAGGCTAAGAATTGGGCTCATAAAGATAACTTTGAGGATGATTATTTGGCATTTCTAAAGACTATCCGTCCCAACTCAAACCGTTCGCCACAGCTCTATATTTGTAGTCCAATGCCAGCATTTACGGCAGCCGATACCGAGAGTATAAATAGCGCAATCATCAAAAATGAGGTGCTCCCAATGACAAAAAATGTGGCTAAGAAGGGTCGTGCAGCAGGGTTTATAAATTTGCACGCTCAGTTCCAAAAACGCGCGAAACTATTCCCCGACAAAGTACACCCCAATGCCGAAGGAGCTAAGGAGATGGCTACATATATCTATAGATTTATTGCGGACGAACTGCCTGTAACCAAGAAGAAATAACCATGAGTTATAAAGCAACAGTAATAAGTAGTGTAAAACAATTATTGTCATATTTTTAAAAGCATTCTTGGAGCGATATTTTTCACTATTAAATTTCAGTATAGAACCACTATATTTTCAATTCAATAGCAAAAAATCTCATCTCCAATAGTACTCTTAAAAACACACCAATAATTATTTTACACTACTTAGTCTCGATATATAACAATATCAAAGCCCTAAAGATACTTCTCGATTCGCTAAAGTTGCAAACGGAACAATCTTTCGAGATTATAATATCTGAAGATGCTGAGCACAAAGAGGTTGCGGCGTTTTGTGCTTCGTATGACTTTGTGCACGATTACCAACACCTTACCCAACCTGATGTGGGGTAGCAGAAGAATTTGGCGTTGAATCGTGCAATAGGTGCAGCCAAGAGTGAATACCTGATACTCGTGGATGGAGATTGCATACTTCACCCACAATATCATTTGTACCACAAAGAGGGGTGGTCGGATTTTACGGTGAATGCAGCTAAGATGAGGGACAAACAGGCTGAGAATGCCTATGTGTGTAGTAATGGACTAGAGAAGAGATAAAGTGATTTAAAAATAAAAGAAACAAGGCTGGAGAGACTTCGATATATGGAGTCATTCCAGCCTTGTTAATTTACTGCCGAGTCAAGAATATCGAATTTGTGATAGATTCTGGAAACTCGTTTTTGTAGTGAGTAACTAGAATCAAACTCTTACCCTCACGACGGCAGAATGACTCGATGATATCGAGAGCCAAGCGGCGATTGTGCATATCGAGACCATGCAGAGGTTCGTCGAGGATTAGTAGTTCGGGGTCTTTGACGAATGCTCGAGCTAGGAGCACTAGGCGTTGCTCACCACTCGAAATCTGCATAAAGTTGCGCTCTCGAAGATGTAGTATCCCGAACATCTCCATCCAAAATTCACAGATGGCACTATCTTCGGGTTTCATTCGCTTGAACAATCCCACGGTGTCGTGCAGTCCGCTCGCCACAATCTCTATGCACGATGCACTAATTGAGTATGCTCTGTGCATCTCGGGGCTCACGTAGCCTATGTGTCGTTTGATATCCCAAATGCTCTCGCCCGTGCCACGTTTGCGCCCAAATAGGGTTATGTCGCAGGCGTAAGATTGGGGGTTGTCGGCGCAAATTAAACTTAGGAGTGTTGATTTTCCAGCTCCATTCTCTCCGCTTAGTGCCCATCTTTCGCCTCGTTGTACTTGCCACGTTAGTTCGCGGAGGATTGTGCGCTCGCCATAGCGGATTGATACCTTTTTGAGCTCTACCACGGTGGGCGATGTGTGTAGATTTTCGGATGTGGGGAGGTTTAGTATTCGCTGCTCTGCCTCTTGAGATAGCACCTTTTGAGGGTCTGCAGGGCGAGTTGCTCGATAGTCGCTAAGGCTCTGTTTGGGGAGCACTACGCCACCCTCAACTGGGATTACGTGGCTCACAAATTCGGGGATATCGTCGCTTTTGGACAATACCAATACTATCTGCATGGCGGTGCGACGGGTTAATTCACCGAGTAAAGTGTGGAGCTGGTCACGAGTCTGAGCATCGAGCCCTATAAATGGGTTCTCCATAACGAGCATCTGCGGTGCAGAGAGTAGTGCACGTGTGAGTTGGAACTTACGTAGCTCGCCCGAGCTTAGAAGTATCATCTCTTTGTGGAGCATCGACTCTACGGCGAAGAGTTCGAAGAGGATAGTTCTAAGCTCCTCATTATCGCTTTGAGGAAGCATATCACCCACTATGGGTTGATCCTCCCTATCGAAACTATTCCAGCGTTGTTGGTAGTAATATCCAGCGTCAGCGTCGCCATACGAATCTTTGAAGGCGATGTATTTGATGTTGTCCGACACGCGTTGCGACTCGCTATTTGGGAACGAATACTCCACCCCCGTGCCACGCAGAGGATGTGCGCCAGTCATCACCCCCACGATTATACTTTTACCTGAGCCGTTGCGACCAATGATTGCTATCTGCTCACCTTGGGCAATGGCGATGTTTATGGGTTGGGGGAGGTGGTATTGTGGTTGTCGAGTTACTCCATCGACTATTTCGATTATATTTTTCATTTTGAACCTATATAAAGTAGTATCATTCCTATTAGTATAAATAGCAAATCCAACGCTTTGCTACGTAAATTCTTCTCTCTTAGTAACATCGCTCCACACGCAAATGATACTATCACAGAGCTGCGCCTAATCATCGAGACCATCGAAATCATAGCATCTTGGTCGCTTAAGGCGGCAAAATATGCGTAGTCCGCCGCCGAAATAAATATTGAGATAAAGGGTATTGCCCAGCTCCACCTAAAGGGGATTGAGCCTTTGCGGTTGGGTAGCCAGATAGATAGTATGACTATCGACATCAATACAAATTGGTAGAAATTGTACCACCCCTGCACAAATACGGGGTGCAAACTCCGCATAATGTGTTTGTCGTAGAGTCCACTCGCAGCACCCAGTAGAGCCGCACCAGCCAACATCAGTATCCAACCATTACGCTCGAATTTTATCCCCTCCTTGCGACCCGAACGACTAAGCAGAAAGAGCGAGAAAATAGATAGCACAACTCCTCCCCATTGCCACCCGTTGAGCCTCTCGCCAAAGATAATCATAGCTCCCACGAGGGTCATCATTGGTCGAGTGGCGTTTATGGGGCCAACGATTGTGAGGGGTAGGTGTTTGATGGCGTAGTAGCCCAAAATCCACGACGATAGTACGATAAATGCTTTGATAATTACCGCTCTGTGGGCACTCCACCCCATGCGTGGTACATCCCACGCAGAGTCGGTAAACCATCCCAAATCAAGCAGGGAATTGAGGAGCGCAGGCGAAAATATCAGCGATGCAAAGAGGGTATTTAATAGCAAAACAGGCAGTACGGCATTGCCCGTAACAGCCTGTTTTTTTGCTACATCATATAGACCCAAAAGTGCTGCCGAAGTGAAGGCGAGCAGGAGCCACATATTATTTTACTTCGTCACTATAAACCGCTCCAGGCAACGAGTGAAGGTTATATCTACTAGCCATAGACATGCCATAAGCACCTGCTGATTTGAGAGTTATAAGGTCACCACGCTTCGTGGGGCGAAGTGTCAAATTCTCTTGGAACACATCCGTAGATTCGCATGCTGTACCCACGATTGTGTATTTGCTGCGCTGGTCACTATCCGACGAGATATTCTCGATGTTGTGGTACGAACCATACAACGCTGGGCGGATAAGCTCCGTCATCGAGGCATCTACAATCACCAACTTGCGACCCGTAGCTGTGGTTTTGTTGAACAACACTTGAGTGATAAGCTCGCCACATTGAGCAACGATAGAGCGACCAAACTCGAAGTGTACACTGCGATTGCCCACCGCTAGGTAGTTATTCACAATCGAGAACAAAGATGCAAAGTTTGGAATTGGCTCATTCTCGGGTACATCATAGTTGATACCCAAACCACCACCAACATCCACAAAGCTGAACTCGAAGCCCAACTTCACCAAGTTCTCGACAATGACATTCGCTTTGTTACACATATTTTCGAACACGTGAAGCTCTCTAATTTGAGAACCAATGTGTATGTGAATACCATTGATACTCACGTTCTTGTATGATTTGATAAGCTCGGCATTCTCCATAACCTCCTCATACGAAATTCCAAATTTACTATCTGCCTGACCTGTGTCGATGCAAGCGTTAGTTTTGGGGTCGATATCGGGGTTTATGCGCAGAGCTACATCTGTGATGACACCTTTGCGAGCCGAGATTTCATCTATAATACCCAACTCTTGGATTGACTCGCAGTTGATAGCCATAATCTTAGAGTCTATGGCGTACTCCAACTCCTTGTCCTTTTTGCCTACACCTGCATATACGATGCCTTTGGGGTCGAACCCAGCCTCTAGAGCTTTGCGTAGTTCGTTGCCACTTGCGCAATCTATTCCCAAGCCATACTCTTTGATTACTTCGAGGACTCTGTCGTCGTAGTTCGCTTTGATGGCATAGTGTACGTGGTAGCCATATCTCTTTGACTCGTGCATTACGCTTTCGAGTGTTTGGCGCAAAAGCCCCATGTCGTACAAGTAGAATGGGGTTTCGTATCCTTGCAGTTTGTCTGCTATTTGTCTGCTTAACATAATATTGGTAGTTTCAAAAGTTCGCAAATATAATAAATAATGCGCAAATATTTATATCTTTTTACGAAAATAATAGATTTCTTATCGCTAAAGGGGTGTTCTAATTTCTCCCTAAAATACTTTTTAGCTACTAACCACCCCTTTTTACTTTTGCAAAAATAGGTGGTAGGAGCCACTACAACCCACTTTTGCAAAAGCAAAAATGGACAATTATTAACAAAAAATTAAAATCAGGGAGAAAATAGAACTCCCCTAAATAGTTTTGATGCATGAATAATTATTGGTCGCAGGGGTTGTTAATTTACAATTATATAGTTACTTTTGTGGTTGAAAAATTTTATGAATATGACACTTAATAGATATATAACCCTTGTTGCACTATTGTTGCTTGCACCATCTGCGGTGTTGGCAGAGCAACTCTTCACAGCTGAGTTTGCACCATATGAAATCCGTGAGGACGCCCAGAGCGGAGTGCGAAAATTAAAGGAGTATTATCGAGATTTCTCGCCCAAGCCTGCGATTTCGACCGACTCTACACTCATCGTGAGACAGCTGTTTATGATGCCCGATAATTGGACGGGTCGAGTGGTGACACTCCACATCGAAGGGGCGGGGGATGCGTACGACCTAATAATCAACGAGCGCAAGGTCTTTAGCCAAGAGGATGCTATAACTCCTGTGACGCTTAATATCTCAAAACATTTGGCTCAGGGGTTGAATCGCATAGATGTTGCACTTCGCAAATCACGTGTGCCACAAATTGACGCTGGGGTAGATATCCCTCGCAAGCATCTATTTGTGGGTAGTTATATATTGGCGCAACCACATCTGCATATTCATGATTTGGATATCTCAATTCGCCCAGATTCGCTGAATAAGCGAGGTAAGTTAAATATTGCTGTGGCTCTGCGCAACGATTTCTCGCAGGCTCAGAGTGTGGATGTGGGGTATGATATATATACGCCATCGGGTGAGCTGTTAGATTACTCCGTAAATTCGTTTGAGGTTAAGGGGTTTGCGACTGACACTATTAGGTTTTCGCCCACTGTGATTGGTGCTTTCGACAATAAATGGAGCACCGATTCGCCAAAGTTGTATAGGGTGATGGTCTATCTTCGCCGACGAGGTGTTATTACGGAGTATATACCTCGCAAGGTGGGATTTTTGGATGTTTCGTACAAAGATAACAAGATATATAACTTCTCGGAGCCTCTCTCGATTGAGGCACATAGCTACAACGCTGCTGCAACCAAGGAGCAGAGTCACAGGGAGTTGCTTCAGCTTAAGAAGTTGGGCATAAACACCATTGCTCCCTCATATCCTCAACCGATGTGGTTGTATGATTTGTGCAATGAGTTGGGTCTGTGGGTTGTCGATCAAATAAATATAAATGCAGTGGCATCGCCCAAAGATAAGAGAGTGGGTGGAACACCATCTAATAATCCAGAGTTGCTGGGTGAGTATATGTTGCGAACCAAAGCTGCTTATAGCCGTAGCCGCGAGAAGGGGTGTGTGATAGGGTATTCGTTGGGTGGCGATGAGTCGGGCAATGGATATAATATGTATAGACTCTATGAGTGGTTGAAGGTCAAAGAGCCCAATAAGCCTATTATATATAGAGGCGTTAGAGGCGAGTGGAATAGTGATGTTATAGAGTAGCGAGAGGGATGAATATAGAGCTAATAGTTATAGGCAAAACTGACTCTAGGGAGGTGGAGTCTCTTTTTGAGTTGTATGCCAAGCGAGTGAATCACTACGCCAAATTTTCGCTCACGACACTTCCCGACATCAAAAACACACGTAATCTCTCGATTAAGCAACAGCGCACAATGGAGGGTGACGCTATTCTTAGGCAATTAACCGACAGCGATTATGTTGTGTTGTTGGATGAGAGAGGTGTAGAGTACAGGTCGCTGGAGTTTGCGGAGTGGCTGCAAAAGAGGATGAATAGTGGCGTTAGGCGTCTGGTGCTAGTGATTGGAGGACCTTATGGTTTCTCGGATGATGTGTACGCCCGTGCTAATGGCAAACTTTCGTTGTCGAAGATGACATTCTCGCACCAAATAATCCGTGCGATATTTGCGGAGCAGATATATCGTGCATTTACAATTCTCAAAAATGAACCATACCATCATGAATAGAAGTGTCCCAGTAATTGTTATTTTGACCCCCAATACACTTATGAGTATGGGGCTGCGTGCGATGTTGGAGTCTATGTTGCCATTTGGGATGTTTAAGGTCTGCTCGGAGTTTTCGGAGATTGAGTCGAGCGAACCAGAGGATTTCTTTCATCTATTTGTGTCGGCAAATATAGTGGTGGAGCATGGTGCATTTTTCGAAATGCGTAGACACAAAACCATAATTCTAACACAAGGAGGGGTGAATACGAATGTGTTGCATGGTTTTCACCAAATAAATATATTGACATCGCAAAGCGAAATCGAGACAGCAATTAAGAGTCTGCATCATGCAGCCCATGGAGCCGCTCATCCCCACCATCCTCATGCTATTATGTCAAAGAGTGAAAAAAGTGAGGCTCTTTCACCTCGCGAAATCGAGGTTACAAAACTCCTTGTCGAGGGTCTTATAAACAAAGAGATTGCTGCAAAGCTATCAATTAGTGTTACAACGGTAATTACGCATCGCAAAAATATATTCGAAAAATTGGGCATAAAATCCTTGGCCGGACTCACTATATATGCGGTGATGAAAGGGTATTTGGAGATATAAAAAAGTTCTAAATGTCTACTATTCTGCATTTTTTACCATTTTAAATTTCATATTCCCATCAAAATTTCATACCTTTGTTTTGATTATGACTAATGTTAAGTAGTGTAAAACAATTATTGTCATATTTTTAAAAGCACTCTTGGAGCGATATTTTTCACTATTAAATTTCAGTATAGAACCACTATATTTTCAATTCAATAGCAAAAAATCTCATCTCCAATAGCACTCTTAAAAACACACCAATAATTATTTTACCCTACTTACGTAACCAAAGTGTTAAAATTTGATGAATAAAATTCTGAAATATTTGCTGCTTATCCCACTATTTTGTGTGGGTTGTAGCGAGTCGCAGCAGAGTGAAGAGAGGGCTAAAGTGGAGGTTTCTATTTTTGGTTCATCTTCAACGAACTCCTCGACTAAAACCTTTATTGAGGATGATAACGCAACGACGACTTGGGCTCCAGGTGACCAAATCGCAGTGTGGGCAAAGGCGAGTGATGATGCCTCTTATGCCCTAGCAGCTGAGAAATTCACCATGCGTTATTATGGTACTTCGCTCACGCAGGCGGAGTTTTCGGCTACAATATCTGAAATGGACGAGGGTACTTACTCCTGCTATGGAGTATATCCATACCCTGTGTCGGTGAACGGCACGCAGGCGAATTTTACCTTGTCGGCAATCCAAAGTGGAGCGTATGATGGGGTGAATGATATAATGGTAGCTACACCTGCATCGTCGCGCGAATTGTCTGGTACGACTTACAATACCCCAGCAAGCATGAGCTTTAATCACATGATGCATATCCTAAGAATAGAGGTGCCTACGGGTCGTGATAACTTCGGCGAACCACTCACAGGGCTGGAGATTACGTTTCCTCAAAACGTTGTGGGAGATATTGCGGTGGATGCCGAGGATAGCAGTCGTGCTCCAGTATTGTCTAACGGAAGCAATGTTGTGACCTTGGAGTTTGACGAGCCATTCGAAACTGGGGATGACAACTATATGTGGTTGTTTGTGAACCCCACAACCCTTAGTGGCACTATGACATTTGTGGGATTTGGAGCCGATGGTCTGATGTCTAACTCCATAGAGGCATCAATCTCTAAAACATTACAGTCGGGGCATGTGACCCCCGTAACGCTCACTGTGCCAACACCAAAGCTGCTTACTACATTGAGCGTTACAATCTCGGCTGACGACGTCAAGAGTCGCATTGGAGAGCCTTTGGAGTCGGTGACATTCACGCTGCCTAGTGGTGTTACGTTTGATGATGGTACGTCGAGTGTCACTATGGCTGCTCAAAGTGATAGCGATGAATATAATCTATACCTATACAATGTTGATGATTTCGGCACTTCATTTACGTCGGGTTCGCTCACGGTGCGTCTTGATACCGATAGGGTGTATAAAACCGAAACCATTGCACTTAGCACGGCTAATGTAAATAGCTCTACGGAGTACACTATTGATGTGCCATACTTCTTTAAGACGGACTTCTCGGATATTACAGCTACGGATTCGGCAAGTACAACGGGTGAGAGTCATACTTCGGATATTGATGGAACAGGTGATCTTTCAGGATGGGAAGCTAGTACAAGAGCAACGTGGACTAAGGGTTCGCACATTACTGTTCGTCCATACTATTTCACCGTAATCAGTTATCAAACACTATACACTAGTAAGGTAAGTAGTTGCGAGCTTAGCAATTGGGGATTGAAGTCTACGGCATCTAATGTCTCGTTATATGTATCCTTTACTGCTAAATGGACTTATAGCTATCACGGCTCGGTGACCATTACGTTTGGAGGTACCGATGGTGGTAGTATAAATGATGGAATGTATAGTAGTGGTACCAATGGAATAGATATCACAAGTGCTGGAACAGCAACAGTAACAAATCAAGAAATTTCGGGATTGTCGAGCACTTCACGTATAGGATGGTTAGGCTCAGGAACCTTTGGAAAATCTAATTATAGCACGACCAAATACGACACCATCGACATAGACGATGTAACAATAACCCTCGTAGCAGAGTAGCCTTATGAAAAGATACCTATATATATATGCAATAGCGGTGGCGGCAATTTTAGCGGCTGTCGGCTGTTCCAAGAGTGATGACTCTTGGTCGGGGGTAGGGTATGGCTCTATCACTATATTATCGAGTGTGGAGGTTGTGACCTCGACATCTGATGTGGGGGAGTCTGGTTTCGAGATTCCGAGCAGCTTAATTCCTAGTGTAGATGATATGGAGCTGCGCATAGTTGGTACTTATCAAGACTCTTCGGATAGGAGCGAGCAGAGCTATGACGAGACATTTGAGAATACAACGGAGTTTAACTCTTCGGCGTCGATATTGTGGAGTGGCGAATATGAGGCGACTCTGAGTTGCGGCGGTGATCCCACTCAAGAGAGCGAGACAAATGCTTGCTTTGCATTTTCTACAACACCATTTACGATTGTTAAGGGTGAGTACAACACCCAACTTTCGCTTAGCGCAAAGCTCATAAACTCCATAATCAGAGTCAAAGCAGATGATTGGTTCATGAGCTATTTTTCGGCAGCTACCTTTACGATAACAACCCAGAGTGGTGGTAAATTTGTGTTCGACCCATTCTCTGCGGATAACGACGACAGAATCATATTTGTGGAACCAGGCACTGCGCTAACTCTCCAAGGAGTAGCTACAAGGGTGAGCAATGGCGGCACGGTGACCTTCAACGAAACATATATAGGAACTACCGCAGCATCCCAAATGACAACCTTCCTGCTCGAAGGATCTGACATAGGCGGAGCAAAAGTAGATGTAACAATAAACAACACAATCATACAGAGTGACGAACAAAGTGTGGATTTAAACCCAATAATATAGTGATATGAAAAAGGTATTAAACTTTATAACAATATTTTTATTTGCCGTGGCACTAAGCGTCGGCTGTTCGGATGACACAACTTCATTTGAGCATCCAGATGGTACCATAAATCCAGGTGATATTATCGACCCTGATAGTCAAGGTTATTTGTCGTTCGATAATTTCTCGGTTGTGGTAGAGAGTGAAGGCGAGGCGTTTTTGGATGACAAAAGCGACGATGTTGTGGCTACAAAGAGTGGTAGCACATCTCAAGATTTGTCTACCTTCACAGTCAAGATTTCGCGCGATAGCGATGGTGAGGTTGTCTACAAAGATAGTTACACCAATGCCATAGCTGTAACAGAGCCTATGGTGTTGAGTGCGGGAGTATACACCGTGGAGGTATATTCGTGTGAGTCGAGTGATATACCCTCGGCAGATTGGTATTGCCCAGAGTATGCAGGTAAAAAGAGCTATTCGGTGGGTGATGAGAATGTTACGGCAGTGGGCGAGATTACCTGTTCGCTTGCGAATGTTATGACTTCGGTCACTATCTCTGCCGATGTGGTAGCGTTTTTCGACCCTTCACCCGAAGATGATGCAGATAAATTGCAGGTGCTCTTGGAGTGTGGCGATGGTGAATTGACATTCTTCCCCACGGACGAGGATAAGTTGGGTTACTTTGCAGTTCCTGAGGATGGTACTATAACCATATATCTCACAGGTATGTATAACCAAAGTACGGATAGCGACAACCCCAACTACATACGATTCGAAAAGGGCGACTGGACTCAAAAAATTACAGATGTCGCAGCTGGTCAATATAGAGATATAGAGGTTAAGATTGATTACAACTCTACGGGCTCTACGCTCATTACCGTGACTGTGGATTCGTGGGTGTATGACACAGAGGAGGGATTGGATGTCACAAGTCAAACATTCTTGCTGGCAAAACTCACCGAAGAGGTTATGTTCGACCCCGATAGCGAGGCAACAAACCCAAGTGCACCATCGGTGAGTGTGGATAATGGCGTGGGAATAGATGAGTCGTATATCATCAATAGTTCGATGTATGACATATACACAGAGACCTATTCACCAACATACACGGCAACTATCACCCCCGAGGAGGGTACTACGGTCGAGAGTGTATCCATATCTATATCTTCGACTTGCGAATATTTTGGCGACGCTTTGGCGACAGCTGGATTTGTCGATGGAGCTATCACTGTGTATGAGGGTGGCGAATTTGTAGCGTCATCTGCGCTTGGTGACTATATATCTATGCGTGAGGATGGCTCTGCGGTTATTGCTGCTATTAAGTACAAGGGTATTGCAGGGTTGGCTAAATATGTCGGAGTTCACACCATAAAGGTAGAGGCGATAGATGCCAAGGGGCGTGCATCATACACCACCCTAATGATTGAGACAGAGGTGGATTCGAAACTCCCACAAGTGGTGTGGATTGGAGGGTATGACTTCGACACTCGTTACGAAATATTTGCAAGTGGTGAGGGCGATGAGAACAACCCCACAGTGGAGCTCTATATAACCTCTATTTCGGAGGCTGGATTTACAGCGTTGTCGGTAGAGATTGTGGGCGATGTGTTGTCGGATAGTTTGTTGGAGAGTGTGGGTCTTTCCAAAAATATGGATTTGATATATTCGGATGCTAGTGTCTTGGAGACTCTTGCCGATTTTGATTTGCCCGTAGGTGATGAGATTAAGGGGCAGCAGAGTGTTACGGTGAATATCACAAAGTTGATATCGCTGCTCGCAGGTGTGGGCACAGGTGAGTCGGACTTTACATTGAGAGTTAGTGACGAGTATGGCGAAACGACAAAAACAGTAATGGTAGTACGAAATTAGTAAGCTAATGAATACAATATATAAATATATAGCACTTCTTGTGCTCGTGTTTGTGGGGTGCACATCCTCGGAGGATGATGGCGGCGCATTGCAGAGCACGGGTGAATTTAGCGCAACGGTCTCGATTACTCGTTCGGGAAGTGATGGGGATAGCGACAGCGATTTGTTGGATAGTGGAGTTCTCAAAATATATAACTCCGATGGTGGATTAGTGCGTTACTATGCAGCGGTGTCGGGTGAATTTATTGATTATCTAGCATCGGGAAGTTACTATGCGACGTATCGTGCTGGAGTCTACAACGAAGCCTCTTTTGATGATGATTTATACTACTACGGCGAGAGTGATGTGGTAGATATTGTGCCAAAATATTATTCACGTTTTAATGTGGAGGCGACGGTTCAAAACACGATTCTCACAATTAAGTTTGATGACGTCACTCTTGCCTCTCACTTCTCGGAGTATAGTGTCGAGGTGTATGCGGCGAACTCCGTGGCAGAGGTTAATGAAGATACTCCAACACTAACTTATAGTGTCGATGCGAATGGCTATTTTATATTGCCCGATGGCGTAAAGAATATGGTGTGGAAGTTTATAGGCGATGGTAGTGAGATTCAAACTGGAATTTTAACCTCTACTCAGAAGGCTTATCAATATACGTTGTCGTTTAAATATTCAGATTATTTGCTTGTGAGTGGCATATCTTTGAACTTTGAGGATATAGTTTATAGTGACGATATCTTTGATTTCAAGGTGCAACCCGTAATCAAGGCGTTGGATTTCGAGGAGGATGAGGTGCAAGATATCCTTGCCAAATCTAACTACGAACTCTCTATTACCTCACTGTCGCCTCTTGTGGCTGTAAATGTTATGATGGGAGGTAGTTTGTACGACGCAACATTCACTGACGACGCCACCTCATCGACCGATAATGTGGTGTATGACAACTCGACACAAACGCTCTATTTGCGTGAGGGGTTGTTTGCGGCTATGAATAGTGGCGATTACTATAATGTGGCAGTGGTGGCGACAGCTGAAAATGGAGCCTATGACGAATTAAATGTCGAGGTCGGAATTTCGGGATTTGCAGGTGTCGTAGATGAGGATTTCTGGGCTGCAACCACCAAAATGCAGTGGTACACAACCACCCCAAGCCAGAGCGTACAGATGCGTTTCCGCCAAAAAGGCAACTCGGAGTGGTTTGGAACTTATGAAGCTACATCTACCAATGGCAACTTGTGGAGTGCCGAAAGCGATGTGGAGTGGAGTGCGGCAATCACTAACGACTACTCCAATACAATGTATCAATATTTAGATGGTTATCTCCCTGCGATAGATTATGAGTATCAAGCAATCATAGATGGTGAGGAGTCTTATGTGGCGGATTTAACATCGTCGGATGCCTCTCTGTCGATTCCTTATAGCAACTTTAGTGATTCGTCGCTTTCGTGCTACACCACCTCAAATGCAAATGCAGAGTTCTGGGCTAGTGGAAACAACTCTACGACATCATCGTTGTGTACGTACGACTCCACTAATGGATGCCCATATTTGTCTACTACATCGGCATATGGAGTTATTGCGGCTGGAAACCTGCTATCGGGAACATTCGCTATGACCAGTGGTACAAAGGGTACAGCGTCGTTTGGTCAGCCATTTGATTGGAATGTGCGCCCAAAATCGTTCAGCTTCAGATACAAAGCAACTGTGGGTTCCGACGATAAGTGCCGTGTATATGTCGCTATTGTCGATTGGTCATCTCGTCATGGAGTGACCTCGGGCTTGGGAGATCCTTCGGGTGTTTGGGATCCTGAGTCAGATATGTCGGTGGATGAGGGGCAAGTTATAGGTTATGCTAATATACATATAGAAAATACCGTTTCATCATTTACGGAGATTGAACTTCCGATATATTACTATGATAAAAAGGCAGTTCCAACCGCTAAATACCAAATAGCGATTATGGCAACATCGTCGTACAAGGGTGAGTACACCTCTGGTTCGACAAGTAGCGAGTTGTGGGTTGATGACTTTAAATTTAATTACTAATGCGCAATATACTTTTAAATATAACACTACTCACTCTGCTTATGTTGCAGGCAGCAGAGGTCGTAGCTCAATCCTCCGAGATTGAACAGCGTAGGCAAAACCGAGGATTGGTTGCGATGGATAATTTGTTTGTGCCCAAGGGTCAATGGATTGTCGGAATTGCAGGCTCTTACTCCACACACTCCAATGATAATTACTCGCTGTTGGTAGTGGAGGATATTCGCTCCAATGGTTACAATATTTCGGCAAGTCCAATGGTGTCGTATGCCGTTAAGAACAACCTCACGGTTGGTGCTCGCATGGAGTATGGGCGTACACTTATGAAGGTGGATAATGCCACGCTGTCGATTGGTGACGATGATTCGAGTATTGATTTGTCGATTGTCGATATATATAGCATAAGCCAATCGTTCCAAGGCAAGGCGACACTTAGGCAATATATCCCAGTAGGTCATACTAAGCGTTTCTCGATGTTTAGTGAGGTGCAGTTTGGTTTGGGAGGCTCTCGTTCTAAATATGCTTTTGATTCGCCAGTGCAGGGCACATACGCCAAGTCGGTCGATGTGTCGTTGAATGTGATGCCAGGTATCATAGCCTTTGCCACCAACAACATAGCCTTTGAGGTTACGGTCGGTGCATTGGGTGTTTCGTTCAGCCACGAAGATCAGATTCAAAATCAGGTCTACACGGGTAGTATGAATAGTAGTAGTATGAGTTTCACAGTCAATCTATTCTCTATAGGTTTGGGTGCAGTATTCTTTTTATAATGGAGGTGTAAGATTATGAAAAAAATTATAATATTGGTTCTGACCATTACAATATCAACCCTCACTGTGGTGGCCTCTACAGGCGAAGCTGCGGCGGAAGCACCCGCCAAAATTAATAGAATTGAGCACGTAGAGCGAGAACTCAAGAGAAATGTATATGCATACAAAGGGGAGTGGATGACAGGTCTTACGGCATCGTACTTCACATTTACGGCCGATGATGCCGACTATATGCTTTTTGTCGATAATATTGATGCGGATTTCGGAATGACCTCCGTCAAACCATTTGGTGCCTATTTTTACAGAGATAATCGAGCTGTGGGTATGCGCTTGGGGTATAGTTACATAGGCGGTACAATCGACACAGCACGCATAGATTTGGGCGAAGAAAATGACTTGCAGTTTGATATTCCATACATAAGCTCTGTGGGTAGCTACTTCACAGCAGCGGTGTTTCATCGTTCATATACGGCACTCGATCGCAATGGCCATTTTGGGCTATTTGCGGAGGTGGAGTTGTCGGCCATGGGTGGTAGTTCGGTGTTTGAGTATGGCTCGGGCAACAGTGGTATATATACTAAGAGTAACAAAACATCGTTTGATTTGAGCTTCAACCCTGGAATGTCGGTCTTTATTATGAATAATGTCTCAGCATCCGTGTCGTTTGAGTTTGGTGGATTAAACTACACCAAAGTTAAGCAGTATGACGAAAATGGAGTGAGCAAGGGTAGTCGAGACTATTCGGGTATGAGTTTTAAGTTTAACTTTTTGGCGATAAACCTTGGTGTTACGGTTCATCTCTGGAAATAATGCGTTATGAAATGAGAAAATTCTTATATATAACTCTATCTATCATCTGTTGCGCAACGGTGTCGTGCATCAAAAATGATATACCCTATCCCTATCAATTTTTGGGTATAGTCAGCATCTCGGGTGATGGATTCACTACATCTATTGATGAACTTTCACGCAAGGCGACTCTCACATTGGATGAAACAACTGATATTCGCAATGTGGAGATTACATCTGCGGTGTGTAGTGCCGAGGCTAAGTTGAGCCGTGAAATCGAGGGTGTTTTCGACCTCTCGACACCCCTAAATGTGACACTGTATAACTATCAAACTTATGATTGGAGTATAGAGGCACAGCAGACAATATCACGCTCAATAGAGGTTGTGGGTCAAATTGGAGCATCTGTAATAGACGCTGAGAACTATAAGGTATACGTCACCATTAGCGATGCTATAGATTCCAATAATGTATCTGTCACGGAACTTAAACTTGGCCCCGAAGGAATCACCACCATGTCGCCCACGAAGGAGGAATTAACATCGTTTGTAGGTAGTTTCCGCAGGGTGTATGTCACATATCATGGTCGCACGGAGGAGTGGTTTATATACGCTTCGTTTGAGGAGGCGTCGGTCGATTTTACTATTTGTGAGGCACGAGCAACACGTGCCTGGGTCGAGACTTCGGGTGATACATCCACGGGAGAGGAGTGTGGTTATAGGTATCGTAAATTTGGGGATACTACTTGGTCTACATTGACGGTGACACCTCAGAGTGGATATTTCTCGGCGGAGATTACAGGGCTTACACCCGAGACAACATACGAGTTGCAGAGCTACATTGGCGACATATCATCCCCGATAGTTACTCGCACTACCGAAAGTACTCCACAAATCGCAAATAGCGACTTCGAGGAGTGGGGAACTAAGAGTTGGGTCGTGCCATACCTTTCGACGGAGACCTATCCAGTGTGGGATACAGGTAACCAAGGGTCAAGCCTAGGAGGTGCGACACTCACGGCATCCTCTACGGATACTCGACCAGGTAGCGAGGGTAACTACTCGGCGTGTTTGACAGCGCAAAAAGTGCTGGTTAAATTCGCCGCAGGAAATATATTCACGGGAACCTTTACCGACACATACAACACCGATGGACTTATAGCCTTTGGATTCCCATTCACGCAGCGTCCTGTGGCACTTAGAGGTTGGTATAGATACACTTGCGGTGCAATTGATATGATGGATACATCGAGATTGCCAGAATCCATATCTGCGGATATAACACTTGGTACGACCCCCGATATAGGTACTATATATGTTGCACTTGGCACGTGGACTCCAACGAGCTATACCACTCCAAAAGATACTTACGCTGCTAATTCGAAGAACCCTAAGTATGTCTTTACGCTTGATCAAACGACCTTCTTTAAACCTACGGATGACGATGTAGTGGCGTATGGTTCGCTCCAAAAGAGTGAGACAGTGGGTGAGTGGACACAATTTGAGATTCCAATAGATTATTACGATAAGCAGACTCTACCTACGCATATTATGATTGTAGCCTCCACATCACTCTATGGAGATTACTTTACGGGTAGCACTACAAGTCAAATGTGGTTGGACGACCTAGAGTTGGTCTACGAGTAGGTTTTTTAGTAATTTATTACTATCTTTGCCACTGCGAACTCGCTCTATCGCTGCTGCTCCGCTGCCCTTGGGTGGTAAGGAGCAGGAGAGGAAAGTCCGAGCAACATAGAGTACCGTGCAAGTTAATGGCTTGATACTCGAGAGGGTATAGTAGCGTAACAGAGAATAACCGCCAAGCAATTGGTAAGGGTGAAAAGGCGGGGTAAGAGCCCACCGCGAGGGTAGTGATACTCCTCGGTCAGTACGTCTTACGGGTTGCAAGACCATGTATACCGACATTTAAGGGTTACTCGCTCGTTGTCGGGGGGTAGGTTGCTAGAGGGGTCAGGTGACTGGCTTCGTAGATAAATGATAGAGGTCTACATCTTTTGATGGAGATACAGAACTCGGCTTATAGAGTTCGCAAAAAATAACCGAAAGATTTACTCTTTCGGCTATTTTTTGTAGGTGTATTTCCCCTATTCAAACTTAACTTTGAACACCAATTTACGTACGTTGGTTACATCGCCAAATCCGTAGTTTGTGGTGTGCATATCATCTGGGAAGAAGATTGTGAAGTATCCCGAGCGGATGATATAGAATGGTACATCATATACGGTGTAGAACATGATGTCGTCGCTATCCTTGTATGGTATGCACTCTACGCCGTTTCCTAGTTTTGATGCTCCGTGCATCTCCTCGCCAGTTATGATACATTGAACGTCAATATATTTCTGGTGTCTTTCGTATAGCACTTTGTCCGCTGTTACGATTGGTCGTGTCTCATACTCCTGAACAATAACTCGCACATCGGGAGTAAGCTCCGTCACTCCAAGAGCCACATTCTTAAGGTCTTGAGTTGCTAGGTAGTTGAACACAGTCTTCCAACGCTCTGGGAATTTAGCATAGTGAGCAGTAAACGTGTTGATGTCGATAGATTTCACTGCGGGTTTCATTGGTGCACCCTCTAGCCACTCCATAGAGTCGAACCATGCGGTTGAGCATTGTGCTTGTTTTGCGTCGCAGCTCTTTGTGCACTCTTTAGTCTCTGTTGTTGTTGGGGCGCACGATACGCATAGGCATGCAGCTAGCATTGCAAATGCGATAGTAAATTTCTTCATAATATTTTGATTTAGATTGGTTGCGTATAACAAATTTAATAAACATTGCTGCACAATCCAAATTAAAACAAAAAAATCGCCACCCAAAGGTGACGATTTGTATTAAAATAGTATGAAATGGATTTACTCCGCAACAGCAGCATCAGTGTCATACACCAAGATACGACCACAATACTCACACACGATAATCTTCTTGCCTTGGCGCACCTCCAATTGACGTTGAGGTGGTATGCGATTAAAACAGCCACCACAAGCGTCACGCTTCACAGTAACCACCGCCAAACCATTGCGCACGTTGCCTCTAATACGGTTGTAAGCAGCGAGCAAACGCTCATCAATTTTCACCTTTGCACCAACAGTTTTAGCCTCCAATACAGCGAGTTGGTCGGCAGTTTGAGCCTCGATATTCTCCAACTCCGCACGCTTTGCAGCCAAGTCAGCCTCGCGATCTTGAGCTGCAGCCACAGCCTCTTCCAATTGAATCTTCTTAGCTTTGATAGCTGTGCTATACTCTCTAAGGCGTTTCTCCGCAAGCTCAATCTCCAACTCTTGGTACTCAATCTCCTTGGTTATAGCATCGAACTCACGGTTGTTGCGCACGTTGTTGTGTTGCTCCTTGTAGTTCTCGATTTGAATTCTTGATTGATCAATCTCACGCTTGCGTTGTCTTGTGAGTGTGTTAAACTCCTCAATCTCGGCATTGATGTTCTCGGTACGAGTGTTTAGACCCACCAAGCTATCCTCCAAATCTTGAACCTCGATTGGAAGCTCGCCTTTGATTTTGTTAATCTCATCAATCTGAGAATCAATCTTTTGGAGCTCATAGAGTGCCATGATTTTCTCCTGCATTGAATAATCAGCTTCAACTACTTTTTTTTGTGCCATAATCTTATATTTGTGTTTTGTGGTTGCCCACATTTAACTTATTTTCTATAATAGTGATATATAGTTTATTGGGTTGCGCGTTGTGCGGCTCTTGTGGACGGCAAAGTTAATCATTTTTTTTGATAAAATATCAAATAATATCTCAATTACGCAATATTCACTCTCATAATGTCCAACATCCACCACTGTGTACTCCCCCGAAGGTGTCATAAAGTCATTATATCGCAAATCTGAAGTGACATACAAATCAACCCCATGACTACCCACAGCCCCCATAAGCGACCCTCCAGAGCCTGTGCACACCGCCACTCGACGACACTCTGCGGAGCTAAAGTCACTATGACGCAAAGCACTACAATTTAATCTTTTTCCGACATATTTTATATACTCCGCCATTCGCACGCTACTCTCCAGTTCGCCCACGACGCCATAACCTACCCCCTCCTCTGGTGATGATGAGCTTAGAACCTGCATGTTTTTGAGTCCCAAAATCTCACCCACTCGCCAACTCATACCCTCGGGTGTGGAGTCCAAATTGGTGTGCGCGGCGTATAGTATAATATCGTTTTTGATAGCTGCCTCCACGCATTTTTCCACATAACCCTGTGACATCAAACGCTTTATTGGTGTAAATATTATTGGGTGGTGAGTAATTATCATATTTACTCCTGTCTCAATAGCCTCCGCTATGACCTCCTCGGTGACATCTACCGCCAGCATCACACTCTCCACTTCGCGCTCGGGATTGCCGACGGTGAATCCTGCATTGTCGTAACTTGCTTGGTATTTGAGGGGTGCAAACTCCTCTATTATGCGTGCTATATCTTTAGCTTTCATATATTTAGAAAAGTGATTGTTCGTAAAACGCAAACAGCTCTTTGGATTCGGCATCGGGAACTCTTTTGATTTTTCGTGTAGAGTGATCTATGGGTTCGCCCGATAGTGTAGATTCCTCGTCTGGGTCGATATCTAGGGTACAAATATCATCTTCGGCACTCTCTTCTGCCTCCACTTCGCACGCTATTGTCTGCACTTCGTCCTTGAGTTCTTCGCGAACTTCGAGGAGCAGAGAGCGGATTTTTTGTAGGCTTTCGAGTAGTTCGGCATCACGGGAGTAGCTCTTTTTGTTCTGCTTCATGGTGCGTTGTGCACCCTCCAGAGTCATGCCTCGCTCCTTGACGAGGTGATATATAATCTTGAAATTGTCTACATCAGCGGGCGTAAAGAGTCTATTTCCCTTCTTATTGCGCACGGGTTTTATGACATCGAAATGTTTCTCCCAATACCTAATAAGCGAGGGCGCAACACAAAACAACTCCGAGACTTCGCCCATAGTGTAGTATAACTTTTTTGACTCCATAGCTATTATTTTAAAATCCTTAATGAATTGGGGTATAGGTTATTGACTCTGCGCCCAACACGCTTGACCCAACCCACAGCATCTCCTGCCTTGGAGCATACCAAATTGATACCCTCCTCGTCGAACAACTCTGCCGAGAGCTCCGCCTTGCGAAGATACGACAAAATATTGTCATTGTCAAGTGTTTCGCACCCAACCGCCTCACGATTAAGGGCATGGAATAGTGCCAGCGCACTATCAGGTTTAAGTTTACCTTTGAATATTTGACCCATTGTAACCCCCGAATACAACACCGTGAGACTCTCCGCCAAACGTTTCACACTCTCCGCCTGCGATGCGTAATATCCATATATCGTATCTGCCACCATCACAAAGTGCATCAATTCGCTCTGCTCCACCCATTTGCTAACCTCTGCCAAGGATTTGCGGTCGAGTGGCGAAAATATAGCCTTGCGAGGTTTGGGCATGCGAACTCTACCTCCCGTGTCGTAACTTTTGCGTGCTACGGCTGCAAAGAATCCTTCGCCTTTGGATTTGTGTGGGAAGAATCTAAATGTCTGGAACTCTCCGACTCGTGAAGTCTCAACGCCCCAGCTGTTGTCGCACTCTACGCTCTCAAATGGTGCGATTTCATCCTCGCCATACTCCACGAATTCACGTAACACGCCCTCGTTTTCTGCGTCGTTGAATGTGCAGGTGCTATATATTAGAACCCCTCCAGGTTTGAGTGCTCGCCATGCGTTTTTTAGGATTTCGAGTTGTCTCTCAGCGCACATCTTTACATTTGCCTCGCTCCACTCCTCGCGAGCCTCCTCCATTTTGCGGAACATGCCCTCGCCCGAACATGGCGCATCCACAGCCACAACATCTGCCCACGATTCAAATTGCGCCAGGTGAGCTGTGTCGTTGTTGGTGACCGCAATATTACCTAGACCCCATTTGCGAGCATTATCGGCCAACACGGATGCTCGCTGACGATTTATCTCGTTTGCCACAACCAAACCATCCAACCCCGCAAGTGTGGCGTATAGTGTGCTCTTGCCGCCTGGAGCTGCGCACATATCCATAATCTTAGCCCCCTCAACATTGGTGTAGGAGAGTATATGACCCACGAATTGCGAACTCGCCTCCTGCACATAATATGTGCCAGCGTGAAATGCACTATCCAGCGTAAACGATGGACGCTCAGGCAGGTAGAATCCATACCTGCTCCATCCAATAGGCTCTAATCCCACAGGTGGAGCAGCGATTTTGAAGGGGTTAAATCTAATGGAGGTTGGGATTTCGCCCTCCAACGAAGAGCATAGCATTGCACACTCCCTCTCTCCTAATTGAGCGTTCATGCGCTCCACAAATTGCAATGGCAACTCTATCATAGTGACTCTAATTTATGGCATATCTCGTCGAAAGTATCGGGGTTATCCTCAAAATCGTCGTTATCCCTATCTATTATATATACCTTACCTTGGTATATGTTTGTAATCCAATTTTCGTATTTGTCGTTGAGCGAACGCAGATACTCGGCATCTATGTTGCTCTCGTAGTCTCGACCACGCTTTTTAATCTGCGCTATGAGTGTCGGCACCGATGCACGTAGATATATCAGCACATCGGGTTTGGGCACAAAGCTCTCGAACATGCTAAATGTCTTCATATATGTGCTGAAGTCTCGGGTGTGAAGCAACCCCATCTCGTGTAGGTTGGTGGCAAATATATGGGCATCTTCATATATTGTACGGTCTTGAATCAAGTGATTTTTGCTCCTTCCCTCGTTTAGCATATTGGTGGTCTGTTGTATGCGGCTAGCAAGAAAGTAGATTTGGAGATTGAATGACCATCGCTCCATATCATCGTAGAAATCACCAATGTATGGATTGTCGGGATCTTCGTAATATGCGTATGCGTCGAAACGCTTTGTGAGCATCTCCGTGAGTGTGGTCTTGCCACTTCCTATGTTTCCTGCTATGGCGATATACATAACTTGCTACTGCTTAATTAAAATAATATCCAATCTTACCCACTGACTCTGGCATCGAGAATACTACGACTCTATCGTACGCCTGAATCGAGCTGTTGCCTGTGGCTATAAATACTTTGTCGCCACGCACTATGCCGCCAATTATGGTGTCGCTAGGCAACTCCAAATCTTTGACTATGTGTTTGGTGGCAGGTGAATTAGGCTTCACAATAAACTCCAACACCTCGGCATCGCTACCATTCAAGCACTTTATCGCTTGCACATCCGTAGACATAGTGAATCGGAATATGTTGGATGCCGTAACCATCTTTTTGTTGATTATGGTATCTATTCCCATGCTCTCGGCTAGTCCTATGTAGTTTAGGTTTTCGACCTCGGCAATCACCTTCTTCACACCCATTCTTTTGGCTAGCATTGCTGCCAATATATTTGTTTCGCTGCGCCCAGTAACCGCCACGAAGGCATCCATATTGGATATTCCCTCCTCCAACATTGCCTCGGTGTTGCGACCATCGACATTTATGATGAGTGTCTTTTCTAGCATCTCAGCCAGCTTGTATGCTTTTTCGGCGGAGTAATCCACTAACTTTATGTTCACCTCATTTTGTAGCTCCATAGCTACACGTATTCCGATGCGTGAGCCACCCAAAATCATAAGGTTCTTGACCTCAATATTGCTTTTGCCCGAAAACTCCATCACCTCCGACATCGACTCTTGACGAGTTATGACATATATCACATCCTCCTCCATAAATATCTCATCCTTAGAGGGTATGATGGTCTCTTTGTTGCGCGAAATAGCCACCGTGCGATAGTTCAGCGGAGTGTCATCATCCGAAAAACCACTAAGTTCACGCCCCAAAAGCGACGATGTGGAGTCTAGTTTAAACACCACGAGCGACAGTTTACCACCCGAGAAATCGACATACTCGCTAGTGGAGGTGTGTCCAAGTAAATTTATAACCTCCAACGCTGCATCCTTTTCGGGGTAGAACAGATAGTCGATACCCATGTTTATGAACATCTCCTTGTTGTTGGGCTCTAGGTATTCGTTGTTGTCTATGCGGGCTATCGACTTCTTGACGCCCAGCTGTTTGGCCAATACGGCCGACACTATATTATCATTCTCCTTGACACACACCGCCACAAATAGGTCGCTTTTGCGAACCATCGCTTTGCGCAGCGTGGCAAATGTTGTGGGGTCACCCTCAATAGTGATAACATCAGCAAGGCTCGTGACCTCCGACAAAAGTTTAGCCTCGTGGTCTATGACCGTAATATCGTGACCATTACCACTCAACATCTTCGCCAAGTGACACCCCATTTCGCCTGCTCCAGCAATAACTATTCGCATAATGTGTTTTAAATTGAGATATAATTTTGTTAATCAGCAACAAATATAGTAACTTTGCGCTATTATTTCAAACTTAACACTAAGAGTTTTATGGCTAGTTGGTTAATTGTAGTTTTATTTTCGGTCGGAGCGGTCGCATTTTTCATGGTTGGTATGTCTATTACCCTCATGGTGAAGGGGCATTTTATCGACTCCGAAATCTCGACAAACAAACACATGCGTGCTCTGGGCATCAAATGCGCAGTGCAAGATACTCGTTCGAGCGATGGCGATGTGACGTGTCACGATGCAGGTTGCCACTCCAACTGCGCAGGTTGCGACATCGACCACGAAGAGTACAAAAGAACACATCCAGAGGCATAAACAGCGATTATTATGGTAAATATCGAAAAACTTATCAGCTCAATAGCCTTGGAGGCGGTGAGCACACTCTATGGCGAGACTACGGCTGCCGAAATCCAAATACAAAAAACACGCAAGGAGTTTGTGGGTGACTACACAATGGTGACCTTCCCACTTCTGCGCAAGAGTCGCAAATCTCCAGAGGCTACTGCCACGGAGGTGGGCGAATATATCGTTGCTAACTCTGCGGAGGTCGAGGCGTTTAACGTCATAAAGGGATTTTTGAATCTGTCGCTAAGTCGAGAGTTTTGGACTTCGCAGTTCGAGACTATAGCAGCTACCCCTACCTTTGGCGAGGGTGAGCCTTCGGGTCGCACTATGATGGTGGAGTATTCGTCGCCTAACACCAACAAACCACTGCACCTAGGGCACGTGCGCAACAACTTGCTAGGCTATTCAGTGGCTCAAATCCTAAAGGCTGCGGGTCACAAGGTGTTGAAGGTGAACTTGGTAAATGACCGTGGAATCCACATCTGCAAGTCGATGTTGGCGTGGAAGTTATTTGGCGGAGGCGAAACTCCTGCATCATCGGGCATGAAGGGTGACCACTTGGTGGGTAAGTACTACGTGGAGTTCGACAAACAATATAAGGCTCAAATCAAGGAGTTGGTAGCTGGTGGAATGGCCGAAGATGAGGCTAAAAAGTCGGCACCCCTAATGCTCCAAGCGCAAGATATGCTCCGCAAATGGGAGGCTAAAGATGAGGAGGTTTACTCGCTTTGGGAGATGATGAATGGCTGGGTCTACGAGGGCTTTGCTGTAACTTACAAATCTATGGGAGTCGATTTCGACAAGACATACTACGAGTCACAAACCTACCTTTTGGGTAAGTCAATCGTAGAGACTGGGCTCGAAAAGGGTGTGTTCTTCCGCAAGGATGATAACTCGGTGTGGATAGATTTGGAGGCTGATGGGCTGGATCAAAAGTTGCTGTTGCGTGGCGATGGCACTTCGGTGTATATGACTCAAGACCTTGGTACTGCATTTAGCCGTTTCGACGAGGAGAGTCTCGATGACATGGTATATGTTGTTGGTAATGAGCAGAATTACCACTTCCAAGTGTTGAAGCTCATACTCAAAAAGTTGGGCTTTGATTGGAGCGACCACATCACTCACTTATCTTACGGAATGGTGGAGTTACCCGAGGGAAAGATGAAATCTCGTGAAGGTACGGTGGTAGATGCCGACGACCTAATCGCCGATATGATAAAGGATGCACGCGAAATTTCGGCGGAGGCTGGCAAGATTGATGGTCTAACCGAAGATGAGATTCTAGAGATTTCGACAACTGTGGGTATGGGTGCACTTAAATATTTCATATTGAAAGTTGATCCTAAAAAGACCATGCTCTTCGACCCACGTGAGTCGATAGATTTCAATGGTAACACAGGTCCATTTATACAATACACTCACGCACGTATATGTTCGATTATGCGTAAGGCAGCAGAGGCTGGTATTGCGATAGAGGCTAAAATCTCGGCTGAACTTAACGACGCAGATGTTGAGCTCATAAAGCTAATTGCGGATTATCCAAACGTTGTGGCAGCGGCAGCGGAGAACTTTGCTCCATCTATTATAGGTGCATACGGCTACGAGCTAGCTAAGACATTTAACGGATATTACCACGAAAATCCAATCATCAAGGAGGAGAACGCAGCGGTGCGTAACCTAAGATTGAACCTTAGCGCACAAGTTGCTGCGACAATTCGTAAAGCGATGTTACTATTAGGAATTACCGTTCCAGAGCGTATGTAATGCACAGATATACACTATGTTAGTCACAAGTAAAGACCACCTTAAAAGGGTGGTTTTTGCATATAAAAAAAGGTGTTTAGTATAATTTGTTGTTGAAAAATTTGGTGGTTTAATTTATTTACTATACTTTTGTGCCGATTTATTGTCAAAAAGTGCGCTATTGGCTTTTTGATATAAGTACAACCAATAAAAACAAATTATGAAGAAATTTATCCTTTTAGCCCTTGCGGCAGCAGTCGTAACTTCAGCTTCGGCCGAGGGTTATCAAGTAAACACTTTAAGTGCTAAGCAGTTGGGTATGGCTCACACTGGAGTATCTCAAAAGCTAAACTCTGAGTCTGTATGGTTCAACCCTGCAGCAGCAGCTTACCAGGAGCAAAAGTTCACTATCGCAGGTGGTGTTACGGGTATCAACGCCGTGGCTACATATCGTGGCGCAGATGGTGTAACCTATGAGTCAGACAACAAACTCTCAACTCCGCTTTATCTTAGTGCTAACTACAAGGTGAACGACAACCTTGCGCTTGGTTTGGTGTTTAATACTCCTTTTGGTTCATCTATGAATTGGGGGGATAACTGGGCTGGTATGAGTGAGGTGCAAAACATCTCATTGTCAGCTTACAATGTTCAACCTACTGTGTCATACAAATTGTTGGATGGCAAACTATCTGTGGGTGCTGGTCTTATGATTTCTTGGGGTTCGTTCGAGTTGTCGAAATCACTAATAAACCAATCGACAGCAGCAGAGTTGGATTACGGCTACTCTTCAACATACGGTTCTGGTCTCGATGTAGCTACTGCAACTCTTTCGGGTGATGCTGCTATATCTTTTGGTGTCAACATTGGTATTATGTATGACATCAACGACAAATGGAGCTTAGGTGCATCATATCGTTCAGAGATGAAGATGGCGGTTAACGAAGGTAAAACAGAGCTCAACTTCGGAAATGCAGCTGGACGCAATATAATCGAAGCGGGAGATACTTCAGGTCAAACAGCTCAACTACTCGCTATAATGGAGAACAATACATTCGCTGCTGAGCTACCTATGCCATCGACCCTTAGCATCGGTGCAACATACTATCCAACAGAGAAGTGGACTGTGTCTGCTGAGTGGCAAATGGTTGGTTGGAGCACATACGAGACTCTTGAGTTTGATTACGATGTGTACCAAAGCACAGCTACCAAGGACTACGACAACACAATGATTTATCGCCTTGGTGCAGAGTACAAAGCCCTAGATTGGCTTTCGGCTCGTGGAGGTATCTACTACGACGAGAGCCCAGTGCAAGATGAGTACTTCACTCCTGAGACTCCTTCGATGAACAAAATGGGTTACACTTGCGGTCTAAGCTTTATGCCCTGCAAGAACCTTAGCATCGACCTTGCTTACGCTTATATCATCCCTGCATCATACAACCGCACAAGTACATACTCTGCATTTGAGGGTACCTACCGTGCAGTAGCTAACACCTTCTCGGTGGGTGCATCTTGGGGATTTTAATCCACTCGTATACATACAAAAATAGGAGCTTTCGGGCTCCTATTTTTTTTGATGTTATAATCCCTCCGCCATCTTTGCATACCAATCCATCACCACTACGCACAAAAAAATAGCCCGATTAGAATCGGACTATTTAAACTTTATCGCTTACTCGGCGAACTACAATGCGTTTACGTGAAGTTGCATTGCGCTCTTCAAGTTACCAGCCTTGTTCTTGTGAATGATGTTGTGCTTAGCCAACTTATCCAACATTGATGCTACCTTAGGAAGCAAAATCTCTGCTGCGCTCTTCTCTGAAGTGCTGCGCAATGCCTTTACTGCGTTACGAGTTGTCTTGTGAAAAAGACGGTTGTGTGCACGCTTAGTCGCTGTTTGGCGAATTCTTTTCTTTGATGACTTATGGTTTGCCATTTTCTTTTATAGTTTTTATTTTAAAAATCTGCTTGTTTGTTGGGGTTGTTTGTTTAAAGTTCGGAGTCTCCCCTCTCTCCTTTGTATCCTAACCGTAGTTAGTTTCGGATGGTGACCTATTTAACTCTCCCCTTAATGTGAGTTGCTAAATAGTCCCCTCTCCTGATGAATTATCACCCGTGTAGCCCGTACGAGAGTCGAACTCGTCTTTTAAGAATGAAAATCTTATGTCCTAACCGATAGACGAACGGGCCCTACCGCTATCCTACATGTGGTAGTTTAGCGGTGCAAAGGTAAGTATAATTATTCGTCTATGCAAATTAGCGAGTGTAAAAATCGCATATATTTTTTCGAAAACCCTCTCTTTATCGAGTAAACATCATACTACTCCAACCTATTTGGTCGAATGCCGAGCTACCATTGCCTCGCCTTATGACATCTCCAGCCCCTGGGTCGCCCACCAATTTGCCATCCTTACTATATATGGTCTGCTCGGCGGCAATCTTCGAATAGTAGCAATAATCCTCATCCATACCCTTAACTTTGATGTAGTGGTTGGTGATTAGGTACCACGACGAGCGCAACACTCCACGACCCGTGGGTGATACTTCGGTTTGCACCTTTGGGCCACACTTGCCCTTACATCCGCACCCCGTGGGGCAGTAGACATACTCTGTGAATGGCATAACATCGTCGCCCATCAACCAATCCTTGCTCCTGAAATCCTTGAAGTCGCTCACCCAACGTTTGGGGTATTTTAGGCTGCGAGCGTTGTATTTGGCGCAATACTCAAAGACTTGCAACATGCGGTTGTCCTCATATCCAAATAAATCGACACCCATATTATATGCCATTTGGCACATCTCGGCACCCAGCACCACATCTATGAGCGTATGTCCTTGGTCACGTCCCGACTCTTGGGATTGAGAGAGCAGAGATTTGGATTTGCCATCGGGGTCTTTGAATCCTGGTGCAGGAATCATATATTTGAGACCTCCATTGTGGTGACCCTCATAAAACTGTTTTAGCACGTAGTTTATAATCTCCACATCCTCGGTGCAAATTCCAATCGCCAATGCCGATGCCATATTCGCAAGAGGCCAGTTGGTCCAGTAGTGGAAGTCGCAGTTGGTGCGCCACGAGCCATCCAAAAATATCTTGTTGTTCTTCCAGAATATCTCCTTCAGCCACTCATTATATCGTTTGATATCCGCCTTTTTCCACCCCTCGTAACCTTGGAGTAGGTCGCCTGCCACGCCAAATTGATAGCCTTGGTATCCAAAACCGAGGAATCTGTCGCTAATCCTACCCCCTGACTCCAAGCAATTTATAGCCCAGGCATTGAGTGTAAGCACCGCCTTGTCGGCAAATTGTTTGGCACGCTTGGGGTCAGACTCCTTGAGTAGTCGCCACATCATAGCGCACTGAATAGCGTGCGAGGCATCACGTGCAGCAATCAAAAAGTTCTGCTCCCTGCCATCGACCATCTTTGAGCGACTGAAATATTTTTGGGGGTTGATTTTGTAGTTTATATCTGCAAATTTGGAGTTTTGGCTAAAGTATTTGTAGGATGCAAAGACCAAATCTTTGGAGTCGCCCTTGGCAATATGTGTGCGTACACGCTCGAAATCCTCGCTATTGAAAAGTGACGAAGGGTGGGTGAATTTGTGGTTATTATCGACGTAGGTTTGTGCAAATGTCACAGTCGCTGCCACGAGTAGAGACAATGTAAGCGCAATTTTCTTCATAGTTTAGGGTATTTTATATCACAAAAATATAAATAAAAACTTCGCATTGCAAATATTTCTACGGCTAAAAACCACCTCATTTGGCAATACCACTTATTATGTCTATCTTTGTCGGCATAAAATAAGTTAATATATGGCAGGATCTAATTTTGTAGATTACGTAAAAATATTTGCACGCTCGGGTCACGGAGGCCCAGGCTCAACTCACTTTAGGCGTGAGAAATTCGTGGCGTTTGGTGGCCCCGATGGTGGTGATGGAGGTAAGGGAGGAAGCATTATCCTCAAGGGGGACAAGCAATACTGGACGCTTATTCACCTCAAATTCCAGCGTCACCAATTTGCCGAGAATGGCGAGAGTGGCTCAGGTGCTCGTTCGTCGGGCAAGGATGCTAAGGATATCGTAATCCCTGTGCCCTTGGGTACTGTGGCTAAGGATGCCGAGACTGGTGAGGTTGTAGGTGAGGTTACGGGTCACGGAGATGAGCTAGTGCTTTTGCCTGGAGGTCGTGGAGGTTTGGGTAACTGGCACTTCAAGACCGCAACAAACCAAGTGCCCAGATATTCGCAACCTGGTGAAGAGGGGTTGGAGGGGTCATTCGTGTTGGAACTTAAGGTACTCGCAGATGTAGGTCTTGTGGGATTCCCAAATGCTGGAAAGAGTACACTCCTTTCGGTGGTGTCGGCTGCACGCCCCAAGATTGCGAACTACGCATTTACAACTCTAGAACCAAACCTCGGAATTGTGGAGTGTCGTGATATGCACTCATTCGTAATGGCCGACATTCCAGGAATCATCGAGGGTGCAAGCGAAGGTCGTGGACTAGGAACTCGATTCCTGCGCCACATAGAGCGCAACTCGATTCTTCTGTTTATGATACCTGCCGATAGTGACGATATAGCTAAGGAGTATCAAATTCTGCTTGGTGAGCTCACGCAGTACAACCCCGAGCTGCTCGATAAACACGCTATCCTCGCAATCACCAAATGCGATATGTTGGATGATGAACTCATAGAGGAGATGCGTGCCGAGATTCCTGACACACTGCCCACTATATTTATATCATCAATCACGGGTCTAAATATCGTACAGCTTAAAGATATGTTGTGGGAGGCTCTTCAGAAGGCGTAATCAGAATATAATCATACAAAAAAACCATTGCTCTATTTTGATTAGGGCAATGGTTTTTTTGTGTAAGCTATTCCTTATATTTATAATACGAGTTTATCCACCTCGTCGAATGTCATTTTGCGAACTTCGCAGTCGCCTATGGCACGGGGGAGCACCATATATATAACCCCCTCTTCTGCTTTTTTGTCGTGGCTGATAGCTTTGAGCAATTTGCGAGGCTCTACGGGTGGTGTTAAATCAAATCCTAATTGCAGGTGTACTGCTTTTATGCGCTCGGCTGTGGCAAGGTCTATTATGCCTAGTTTTAGGGATATATCGGTTACTATATTTGTGCCCACAGCTACTGCTTCACCATGGTTCATTAAGTTTGAACTCTTCTCTATGGCGTGTGCAAAGGTGTGCCCTAGGTTGAGCTTGCGACGCTCTCCAGCCTCTCTTTCGTCCATCTCCACGATGTTGGCTTTGACGGTCACCGATGCCAAGATTGCACGGCAAAGCAGGTCTCTATCACTGCGCAACTCCTCTAGTGTGGTTTGCTCCAATGTGTCGAAAAGTGCTGGGTCGGCAATAATTGCAGATTTTACAACTTCGGCCAATCCTGTGCGGAACTCTCTCTCGCTTAGGGTTTTGAGCATATCAACATCGCAAATCACAAATTCTGGTTGGTTGAATGTACCAATCATATTTTTGTATCCACCTAAGTTTACTCCGTTTTTGCCACCCACACCAGCATCCACTTGGCTAAGGAGTGTTGTGGATATGAATCCGAATCTCACACCACGCATATATGTTGATGCCACAAATCCAGCTATGTCGGTCACAATACCACCGCCAATACCGAGGATAAATGTTTTGCGGTCTGCTCCCATCTCCACCAGTTTGGTATATATCATCTCCATCGTCGCTAGGGTCTTGATAGTCTCGCCTGAGCCTATCAATATGTTTTCGAAACGACTGACGATAGGGTGGTATAATCTATCCATATTTACGTCCGAAATCACTATCACTCTACCATTGGGGAGGAGTGACTCTAGTAGCTCTGCGGTACTGCCTATGCAAATTTGGCTTTGATTTTTGATATTAAGAGTGTAGTTATTGCTCATCTTATGTGATTATTGCGTTATTTTCGTGGCAAATATAGTTATTTCGCATCAAATTAACTACCTTTGCACAAATTATTAGATATACTACATGCAAAAATTACGCAATATTGCCATCATCGCACACGTTGATCACGGCAAAACAACGCTTGTTGATAAGATGATCTTGGCAGGCAACATCCTCAGAGAGAACAGTACACAGGGTCAAGGAGAGTTAATCCTCGACAATAATGACCTTGAGCGAGAGAGAGGTATCACAATCCTATCGAAAAACGTATCGGTTATATATAAAGATTACAAAATTAATATTATAGACACTCCAGGTCACGCCGACTTTGGTGGTGAGGTGGAGCGTGTGCTCAACCTTTGCGATGGAGTGTTGTTGTTGGTCGATGCCTTTGAGGGTACTATGCCCCAAACTCGCTTTGTGTTGCAGAAGGCTTTGGCATTGGGTAAGAAACCGATTGTGGTTATCAACAAGGTGGATAAACCAAACTGTCGCCCAGAGTATGTCAATGAGCAGGTGTTCGATTTGATGTTCACTTTGGAGGCTACCGAGGAGCAGTTGGAGTACAAAACAATATATGGTTCGGCTAAACAAGGGTGGATGTCGCACGTGTGTGGCGAGCCTACTGGTTCTATCGAGCCACTATTGGATACCATAATCGACGAAATCCCCGACCCCGAAGTTGCGGAGGGTACACCCCAAATGCTTATCACATCGTTGGAGTACTCATCATACATTGGTCGTATAGCGGTAGGTAAGGTGACTCGTGGTTCGATTAAGGCTGGTCAAAGTGTGACACTCGCTAAGCGTGATGGAGAGAAGATGGTGAAGAGCCGCATCAAGGAGCTTATGATTTTTGAGGGTCTAGGCAAAAAGAAGGTTGATGAGGTTAAGTGCGGCGAGATTTGCGCAGTTGTCGGAATCGAAGGTTTTGATATTGGCGACACAATCTGCGACTACGAGAATCCAGAGGCGTTGCCACCAATCGCTATCGACGAGCCTACAATGTCTATGACCTTCACTATCAACAACTCTCCATTCTTTGGTAAGGATGGTAAGTTTGTGACCTCTCGTCACATCAAGGATAGGTTGGACAAGGAGTTGGAGAAGAACCTTGCTCTTCGTGTTGAGCCAGGAGCCACAGCAGATAGTTTCTTGGTGTTTGGTCGTGGTGTGTTGCACTTGTCGGTTTTAATAGAGACCATGCGTCGTGAGGGTTATGAGTTGCAGGTGGGTCAGCCAAAGGTTATCATCAAGGAGATTGATGGCAAAAAGTGTGAGCCTATCGAGGAGCTTACGGTAGATTGCCCAGAGGGTTACTCGGGTACGGTTATCGACTTGGTGACTCGTCGCAAGGGAACGCTTACGAATATGATTACCTCCGACGAGCGTACTCGTTTGGAATTCTCTATACCTTCGAGAGGTATCATTGGTTTGCGCTCAAATATGCTTACCGCAACGGCTGGAGAGGCTATTATGACACACCGCCTCCTAGGGTTCGAACCTTGGGTGGGTGAGATTGAGATGCGTAGCAATGGTTCGATTATTTCGGGAGAGACAGGTACTGCATTTGCTTACTCGATTGATAAGCTCCAAGATAGAGGTCGTTTCTTTATATCTCCGATGGAGGAGGTATATTGCGGTCAGGTGATTGGTGAGCACACACGTAGCAACGACATCACGGTGAATGTAACCAAATCTAAGCAGCTTACCAATATGCGTGCTTCGGGTTCGGACGACAAAGTCACAATCGCACCACCACGCCAATTCACCCTAGAGGAGGGATTGGAGTATATCCAAGAGGATGAGTATGTAGAGGTTACGCCAAATGCTATGCGTTTGCGCAAGATACTTCTCAACGAGAATGATAGAAAGCGAGCAGCAAAGTAAAATTACAAATAGTGATGAGTGGAGGTGGCAATTTGATATTGTTAGCCTCCACTTTTCGTTTTTAACCAAACCTATAACCCACCATGAAAAAACTAACAATCCTACTTTTCACCCTATTCGCAGCACTATCCGTGAGCGCAGAGATTCGTTTACCCTCAATTATCAGTAGCGGCATGGTGCTCCAGCGCGAAGCAGATGCCAAGATTTGGGGCTGGGTAGAGCCAAACACTAAAGTATCGGTCGCATCGTCGTGGATTGCAAAAGCTGTAACCACCTCAAGCGACAGCGACGGAAAATGGATAGTGACGCTTCCCACTACGGCGGTGAGTTGGAGCGAATCCATAACCATATCTTCGGGCAAGGATAGGGTAGAGTTGTCGGACGTGGCGATTGGTGACGTGTGGATATGTTCTGGTCAATCCAATATGGAGATGACATTCGAAGGTTCGGGACAGTTGCAACCCACAGCTGGAGCTACCGATGCTTTGATTGAGGCGAGTAGATATCCCAACATAAGATTATTTTCGGTTGGTCGCAATTCGCAACCCAATGTGCAGGAGGATTGCAAGGTGTCGAAGGGGTGGTGTGCAGCATCTTCAGCTACGATTGTTGATTTTAGTGCTGTGGCATATTTCTTTGGTCGCACGATTACGCAGGTGGTTACGGATGTGCCGATTGCGCTCATAAATGTGTCATGGGGCGGTTCACGTATTGAGGCGTGGATTAGTGCTGATGTGATAAATGAGCTAGGCGATAAGGTTAATGTGTCATACTCGAAATCTGCAAAAAATGCAAATCATAAAATCGGACACCTATACAATGGTATGATAGCCCCAATCGTGGATTTTGCAGCAAAGGGATTTTTGTGGTATCAAGGTGAGGCAAATAGAGCAAATCCAGATAGTTATGATGAATTGATGGTTGCAATGGTCGATTCGTGGCGCAAAGCGTGGGGTAAAGACTCTATGCCATTCTATGCCGTGCAACTTCCGCCATTCAACTACAAAGAGAGCAAAGAGACTCTGCCCAAAATGGTTGAGGCACAGAGCAAAGCTATATCTAGCATACCCAATTCGGCGTTGGTCGGAACAACTGATTTGGGCAATCCACACTCTATACACCCAGCCTTAAAACGCCCCGTGGGTGAGCGTCTTGCATTCTTAGCTCTCAAACGAGATTATGGTCACAAGGAGTTCCCCAACGCGTCGCCAACTTACAAATCAATGGCGATTGCAGATGGTGCTATCACATTGTCGTTTAATAATTTAGGAGCTAAGTCAAATAGCTTAAACGGCTACGAGTATCAAGACGCAAGAGTTCTGCAAGGTTTCGAAATTGCGGGTGACGACAAAGTATTCCACCCCGCAACAGCGACCATAATCAAGGGTCAAAGAATAAAGGTTGTGAGCGAGAATGTACCTGCGCCAGTTGCCGTGAGATATGCCTTCGAAAATACCCCAACCTGTAATGTTCAAACAGGCTACGGCATGCCACTCATTCCATTTCGCACCGACGATTGGGATATAGCACAATAATTACGTATATTTGCAACACTATGAAACAGAAAATACTTTTTGTCTGCCTCGGAAATATCTGCCGCTCACCAGCTGCCGAGGGTGTTTTGCGCAAAATGGTGGAGCAAGCAGGGTTGCAGGATCAGTTCGATATTGACTCTGCTGGAACCTATGGCGGTCATGCAGGCGATTCGGCCGATTCACGCATGCGCCAAGCAGCATTTGTTAGGGGATATCACCTCACACATCGCTCTCGGCAAATCGAGGAGGAGGATTTCTGCATCTTCGATCGCATAATAGTTATGGATGACAACAACTTTAGGGATGTCGAGAGATTGGCACCCTCACCCGAAGCGAAACTCAAAATTGAACGCTTCGCAGATTTGTGTCGTCACCACCCCGATTCGCACTATGTGCCCGACCCATACTACGAAGGAAGGGAGGGTTTTGAGAGGGTTTTAGACCTATTGGAGGATGGCTGCACGGAGATTATCGCCGCTTGTAGATGTTAATTAGGTAGCTGGTCGAAATCGGTAGCATCATCATCCCCATGAGGGGCATCACCACAGATAATATCTTGCCCGTGGTGGTTATCGGAGTTATTGCAGCCCCCACGGTGGTGAGTCCCATGGCTGCCCACCATAGTGCATCCCCGAAGCTCGACAGGTGTTCATTAGCCTCAATTTCGCTGTTGTAGAATAGCAGTGCAGCAATATATGTGAGTGTTGCCACGGTGAGTATATATGCGCAAAATAACCTCCGCACGGTGGGCTTGCGGATTATCCACCTCAGCACAATATATAACGCGAGGAAGGCTCTTAGCTGTGGCATCATGCCTATGAATGTTGTGAGTTCGGAGTGCAAGTGGTTGCTATTCGTGGGCAGGAATGAGAGGTAGGGCAGCGATATTATGAGCATCGGAATGTGAGTAATGAGATAGTACCACGGTCGTTTGTCGAGCATCATAATCATCACGAAGTCGATGATGAATATTGTGCATATCACCCCTTGTAAATTTATATACCACCTCGAAAATTGGCTCTGCGACTGGCCAATAATCTCTACGGAGAGTGCCACAAGCAGCGTAATGCTAGCCAATACAACTATTGGGTCGAGGATTTTTTTTGTTGTGGTGATTAATTGTGCCATATTTTTTATGGCGTAAAAATCTCAAAATCAGTGCCACAATGTGAGGGGTATGTATTTTAGTGATAATTTACCGCTAAAATATTTGGAGTATAAAAGTTTTTGACTTATCTTTGCACTCGCTATTGGGAAGTACAACGCAATCAGTAGCACATCATGGCGGGTTAGCTCAGCTGGTTAGAGCGCATGATTCATAATCATGAGGTCCCGAGTTCAAGTCTCGGACCCGCTACAAAAAGAGAGTTAGTAGAATAATCTACTAACTCTCTTTTTTGTGTGTGGTGTTTATTTTATATGTTTTGCAAATATACTCTCAATTTCTGCTATTTGGTATGTGTTTATGTGCTCTGTGATTGTGCCATCTGGGGATATTAGTATTCCGTATGGGACATTCATTATTCCGTACTGTTTGATAGCCTCTCCATCCATGCTCTTGAGGTCTGATGTGAAGTGCCATAGTTTTGCATTGTCGCCAATTCCGTATATGTCGTCTATGGTTTTGTATAGTTGTGTTTGTAGCTCGTCTGAGGTGTGTACAAATACCTCTACTCCTGCCCCTTTGTTCATATATTTTTGGTGTGCATTTACAACATGTTTGGCTTGGTAGTAGCTGTTAGCAAAGCAGTTACAGAAATATAGAAGAGTCCATTTTCCTTTGCCAGCAAATTTTGATAGGCTAACGGGTTTGCCTCCGATATATGCGGTTGTGAAATCTGTGAATTTTTGACCTACGGCACTTTTTTCGATAACGTTTGCTCTATCTAATACGATTTTCGTGTACTTAGACTCTGCCGCTGGGCTCTTTAGGTGCGAGGCAAGCTCTCGTAACTTCGATATTTGGTCGTGTGTGTTATAGACTTGAAATAGGGCAAACGCCGAGTATATGGCTGATGGATTGTTGAGTATCAGTTCATCTAGGGCATCGGCTCTTTGTTGGTAGGTGCTCTCACGAGAGAGTCTCTCTTGGAACTTTTCACGGACAAAATTCTCCGAGGCTTTTGAGTATGTGGACTCTACTACACCCTCTTTGGTGGATGTTAATTTTATCTCGATGTCGGTGTTGTTGTCTATGACGACTGTGGATAAAACTCGTTTGCCTCTTGGAAAATCTACGATATTACATACGCTTGGCTCCGAGAGTTTGCCGCTAAAATGGAATTTGGAATCCTCTATCACTGCAGTGTCGATGCGAGTGGGATATCCATAATCATTTATCTCTTCGAGGTAAATCTTACCTTCGAAGCCGTCGGCTGTGCCGCTAATTGAATACCCCTCGGGGCGTGGCGAACAAGAGCATAGTGCAATGAGTGCTAGCGGAAATAGTGTAAAGTTTTTTAGTTTCATGTGTGTAATTTATTTGCTGAATTCAACCTGCAAATGCAACTGAATTCATAGTTAATATTTGTTTAAATTTTTCATTTGGTGTGAGGTAGCCGAGCCTTTTACGAGGGC
>JBCQUV010000045.1:0-11845 GCA_047173765.1 Rikenellaceae bacterium
AAAATATAGTGGTTCTATACTGAAATTTAATAGTGAAAAATATCGCTCCAAGAGTGCTTTTAAAAATATGGCAATAATTGTTTTACACTACTTAATACCCCTGCCCTAGCAGCAGGAGCCCAAAAAAAGAATCCTCAACGACTTCAAAGAGCTATGTGCACAAAAAAAAATTGGACACAAAACCACCTCTCCGCATCCCTGCGAATTGACAGTTTTATGTCCAATTATTTTCTTGCTCTTTTTCTTTGAGCTTTATATTTTATTGTGTCGCCGCCGCTACCCCCTCCCTCTTCATCACACGCCAAAAAGCAGCAATCACGAGCCGAATAGAGACAAAAAAAAACACAAGACATCTTCCTGACCATAATCGTCATTCGAATAATTTTGTGTCTTTACTGCTTTAGTACCCCCTCACGGGCTCGAACCGTGGACCCCAACATTAAGAGTGTCGTGCTCTACCAACTGAGCTAAAGAGGCATTTGCGATTGCAAAGGTAGTGAAAATTTATTTATCTCCAAATTTTTGATTATTTATTTTTCAATTATTTTTGCCCCATTTTGCTTAATCTATTGTGATATAACAGATTATCAAATACACTATTTTTCGACCTATTTTATGTGAATCAAGATTTTTCCTCAAAATTCTGAATTTCTACAAAAGAATCGTTATCTTTGCAAGATTGAAACGAAAATTTTAAAACACTTAATACAATATGGCTCTTCAATGTGGCATCGTGGGTCTTCCCAACGTAGGTAAATCGACCCTATTCAACTGTTTGTCAAACGCTAAAGCGCAAGCGGCAAACTTCCCATTCTGTACTATCGAACCCAACGTCGGCGTAATCACCGTGCCAGACGAAAGACTTATCAACCTAGCAAAGATTGATAAACCCAAAAAAATCATCCCTACAACCATCGAGATTGTAGACATCGCAGGTTTGGTAAAGGGCGCATCCAAGGGCGAAGGTCTGGGCAATAAATTCTTGGGCAACATCCGCAACACCAATGCTATTATACACGTACTCAGATGTTTCGAAGATGGCAACATCACCCACGTAGATGGCTCAGTAGACCCAGTGCGAGACAAGGGGGTAATCGACACGGAACTTCAACTCAAAGACCTGGAGTCGGTCGAGAGCCGCATGAGCAAGTGCCAAAAGCAAGCTGCTGGTGGCGACAAACAAGCCAAGAGACTATACGACATATTGGTGCAATACAAAGCGCTATTGGAGCAAGGTAAAAGCGCACGCACATTGGAGTTGGATAAGGAGGACAAGAAGGTCGTAGCAGACTTAAACCTACTAACTGACAAACCAGTACTATATTTGTGCAACGTAGACGAGGCAAGTGCCGCAACAGGCAATGCCCACACCGAGGCGGTTAAGGCAGCCATAGCGGAGGAGAGAGCCGAGATGCTAATCGTAGCAACAGCAGCCGAGGCCGACATTGCAGAGTTGGAGACTCCCGAGGAGCGAGAGATGTTCTTGGAGGATTTGGGACTCACAGAGTCTGGTGTAGCACGTCTCATCAAGTCGGCATATAAATTGTTGGAGCTAGAGACATACTTCACCACAGGAGTGCAGGAGACCCACGCATGGACATATACTAAGGGTATGAAAGCTCCCCAAGCAGCAGGAGTTATCCACTCCGATTTCGAGCGTGGATTTATCCGTGCCGAGGTTATGAAATATTCGGATTACATGGAGCTAGGCTCCGAGAAGGCGTGCCGCGACGCAGGTAAAATCGGCATCGAGGGCAAGGAGTATGTGGTGCAGGATGGGGATATAATGCACTTCCTATTTAATGTATAATTCAAAAGTTGAATAGGGAGCGATTTTTCACTCATCACCCTATTAAACTTTCGTGGGTTTGGAATAAAATATATTTTATATGTCAAGAGCAGTAAGAGTGCGATTCGCACCAAGCCCTACGGGGGCATTACACATGGGAGGTGTGCGCACAGCCCTATACAACTACTTGTTCGCCAAAAGAAATGGCGGAAAGATGATTCTCAGAATCGAGGATACCGACTCGCAAAGGTTTGTCCCTGGGGCGGAGGAGTACATAATCGAGTCACTCAAATGGTGCGGCATCACAATCGACGAGGGAGTTGGTGTGGGCGGACCACACGCTCCATATCGCCAAAGCGAGCGCAGGGAGATATACCTGCAATATGCGCTGCAACTTATCGAGGCGGGGTGGGCATACTACGCATTCGACACAGCCGCTGAATTGGACGCTAAGCGTGCGGAGGCGGAGGCTGCAGGTGCCGCTTTTGCATATAACTACACCGTTCGCACGGAGTTGCCAACATCATTGAGCCTTTCGAAAGAGGAGGTTGAGGAGCGCATAGCAAGGGGTGACCAGTGGGTAATTAGATTCAAGATGCCAGAAGGCGAAACAGTCGCTATGGATGATTTGATTCGTGGACATGTGGAGGTAAACACCTCTACTCTAGATGATAAGGTACTATACAAATCGGCCGATAAGTTGCCTACATACCACCTTGCAAATGTTGTGGATGATAAGTTAATGGAGATTTCGCACGTTATTCGTGGTGAGGAGTGGTTACCATCGTTGCCGCTACACTACCTGCTTTACAGGGCGTTTGGTTGGGAATCTGTGCAACCTAAATTTGCGCACTTGCCTTTGCTACTAAAACCTACGGGTGGAGGCAAACTCTCTAAGCGTGATGGCGACAAGCTAGGATTCCCCGTATTCCCACTTTTGTGGAATGCACCTTCGGGCGAGTCATCACGTGGATATCGTGAGGATGGATACTTCAGCGAGGCATTTATCAATATGCTAGCACTCCTAGGGTGGAACCCAGGCACGGAGCAGGAGATATTCTCTATAGAGGAGCTCACCGCAGCATTTTCGCTAGATAGAGTATCAAAATCAGGCGCACGTTTCCAACCCGACAAAGCTAAATGGTTCAACGCTCAATATATGCACACCAAAAGCGAAGCGGAGCTTGCCGAACTATTCCAACCAATCCTCAAAGCAAACGGCGTGGAGACTTCGGACGAGTTGGCAGGTCGTGCAGCGTGGATTATGCGCGAACGTGCAACATTCATGAGCGAGATGTGGGATTTGACATCTTACTTCTTCGTAGCACCCACGGAGTATGATCCCAAGCAGGTCAAAAAGTATTGGAAGGGCGACAACCCACGCATACTCTCTGAGGTGAAAGAGATATTGGCGGCAATAGATGATTTCTCGTTGGAGAATACCGAAGCTATAGTTCACGCATGGATTACCGAGAAGGGATACGGCATGGGACAGGTGATGAACACTTTGCGCCTAGCGTTGGTCGGTGCAGGTAAAGGTCCTGGAATGTATGATGTAACTTCGTTTATTGGTCGTGAGGAGTGCGTTGAGCGTATTGACGCAGCTCTTGCAAATCTACCCGCAATCGAATAATGGATTTCGAACAACATATATATGGTATGACCGAGGAGGGTGAGGCGGCAATCGTCTACATCCTCCGTGCGGCTAATGGCGCAGAGGTGTGCATATCCAACTATGGGGCATCTATACTTGCCGTAAAACTCCCTAACGACAAGGGATTTGGTGAGGATGTCGTGGTGTCGCCTGCCAATTTCGAGGCTATGCTGCAAGATAGAGAGTACATAGGTCGCTCGATAGATTGGTCTGTGGGACTTCGCCGTGAGGGGTTGCACAACACCATGTGGGAGTCACGCTTTGAAACCAATCGTGTGGTGATGTCGCACGAAGTGGAGGGCATGACAATAGAGGCGATATTTGACTTCGACGACGATATGTCGTTGGAGGTGACCTACATTGCACGAGGCGAAAAGGATAGCAATATCGACATTGCACCAAATATATTTTTCAAACTCGCAAATAATGCGGAGCTAAAGACCAACGCCAACGATTTTCGCTTAGTAGAGGAGCTATGCCCCAAGCGAGGCGAAATAGATATAGAGAAGCAAAACTACCAACGTGGAATATTAACCTCGATAGCGACTCTGCGCAACACTCACCACCAAATGGAGATTTTGACATCCAAGAAGGGGTTAAATCTATATATGGGCGAGCGTGGTGAATCAATAGCCCTAACTCCTCGTTCACTTTCGCAGCAGAGTACCCCAGCAGGGGAGTTGTATTGCGAAAAGGTGGTTTATAAATTTTCAAAGCTATAACCAATGAAACTAATATTTGCAACAAATAACGCCCACAAGTTAATGGAGGTTAGCCGCATGCTCGATAATAAATTTGAGCTTTCGACCCCTCGTGAGGTGGGCATCACCGAGGATATCCCCGAAACTGCCCCCACATTGGAGGGTAATGCACTCCAAAAAGCGAGGTATATATATGAGCGCACGGGCGAGAACTGCTTTGCCGACGACACGGGGCTTGAGGTGGATGCCCTAAATGGCGAGCCTGGAGTAAAATCTGCTCGCTACGCCACGGATGGTCACGACTTCAGGGCAAACAACGTGTTGCTAATGAAAAATATGGAGGGCAATACTAACCGCAAAGCAAACTTCAGAACCGTAATTGCCCTAATTATAGATGGCACGGAGCACCTATTCGAAGGTCGTGTGGATGGAGTAATCACCACCACAGAGTCTGGAGCCGAGGGGTTTGGATATGACCCTATCTTTAGACCCGATGGCTACACGGAGACCTTTGCTGAGATGACCACCGACCAAAAGGGGGAGATTTCGCATCGTGGACGAGCCGTGGCAAAATTAGTTGAGTTTCTAAAAAATCTATAACACATGGAAGATTTTAACTACAAAAAAGAGGAGCACTACTCTGCCGAGAAAATTGAGCAGCTAAGCTACCACTATCACGAAATACTACGCCTATTGGGCGAAGACCCAGAGCGTGAAGGACTTATCAAAACCCCCGAAAGAGTGGCAAAGGCTATGTCGTTCCTCACCAAAGGATATGCCGAAGACCCAATGGCAATCATCAAGTCGGCAACGTTCAAGGAGGATTACGACCACATGGTGCTAGTCAAAGATATTGAGATATATTCGCTATGCGAGCACCACATGCTACCCTTCTATGGCAAGGCGCACGTGGCGTATATCCCCAATGGTTACATCACAGGACTATCTAAAATAGCTCGTGTCGTGGAATCCTTCGCCAGACGTATGCAGGTGCAGGAGCGACTCACCATGGATATTAGCAAATGTATAGAGGAGGCACTCAACCCCAAAGGAGTAGCGGTAGTGATAGAGGCAAGCCACACATGTATGCAGATGCGAGGTATCGAAAAGCAGGGTTCTGCCACCACAACATCGGTGCTCACTGGAAGTTTCTTATCCGACCCAAAGACCCGTGAGGAGTTCATGATGTTGATTTCTAATAAATTTAGATAAAATTATTGCTGTTTGGGATAAAAATTGTATCTTGCAATATTAACTAATGTAAAAAGTGTGAATATGAAAAAATTGATACTCATCATCGTGGCATTGGTGCTCTGCGCTAATAGTGCTACGTTTGCAATTGGATTTGACACGGGTGTTGAGTTTGCTCTCTCGCAAGCAAATTTCAAAATTAAAGATTCGGATATAAACCTCGACAACGAACTGGGTTATGGTGTTGGAGTATCCCTAAAGTTAAATCTTCCGCTTGTGGATGTTGGCCCAGAACTTTGGTACTATCGCCACACCGCTAGTGATGATAATGGGAACAAAATCAAGAGCAACTCCCTAGATTTGCCCATTGTTGCATCATACAGCATCCTTGGCCCCTTGGCAATAGAGGCGGGCCCAGCATTTTCGTTGGTTAGCTCTGCGAAGTATAAGTATGATGATAGCTCGATAGATTTAGGTCGTGTGCGCCCAGAGATGGGATATGTTGTAGGTTTGAGATTAACAATAGCCAAAATGTTAATGATTAGCGGACGCTTCAATGGCTGCTTTTCACGCCAAAACGTAAACTTCAACAGCGAAACATACGATGTGCGCTACAATGCGTGGAGCGTGGCAGTTGGAGCTAAATTCTAAACTACACTACATTAAACGTAAAAGAGACGAACTAAATAGCTCGTCTCTTTTATCTTTGTTGCACTCCACACTACAATTTATCGAGCTGTTGATGAGGATTGAACTCACGACCTCTTCCTTACCAAGGAAGTGCTCTACCACTGAGCTACAACAGCATTCTCTCGTACGGTGTGCAAAGATAACCAATAATTTTTAAAAGACAAAATATAAAGCTAAAATTTTAAAATATTGGTTTTCATAAACAAACATCATGTTATATTCCATTATTATTCACTAAAATTTTGCAAATCAACGAAATTAGTGTAACTTTGCATGCTAAATGTTATGAAACATAGACCACAATGAAACGTTATACGATTGAACATAAGGCTCTTAGCCTCGGTAAACACAACTTTGACTTCGAAGTTGGCACCGAACTATTTGAGCAATACAACTACTCCGAAATAAAAGGAGGCAGCTGCGTTGTCAATATAGATATGATTTATTCGGAGACGATGATGGATATGGAGGTCAAAATTCAAGGCGATGTGATTGTCGAGTGCGATAGGTGCTTGGATGATTGCTCTATTGATATTGATTTCGAAGCTCCTCTCGTTGTGAAGATTTGTGGCGAGGTAGACCAAGAGCAACAAGAGTCGTCGGATGGCGAGGTTATATGGTTGCCGCAAAACGAATCGTCGCTCGATTTGTCTCAATACATATATGAAAGTATCATCCTTTCGTTACCATACCAAAGAGTCCACGCCGATGGTGATTGTAACCCAGAGATGATAGAGAGGTTCAAAATCGTATCATCCGAAGAGTTCGACGAAATTGAGCAGAGGTCTCAAGAGGGAGAGAGTAAGAGCTTGGATAGCTCAGAAATTTCGAAATTAGAGGCACTAAAAAAGATGATGGAGAGTGAAGAATAGATTAAATTAAAAGAGAAAAAGAAGTATAAACTTAATAAAATAGTATTTTAAAATGGCACATCCTAAACACAAAATCTCATCTACAAGAAGAGATAAGAGAAGAACTCACTACAAGGCAGTAGTTCCTACAATTGTTGCTTGTTCAAACTGTGGCGCATCGGTTCTTTACCACCGAGTATGCCCTGAGTGTGGTTTCTACCGCGGCAAGTTGGCAATCGAGAAGATTGCTGCAGAGTAGTTTTTCGACAAAAACAAACAGAGCGCACCACAAATGCGCTCTAACTCTTTTTAAACCACCCCTTGTAACACAAGGAATATATAGATTCTAACGTAACACTAATTTTGATAAACCTATGTTAAAGATTGGTATTGATGCTATGGGTGGCGATTTCGCGCCCGAAGCAGCGGTTAAGGGGGCTGTTATGGCTCTCGACTCTATTGGGGTAGATTGCAAAATCGTACTCTATGGAGACAAATCTCAGATTATTGATATCCTAAATGCAGAGGGTTGTGACCCCGAAGTGTTCGATATCGTAGCTACAACCGAGGTTATCGAGATGTGTGACCACCCAGCAAAAGCGTTCCAGCAAAATAGAGATTCTAGTATCTCTATTGGATTCTCACACCTCGCAACGGGCAAAATCGATGGCTTTGCAAGCGCAGGAAGTACAGGTGCTATGATGGTGGGCTCAATGTACGCAATCAAACCTATCGAAGGCGTAATTCGCCCTACTATTTCGTCACTTATACCAACCGTAAAGGGTTGTCCAGCACTAATTTTGGATGTTGGACTAAATGTAGACTGCAAACCAGAAGTTTTGGCGCAGTATGGTCTTTTAGGTTCGATATATGCACAATCAGTGCTAGGTATCGAAAACCCTCGCGTGGCACTTCTCAACATTGGAGAGGAGGAGTCTAAGGGTAATGCGCAGGTGAAAGCGACGTATGATTTGATGAAAGCTCACAGAGGCTACAACTTCGTGGGTAATGTTGAGTCATCATATATCTTCACTGGCAAAATTGCCGATGTCGTAGTTTGCGATGGTTTTGTTGGTAACACAGTACTCAAAATGGCTGAGGGGCTATATCGCATAAATAAAGCAATGTTCGATGTAGACCACCCATTTTGGGAGGCCATGAATTACGAAAATGTTGGAGGCACTCCAGTTTTGGGCATCAATGCACCTGTGGTTATTGGTCACGGCAGCTCGTCGGCTAAAGCTATAGCTAGTATGATTCGCACAACAGAGAGGTGTGCACGTGCAGATGTGTCGCACAAGATTCAAGCGGCATTCAAAAGTGAGGTTGAGTAACCTTTTTTGTTAAACGAAATCAATAGACTACTCCAATCACGAGTAGTCTGAAATATAATTATGAATAAAATTACAGCAGCAATTACAGGCGTAGGCATGTACCTACCCGAGTACCTGCTCACCAACGAGGAGTTGAGTCGCATGGTAGACACCACAGATGAGTGGATTATGACACGTATTGGTATCAAGACTCGCCATATTCTCAAAGGCGAGGCAATGGGTACATCCTTTATGGGTGCTCGTGCCGTAGCGCAACTTCTCAAAAAAACAGGTACAAATCCACTGGATGTGGATTTGGTAATATGCGCCACTGTAACCCCAGATATGTTGTTCCCATCAACAGGTAACCTCATCGCAGACCAAGTGGGTTGCAAGAACGCTTTTGCTTACGATATCTCGGCAGCGTGTAGCGGATTCTTGTTTGCACTAACTACTGGCTCTAAATTTATTGAGAGCGGAGGTTGCAAAAAGGTGATAGTTGTTGGAGCAGACAAAATGTCCTCTATTGTGGACTACACTGACCGCAACACATGCCCAATCTTCGGTGATGGTGCTGCAGCGGTACTCCTTGAGCCCTCTAAGGATGGCTATGGAGTTATCGACCAATCACTCCACTCGGATGGTAGTGGCGAGACACATCTATTTATGAAGGCTGGAGGCTCACGCTACCCCGCTTCTCAGGAGACTCTCGACAACAACTGGCACACTATTACCCAAGATGGTCAAGCTGTGTTCAAAGCTGCGGTATCAAATATGGCAGATGTGTCGGTGGAGGTTATGGAGCGTAACAAACTCACCTCGGACGACATTCGCTTCCTCGTACCTCACCAAGCTAACCTCCGCATCATAGATGCTACGGCAAAGCGCATGGGCATAGGTCGTGAGAAGTGTATGATTAACATCGACCGCAATGGTAACACCACAGCCGCAACAATTCCATTGTGCCTGGCAGACTACGAAAATCTTCTGCGCAAAGGCGACAATCTTATCCTAGCAGCATTTGGCGGCGGATACACTTGGGGTGCAACATACATCAAGTGGGCTTATGATGGCGATACTGTACCAGAGGTAGAGTAAAACCATATCACACCAAAAAGAATCACCTCCGAGAAGTTTCGGAGGTGATTCTTTTTGGTGTGATATATCTCGCAATATCGCTAATATCCAATTGCATACTTACTCTTCTTGGGGCGATTCACCCATAGAGTATTTTGGTTGTACGACCTAAAGCTTGGAGCCTTTTTATCCTTTTGTGATATATTGAGTCGCTTTTGATCTATATCGAAACGCTCAAACTGCCAATCAATAGCAAGGATTTCGTCATCCCAAATAATTGATGAGACAGTCGATGAATCATACTCGCCAGTGAAATTAGCCACAACCTCCGTTTTTTGCTCCAAAGTCAAGAATCCATAAGCAAAATATGGAGGCACATACAACATGCGCTCATTCTCTGTGGTAAGCTCCACAGCGTGCGATGCTCCAAATGTTTTGCTCTCGGGGCGCAAATCTGTTGCCACCGCAAGTGCTCGACCCGAAGTTACGGCAAGTAGAACTCCACAAGAATCTTTACGCTGGAAATGCAACCCCCTAATCACTCCACGAGCGAATGTCTCGGCTGTGTGGTGAGTAATCTCCTCGGGGATACCCATAGCTTCGTACTCTGCAGCCCCTGCCTCCAAGTCAAAAAGATAATCTCGTGATTCGCCCTCCGCTTCGGGAGCTATTACTAATGCACCCTCCATCGGGGTTGGTTTAATTTCGTATTTCGCCATTGTATATATTAAAAGAATATAGAGGAAATTTCTTTATAGTTGTATACACGATCGATAACATCAGCAAAGATATCTGCTACCGATAGCACCGTAAACTTACTCAAATCCTTATCTTGACGAAGCGGAATAGTATCCGTAACGATAATCTCCTGCAATGCACTAGCGTTTATGCGCTCATAAGCTGCACCCGACAACACAGGGTGGGTAATCGCTGCACGTACACTCGCTGCACCCTTAGCCATAAGCATATCGGCTGCCATACATATAGTTCCTGCGGTATCAATCATATCATCCACAATGATGATATTGCGACCCTCGACATCACCAATAGCAGTCATACTACCCACCATATTGGGCTTTGGACGAACCTTGTGCGAAATGATGATTGGCACTCCAAGGTGCTTAGCATAGGTGTTAGCACGCTTTGCGCCACCCATATCAGGAGCTGCGATTGAAAGGTTCTCGATTCCGAGGCTCTGCATGTATGGTATAAAGATTCCGCTAGCGTAGAGTGCATCTACTGGAACATCAAAGAATCCTTGAATTTGGTCGGCGTGCAAATCCATAGTCATCACACGGTCTGCACCCGCTGCGGTGAGCATATTAGCAACCAACTTAGCTGTGATAGGCACACGTGGACGATCCTTGCGATCTTGGCGAGCCCAACCAAAATATGGCATCACCGCCACCACCTTGTGAGCCGAAGCACGATGCGCTGCATCAACCATCATAAGTAGCTCCATGAGATTATCGGTCGGAGGAAATGTTGATTGGATGATAAATACCGTACATCCTCTTATAGACTCGAGGTAGACAGTTTGAAACTCTCCATCGCTAAAGTGAACAATATCGCTATCGCCCAAAGTTGTGCCGTAGCACTCTGCAATCTTTTTAGCGAGATACTCAGAACCACGTCCTGCGAAAAATTTAATCTTGTGAATAGCCATCTTCGTATGTTAAATGTTGTTTATATACTCCTGTTCTTCAGCCTCTTCGCGCTTGATATTTGCGAGACATTCGCCTATGAATGCTAACAACTCCTCCTTGCCTGTTCTCTTCTCGGAGGAGGTTTTGAACATTGGGGGCAGCTCCTCCCACTGCTCGAGTAGGCGGTTTTGGTATGTCTCGATATTTTTCTTGCGCTGTACGGCGTTTAGTTTGTCAAATTTTGTGAAGATAATACCAAATGGAATTCCATTTTCGCCCAACATCTCCATGAAATTAAGGTCGATTTTTTGGGGTTCGAGCCTCGAATCCACCAACACAAAGAGCATGTATAGCTTCTCGCACTTGGTGACATAGTTGGTGATTGTTTTGGCAAACTCTTGACGGATGCTCTTTGATGCACGAGCGTAACCATAGCCTGGCAGATCGACCAAATACCACGAGTCATTGATTTTGAAGTGGTTAATGAGTCGAGTTTTGCCAGGAGTACCCGACACCTTAGCTAATGCGCCATTGCCCGTTAGCATATTTATGAGTGATGATTTGCCTACATTACTTCGACCTATGAAGGCGAAGTCTCGCAACTCGTCGTTGGGAACTTGAGAAATCTTCTCGGAGCTGCACTTAAATTCGGCTTTGGTAATCTGCATCGTCTAAATTGATAGTATTAACAGCCACAAAGGTACGAATTTAATTAAGAATTCACAATTTACACTAGTTTTTATTTTTTATTAGCTGAATTCAACCTGCAAATGCAACTGAATTCATAGTTAATATTTGTTTGAATTTTTCATTTGGCGTGAGGTATCCGAGTCTTTTACGAGGACGATTATTTAGCTTGTTTTCAATCCATTTAATCTGCTTTGCGGTTACTTCACTAAAGTCCGTTCCCTTGGGGATGTATTGCCTAATGAG
>JBCQUV010000007.1:0-15517 GCA_047173765.1 Rikenellaceae bacterium
ATGGCAGATTTCGAAGCTCGAATAACTAAAATGGGAATAACCCCCGAGACCACATATTTATATATGCATGGTCACACACTCATGGATAGTGTGGTGATGGTTATCCTAAACGTCGTGTGCGAGAAACTCCGCCACCTATCCACCGCACGCATCATAGGCTCATCCAAAAAGGGAACAGCATTCAAAAACGAAATGAGCAACTACACCAACTCCATGCGCTCGATTCGTGATGTGCTACTCGACAACGAAAACTACACCCGATGCCCACTCTACAAACTCCTGCACAAAGATCTAGAGCAATATATCATAGAGACTGTCATAGGCATGAAAAATAGGGGTGAGATTCCCGAAGAGTCGTTTATGGATATCCTAAATAGAATCAAAAATTCGCTGCGATAATTTTTTATGCTCACGCACAATTTTTGCGTCAATAAAAGTGTTACCTTTGAAACGGTAAAAACAAATTTATGAAAAAGCGACTTTTAACAACTGCTCTACTACTAGCTATGGCTACATCTTTTGCTCAAGTTGATATGACCGCACCAATTGCTCCCGACCCCGAAGTGAGAATGGGACAACTCGACTGCGGCACAACATACTATATCCGCCACAATGACAAGCCCAAGGGGCAAGCCGATTTCTACATAATATCCGATGTGGGAGCTATCCAAGAGGATGACGACCAACAGGGGCTAGCTCACTTCCTGGAGCACATGGCATTCAATGGCACCAAGAACTTGCCAGGCAAAACTGTAATCGAATATCTCGAAAAAATCGGTGTGAAATTTGGTACAAACCTCAACGCATCGACTTCGTGGGATGTGACTCAATACCTCATAAAGGATGTCCCCGTGGTGCGTGAAACGGTTATTGACTCCACGCTACTCATTCTGCATGACTGGGCACACTTCATAACCCCTGTGCCATCCGAAATAGATAAGGAGAGAGGTGTGATAAAGGAGGAGTTGCGCACCCGAGACAACGCTTCGTGGCGATCGACATTTGAGCTTATAAAGGCTCTAGGGCGTGGCACTAAATATGCTGAGCGCAACCTCATAGGCTACCTCGACGACTTGGACAGCTTTGCTCCAGAAGCACTCATACGCTTCTACGAGAAATGGTACAGACCCGAATATCAAGCATTTATAATTGTGGGAGATGTGGACGTGGATGTCGTGGAACAAAAGCTCAAAACCCTAATGGCTGATATTCCACCCACCCCCAAGGGAGCACCCCAAAAGGAGAGGATAGTTGTGCCCGACAACGAGGAACCAATAATCTCGATATACACTGACCCCGAGATGCAGCAATCATCGGTGTCAATATTCATAAAGCGTGAGGCTACCCCCAAGGAGGTAAACAGCAGCGTGTATAGGGAGTATATGGATATAGCGATGTCGCTAATGACGCAGATGCAAAACGAGAGGTTGAAGGATATCTCGATGCAACCCGATGCACCATTCATAAGTGGCTATGCATCAAACGGAAACGTCGGAATAATCCCCACAATGGAGGCGTTGGTATTTGGCGTGCAGAGTCGAGATGGCGAACTCAGCAGAGCATTAGAGGCTATCACCACAGAGATGGAACGTGCGAAGCGTTATGGATACACACCTTCGGAGTTTGAGCGTGCCAAGAGAGAGTTTATGAGCTACCAAAAACGTGCTTATGACAATCGCAACGACAGGTACAACAACTCATTCGTGCAGCGTTACATTCGCAATTTCCGCAACAACAACGCCATACCTTCGGCCGAGACCGAATGGCAGCTCGACAGCTTGATACTCAATCAAATAACGCTCCAGGAGGTAAATTCACTCACCTCACTCATAACCCACCATAACAATGTGGTGACAATAAACGCACCCCAAAAAGATGGTGTCACAAACCCTACCCAAGAGGAGGTAGCTGCTATTATAGAGAAGATACGCAATGCAGAGGTGACACCACACACCGACGAGTTAGAGATTGAGCCCCTAATCCCCGACAGCGAAACCCTAAGTGGCTCAAAAGTCACAAAATCCAAGTATGATTCACGTGCAGAGTTTACAACTTGGACTCTAGAAAATGGAATAACAGTGACCGTGAAGCCCACAACCCTCAAAGCTAATGAAGTGATACTCAGAGGCTACACGTCGGGCGGAGCATCGACTCTAAGCGATGAGGATTACTACCTCGGATACTTCATGCCCTCGATTATGGGGTCGTCGGGAGTATCCAAATTTTCGGCTACGGAGCTTGGCAAGCAGCTCTCGGGCAAGATTGCTGGTGTGTCGTTGTCGGTGAATGACTACTCGAATGGAGTCTCGGCATCATCGTCTGTGGAGGATATTGAGACTATGTTGCAACTGCTATACCTCAACTTCGCAGCTCCACGCTTCGACCGCTCCGACTTCGAGATATTCAGAGACCAGATGCGAGCACATGTCAAAAATTCACAAAGCAATCCAGACTACATAGCATCCAAAAAATTCCGCTCCGTAGCATACAACAACTCTCCACGCAAGCAGCTGCTATCTATGGAGATGATTGACGCCATGGATTTTGACAAACTCGCCACTCTGCACGACCACCTGTTTGGCAATGGCAAGGATTTCCACTTCACCATAATTGGTAGTATAGACACCGCGGCTTTGCGCCCTATGGTGGAAAGATACATAGGGTCGTTGCCCACACAAAAGCGCAAAGCTCTCAAATATGCGGATGATAAGGTGCGCCCCGTAAGTGGTATTGTGCAAGATTCGTTTGAGCAGCCTATGCAGCAACCCAAAGTTTCGGTTATGATTCTATACTCGGGTAAGATGAAGTACTCGCTCAAAAACAAAGTCATAGCGTCGTACCTCAACATGGCACTCGACAATCAATACCTCGAAAGCGTGCGAGAGGAGAAGGGAGGCACGTATGGTGTGCACTCGTCGCTGGTGATAGATCGTGTACCCCAAAATCGTTATCGACTCAATATCTCTTTTGACACCAACACCTCGCAATCCGCAGAGCTCCTACCCCTAATCGAGGGTGAGCTCACCAAAATTGCGGAGCAAGGTGTGTCCACGGAGCAGATAAACAAGAGCAGGGAGTTCCTAATCAAAGATTTCAAAAATAGTTTGGAGCGCAATAGTGGACTACTTGGATATATATCTGCACTCCACACCTCTAATATCGACTACATATCTGACTACAAAGATATTGTGAATGCCATAACGAGCAGTGATATAGAGGAGATGGCCAAATCAATACTTCGCGACAAAAACCGTGTGGAGGTGATTATGTATCCTCAGAAATAATAATAATAAATCATGAGTGCTCACCTTTAAGGCGAGCACTCATGATTTTATCTCAAAAATAGTATTACTTCTCTATAACTACCTCACCACGACCTATGACGAGTTCGTTGTGGCATACCTCGCCTTGTGTGGTTACACCCTCCACGATAATTCTATATGTCGTAGATTTGTCGGCAGTATAGAATTCAAATCTAGCGTTACCCTCTGCATCTGGGGTGATATCACCACTCCAGAATATTGTAGTACGGAAATCTGGCGGAAGGTTCGACTTCTTGGATGGGGTATCGTATGCTGGAGCATAGAACTTCTCCACACGTTGATAACCTATAGGAGCATAGTTCACAATATTTGGCAATCTTAGGCGTGGAACACTCGCTCCATCAATAAGTGTGATGTTGAACACTCCACCATTAGAGTCTGTGAATAGACCCGAACTTGCTGTGGAGTCAAAGAAATCAACCTGCTGAATAAGATCTACGGAGAGGGTCATAAGGTTTGTCCACTCCTCATCCAAGTTATTAACCCTAAACTTCACTGGTGATGTTCCACCACGATAGTATACCTCGTCGTCACCAACCTCAATACCCATATATGTGGTTATCAAATCCGTAAGTGTTGCACCTGCCATAGTTTCCAACTCCGTACGACCTGTTGTTTTGGTGGCAAACTCCGAGTTTTCGACTGTGCTTACTGCCTCGGCAGTCACCACGACGCTCTCCAACTCAATCATTGTTAATCCACCCTCGTAGTAGAATTTCTCGATACTTTGGTTTATGAACGTAAATGGCACAACCTTCTCTTTGCGTGTGTATTGCGCTATGTGTGGCGTAGGAAGTACCTCCTCTGGAATCTTAAGAGTTAGGGCATTTCCACCATTCCGACCTTGAGCCTGAATAACATATACAGCACTATCGGGTATATTCACATTCAAGATATTGAACTTGTTGGACTCATCCAAATCAAAAACCTCTATGAGGTGTAATTTTTGACATATCAACGATAGTTTTGGCTTACGAGCGTTATTTCCGAAAAATCCCTTCACCTCGCCTCTGATATTCACCACATCCTCATATTGAATTGCTCGACGATGATCGACATTAGGACTTAGAACCTTCTCCAAATCAAAACGACGCCATCCTTGGGTCATCATCAACATATCTAGTTTGCTATCCATAACACGCGAATTGTCGGCAAAATAGAGACCTGGATTCTCTATGTGTCCCTTAATTTCGGAGCTAAGCAACAGATATGACAATATATTATCCTTAGTTGAGTCTTGCTTTATAGCGCCATCATCGAGTACCGAAACAGCAAATTGACCCTGCGCAGGTTGCCCAGCACTGTTCTTCACATTCAACACCACCGTAGCCTTGGTTCGAGCGTCATATTCTGGCTTAGAGGTTCTGATATCGACCGTGGGCATAGTTGTGGGTTTCTTGAAGAATATGCGCTCTGCCACCTTCTCTTGAGCTTGATTCACAAGCGTTATAACACTTACTCCAGCATAAACTTGACTAAGTGGCATTTTGCGTGGATTTTGCAACTCTCCACCATCAACCGTAATAATTCTACCTCGAGAGTGAATCACGGCACTCACCCCTTTCAACAAGCTAGGATCCGATGCCAATGCTTGGTAGTAGATGTTTGAGCCCACACGTGTCACCTTCAAACTCACCTCTTTGGAGGTGGCTAGTGGCAAGTTGAATTGCTTGGATAGACCCTCCGACGATGTAACTTTGGCGTAGTATTGGTCACCCTCGGGCACAATCATCTGCACAATGCCCATACCTTGATGAGCAGTTTCAAACTCTGCAATTCGCTCATCCTTAGAGTTGTATATATAACCTTTGACCTCTATCGACAATCCATCTTCTGCCAATGACTTAAATGCTATCATCTGCGGCACTCCCGCAATCAAAGCACCTCCCTCGGGAAAGAATTGCAAATCATACTCTAATTTTTTATCAGGGTCTTTAGTTTCTTTCTTCTCTTCACGCTTCTCCTTAGATGTTTTGGCAGCTTCGATAGCGTCTCGTTGTGCTTGACCAGCCATCGAATCATCGGGGATTGGACTCACAATCTCTATAGTTTTTTCGAAAAAGAAGTCTGGGTCGCCATTGGTCATCCACTTGGTATAGGCACGTATAGAGTAGTCGCCTGCGTCCATTTTGGGAGCTAATTTGAAGTAGCCATTAAATCCCGACACACTATCTCGTTTAATTTTTATATGGTTCACAATCTCGCCTTTGCGATTAGTGAGCTCCACATATATGTAGTTTGACAAATCTAACGGACGATGGGTAATGGCATTCACCAAAAAACCCTTAAGCCAAATACTCTCTCCCGAGCTATAATATGGCTTATCTGTTTGAACATACAACTTTTCGTCGATACCATATTTATAGTACTCCAAAAAGCTATTCGACACTTTGTTGTAGTACTCTTGCGGGTCTGCAGCCACGGCCACATTCGCAACTACAATAAGCTGGAAAATTAGAAGACAAAATTTTCTCATTATATTTTAAGTTTTAGTTTCAAAAGGGTTAGTTTGCACAAAGGTAACAAAAAATTGCAAAATCGGCAGCCAAAAGCCAACTTTACATCTAATAAATACCACGGTATATATGCTACCAACATATTATATAGAGATAATTAATGAGCAAATGTTAAATTTAAAAAATGTTTTATTACCTTTGTAGGTGTGAAATTTAACGTACAAGCAAGCCGATGAACATCACAGTAAACAACCAGCCTCAAAGTGTATCAGCACAAACTATATCTTCGCTCATAGAGGAGCTATCCTTGGAGACCAACGGTGTAGCAATTGCACTTAACAACAAAGTCATTCCTCGCTCCGAGTGGAGTGTAACGCCAATTGCGGAGGAGGATAAAATCATAGTTGTGTCGGCAGTATTTGGAGGATAAAAATATGAGAGTTATAGTTATCACACAACCTAGCGACATAGAGGGCGAGGGCGAACTAATCAGTGCAATACTCACGACGGGGGTCAATCGCATACACATCCGCAAGCCCAATTGGAGCAGCGAAAAAACTGCTCAGCTAATCAATCAAATACCACACAACTTAAGATATCAACTAACTCTGCACGACCATTTTGAGTTGTGCAAGGAGCTTGGTGTGGGGGGTATCCAGCTCAATGGGCGCAATCCTATTGCCCCCCAAGGATTTAAGGGTTTAGTGAGTCGCTCATGCCACACCATATCCGAATTGGAGCAGGAGTGCGACTACGCAACCCTAAGCCCAATATATGACTCAATATCTAAATGCGGATATAAATCTTCGTTCGCAGCAGAGGAGCTACAAGCCATAAAACCAAACACCATTGCATTGGGAGGTGTAACACCACAAAACATCCCGACGCTCCACGCCCTAGGATTCGAAGGCGTAGCAATATTGGGATATATGTGGCAAGAGCCAACAATAGAGGGTGTGACCCTCAGGGCTAAGCGCGCAGTGAAAGTAGCGAAGATGTGCAAAAATTTCTCACTTCAATTCATTACACATCGCAACGACACAAAAAATGATACACAAGGTGCTGCCGCAGCTATTGAGGGCGGATGCCGCTGGGTGCAACTCCGCATGAAGGGGTTTGAGGATGAGCAATTTATAGAAAGCGCAGCGACTTTGCGAGAGATGTGCAACAGCGCAGGAGCTACATTCCTGCTCAACGACAGAGTTGATTTGGTCAAAGAGTGCAGAGCCGACGGAGTGCACATAGGCAAGGGAGATATGCCGCCTAGTGAAGCTCGTGCTATATTGGGCGAAGGGGCAATAATTGGCGGCACGGCCAACACATGCGACGATATAGATTGCCTCATTAGCCAAGGTATAGATTACATAGGTCTGGGTCCTTTCAGGTTCACCACTACCAAAGAGAAACTAAGCCCCACGCTCGGTCTGGATGGATACAAGCAAGCCATAGAACACTGCCGCACAAAGGGTTACACTACCCCTATAGTTGCCATAGGAGGCATCACAGTGGGTGACATACCCTCAATTATGGAGTGCGGAGTGAGTGGTATAGCCCTTTCGGGTACAATTTTAAATGCAGAAGATAGTGTCGCCGTAACAAGCGACATAGTAAAGATATTAAGACGATGAAAAAATTAACAATCGGAGGTGTAGAGTTCTCCTCTCGCCTATTTTTGGGAACAGGCAAGTTTCCATCAAATGATTTAATGAGACGCTCAATCGAGGCTTCGGGCAGCGAGATGGTGACAATGGCGATTAAGCGCATAGATACACAAAACCAAGAGGATGATATGTTAAAACACATCACCTTCGACTCAGTACAACTACTCCCCAACACATCGGGAGCACGCACAGCCGAAGAGGCTATATTCGCAGCTCAACTCACTCGTGAAGCTTTCGGCACAAACTTCCTGAAGTTGGAAATTCACCCCGACCCTCGCTACCTGTTGCCCGACCCCATAGAGACATTCAAGGCCACTGAGGAGTTGGCCAAAATGGGCTTTATAGTCCTACCATACTGCTCTGCCGACCCTGTATTGTGCAAGAGGTTGGAGGAGGCTGGAGCAGCAGCAGTTATGCCACTCGGAGCACCTATCGGCACAAATAGAGGTCTGCGCACCAAAGATTTTTTGGAGATTATAATCGAGCAATCGGGAGTCCCCGTGGTTGTAGATGCTGGAATCGGAGCTCCTAGCCACGCAGCAGCAGCTATGGAGATGGGAGCAGATGCAGTGCTAGTAAACACCGCAATCGCTGTGGCTGGCGACCCTGTGCAGATGGCTACGGCATTCAAACTAGCAGTCGAGGCTGGACGCATGGCTTACGAGAGTGGTGTGGCTGTGGAGCAAATCACAGCACAAGCAACCTCACCACTCACAGCATTCCTAAACGACTAAGCCAATGTTTAGCGAATACATCAAACAATTCTCGTGGGCAGATACCCATGACCAAATAATGAGCTCCACAGAAGCGGACGTAAAGCGAGTACTATCCAAGCGCAGTCGCCTAACGCCCGAAGATTTCATGGTGCTCATATCGCCCGCAGCAACTCCATTTTTGGAGCAGATGGCGGCACTCTCTCAGCGATATACGCTAGAAAGATTTGGCAAAACTGTGTCGCTGTTCATCCCCTTGTACCTCACCAATTCATGCCAGAATGGGTGTGTGTATTGTGGATTCAACTCCGCCAACAAGATGGCTCGCACGGTGCTAACACCCGAAGAGATTGAGAATGAATTTAAGGCAATCAAAAAACTAGGTGCGTTCGACAACCTGCTAATGGTAACGGGCGAGAACCCACGTGTGGCAGGTGTGGATTACCTAGCCTCGGCACTCGACACAGCCAAAAAATATTTCAGCAATCTCCAAATCGAGGTTATGCCCCTCAGCACCGAAGATTACTCTACGCTAGTGGAGCATGGACTCAACGGAGTGATATGTTTTCAGGAGACATACAACTCCGAAAATTACAAGAACTACCACCCTCGTGGCATGAAGAGCAACTACGAATGGCGAGTAAACGGATTCGACAGAATGGGACAAGCGGGAGTCCACAAAATCGGCATGGGAGTACTCATCGGATTGGAGGATTGGAGAGTCGATGCCACAATGATGATGCGCCACCTGCGATACCTGCAAAAGAACTACTGGCGCACCAAATATAGCGTCAATTACCCACGTATGCGCAAAGCGGAGAATGGCGGATTCCAACCCAACGTTATAATCAGCGACAGAGAGTTTGTGCAGCTCACCCTAGCAACTCGCATATTTGACCACGATGTAGACCTTTCACTTTCGACTCGTGAATTGCCCACCATGAGAGACAACCTCGCAACCCTAGGCATCACAACCATGAGCGCAGAGAGCAAAACCGAACCTGGCGGATACTACAGCTACCCCCAAGCATTGGAGCAGTTCCAAATCAGCGACGACCGCACAGCCACAGAGATTGTCGCAATGCTCAAAGCGGTGGGTCGCGAAGCGGTGTGGAAGGATTGGGATAGAAGTCTTGACCTAATATAATCATGGATAGCACAGATAGATACACACGCCAAATTGCTCTGGAGGAGGTGGGCATAGAGGGACAACTACGCCTAGCACAGGCCAAAGTGCTTGTTGTGGGGTGTGGTGGTCTAGGCTCACCAATCACTACGTTGCTATGCTCATCGGGAGTGGGGCATATTGGGATTGTGGAGTTTGACACAGTGAGCCTTTCGAACCTACCTCGCCAAACGCTATACACCACATCCGACATTGGACGCCCCAAATTGGAGTGCGCCATCGAGAGGTTGAGCGCAATGAACCCCGAGGTGAAAATCACCCCATACGCCACTCGTTTTGACCAGACAAGTGGATGCGATATAGCCAAAGAGTATGATATTATAGTTGATGGATGCGACAATATGGCAACTCGATATGCAATGGATAGAGTATCAAAGCAACTTGGTATACCTTATGTATATGGAGCAATTAGAGGTTTCGAAGGTCAAGTGTCGGTATTTAACCACAATGGAGCTGGAGCATACTCCGATTTATATCCGCCAAGTAGCGCAACTCCACCCTATGCACCTCCACCCGTAATGGCGACCACTCCGACTCTCGTCGGTACGATTCAAGCTAACGAGGTGATAAAGATAATTGTAGGATATGGCCAAACACTTACTCGCAAACTTTTGACGATAGATAGTAGAGATTACACGTTTAATATATTCGAAATTTAACTAAAGTGCTCAAAAATAGATGTTTTTTGGTAAAATTTTTGCAAATAACTGATTTTGTAACACTTCTTTAACATTAAAATGCTTACTTTGTACCCAAATTAATAATAAAAACATGAGTCCAATTTTCACATTCGTTGTCATTACACTTGGCGTGCTCGCCATTTTTGACATCATCGTCGGCGTTGCGAACGATGCCGTAAACTTTTTGAACTCCGCAATCGGATCGAAGATTGCTCCATTCAAGGTTATCTTGGGTGTGGCAGCAGTCGGAATCTTGGTTGGTACGCTGACCTCATCAGGCATGATGGAGGTGGCACGTAGCGGTGTGTTCTACCCTGCTCAATTTACCTTTGCGGAGATTATGATGTTGTTCTTGGGTATGATTGTGGGTGACATTTTGTTGCTTGACATATTCAACACATTGGGGCTACCTACCTCAACCACAGTATCTATGGTCTTTGGATTGTTGGGTGCTGCTGTGGGTATCGCACTTCACCGCATCATATCGGATAGTAGCTACACAATTGCTGATATGTCGCAATTTATCAACACAGGTAAAGCGATGGCTATCATCTCGGCTATCCTACTATCGGTGGTGCTGTCATTCCTATTTGGACTCCTATTTATGTATATATCGAGACTTATATTCTCGTTCCGCTACCACGCTCTATTCAGCAAAATTGGAGCTCTGTGGTGTGGTATTTCATTCACAGGTATCATATACTTCGCCCTATTCAAAGGACTCAAAAGTTCGGGACTTGTTCCGCCTGAGGTCACAGAGTATATCACAGCAAATACTGGCATTGCGCTATGTATGATTTGGGCTGGAGCATCCTTCATACTCTACATCCTTCAGATGTTTGGTATCAGCATCCTCAAGTGCACAATCCTAGCAGGTACATTCTCTCTAGCGTTGGCATTCGCAGGAAATGACCTTGTGAACTTTATCGGAGTACCTCTTGCGGGTTACGATTCATACAACATGGCACTCGCTACGGGGGATATGAATATGACCATGGAGGGGCTAATGACCCCAGCCAAAGCTAATCTTTGGATGTTGGGTGGTGCAGGTATAATCATGGTACTCACGCTATTCTTCTCTAAAAAGGCAATGAACGTAACAGAGACAGAGCTTTCGTTGTCTAGTCAAAACGAGGGTGACGAGAAGTTTGAGTCTACTGCTCTTTCGCGCTCGCTAATCCGTGGAGCGATGGGTGTGCACACTTTCTACACGACAATCACCCCGAAAGTTATTCAAGATGCTATTGAGAGGCGTTTCGAGCAGTTGCCAGCCGATGAGCGTGGTAATACAGCTTATGACCTTATACGCGCTACGGTAAACCTCACGGCAGCATCAATCCTAATCTCTATCGCTACATCATTCAAGTTGCCACTTTCGACTACTTATGTTGTATTTATGGTTGCTATGGGTTCGTCGTTAGCGGACAAGGCTTGGGGTAGAGAGAGTGCTGTGTATCGTATCACGGGAGTTATGACTGTGGTTATGGGTTGGTTCCTTACGGCTATTGTAGGTTTCTCTATATCGCTTCTCACCTCGTCATTGCTTATTTGGGGTGGATGGATAGCTGCGATTTTGGTGGTGACATTCTGCCTCACACTCGCTATTCGTAGCAACTTCTTCAGCGACAAGAAAAAGGCTGATGAGAAGCTAAAGCTCAAACTAGACCTCCTATCTAAGGGTTCATCTCAAGAGGTGTTGGTCTCGTGCACCGAAAATGTACTCGCTACTACTACCGAAGTTATAGCAATCTACAACCGCACTCTGGTCGCTGTGTTTAAGGAGAATCGCAAGGTTCTAAACAGCCTAAACAACCAAGCTTTGGAGCTTGCTGAGCAGGCACGCAAACACAAATACAACCTCATTGGCACGCTCAATATGTTGGAGAAGAACCACATTAACACTGGTCACTTCTATGTGCAAGCTGTGGATTACATATCGGAGGTTACAAAGGCTTTGACTCACATCACAGGCCCAGCATACAAACACATCGACAATAATCACCAAGGGTTATCTCAAGATCAAATCAAAGATTTGATGGCGATAAACGACAATGTGGAGAAGATTTTTGACAAAATCAATGAGATGCTTACCAACAAAGATTTCTCGGAGTTGGATACTGTGCTTAGCATGCGTGATGAGCTATTTGATGACATTGCTGCAACAATCAAAAAGCAAATCCGCAGAATCAAGCAAAACCCAGACCAAGGCTCTACACGCTCTAGCGTACTATTCCTAGGTCTACTTAGCGAGACTAAGGTTATGATTCTCCAGGCTCGAAACCTAATAAAGTCTCAAATGTACTTTATTGACTCAGACGCTACGGAACAGGAGTAAATCAACCATGTATTATAATGATAGGCTATCTCATTTTTGAGGTAGCCTATTTTTTTGATTCTCGCTCAAAAAAACTATCTTTGCAGAAAATACAACTCTATGAAATTCTGCCTTATAACTCCACCATTCGTTCAACTTAACACTCCCTACCCTGCCACTACGCAGCTCAAAGCATATCTGCGCAAGGAGGGGCACGATGTATTGCAGTGCGACATCGGCATAGAATTAGCAGAACAAATATTCAGCAAAGAGTTTCTAGCCAAAGTTTTTGAGATAGCTTTTAACAAGAGCCACCTATGCTCAAAGTCTCGTGCGGTGGCAATCCTCAAAGATGACTACTTGCGCACCATAGAGCACACGTGGCGATTCTTGCGCGGAGAAGATATGACCCTTTCCACTCGCATAGCAGCTCGCAACTACCTGCCCGAGGCGGCACAGTTCAAGAGCCTAAACGAAGATGATTTGGAGTGGGCTTATGGCACCACAGGCACAGCCGAGAGGGCTAAATATATCGCAACGCTATACATAGAGGACATATCGGCATTCATAGCAGATGTTCTCGAGTGCGACTTCTCAATCATACGCTACAAGGAGCAAATTGCAATGGCTGCCCCCACATTCGATGCCATATATTCGGAGTTACTTCGACCCCTCAACCTCATAGAGGAGATGGCAATCGAGATATTCAAAAGCAAAATCGCTGATGCCGACATCGTAGGCTTTTCGATTCCATTCCCAGGCACACTATTTATGGCTCTGCGTATGGCGCAGCACCTCAAGGGGTGTGGCAGCGACAAAATAGTAGCTATGGGTGGCGGATACGTAAACACCGAACTGCGCAGCATAAGAGAGGCTAGGTTCTTCGAATTCATAGATTTCCTGTTGTTTGACGATGGCGAATTGCCGATATCTTCGCTGGCTCAATTTGCGGAGGGCAAAATCCAAAAAGAGGAGATTGTTTCGGCCAAATATATAGATAATGGAGTGGTCACAGATTCCAAAAATTGGGATAATGCACTACCCTTTGACACCCTTCCACCACCCGACTTTTCGGATTTGAAATTCGATAAATATGTGTCGCTCGTGGAGTTCACCAACCCCATGCATCGCCTGTGGAGTGATGGTCAATGGAACAAAATGACTCTGGCGCACGGCTGCTACCACGCCAAATGCACATTCTGCGACACACACCTAGATTACATAGGTCGCTACTCTGCCGCCAAAGCATCGACTGTGGTAGATCGTATGGAGTCCATTATGGCTCAAACTGGGCTTTCGGGATTTCACTTCACCGACGAAGCCCTGCCTCCCAAGCTCCTGCGAGAGGTGGCGGAGATTATAATCCAGAGAGGATTAACAGTGTCGTGGTGGGGAAATATTCGGTTTGAAAAGAGGTTCGACGTCGAACTATGCGACACTCTAGCCCGCGCAGGGTGTATAGCTGTGTCGGGAGGTTTGGAGGTGGCATCGCCTCGCATACTGCGCCTCATAGAAAAGGGGGTGAGCATAGAGCAGGCTGTGGAGAGTTGCGCAGCGTTCAACAGCGCAGGAATTATGGTTCACGCATACCTAATGTATGGATTCCCGACCCAAACCGAGGCGGAGGCTGTGGAGTCGCTCGAAATTGTGAGGCAGATGTTTGAGCAGGGGATTGTGCAATCGGCATTTTGGCACTGCTACGCTATGACTGTGCACAGCCCAACAGGGCACAATCCGTCGAAGTATAATTCGCAAATCACAGGTTCTTGCACCAATCCATTTGCCAACAATGGCGTGGAGTTCTCGGATGGTGGCGACACCGATTGGCAGATGATAGGTAGAGGAATGAAGGTCGCAACCCAGAACTTTATGCAGGGCAGAGGATATGATATGGCTGTGAAAAATTGGTTTGGTAACAAGAGGTTCAAAACACCACAAATCGCTCGCAACTTTGTGGAGAGAATAATAGAGAAAATGTAATGTCAAGAGAGTTAAAAGGTATAGCGATAATATTGGGGGTCTACCTCGTGGGGGAGATTCTCAGCCGCTTGATTGGTGGATTTATGCCAGGGAGCATCCTAGGCATGATACTTCTGTTTGTGCTGTTGCAATACGGAGTGGTAGCAGAAGAGGATATTAAGGGAGTGTGCAATTTTATGCTTAGCAATATGATGCTACTGTTTGTGCCTGTGACTGTGGGTATTATGGTCAATTACACACTAATTGCAGAGGATTGGATTGCCATATCGTTGTGCGTTGTGGCATCCACAGCAATAGTTATAATCATCGTGGGATTACTCCAACAAACACTTAGTCGATTATGGAAAAAATAGTCACCTTCGTGGAGCAAATCCTCCACTCACATATATTCCTGCTCACCCTTACTGTTGGGTTGTATTATGCCGCACAGCTACTTCACCGCCGTTTTAGCTATATGATATTCAACCCTATAATAGTGTCGTCGTTGCTCATAATTATATTTCTGCGCACGATGAATATCGAATACGCCGAATATTTCGAGGCTAATGCCATAATCAACTTCCTACTCTCGCTGTCGGTTGTTCCGCTAAGCTATCTTATGCACAAGAATATGAATCGCATAAAGGAGCACAAGGTCTCAATCCTAATATCTACATTTGTGGGTAGTATTGTGGGTGTACTCTCCATCGTAGTATTGGCTCGCCTATGTGGTTTCGAGGAGGCTATATCCCTATCCTTGCAGCCCAAATCTGTGACCACCCCCATAGCGTTAAGCGTCAGTGCTAGCATTGGTGGAATCCCCCCAATCACAGCTTTAGCGGTGGTAATTGCTGGAATTTTTGGCAATGTCGCAGGGGCATGGATAATGAAGGTGTGCAGAATCACCGACCCCGTAGCTCGGGGGTTGGCACTAGGCTCCGCTTCGCACGCTGTGGGTACAGCCCGAGCATTAGAGATGGGGGCTATAGAGGGTGCTATTGGTGGCGCAGCGATAGGTCTTATGGGGTTGTTTACTGCAATCGTACTGCCTGTTATAGGAGCAGTAATCTAAGATAAGTAGGGTAAAATAATTATTGGTGTGTTTTTAAGAGTGCTATTGGAGATAAGATTTTTTGCTATTGAATTGAAAATATAAGTAGGGTAAAATAATTATTGGTGTGTTTTTAAGAGTGCTATTGGAGATGAGATTTTTTGCTATTGAATT
>JBCQUV010000007.1:15527-63396 GCA_047173765.1 Rikenellaceae bacterium
ATTGAATATATAGTTATTCTATATTGAGATTTAATAGTGAAAAATATCGCTCCAAGAGTGCTTTTAAAAATATGGCAATAATTGTTTTACACTACTTAGTGGTTCTATACTGAAATTTAATAGTGAAAAATATCGCTCCAAGAGTGCTTTTAAAAATATGACAATAATTGTTTTACACTACTTACTACTCCTTAGACTCCACAAATTTGTTGGCTACTTTCAACGCTTCGTGAATATTGGAACATATATTCTCTTCGCCAATGAGTTGATTAAACCCAAAGTTTTGGAGCGTCTTGCGCACATCATCCCTAACACCCGAAAGCACTATTTTTATACCCTCACTGTGTGATGAGCGAATCATCATTCTTAGGTTGTGTACACCCGTAGTATCCATAAATGGAACTTTGCGCATGCGTATAACACGAACCTTGGGGGCATTGGCCAAAAGACCCATAACCACATCGAATTTGTTTGCCACACCAAAGAAGAATGGGCCATCAATTTCGTACACCTCCACACCCTTGCTTATTGTGAGCACCTCCTCATCGTGCGCCACATCATCCTCTTGGTCAAGTTCAAGTTTATCTATGGCTACCGACACCTTCGTTATATTGGCAATACGTTTCATAAACAACACCATAGCCATAAGCAGTCCAACCATAATCGCTATGGTGAGGTCGAAGAATATGGTAAGTGTGAATGTAGCAAGCAACACCGCAACATCGCTCTTAGAGCCCTTGAGCAAAGAACCAAAGGTCTTCCAATCAGCCATATTGTATGACACCACAGCCAACACTCCAGCCAAACAAGCCATCGGTATTAGGCGAGTCAAAGGACCCAGGAACACCAAGATAAGCAACAATACAATAGCGTGAATAACTCCCGCAACAGGGGTCTTAGCTCCATTGCTGATATTAGTCATAGTGCGTGCAGCAGCTCCCGTGACGGGGATTCCACCAAAAAATGGAGACATAATATTGGCGGCACCCTGTGCCACAAGCTCCATATTCGAATCATGTTTATCGCCAGTTACTCCATCCGCTACGATTGCCGAGAGCATAGACTCAATAGCACAAAGTAGTGCTATGGTGATTGCCGAGGGGAGTAGTTGGTTAATCATTTTGAAGTCAATGTTTATCCACCTAGGGGTAGGAAATGCAGCATTGATAGTGAATTTGTCGCCAATTGTTTCGATTGAATCTACCCCGAAATTGTTCCTAAGCAGAAACGTTAGACCAGTCATCAACACCAAAGCTACCAACGAACCAGGTATCTTTTTGCTGATTTTGGGTGTGAATATAATCGTCAATATTGTGAGCAATCCAACCCCAAAGGTGTATGGGTCGATGGTGTTGAACACACTAAAATATGCTCCCCATTTATACACAAACTCCGAGGGCAGATTATCGACCGTCAAACCCAACAAATCTTTGACTTGAGAGGTGAAGATAGTGATTGCGATACCACTAGTAAATCCCACAACTATGGGATATGGTATGAACTTAATCACCGTACCCATCTTCAACACTCCGAGAATCACCAATATCATACCCGCCATTACGGTGGATACAATAAGTCCCTCGAATCCAAAATTTTCGATTATCCCATGCAGAATAACGATAAATGCACCTGTTGGACCTGCAATTTGCACCGAGCATCCGCCAAGCAACGCCACCATAAAACCACCCACAATGGCAGTAATAAGTCCTGTTTCGGGACTAACTCCCGATGCTATACCAAATGCAATAGCGAGTGGCAAAGCAACAATACTCACAATGAGTCCTGCCAATATGTCGCTTACAAACTTATCTCGAGAGTAATTTTTTGTAGCTGATATAATAGCTGGTTGTAAATTGAAAAAACTTTTCATCTATGTATATAATATCTTGTGTCGGTTTATTTGGTGTGCAAAATACCTTTGCACAGTATAAGATTACGATGCAAAGGTATTAAAACAAATTCTATTATTAAAATTTTTTAACTATTATTTTTCAAACAAGCACTACTCTTTTTTCAACGAAAAATGGAACTCTACACCCCCCTTTGGCGATAGTCGAGCTTCGATTGCACCACCATGAAACAACACTGCATTTTTGACAATCGAGAGCCCAAGACCCGTGCCTCCCATTTTGCGAGAACGCCCCTTATCTACTCTGTAAAATCTCTCGAATATATACTCCAAATGCTTCTCCTCTATGCCAATACCATTGTCTCGCACAACAAAGTAGTGTATGTCGTGAGTGCTATGCAACAACTCTACCCACACTTTGCGACCACCCGAATATGCGATTGCGTTATCCACCAAATTTCTGAAAATAGAGTACAACAGACTGCTATTACCACACACCACAACACCCTCTGGCAGAGCATTCACAACCGATATTGATTGCTGAAGAGCTTGTGGGCATACATCATCTATCAAATCCTCAACCATCCTCGACACATCTACATCTTCGCGCTCAATCATCACCCCTGCCTCATCTATGCGAGTTATGGTCGAGAGGTCTGACATCAAGTGGCGAAGTCGCTCCGCTTGGTCGTAGCTCTTGGTCGAGAAGGATATAATCTGTTCGTGGGTGAGGTTTGGATTGTTGATTATCATATCCAGATAGCCTAGTATCGAACATATTGGAGTCTTTAGCTCGTGGTTGATATTGTTGGTAAGCTGTCTTTTGATACGGATTTTCTCCTGCTCTTCACGCTCTTTGAGTGTGTGTTCACGCTCCAAATCCACAGCGGCTTGCTTTAGATGATAGTACAATCTCGCTGTTATATAGCCTATAACGGATATCAAAATTGATATTACAATGGCTATAGCCAAGAATATATTACTCACACTAAACACCTCTGCCAAAGAGACTTCGTATGGCAAAGAGGAGCGAATAATGAGGGTATCCAACTTTGTGGCCGAATATATGAAATCCCTATCTTCGCTCACATGCTCTGTGTTCACATGAAACCCATGACCGTAGTGTATAGCCTCCTGAACCTCAGGGTTATTAAGCCTAGAGTAACTCCGATTTGTGGTTGGATTGGAGTCATAACTTATATACCCTTCGCTATCTATGAGTGATATGCGCAGACCCTCAAATCGCCCTGCATTACGACGATACAACTCCTCGGGCGAACCCACAACGTTGAGTTCGTCGGCCAAATGAAGATTGAGTTGCTGAAGTTGAGTATTTAGCGACTTCACTTTATACTGCCGCTCACGGGTATATTGATACCCCACAAATGTGAGTACCAATCCCCATAGCAGTATAAGCAAAATTGCGAAAACGTGCCCCTGACTAATATATTTACTACTATTCGTAGAATCCATATCCATACCCCAGTCGAGTGACTATATGTTTGCCATACGCTCCGATTTTCTTGCGTAGGCGAGTTATAAACACATCTATTGTGCGGTCTACCACCACAACCTCGTCATCCCACACCCTAGACAAAATATCTTGGCGAGAGAATATCACATTTTTGTTTTGGAGCAACAGAGCCAAAATCTCAAACTCCTTTTTGGTCATCATCACCTCCTTGCCATCTAACGTGCACTGCTTGCGGTTCAAATCCATTTTGAGGGTTGCGAATTCGAGGGTGTTATCCACCTGCACAGGTTCGTGACGAGCATACGAACGACGAAGCAAACTCCTGACTCTAGCCACAACCTCACGTGCCAAAAATGGCTTTGATATGTAGTCATCCGCCCCCAAGTTAAGCCCCGTGATGGTGTCGTCCTTAGTATCCTTTGCGGTACAGAAAATCACAGGTATATCTTTGGTCTCGGGTTTTTCGCGCAGAGTTTGCAACAATTTGTATCCGCTCATCTCGCCCATCATTATGTCGAGCAAGAGTAGCGAATAGCTCTTGATATCCAACTTCAATGCCTCTTCTGCGCTGTATGCAACATCAACTGTGTAGCCTTCGGCTTGAAGATTGAGTTGTAAAATCTCGCAAATTGATTCCTCGTCATCTACGACCAAAATTCTGTAATTGTCCATAAAAAATTTACTTAAGTGTTTACCTCTGCAAATTTACGCTTTTTATACGGTATAGCAACATCATTGATAAAACTTTAACACAACTTTAACCGCTACTTCCTGCGCTCAATCTCCCTGAGGTTCTCGATTTTCTTGCTTTGCAGGAAGTCATATATACCACCCAAGTGCTCCACGACTCGCCCCTTTGAAAATTCGTATACTTTGTCCACCAATCCATTGAGGAAGTCACGGTCGTGGGATACCAATATAAGTGTGCCATCAAAATTTTTGAGAGCCTCCTTCAACACATCCTTTGTTTTAAGGTCTAAGTGGTTGGTCGGCTCATCGAGGATAAGCAGATTCACGGGGGCTAGCAACAACTTTATCATCGCCAATCGTGTACGCTCACCGCCCGAAAGCACCTTCACATATTTATCAATATCATCCTTGCCAAACATAAACGCCCCTAAAATATCTCGTATTTTGGTGCGAATATCACCCACCGCAACATCATCTATGGTCTTAAACACGGTGATATTTTCATCTATGAGCGACGCCTCGTTTTGGGCGAAGTAGCCAATTTTGAGGTTGTGCCCCAGAGCCAACTCTCCCTCGAAATCAATCTGCCTCATTATCGCTTTGACCATCGTAGATTTTCCCTCACCATTTTTGCCCACAAATGCCACCTTGTCGCCACGTGCTATGGTGATTGAGGCGTCGGCAAAGACCTTGTGTTCGCCATAACTTTTGCCCATATCGTGAGTTATCACGGGGTATGCACCCGAACGAGGTGAGGGCGGAAAGCGTAGGTTTAGTGATGATGTATCCTCATCGTCTACCTCCACACGCTCCAACTTTTCGAGCATTCTTACACGTGACTGCACCTGCGAGGTTTTGGAGTATGTACCCTTGAAGCGGTCGATGAAATCTTGGTTATCGGCAATTATGCGCTGTTGGTTCTCGTAGGCTGCCAACTGCTGTATGCGACGCTCGGCGCGCAGTTCCAAGTATTTGGAGTAGTTCACCTTATAGTCATATATGCGACCCATGGTGATTTCTATGGTGCGAGTGGTGATGTTATCTACGAATGCCTTATCGTGCGAAATCACCATCACCGAATTGGCGTTGTTGATTATGAAATCCTCCAACCACTCTATAGATTCTATGTCGAGGTGGTTTGTCGGCTCATCGAGCAGCAGCAGCGTGGGCTTTTGGAGAATAATCTTCGCCAGCTCAATTCTCATGCGCCATCCTCCACTAAACTCGGTGGTTTGTCTGCCAAAATCGCTACGCAGAAATCCCAAACCAAGGAGTGCCTTTTCGACATCCTCTTCATAATTTGTGAGATCTATATCGTAGAATTTCTCCGACAGAGCGGTCACCTTCTCTATGATTGCCATATATTCGTCACTCTCGTAATCGGTGCGAATAGTGAGCTGCTCATTGAGTGCGGCAATCTCTCGTTCCATCTCGAACAGGTGCTCAAAGGCTTGTGATGTCTCTTCGAACACCGTGCGTCCATCATCAACCATAAGGTGTTGAGGCAGATAGCCAATCTTGCCACCATCGTTTACCGTTACTCGCCCACGTGTGGGAATTTTCTCGCCCGCAATAATTTTGAGCATTGTCGATTTTCCTGCGCCATTTTTGCCCATTAGGGCTATGCGCTCCTTGTCGTTTACGACAAACGATATATCTTTGAATAGAGTTGTGCCGCCAAATTCTACGGCTAGGGAATCTACTGATACCATGAATGAAGATATATGAATCCGAATTTTCGAACTCGCGTTATTTTAATATCCCAACTGTTTAAACCTCTTGGTGGGGACTTTTACTGTGTAACTTTTACCCGTTTTGTTGGCGTATTCGTAGCTTCTAATCCATGGATTCAAGATTCTAAGCTGCCTATAGTCGGTGTGATATTGAGCGGCGAATTTACTCCACTCTATATTCTGCGACGAAATTTGCACCTCGGTATAGTTCATAAACGTTGGCAGATAATCTGACTCTTCGAGAAGGAACCCATACTCCGCAGGATTCGAAAATATAATCTTAAAGCTAAGTATACGAGGAAGATAGCGCATAGTCTCCTCGGGCAAGAACAAATCCCAATAGCAATCGACCTGCTGAATATCCAACCTGCGAGCTACTCCCGAACGCCCAGCGTTATATGCCGCCGCCACAAGAGCCCAACTACCAAACTTATCATACGCACTTTTGAAATATTTGCACGCTGCACGTGTTACCACCTCCACATTGTACCTCAAATCTACATTTTCGCCCGTCTCAACCCCATAATCCTTAGCTGCTGACTCCACAAATTGCCACAATCCACACGCCCTAGCTGGGGATTTAGCATTAGGATTAAGACCACTTTCGGCCACGCACAAATATTTGAAATCTTCGGGAATTCCATACTCTTCGAGGATTGGCTCTATTATAGGAAAAAATCGTGTTGTATTGCGCAGTGCAAGGGTTGTGGAGGTGTGCATACACGACGTAGTAATCACCTCACGCTGAATTGCTTCGCGCACATAAGGCAACTCTACTGGCACCTTCTCACCAGCAAACTCCAGATTACGAGGCAACTGAGCGATTCTCACCCCAGAGGTTGCCTGCGGCAAAGAGTCCTCCATGCGAGTCGCTGCCCAACAATATATTGTCGAGAATATTATCATCGTCGAGAGTACGATTATAGCTCTCCACGAAGATATTGTTATTTCTTTAGAAAACATGTCTTTAGAACGATACCCGACCCTTCGATTCGGCAATCTACCTCTTCGGGATTGTCGGTGAGTTTAATACTTTTTACCTTTGTACCTCGCTTGATAACCATAGATGAACCCTTGACTTTCAAATCCTTAATTACGGTCACGCTGTCGCCATCCACGAGCTCTGCGCCATTGCTATCTTTGGGTGTTTTGGTCGCAGACTCCACCTCTGCTTCGGCACTCCATTCATGCCCGCAATCGGCGCAGATGTTGAGGCTGCCATCAAAATATCCATTTTCGCCACTACACTTGGGGCACACTAAAATATCAGTCATAACTATCTTTGTTTTAGGGGAGTTCTATTTTCTCCCTGATTTTAATTTTTCAAAAGTTTTTGTTCTAATTTTACTTTTTCAAAATGGCTCGTAGCGGCTCCTACTCGACTTTTTGAAAAAGTGAAAGTAGGGCGAGAAATGTTGAAAAAGTATTTTAGGGAGAAATTAGAACTCCCCTTTAATTTGCCACAAAGATAACTTAATTCTTTGGATGTGCAAAGAGAAAATAACACGAGGGGTAATTTTCTAACCCACGATAATATAGGTTCTTATACCTATTTTGAATTATCCATATTTTTTCGTATCTTAGTGGCTTGAAAACTAACATAACCCTATAAATTATTAAAGTGATGAAAATTTGCAAATGGCTATTGATGCTACTCGTTGTAACCCAGATATCGTGCAGCTCGGACAAAACTGGAAATTTCGACCCCGACAAAATGCTGAAAATTAGCACAAAGAAGGTTAAAGAGGCAAGCGCAAAACTCACCGACTACAAAAAGTTCCCTAGATACATAGACCACGGGCAAACCGAGTGGAGTTGTGTGCCCGTAACCGACTGGACTAGTGGATTCTACCCTGGAGTATTGTGGCTGGCGTATGAATATACCCAAGATGAATACCTCAAAAACAAAGCTTCGAAATTCTCTCGTTCATTATTCGAAATTGCATACACACCAGCACGTGACCACGACATCGGGTTTATGATATACCCAAGCCTTGGTAATGGCCATCGCCTAACCGAAAATGGCAGCTACGCTGCCGCTATGATATCGGCAGCCGACACTTTGGCTACACTCTACAACCCTACCGTTGGAGCTATTCACTCATGGCCATTCAAGCCAGAGTATGAACACAACACCATCGTAGATAATATGATGAACCTCGAACTTTTGTTTTGGGCAGCCAAAAAATGCGGCAACACGAAACACCAAGTGGAGTTGGAGACCATAGCTATAAGCCATGCCGAGGTGACCCAAAAATATTTGGTGCGCCCAGATAGTGCTGTATATCACCTTGGTTCATTCTCTAAGGAGGGTGAGTTTTTGCGTGGTGTAGCACACCAAGGATATGCCGATGAGTCGATGTGGGCTCGCGGTCAAGCGTGGGGAATATATGGGTTTGCTATATGCTATCGCGAAGTTGGTCGCAAGGATTTCTTGGCTACATCCATGAAACTTGCAGACCATTTCCTCAATCGCCTACCCGAAGATGGTGTGCCATATTGGGATTTCGATGCTCCAAACATCCCCAATGCACCCAAAGATGCGTCGGCTGCGGCAGTAGCGGCATCGGGTATGTTGGAGATATACACATTGCTAGACGACAGAGAGTTAGCCGAAAAATATTACTATGCAGCCGTGAAGTTGCTCAAAGCGATATCGACTGACGAATACATCTCGGGCGACAAAAACGATGCTATCCTCTCTCACTCTACGGGTCACCACCCCAAAGGTTGGGAGATTGATGTGCCGATTGTGTATGGCGACTACTACTACCTAGATGCACTTCTTAAACTAAAGAAGATAAACACCGAAAGATAAGTTACTTACGAAGATGGTGAAGATATTAAAAAACGGAATAACGCTACTTTTGGTAGCGTTATTCACATTGAATGGATATAGTGCTCAAAGGGATGTTACGATATCAACCATAGAGGAACTGATTGAGTATGCGGCTAAGAGTGATGTAAATGTCACTATGAAAAAAGGTGTCCACAAAGTAGACGACAAATCGCTATTCCAGAGTGTTACCCTCAAAAAATATGGCTCTTCGACAAGTGTACCTAAGGGAGAGATTAAGCATACCGATTTCACAGTTAATTCTCTTCTATGTTTCTCGGGAAACAATAGCACATACAACCTCGACGGAGTGGTTATAAAACTAAGCAGCAAAATCCACACCACCATAACCAAGGGCTCCGTGTATAAGCTACTAGTCGTGGGCAACAACAACACAATCAAGGGGTTATCCATAGAAGATGAATCCGAGGCAGTTGCTCCCAAAACCAACGCTATTATGGCAACTATTGTGGGTGACAACAACTCTTTCGACGGGGTGAAACTCCTAGTAAAGGGCTCTACTTATGGCTATGGTCACCTTCTAGGCAAAGGGGTTGGAAATATTGCAGCAATCCACAAACAGTCATCTTTGTTGGTTGCAGGTCGAGATACAAAGCTGCTAAATTGCCACGTTATAACTCGTGCTTATGGTCACGGAATTGTGATGCAGGGAGCTGTGAATACACTCATCGAAGGTTGCTATGTCGAGGGACAAATGCGCCCAACGGATGAGATGCTAAGCGAAACCTCGGGTATAGCATTCGATAGTGGATTTAAAAGCATATACCCACCAGGGGTATTTGAGCCCAATCGTATGATTGCACTCTCGGAGGATGGAGTGCGCACATACCCATACGGTGCTCTTGTGGGTCGCAGAACAGAGGGCGTAACGGTGGTAAATACAACAATTAAAAATATGCGTTCGGGCGTAGATTTGAGCGTACATATACCCCCTACAATTATCCGTGGTTGCACCACTATTGGTTGTCAAGAGAAGGGGTATTCGATAGGTTCGGGTGGTGTGATTTTGGATAGCCGAGGCGATGCGCAGTATGGTCCATTGCTTACGTTTCAGCGCACAGATGTCAAGAATTGCTACGTTGAGTTGGAACTTATACCCACCGAAAGTTCATACAAAGTTACACGCCTAGCGGAGATTAGCGGAAGTGGACACTACATTAAGCTCACAAATTGCGCCGAGCAGGGACGTAAAACCCCTCTTCCGATTGTTTTTGGAGAGTCATTCTGGGCAGATGTTCACATATTCCGCTCTCCCGATAGCGAATACTCTAAATTTGCTATGGCTAAGGGGGTAACTCTAATCAATGAAACGGGGATGCCCACACGTTTCACCAAGCAAAGTGAGGGGTGTAGATTGTTTACCAATGGAGAGGTATCGGAGGATTTGGGAGAAAAAAACACTATCTTTGCCACATCAAACCATGTAGATGTGTATAATCGAGGCATTGGAGGCAACACTTCGGGGCAGCTCCTATCGCGTGTGAATCGAGATGTCGTTTCACTAAACCCCGACCTAGTTATTGTGATGGTTGGCACAAATGACCTGCTGAATTCCAAGAAGATAACCCCCTATGAGCAATACAGAAAAAACTTTGCTGGAGTTATCGAGGCGATAAAGGTGAGCGGTTCAGAGGTTATGTTGATGTCGTCGTTACCAGCCGATTATGAATACCTAAAAGAGCGTCACGATGTGAGCAAATATGCAGCACACCCCACCGAGGTCATGAACCAAGCGGCAGCAATTGTCGAGAGTTTGGCGGCGGAGTATGGTTGTTATTTCATAAATCTACACAGCGAATTTGTACAAAGGGGGCTACCTCAACACAATGAGGATATATATATCCGCAACCAAAAAAATAGCAAAACGAAGGATGGTGTACACCCCACCCCCGAGGGATACCAACTCATTAGTGACATAGTGTGGAGGTATTTCACCACTCACAACCTTCAAAATAGATATAAACGCATAGTCTGCTTTGGTGACTCAATAACCCGAGGCGGCGGCAAAAATAATACAGATGGTGTTGCTCAGGGCAAGAACTACCCAGCCTATTTGTACCAATACCTAAACAAAAAGTAAATGGAAGAAAAGCATCCAAATCCATGCTACCTACTCTCTGAGGAGGCTCTACTCGACAATTTGCGGGTGATAGACCACGTGCGCCAAAACAGCGGAGCGGAGGTTATCGTAGCTCTCAAGGCGTGTGCCATGTGGAGCATATTCCCCACATTGGCTATGCACTCCGACGGTGCTACGGCATCGTCTCTAAGCGAAGCGAGGTTAGTGTATGAGGAGTTTGGTCAGCCATCTCACACATATGCGCCAATCTACACCCCCGAGGAGATAGATGAAATTTTGGATTTGAGTAACCACATAACGTTCAACTCCCTGAGTCAATATAATCGCTACTCGGATAAGGCTCATTCGAAAGGTGTTTCGTGCGGAATAAGGGTAAATCCTAGGTACTCGCCCGTAGAGACCGACCTATACAATCCCTGCGTGGAGGGCTCTCGCCTGGGTGTACCACCCGAAGAGTTGGCGGAACTGCCCACAGGGGTCGAGGGTTTGCACTTTCACGTGCTTTGCGAATCGAGGTCGCACCATCTGCGCAAGGCATTGGAGTCGGTCGAGAGATATTACGGACACCTTCTTCCGCAACTCAAATGGTTGAATATGGGAGGTGGACACCTTATGACCCACGAGGATTACGACACGGAGGATTTGATTTCGCTGCTGCGTGAATTCAAGAGCAGGCATCCACACCTGCGCCTGATACTCGAACCAGGCAGCGCATTTACATGGCGCACAGGCTCTTTGGTAGCTCGTATTGAGGATATTGTATGCAACGAAGGGGCACGTACAGCAATGCTCAATGTGTCGTTTGCATGCCACATGCCCGACTGTTTGGAGATGCCATACACCCCCTCAATTTTGGGAGCTAAAGAGGTTAGCAACGAGAGAGGCTGGCGACTGGGGGGCAATAGCTGCTTGGCTGGGGATTTCATGGGCGAATGGATTTTTGAGCAAGAGCCCCAAGTGGGAGATACTATTACCTTTGAGGATATGATTCACTACACAATGGTAAAAACCACAATGTTTAATGGAGTGTCACACCCTGCAATAGCAATCACACGTACCTCGGGCGAGGTGGATGTTATTCGCCAATTTGGATATGAGGATTACAAAAATAGAATGTCATAAAATAAACAAACAATAGATATGAAAGATTTTAAAGCAACAGAGTACACGCTGGAGTGTGTATCTTCGAAACGAGAATTTGAGGATAGCGGCTGGACAATGGAGGATAAGCAGTGTAAAACTCCCTCACTTGTGCGTGCCAAATATGCAAAAAAACAAATTGAGGTCAAGGGCGACGAGTATGGAATATACAAATTTGCCGATTGGTTACCCATAAGCCGCATGTTGGAGGGGTCGTCAGCTCCCGTCACATACAAAAGTACAGCACTCGCTGAGTACCTAGGACTAGAGAATTTGTACATCACATTTAGCGGGTACTACCCACAAATTGGTGCCACGATGTCTACATGCTCATTCAAAGAGACTGAGGCATATAGCGTCTGTGCACGAGCTAAAGAGGATGAGGAGCGCATATTGGTAGTGTCGTCGGCAGGAAATACCGCACGTGCATTTGCCAAAGTTTGCTCCGACAACAACATACGCCTACTGCTCACCGTGCCTGCCGACAACCTCAATGCTCTGTGGTTCGATGCTCCACTCAACCCCTGCGTGAAGCTTATTGCATGCGAAAAGGGAGGTGACTACTTCGATGCCATACACCTAGGTAATGAGGCTCTCAAATCACCTATGTTCTACCCCGAAGGCGGAGCAAAAAATATTGCACGACGAGATGGAATGGCTTGCACGATGCTCTCTGCCACAACTTTCATAGGTCGCATTCCAGACTACTACTTCCAAGCCGTAGGTAGTGGCACAGGAGCTATTGCTGCATGGGAGGCAAATCTTCGCCTTATAGAGGATGTGCGTTTCGGCACAAACACCATGAAACTTATGGTGTCGCAAAATGCACCTTTTGTGCCGATGTTTGATGCGTGGAGAGTAGACTCTCGCGAGATGTTGCCATACGATGATGACAAGGCTCGCCGCGATGTGGAGATTATAGATGCTAAGGTACTTTCAAATCGCAAGCCTCCTTATGGCATAGTGGGCGGATTGTACGATGCACTAAAGGCTACAAATGGCGAGGTGCTGGTAGCCACAAACCCACAACAACGCAAAGCTAAGGAGTTGTTCAAAAAGTTGGAAGGTGTCGATATATACTCCGCAGCAGGTGTTGCCGTAGCAACTCTCATAAAGGCGGTAACCGATGGCAAAGTTGATAAATCAGCTATCGTGATGCTCAACATCACAGGCGGAGGCGAGGAACTCCTAAAATCTAAAAAGGAGATTTGGATGCTTAAGCCCTCACACATATTCCCACTTTCGGCCACAACCGAGGATATAGTCGAGAAGTGCGAAGAGCTATTTGAGCCACTAGGATAAATAGTTGAATAGAAAATAAAATCGCCTTAGAGATATAAGTAGTGTAAAACAATTATTGTCATATTTTTAAAAGCACTCTTAAAAACACACCAATAATTATTTTACCCTACTTAGTTGAATCTCTAAGGCGATTTTGTTTCCTACAATTACAGGCAAAAAGAAAAGGTTAAATAGCCGAAAATCAACTATCTAACCTTTATAAAAGTGCCCAGGACGAGACTCGAACTCACACGGGCTAATGCCCACTACCCCCTCAAAGTAGCGTGTCTACCAATTCCACCACCTGGGCTTAAAATATATTACTTGCTTTAAGCGAGTGCAAATATAGGGGTTATTTCCGAGGTTTCCAAATCTTTAGACCAATAAAATAGTGTTCTATTTGCAAATTATTGATTTTCAGCTATCAAATCTCGCAACTCGCAATACAACCTCTGCACGGGCAGACCCATAACATTATAAAACGAACCCTCAATGCGCTCAACGCCTATATACCCTATCCACTCCTGTATGCCATATGAGCCAGCTTTGTCCAAAGGAGAGTATTTCGATACATAATAATCTATCTCCTCGTCGGATAACTTCCTGAACCACACTTTGGTATGAGCAGAAAATCCCCTCTCGCAAGTCGCTGTTCTGATGCATACACCCGTGGTCACTTGGTGCTCCGAACCCGACAATCTGCCGAGCATCTCTCGTGCTCCCGATTCACCTGCGGGTTTGCCCAAAATCTCGCCTTGGCTTATCACCACCGTGTCTGCTGTGATAACTATCTCCTTATCAAGTAGTTCATTAGGAAATGCTCTACTCTTCAGCTTAGCCAAATATAGCGGTACATCTTCCGCAGGGATATCTGTCGAAAAAGACTCCTCAACCTCATATTTAATAGTGTCGAACTGCAACCCAGCATCCGCCATAAGCTGCTGTCTGCGTGGCGATTGAGACGCCAAAATAAGGTGGTAGCCACCGCTCTGTAACTCCTCGTGTAACAACATAGGCTTTATCGTATATCAAAGTTCAACAACTCTCTTCCACAAAGCGTTGCTCGCAGAGTGTCACCACTCTTCACCGCACCCACTCCTACGGGCGTTCCCGTGTATATAAGGTCGCCGATTTTGAGTGTCATAAATTGCGAAACGTAGCTAATAATCTCATTCACAGTAAAAATCATATCCCCCGTAAATCCACTTTGGCAAAGTTCTCCATTGAGCTCCAGTTCGAAATGCAAATTCTGCACATCGCCATCCAACTCCTCCAATGGAATAAACCTTGGCGACAATGCAGCCGAGTGGTCAAACGCCTTGCAGTGCTCCCAAGGCAACCCCTTAGCTATCGCCTCTCGCTGGATATCCCTAGCGGTGAAGTCAATTCCAAGTCCCACTTCGGCATAACATCTCGATGCAAACTTCTCGTCCAAGGATTTAACGACTCGGTTTATTTTAACCACTAATTCACACTCATAATCGACCTTATTCGAAAATGAAGGCACATAAAATGGGTCATTATTACGCAATAGTGCTGTGTCGGGTTTCAGGAAATATATTGGAGCTTCGGGCACCGTGCCACCGTCGTTAAGCTCCGCCACGTGGTCTACATAGTTGCGACCTATACATATAATTTTCATATCTATTTTTTTATCAACGACACTATTTTTGAGGCGAACCTATCACTGGCTCCTACCTCACCAATTATTTTGCGCAATTCTTCGAAGTCGGAGAGCATCTTTGCTCGCCCTTTGCCACCCTCAATTATATCATTTAGAGCACTTACCGCCGCCTTTGAATCCATCGACGACTGTACTATTTCACGCACAGCCTCCCTGCCCAAGCTGAGGTTCACCAACGATATAAATGGAATTTTCAGGAAGTAAGGCTTCACCATTTCGTGAAATTTTGGAATTCTAAACACCACAACTTCGGGTATATTCATGAGTGCAGTTTCCAGCGTGGCAGTACCCGAGGTTACGAGTGCCGCTTCGCTGAGGTTTAGTAACTCATAAGTTTGGTCTTTGACATATTTTATATTGCTGCCTATCAAGTGCTTGTCATAATCCGAACGCTCCAACCAACTCACTCCAGCCACCACAAATTGATGCTCAGGAAACGACTTCGAAATCTCGACCATAAACAACAGATTAGCCTTGATTTCGCTACGCCTGCTACCTGCCAACAACGCTATGATGGGTCTATCCTCCAACCCATTTTGCGACAAAAACTCCGCCCGAGATGGAAGAGTTGGCTTGCGCTGCTCTAGGGCATCGACCAGAGGATTACCCTCGAAATGGGGCGTTATACCCTTGCCAACGAAGTAATCTCGCTCGAATGGGAAGATGACATATAATTCATCTACATATTTGCGTATCAGCCTAATACGTCCCTCGTTCCATGCCCACACTTTGGGTGCAATATAGAAATGAGTAGGTATTCCGACCTCCTTGGCAAACTTCGCCATTTTGAGATTGAACCCTGCGTAATCGACCAAAATCAATACATCGGGGGCATAATCCAACACTTGTCGCTTGCACTCCGCAAGTTGCGAAAATATGGTGCGCAGATTGAACAAAATCTGAAAAATCCCGAAAAATGAGGTCTCACGATAGTGCTTACCCAAATTTTCGACACCGCCCACCTGCGCCATTTTATCACCACCCCAAAACTTGAACTCCGCCTGAGAGTCCTCTTTGAGTATGCCTCGCATAAGATTTGCGGCGTGCAAATCACCCGAAGGTTCACCTACAATTATAAAATATTTCATAATTTTTCTAATAGATCTGGTCTCAATTGTCGAGTGCGCTCATAAGATTGCTCTTCGCGCCACCTGTCCATAGCTGCGAAGTTGCCCGACAACAACACATCTGGAACTCGCCACCCCCGAAAATCTGCTGGGCGAGTATACACTGGAGGAGCCAACAAATTGTCCTGAAAACAATCCGTAAGTGCCGATGCCTCGTCACCAATAGCCCCAGGGAGCAGCCTTACAACAGAGTCTGTGATTACGCATGCCGCCAACTCTCCACCCGTGAGAACATAGTCGCCAATAGATATTTCGCGAGTTATGAGGTGCTCACGTATGCGATAATCTATCCCCTTGTAGTGTCCGCAGAGGATTATGATATTTTCGAGTGTCGATAGGCGGTTTGCCTCCTGCTGATTGTGGGTAACACCATCTGGTGAGGTGTAGATTATTTCGTCGTAGTGACGCTCCGACTGCAACTTCTCGACCAACGTAAATATTGGCTCTGGTTTCATCACCATACCCGCTTCGCCACCAAATGGATAGTCGTCGGTTGTGCGGTGCTTGTCGAAAGCGTAGTCACGAATGTTATGCACCACAATCTCTACTAAGCCGCTCTGCTGCGCACGTTTGAGTATAGACTCATTAAGCGGCGATGTCAAAAGTTCGGGAACTACTGTTAATATATCTATTCGCATAATGTTAAGGGGAGTTCTAATTTCTCCCTAAATACTTTTAAGCTACTAACCACCCCTTTTTGATTTTTCAAAAATAGGTAATAGGAGCCACTATGACCCACTTTTGTAAAATCAAAAATGAGCAATTATTAACTAAAAATTAAAATCAGGGAGAAAATAGAACTCCCCTTAATATCTAAAAATTATATCTTTTACAGAGCTCGCCTCCAATGGCACCTCCGCTCCGCGATGCAAGGTGTAGGCTTTGTACCCCATTTGGGTGAACATATCTATGATTTTTGCTCTATTCTCGCCTCCACTCTCTATCAAAATCGTGGGTCTATGTCTCTCGATTATGGGGCGTATCTCCTCCATTACTACGCACTCATAACCCTCGATGTCGCACTTTATGAGGTCGATTCTATTTATGGTTGAGAACAATTCGCTGCCCCTCACCATCTTAGCTTCGAACTCCACATCCGCAGAGCTATTACTCTCATTCACAAAGTTTTGACCTGTACCAAAATACCCTCCTTCGCTCACCGAGTCATTTGCCATGGTTATGGTTGCATACTCTGTACCGAGGGCTACATTGTGGAGCGTTACATTCTTGCAGTGGCGAGTGTTATGTCTCAACACCTCAAATATTGGCGGCACTGGCTCCACACCATACACATGCCCCTCTGCGCCAACGATTGCGGACAATTTGCGAGTGTAGTACCCCAAATTTGCGCCTATATCTATCGCCACACCACCCTTTGCAATCAACCTCGGAAGGTGAAAAATATACTCCGTAGAGGGGTTATAACGCCCCCATCCCAAGCGTTGAAGCAGGAATAGCATACCGCTCACCACCTTCAAGTAGCCATTTAGTGAGAGTGTGCGGTATAATATTTTATGAATTAGGCGGTTCATTAGAACTTAACCTCCTCGTTTATAACCTCCACAACAAATGGGTTGTACATAGCTTCATGCCCAATGGTAGAGTCCTCGCTGTGACCTGGATATATTCTCACATCGTCGCCCAAGGGCATCACATTCTTGAGAATTGAGGTCATAAGTTGGCTGTAATCTCCACCTGGCAGGTCGGTGCGACCGATGCTCTCCTTGAAGATTGTGTCGCCCGTAATGAGCACCTTCTCGGTGGGCTCATACAGACATACGTGCCCTGGAGTGTGCCCTGGAGTTGGGATAATTTGCAGAGTTGTGTCACCAAACTCAATCTTATCTACCTCTGCCAAATCTATGTCTATGGTCGAAGGCATCTCGCCCAAAGTGACTCCATATATAGAGCAACCTGTTGGGTGTGAATTGAGTAGGTATTGGTCGTCGCTCGACATTGCAAATGGTATATCATATCTTTTGCGCACGAACTCCACTCCGAGTGCATGGTCGAAGTGCCCGTGAGTGTTAATTGCTATGACTGGTTTAAGGTTGTTCTCCTCTATGAAATTCTCCAATGCGCGATTCTCCCTATCGTTGCTATTTCCTGCATCGATGATTGCGCACTCGCCCGTTTGATCCCATATAATATAGGTATTCTCCGCCACGAAGTTAAATACCAAAACTGCTATTTTCATTCTCTCTATTTTTTTACTTTAACACCACAAAGGTAATAAAAAATATCTACTCCTCAATACGTGTAATGCGTGCACCCAGAGCATTTAGTCGCTTATCTATTGATTTGTAACCTCTATCTATCTGCTCTATGTTTTGGATTGTGCTCACCCCCTGGGCACTCATGGCCGCAATGAGCAGTGCCACTCCAGCGCGTATATCGGGTGAGGTCATGCGAGCAGAACGAAGTTTCATGCGATTATCCAGACCAATAACCGTAGCTCGGTGTGGGTCGCACAGAATAATTTGAGCACCCATATCAATCAACTTATCGACAAAGAACAGCCTACTCTCAAACATCTTTTGATGTATGAGCACCGACCCTTGAGCCTGCGTAGCCACAACCAAAAATATGGACAGTAGGTCGGGAGTCAAACCTGGCCACGGAGCATCCGCAATGGTGAGAATCGAACCATCAATATATGAATCAATAGCGTAGTGCTCCTGCGCAGGGACATATATATCGTCGCCCCTCTGCTCAAATTTGATACCCAAGCGAGCCATCTGCGAAGGTATGATTCCGAGGTTTTCGAACGACACATCCTTAATGGTAATCTCCGAATGTGTCATAGCTGCCATACCGATAAAGCTGCCCACCTCAATCATATCGGGCAACATACGGTGCTCCGTGCCGCCCAACTCCTCGACTCCATCTATGGTCAATAAATTTGAGGAGATACCCGAAATTTGAGCCCCCATGCGATTAAGCATTTTGCATAGCTGCTGTAAATATGGCTCACACGCAGCGTTATAAATCGTAGTGCGACCCTTGGCCAATACCGCCGCCATAACAATATTGGCGGTTCCCGTAACCGATGCCTCGTCCAATAACATATAGCACCCCCTAAGACCATTACGAGCCTCCACGGTGAAGAACTCTTCGCCTGCATCAAAGTTGAACTCCGCACCCAACTTCTGAAACCCAAGGAAGTGCGTGTCCAACCTCCTACGACCAATCTTGTCGCCACCTGGTTTGGGTATGTAGCCCACACCAAAGCGAGCCAATAGAGGACCTACCAACATCACCGAGCCACGCAATCTTGTGCAACGTTTAGTGTAATCCTCACTTTGAAGATAATCCAAATTAATGTTCGCAGCACAAAAAGCATAGCACTCCTCCGATAATTTTTCGACCTCAACCCCCATTGCCCTCAACAAATCTATGAGTTGGAGGACATCCAATATGGGGGGAATATTATCTACGACCACTCTTTCGGCGGTGAGCAGTGTTGCGCTTATAATTTGAAGAGCCTCATTCTTGGCACCTTGAGGAGTGATTTCGCCACTCAAGCGACAACCACCTTCGACTTTAAATATTGCCATTTTTTACTGTTGTTTATTTGTATGTAAAGATAATAAATTTCTTGGGATAATACTCTTTTTTTAGATTCTCGCCATTCATTTTATATTTTTTATGATTATTTCACCAAAATATTTTCATACTACGAATTTTTATCATATCTTTGCACTCCGTTGAAGTAGAATTTGAAAACATAAAATAATAGAACAATGGCAACTAAAAGAACTTATCAGCCTTCTCGCAGAAAGCGTATCAACAAGCACGGTTTCCGCCAAAGAATGTCAACAGCTAACGGACGCAAGGTACTTGCTGCTCGTCGTGCAAAAGGTCGCAAGAAACTTTCTGTATCTTGTGAGTCTACATTCAAGTATGCTTAATTAAAAGCATAAGGCATAAAAAATGCGACCCTTCTTTTCGAAGGGTCGTTTTTTGTATCTCTAGCTACCTAGATTTATCAACTATAGTTTATGCCACAAAAAAATCCCGAGCATTACAACAATGCTCGGGATTAAATTATTTAGACTTAGCCTTACTCTGCTGCTGCTGGAATAACATCCACAATCTCTACATCGAAGAAAAGAGGCTCATTAGGGCCAATACCAGCTTGAGGTATTCCTTGCTGACCATAAGCAAGCTCAGCTGGAATCCACAACAATATATGGCCACCCTTACCTACAAGTTTCATACCCTCAGTCCATCCTTTAATTACACCATTCAAAGCGAACTCAACAGGCTCATCTTTAGCTGCATCTGGATTTTGAGCCAAGATAGCCTCTTGTTGCTCTTTTGGTTGATCTGAAAAACGATTTGTGTCAAACATATCATCTGTACGAACTACCTTACCTGTGTAAAACACCTTCACAACATCCTCATCTTGTGTAGCAGCAAGTTTGTCACCAGCCTTCACTACACGATACATTAGACCAGACTCTGTAGTCACAACACCTCTTTGCTTGCTAATCTTCTCCATCATCTCTGCTGCTTCTGCTACCCTTTGCGCTGGACGCACTACGTATACGTAGTTGTTTAGAACCTCAACAGTTTGCTCAGCTGTCATAATTGATGAGCCCATAACTACCTCATCAATAGCCTTATTAACCCAATATGTTTGGAGTGGAATCTCCAAGCTCATAAAGCTTAGACCAATATCAGCACCTATTGCATAAGATATAGTCTTGCGCTCCTCCTCACTCTCAAACATTGACGCATCCGCCTTAAGCAATGCACGAGTCTCAGCTACTGCCTCAGGATCTGCACCACCAGCGATTGCAATGCTATCAGCTGCATCACGAGCCTCCTGAACAGCCATACCTCTAGCTTGGCGTTTGTTCATAAAATAATCACGAAGAATCTCGCCATTCTCCTCTTGATTAATCTCCTTTGTCTCCAACACAGCCTCTGTGAAACCATCACTTAGAGCTTTGAAATCAATCGGAATATCTACCAATTGACGACTCATGCTATGTGCGACATTTGCACCTACTGCATAAGATACTGAATCTAATTTTGAAGGATCTCCCTTAACTGCGAGTGGAGCCTTCTCTGTGCTACCGCCACATGATACGGCTACAAGAGCTACTACGGCAACTACGACCGCTAAAATTGTTTTTTTCATTTTGTGTATTAATTGTTTTAAGTATTATCTATTCTCGTACAAACGTTATTCGTTCATATCTTTACAGACTCACAAAGCTATAAAATTTATTCCAATATACAAATTTATTATATATTAAAATTTTAACTCTTAGGGCTATTATTTTATACTTTTGCTCAAAAATGCACCTGTATAACTCCTCTTGCACTTGGCAACTTGGCTCGGTGTGCCACAAACGACCAGCTCGCCACCCTCTGCGCCACCCTCTGCGCCAATGTCGATGATGTGGTCTGCCACCCTCACAACATCCAAATTGTGCTCTATGACAATAGCCGTATTACCCCTATCCACCAATTTGTGTAACACATCCATCAGTTGGCGAATATCTTCGAAGTGAAGTCCCGTGGTGGGTTCATCCAATATGTATAGCGTGCGCCCAGTGTCCCTTTTCGATAGCTCCGACGACAACTTTATGCGCTGGCACTCTCCACCCGACAGTGTGGTGCAGGGTTGCCCTAGGGTCAAGTAACCCAGCCCGACATCCTGCACAGCTCTGATTTTCTGCATTATGTGAGGTATATGCTCAAAGAACTCCGCAGCGGCATTGAAGGTCATATTCAGCACATCGCCAATATGTTTCCCCTTATACCTCACCTCCAATGTCTCACGATTATATCGCCTACCTCCGCACACCTTGCAGGTGACATATACATCGGGCAGGAAGTTCATTTCGATAGTTTGCACCCCTGCACCCCTGCACTCCTCGCATCTGCCGCCCTTGACATTAAACGAGAATCGCCCAGCTTTGAAACCCCTAATTTGAGCATCTGGAGTCATCTCATACAATTTGCGAATATCGCTAAATAGGTCGGTATATGTGGCTGGATTACTACGTGGAGTGTGCCCAATGGGTGATTGATCGACCACTACTAATTTGTCTATATGCTCAATTCCCTCCACCGAGCCATACTCCAAGGGTTGCCCATACGACCTATACAATTCTCGACTAATTATAGGGCGCAGAGTTCCATTTATGAGGGTCGATTTACCCGAGCCACTAACTCCCGTGACGCAAATTAGCTTGCCCAGCGGAAAATCTACATCTATGCCTTTGAGGTTATTACCTCTTGCACCTCTGATTTTTATGAACTCACCTGTGCCCTCGCGCAGAGTTGTTGGTGGCTCTATTTTGCGACGCCCCGTGAGGTAGTCGGCTGTCATGGATGAGGAGTTTATAATATCCTCGAATGTTCCTTTGGCAACAATCTTACCGCCTCTGCGACCTGCCAAAGGCCCCACATCGACTATAAAATCCGCAGCACGCATCATATCTTCGTCGTGTTCCACCACAATCACCGAGTTGCCTGCGTCACGTAGCCCTTTTAGAGAGTTCACCAAGCGCATATTATCTCGTTGGTGTAGTCCGATGCTTGGTTCATCCAATATGTAGAGCACATTCACCAGCTTCGATCCCACCTGCGTGGCAAGCCTAATACGCTGACTCTCACCACCCGACAAAGTTCTCGATGCTCTACTCAAAGACAGATAGCCAAGACCCACCTCTCTTAGGAATCTCAATCTTTCGCGAATCTCCTTTACGAGCTCCACAGCAATTTTCTGCTCCTTAGAATTTAGGTGGCTCTCGATAGTGGTCATCCACACCGACAAATTGTCGATTGACATAGCGCATAGGTCAGCTATATTTTTCTCGCCAATCCTAAAATACAAAGCCTCCTGACGCAAGCGACTTCCTCCGCAGAGGCTGCATTTGCGAGTCACTAGGAATTGCTCTCGCCACTTCTGCCCTTTGCGGCTCTCGGGATCTACGGTGGCGGATATAAACTCAGCCATACCCTCCCACGTTATGAGTCGCACGCCATGGTCGTAGGTGAACTCCGCCATATTTATGCGCAGGGGCTCCGAATCGCCATATAGTATTGCGTTGATTCCCTCCTCATCAATCTCCTCTATGGGCTCATCCAACGAGAAGTTGTGACGCTGCCCTAGGGTGGCAATCATCGCAAAGAGCATATTATTTTTGAATTTACCCAGAGGTTCAACACCACCCTCCCTTAATGATAGTTTGGGGTTAGGTATAATTTTATCTCTGTCGTACACCGCCTCTTCGCCCAGACCATTGCACTTGGGGCAAGCCCCCTTGGGTGAGTTGAACGAGAAGGAGTGCGGTGCTGGCTCTTCAAACGCAATGCCTGTTGTGGGGCACATCAAATGCCTAGAATAGAACCTCGAGCTCTCGGAGTCATAATCATAGACCGACATTGTGCCCTCTCCTTGGCGCATAGCCTCACGCAGCGATTTTGCTACTCGTTCCCTATCTTCGGGCTCTACCTTTATGCGATCTACAACCAAATCTATATCGTGAGTTTTGTAGCGGTCAAGCCTTAGACCTGCCGAGAACTCCACCATTTTGCCATCTATGCGAGCGTAGATATACCCCTTCTTACGCAGTGTCTCGAACAATTCACGATAGTGACCCTTGCGACCCTTGACTATGGGCGAGAGCAGAGCTATTTTGTGCCCCGAATAACCACTCAATATAAGCTCTACGATATCGTCGTCGGAGTAGTGCACCATCTGCTCTCCACTCTTGGGCGAATATGCACGTGACGCTCTGGCAAAGAGTAGGCGCAGGAAGTCGTTTATCTCGGTCACCGTGCCCACTGTGGAGCGTGGATTTTTGTTGGTGGTCTTTTGCTCGATTGCCACCACGGGGCTTAGACCTGTGATTTTGTCCACATCGGGACGCTCCATAGTACCCACGAATTGACGTGCGTAGGTAGACAAGGTCTCCATGTATCTGCGCTGCCCCTCGGCATATATCGTATCAAAGGCGAGCGACGATTTGCCCGAACCCGAAAGTCCAGTTATCACCACTAACTTTTCGCGAGGAATCTCCAGATCTATGTTCTTGAGATTGTGCACCCTCGCACCGATTATTTTTATGCTTTTATCTCTCAATGCGAATTAAGATTTACTTTTCTACTATAAATATATTTAACCCCAAGTGGGTAACCAACAAGTCATTTTATTACTTACATTTATGCTTTTATCTCTCATCCAAAAGGTGTCTAATAGCCATTATGGGGTTGTACAGCAACATCCACTTACCCGAATATCTCATCACCTGACGCACTCGCTCGGCGTGCACGTGGTCGTAGCAGTGAATTTTGCAGAGTCTGCAACTGCTCTTTGTGTGTGGGTCGATGGGGCATTTTTTCAGTCGTTTGCGAGCATACGCCAATAGTTCGCTACACTCCGCGCAGAGTGCTCCACGCCTAGTTTTGTGGCGATGACGACAATATATGCTAACCATCTGCGCTATAACTTTCTCCTCCCTTATGGCTCTATTTTTCATTCAAATTACTCCCTCGCTAAAATATAAGTGGTCAAAGATAGCGAATAAGCAAGAAAAAAACGTTACTTTTGCAGAAAATAATATACGATAATATACGAACTTATGATAAAAGCAGGACGCACACAAACACTAACCGTAAACAGAATCTCGGAATTTGGACTATACCTAATCGACACAGAGGAGAACGAAGTACTTCTCCCCAATCGCTATGTATCTCTCACTCAACGTGAAGGAGACGAAGTGGAGGTGTTCGTATACCATGATTCAGAGGATAGATTGGTAGCAACAACTGAAGAGCCACTTGCCAAGGTGGGCGATGTGGCGTACCTCAAAGTGGTGGACAAAAACCTACACGGAGCATTCCTCGACTGGGGATTGTTTGGTAAGGATTTGTTCCTACCTAATCGCAACCAGCAGGGTGGCATAATCGTGGAGCGCAGCTACGTGGTCTACGTATACGAGGATAATGTCACTGGGCGTTGTGTGGCAACCAACAAACTCAAAAATTTCGTCTACAATGACGAGAGCATCTCTGTTGCCGTGCGTGACGAGGTGGATATTTTGATTGCTTCCGAGTCGGAGATTGGCTATCGTGTGGTTATCAATTCGCGCCACTGGGGCATGTTGTACAAAAATCAGATATTCAAGAGCGTAAGAATTGGGGACAGAATGCGTGCCTTTGTGCGCAAAATCACCGAGGATTTCCGCATAGATGTATCTCTCACCCAACAGGGCTACAAGGAGGTGAAGAACTCTGCCGAGACACTCCTAGATATGATAAAGGAGAATGGCGGCTCACTCCCCATAAACGATAATAGCACCCCAGAGCGAGTTACGGAGGTGACACAAATGAGCAAAAAGTTGTTCAAACGCTCACTTGGCGTACTACTCAAACGAGGCGATGTGGAGCCCACAGCCGATGGTATTCAACTTAAGAAATAGATGAGTAAGATTGCAACCGCCGAGAGAGTATCACGTGACGCCTCCGACAACTTCGTATTCCAACGCTCAATCCTCGCATATCACTTCGCCGCAGAGCATACTCACGGCAAAGTGTTGGAGATTGGCACAGGGTCGGGATATGGAGTTGAGGTGATTGCGCCCACGGCGTCGGAGTTCGTGACAATCGACAAATTTCAGTCGGCAGTGGATTTTACGACCTACCCCAATGTGGAATTTGTGCAGTGCAATGTTCCACCTCTACCATTTGAGGATGAGACATTTGACTGCGTGATTTCATTTCAGGTGATAGAGCACATAAAGGATGATGCACGCTTTGTGCGTGAGGTGCAAAGAGTACTCAAAAAGGGTGGCAAATTTATAGTCTCAACCCCCAATATCAAGATGTCGCTAACTCGCAACCCATGGCACATTAGAGAGTATACCGCAGCAGAGTTCAACGCTCTGCTTAGCGGTCAATTCCGTAGCACAGAGCAACTTGGGGTTGTTGGCAACGCCAAAATCATGGAGTATTACGAAAAAAATCGTGAGGGTGTGAAACGCTTCACTCGCTTCGACATTCTCGACCTGCAACACCGCCTACCTAGGTGGATGCTCCAAATTCCATACGACATACTCAACCGCATAAATCGCCGCAAGTTACTATCGGCAAATAGCTCCCTCACGCAATCTATATCAATTGAGGATTACTCTATTCAAGAGGTTTCGGATGAGGTTTTCGATTTGATTTATGTGGCTACGAAATAACGACCTTTGTATAAATTTGAGTAACAAGGATGAGTTTTGGGGTTCCCCTCGCCTTGTTACTCAAATTTTCTAATCTATTATACCCTCAGCACGTAATATAAACTCCACGAGCCTCTTTGGATTCTTTAGCGAATGTGGATGATGACCCTTTCCGCTCTTGATTATGAGCTCTATTTTTGCGCCATTTTCACGCAAAATCTCAGCAAATCGCTCTGTATTGTCTGCGTATGGCACAACCACATCGGCATCGCCAACAACGTGAATTATAGGAATTTGAGCCTTCGCAATTTTCACGGCATTATCCATAGGATTGCCCTTGTATGCCATCATCTGCTCCTCGGTCATAGAGTATGCTTTGAGTGCTAGCTCCTTCTCCTTGGCATATTTTTCGTTGCCAAAAGGCCAACTCTTTAGATCTAAAACTGGAGCATCTGCATATATTGCCGACACCTTCTTGGGGTTCTCCACAGCCCAATTATATACAATCAATCCGCCACGGCTCATGCCCTCCAACACAGCTTTTTTGTTGAGCCCAGCCTTGCGCATAATTTTGTAGAATAAGTCCCAACGCTTCACAGCCTCTGGCGAACCAAACAGATCTTCGACATCACAATAAACCACATGGTAACCCAATGCCAAGAGTCGCCTATCGAGTTGAGGTTGGTGCCCCCAAAACCTGGCGCGAATAATCCACGACCTATTTTGGTTGGTCACTTTAGGCTGCACAACCTTATATTTAAGCCCCTTATTCTCAAACTCCTTACCTTTGAAACCATGAAAGTCAAACTCCTCGCCACCATCCAATCTCTCAAATATATCGAAATGCTGATCTGCCATACTATATATTATGGAGTCTCCTTTGAGTAGAACCTGAATTCTGTCGTTGGCATAAGTCGCCACGGATGTGAGCAACATGAGCAACGTTAATATCGACAATTTTTTCATACCTGCTTATATATTTTAAATTTAATGCAAGGTAGTGAATATTTTTTGATTTCGCAAAGTTTCTTTTAACGTAGAGCCATATCTTCGCGTTGAATAATATTTAATTTCTCAATATCATAGCCTCGCTGCTCCGCTAGCGAGATTATATGGCGGAGGGTGTCAGCCATAAGTGTTGGGGTGCGAGAGAGAATCCACAGAAACTTGCTAGACTTCGTCCCCACCAAAGCCCATTCATACTCATCGCCTATCCCCAAAACATTATACTCGCTCGAGAAAAAGAGGAAAAACGACACCTTGAATCGCCCCTGCGTCGATGTGGGCTCCCCCTTTCCGTGTGCCTCTTTCCACAACTCCTCTTGGGTGTTAAATCCTCGATTTATGACAGTGATTATGTTGTTATCACATATAGAATATTCGGCAGTGACATCGGTTAAATTGCGCTCGAAACGGTTGTCGAAGCGTGCAACTTCGTACCATTTACCCATATATCTATCGATGTTAAATTCGCTAATAGGGGTAGTGTCTATGCTCTCGGCTCGGCAAGATGGAGCGAAGAGCAAAATTAGAATGATTGAGAGTGAAATAAGTATCATAAAGCAAAATGTTTTGCTCTATGCTTTTGCATCTTCTATGCCAATATCTCCTTTGCTGCGGCAAAAATTCCATGCTCATCGAACCCGCACTCTGCATACAATTCCGCTGGTGTACCGTGGTCTACAAACCTGTCTGGTACGCCAAGCGAGTGGACTTTCACAGAAGAGTCTATACGATTGATTATGGCAGATATAGCCTCACCCACACCACCTCTTAGAGAGCCATCTTCTACGGTTATGATGTGTGAGAATTTAGCAGACACGGTGCGTATAAGATCCTCATCCAGTGGCTTAACATAGCGCATGTCGTAGTGCGCAGGTGAGTACCCTTCGCTCTCCAATTTTTGAATTGCTTTGGTGGCGAATTTGGCTGTTGTACCAATGGTTATAATTGCCAAATCTCGACCCTCCTTTATGCACTCTGACTGACCTATGGGGATAGCCTCAAACTCACGACCTCGCCACTCGACCCCCTCGCCACAACCACGAGGATAACGAATTACGAATGGGCAATTTGCGGTGAGTGCCGTATACATCATATTGCGCAGCTCCGCCTCGTTGCGAGGGGCTGCAATTGTGAGGTTGGGTATTGCAGCGAAGTATGCCATATCGAATACTCCGTGGTGTGTTGCGCCATCTTCGCCCACCAAGCCGCCTCTATCTAGGCACATAACCACAGGCAGGCGTTGAATCGCCACATCGTGAATAACATTGTCGTAGGCACGCTGCATAAATGTGGAGTATATATTACAAAATGGAATCATCCCCGACGCTGCGACTCCTGCCGAAAATGTCACCGCATGACCCTCGGCAATACCCACATCGAAGCACCGCTCTGGAATCTCCCGAGCGAGAATATTCATCGAGCATCCACTCAACATAGCTGGCGTAATTCCCACAACTCGCTTATCCTGACGAGCAAGTTCCACGAGAGTTTCACCAAACACATCTTGATATCTAGATGTAGTGTTTGTAGATTTCAGTTTCTCGCCTGTTTGGGGGTCGAATTTACCAGGTGCATGCCACTCCGTGTTGTTCTCCGCTGGGGTGTACCCCTTGCCTTTGACTGTCATTACGTGCAACAACTTCGGACCCTTCATATCTCGAATTGCTGAGAGAACCTTTACTAGTTTGGGTATATTGTGACCATCGACAACACCAAAGTATCTGAAATTTAGCGACTCAAAGAGGTTACTATTGCGCAAAATACCATGCTTTAGGAGATTCCCTGCACGCTGGCAAAGCGACAATAATCTAGGCGTATTCGATAGCCCACGCCACAGCCACTGCTTAAATCTATTATATCTTTTGGAGGTGGATATTCCAAGCAAGTAGTTGCTCAGCGCACCCGTAGAGTTGTCTATAGACATGTGGTTATCGTTGAGAATCACCAACATATCGGTTTCTGGATTTGCTCCAGCGTTATTCAACCCCTCGAATGCCAAACCACCAGTCATCGACCCATCGCCAATCACCGCCACAACCTTTTCTGTGCCGCCCGACAGCTGCGCCGCCTTAGCCATACCAAATGCTGCCGATATGGATACTGATGCGTGACCTCCACCAAACGAATCATATTCGCTTTCGTTCATCTTGGGAAATCCGCTAATTCCACCCTTTTGGCGTTTATTTCTAAATTCGCAAAAACGACCAGTGATGATTTTGTGAGGGTAGGTTTGGTGCCCTACATCCCACACCAATTTGTCTGAGGGAGTGTCGAACACATAGTGTATAGCACAAGTTAGCTCTACCACGCCAAGGCTCGAAGATAGATGCCCCGGATTGGTGGCGCACTCCTCGATTATGTATTGCCTAAGTTCCTCTGCGTATGCGCATAACTGCTCTATGCTGAGTTGTTTTAGCTCGGCTGAAGAGGTTATGGTGTGTAGTATTTTATATTCTCTATTCATTACGCACCACAAAGATAGAAAAAAGTGTAAGAATTATCAAAAAAAATTGCTATCTTCGCAAACAAAAACAAATTTAACACACCTAATTATGAAATACAAAAGAATACTGCTAAAACTAAGTGGCGAGTCACTCCAAGGTGCTCAAGGATATGGAATTTCGACAGATATGCTAACCTCTTATGCCGAGCAGATTAAAACTGTGGCAGAGCAAGGTGTGCAGATTGGCATCGTAATCGGTGGCGGAAATATATTCCGTGGACTTAGCGGCTCTAAAAAAGGATTCGACAGAGTCAAGGGTGACCAGATGGGTATGCTCGCTACCATTATCAACTCTCTAGCTTTGCACTCTGCGCTCGAAGCTGCGGGGGTAAAGAGCAAGGTTTTGACCTCTATTCGCATGGAACCTATTGGCGAGTACTTCTCTAAGGCTAAGGCTGTGGAGTTGTTGGAGGCTGGATATGTTGTGATTATCGGTGGCGGAACTTCCAACCCATACTTCTCAACCGACACCGCTTCGGCACTTCGAGGAATCGAGATTGAGGCAGAGGTTATGCTCAAGGGTACTCGTGTGGATGGAATATACACTGCCGACCCCGAAAAAGACCCTACGGCTACTAAATTTGACACTATATCTTTTGATGAGGTATATGAGCGCAAATTAAAGGTTATGGATCTCACTGCATTTACTATGTGCAAGGAGAACGGCTTAGGGCTTATCGTATTCGACATGGATACCCCGGGTAATTTGGTGAAGGTGTTGGATGGCGAAAATATTGGAACAACTGTAACTTTATAACCACTTTAAACCACCATGAAACTTCTCTCCCCTGCGATTGCAACACTTGCGGTGTTACCCATCACGGCATTAGCTGCAAGCAAGGCAACCACACCAAACGTAATATATATATTGGTAGATGATTTGGGCTATGGAGACTTGAGTTGTTATGGTCAAACAATGCTCACTACTCCTTGCATCGACGCTTTGGCTCAGGGCGGTATGCGCTTTACGCAGTTCTATGCAGGATGCACAGTGAGTGCGCCGTCGAGATGCTCGCTTATGACGGGTAAGCACACAGGCCACACACACGTGCGTGGCAACCGCTCGGTGAAGGGTACGGATGGTTTGGTATACGACACTCCAATTCCAGCCAAGGAGTTCACCTTGGGCGAGTTATTCAAGAGTAAAGGATACGCAACTGCCGCCGTAGGAAAATGGGGACTAGGAGGTATTGGCTCAGCAGGTCACCCCAACAAGCAGGGTTTCGACTACTACTATGGCTGCCTAGGTCAAGCGCACGCACATCGCTACTTCCCGACTCACCTACACGAAAATTCAACCCTCGTGCAACTTGACCAAAAAGAGTATAGCCATGACCTAATCGAGGGCAAGGCGGTAGATTTCATTAAGAAGAATAAGGATAACCCATTCTTCTTATACTTTGCACTTACTTTGCCCCACGCAGAGCTAAACCTTCCCAAGGAGTACACCACGCAGTTTGAGGGTAAGTTTAAAGAGCCAGAGCCTTTCGCAGGCAAGAATAACTATTGCCCACAAGCGGAGCCATATAAAGTATTTGCATCTATGGTCACTCGCATGGATGCCTCCGTGGGAACTATTATGTCGCTGCTCGAAGAGTTGGGCATAGCGAAGAATACTATGGTAGTATTTTCGTCGGACAATGGACCTCACGCTGAGGGTGGTGCAAACCCCGAATATTTCAAAAGTTCTGGTATTTATAGAGGTATAAAGCGAGATTTGTGGGAGGGTGGAATTCGTGTTCCGATGATTGTGAACTACCCTGGAGTTGTAAAAAAAGGGCAAGAATCTGACTACATGGGTGGATTTTGGGATTTTATGGCTACCTTTGGCGAGCTAATTGGTGCCGATGTACCAGCCGAGAGCGACGGAATCTCGATTATGCCTACCCTAATGGGCAAAAAGCAGAAGGAGCAACACGAGTACCTATATTGGGAGTTCCACGAGCGAAACGGCCGCCAAGCAATCCGTATGGGGGATTGGAAACTTATTCGCCAAAACTGGAAGAAGGCAGATAATACATATTACGAACTATTCAACATTGCAGCTGACCCTAGCGAAAAGAATAACCTCGCAAAGAGCGACCCAGAGCGTGTGGAGCAGATGAAGGCGATAATGGATAGTGCACACAAATAGCACACACAGGTAGAACAAAGACAGATAAAACAATATAATTATGGAGACAAAAGAGATTTTAAATGATGCCTCTGTGCGTATGCAGAAGGCGTTTGATCACTTCGAAGAGGAACTTTCCAACGTTCGTGCAGGCAAAGCCTCTACAGGAGTTTTGAATAGTGTGATGGTGGAGTACTACGGTTCGCAAACCCCAATTTCGGGTGTGGCGAGTGTTACGGTACCAGATGCTAAAACAATCATTATCCAACCTTGGGACAAAAACATGATGCGCCCAATCGAGAAGGCAATCATCGACTCAAACATCGGTCTTGCACCATCAAACAATGGTGAGCAAATCCGCTTGTCGTTACCTCCTGTGACTGAGGAGCGTCGTAAGGAGCTTGTGAAAAAGGTGAAGGCTGAGGGCGAAACTGCACGTATCAGTTTGCGTAATGCTCGCCGTGATGCTGTAGATGCTTTCAAGAAAGCACAAAAAGATGGTATGCCCGAGGACGAGGCTAAGGATGGCGAGACTCAAGCTACAAAATTGGTAGAAAAATTCTCGAAGAAAATCGACGCAGTACTTGTTGCCAAGGAGGCAGAAATCATGACTGTATAACACACAGATAGGCAGAGCCAAACCAAAGCAAACACACCCCCAAAAGTTTTTCACTTTTGGGGGTGTGCATATTATAACATATACTAAAACTCCAACGCCACAATCCTTTTATATGACTCATCAATACGCTCCTTGGGTATTGCGCCACACTTCACCTGCTCCACAATCGTATTTATCACAGCATCCGTGACATGCTCACCATGCTTTGTGGGGAGGTTACTACTTAATATTATCATATCCGTGCCACCATTTATTGTGAGTGTCAAAGCCTCCGCATCGGTGTAGTGGTCGGTGATTGCTTTCATGTGCATGTCGTCGGTCACAACTACACCCTGCCACCCTATCTCGCCTCGGAGCAAATCCGTAATTATACGCTTGGATAGAGTCGCAGGGTACTTAGGGTCGAGTCTAGAGTTGAATACATGCGACACCATCACCATATTGCACTTCTCGCCCTCCGCCGCTGCGAGGAGTGCTTTGTAGGGTGCAAGCTCCTCCTCTTGCCATGTGGAGGTGACATCCGTGATTCCGAGATGGGTGTCGTGCAACGAAGAACCGTGCCCTGGGAAGTGTTTAATGGCGGTGACAACACCCTGCTTGTGATGCTCCTCCATAACATATTGCGCATGGCGAGCCACCACCCCCGCATCGGCCGAGAACGATCTGCCGTGGCGACCTATGGCTGGGCACTCAAGGTTGATATTGACATCTACGCATGGTGAGAAGTTGGTGTTTATACCCATCTCACGCAGCTGCGACGCTGTAGAGTGCGCATATTGACGAGTCAGAGATTCATCATCCTTTTCGCCCAAAAATTGTTGAGTCACCGAGGGGACAAATCCATAACGTTCCTTGAGTCTATTCACCACTCCACCCTCTTGGTCAATTGATATTATGAGCGGATAATCTGCGAGCGACTGCAAATCATGGCATAGTTTTGTGAGGCGAGCCTTAAAGTCGATTTTAGCGAGCTCCTCGGCCGAGAGTCTCTTCTCTTCGGCAGTCACAACATTGCTCTCGAAGAGTATCACACCTCCGATTTTACGTTTGATTATATCCTCCACAATCACCGATTTAGGGGTAATCTCCACCCCTGGCATACCGACAATTATCATGCGACCCACCTTTTGTTCTAGGGTCGGTTCTGCTGTGGTTATTGCTCCACACGAAGCAAAGATAAAAAGTAAGAATAGGTATAATGCTTTCATAATGACACAAATATATACAAAAAAAAGAAGATTCCAAAACTGAAATCTCCTTTCTAGAGTGACACCGCCAGGACTCAAACCTGGAACCTTCTGATCCGTAGTCAGATGCTCTATTCAATTAAGCTACGGTGCCTTCCTTACACACTTCGGAGGCGTTACCCCCTAATTGCGAGTGCAAATATAGAGAGTTTTTTTGAACTGTGCAAATTTTAGGGCTGTTAAAATCAAATTATTTTTTGATGTGCTTTGCCAACTCTTCAGATATTGCGCTGCCTCTAAGATTCTTAGCTATGATTTTACCCTCGGGAGAAATCAAGAAATTTGTTGGTATAGATTGCACTTGATAGACATCTGCCACCACACTACCCAACGCCAAGAGGTTTACCCATGGCAGATTTTCGAGGCAATACTCCTGCCACGCATCTTTGTCATTGTCGAGCGACACACCACAAATCTCGAACCCTAGCTTATTATACTCTGCATACGCCTCTTTGAGGTGCGGCATCTCAGCCATACATGGAGGACACCACGTAGCCCAAAAATCCAACAACACCCACTTGCCTTCGCCCACAAGCGACGACAATGCTATATCGACACCCTTCACATTGGGGAGTATAATATTTATGTAATCTGCGCCATAATCCAACGCTGCTGCCACCTCTATCTCTGCCTTCACAGCGGCGATATCCTTACCTGCCTGCATCTCGGGCGTAAACATAGAGAGTCGCTCCAACATCTCTGCACCACTCAAATCTTGATTGCGGAACACCACCTGCGAGAGAAGAAATACACCGATTGGATTATCCAAATTGTCTGCTACACGCTCCTCTATGAGTGCATCAAACGCGGCCATCTGCTGCGCCATAGGCAGCTCTTGCCACTCGTCAGCTTTCTGCGAAAACTCATCAATTAGTGCGTTGAACTTGTCATTAAGCGGAGTTCCAGAGGCTATGAGTTGCCCCATCTCATTGACAGAAACTTTGACATTTCCACTCTCCACAAACACAATTCCGCGATAGCTAGCATCCATAGATGAGCCACTCTTGCTGATTTGCGCCATGTATGGAGTATCTACACTGCCCGAAAATGAGAATTTACCCGAACCATCGAGTTCCTGCATATCAATAACCTCATCCATAGATGTTATACCCTCGATAAGGCTAACAGAACCCAATCCATCGGCACTGTCAAACGCACCACTAATCGTAAATTTACCACTACTTTGACAACCAACAGCCACCAAAGCACAGATAATTGCATAAAATATCTTTTTCATTTCTACTATTTTTTATCCCCACCAACACGGTGAGGGTTTGATTTTACAAATTGTTCCCACGAGGAGCTTCCCCCCTTGGTTGCCGACTTTCTGCCTCCGCCAAGTCCCTTAACTTTGTCGCTCGCTAGAGCTCCATTCAGCGGATTTTGAAGCGTGAAGTAGTGACACAGAGCTGCCGCCATGCCATCCGTTGCATCCAATCGAGATGGCATATCGGTGATTTTTAGGATTGATGCCACCATATTTGCCAACTGCTCCTTGGTCGCTGCACCACGCCCCGTGATTGATTGCTTGATACGAGTTGGCGCATACTCAAACACATCCACTTCGCGGCTAAGTGCCGCCGCCATAGCTACCCCCTGTGCGCGCCCAAGTTTAAGCATAGACTGCACATTCTCGCCAAAAAACGGAGACTCCAGAGCCACTTCGCGCGGATGATATTCATCTACCAAAGCACCTACACGGTCAAATATATATTTCAACTTGGCGTATGGATCTTTGATTTTGTGAAGCTCTATAACCCCCAACACCACACACTTCACATCACGACCCACGACCTCAACCACACCATATCCCATGTAGTTGGTTCCTGGGTCGATACCCATGATTCTAAAGCTATCCTCCAACTTACTCACCCTTAAGTGCTGCTATCTCCTTTTGCAATTCACGCACCGTGCGTGCCAAATTTGGCAAATCCTTCACCACAGCCGATGAGCGGTGGAACATAATTCCTGGCAATGCAGGGTAACCCATACGCACCTCGCCATCGGGCACACTCTTGTCGATTCCACTCTTCGAACCTATCTTGCAGTTGTTACCTATGACCACATGGTCGGCAATTCCCACCTGACCTCCAAGGAAACAGTTTGAACCTATGCGTGACGACCCTGCAATACCCATTTGAGACGACGACACCGTGTTCTCGCCAATTTGGACATTGTGACCCACCTGTATGAGGTTATCCAACTTCACACCGCGGCGGATGATTGTAGAGTCGGTCTTAGCTCTGTCGATGCAGGTGTTTGCGCCAATCTCGACATAATCCTCGATTATCACATTTCCCAACTGCGGAATCTTGGTGAACGACCCATCGGGGTTTGGAGCAAATCCAAAACCATCGGCACCAATTACTGCGCCAGCGTGGATAATACAATTGCTACCAATTTTGCAACCCTCATATATCTTGACCCCAGCATACAGAATAGTACCCTCGCCAATGGTCACTCCATCACCAATGTAGCATTGTGGGTAGATTTGGCACTTTGCGCCAACCTTCACGCCACCCTCCACTACGGTGAAATCGCCCACGTAGCAACTCTCATCCACCTCTGCGTGTGGGTTTATGGCCGCACGCTCACTTCGCCCACTCTTTTGAGGGCGAGCTGCGCTATACATCTCCAACAGTTTGAGGATGCACTCTCCAGCATTTTCGACCTTAATGAGAGTAGATGCTATTGGTGCTGATGCCACAAAAGATTTGTCTACCAGAACTATAGATGCTTGGGTGGTGTATATGTATGGTTCATATTTCGGATTTATGAGGTATGCCAAAGAGCCCTCCTTTCCATCCTCGATTGAGGATACGGTACTAACCTTTGCATCTTTGTTGCCCACGATTTCGCCGCCCAGAAAGGCTGAAATCATCTCTGCTGTAAACTCCATTTTCTTTATCTTTTTTAAGTTTATACTACATATATTTTTTGATATCTACCCCCTGGGGCAGAAATTCACTAACGTCTCGTCCAAATGCCAAAAGTTCACGCACACCCGAAGATGACACATCCACCACATCCGAGGGGGTGAACATCACAACCGTCGTAAGCGAGGGGTACAGCCTGCGATTCACCGCATCCAAAATCTTCTCCTGCTCAAAATCTATGGTGTTGCGCACTCCTCTAATCATAGCCACGGCACCCACCGCCAAAGCAAAGTCGCCCGTGAGCCCCGAATATATTTGGCACTCCACATTGGGGTTGAATCCATATATGTCGTCAATGAGCCTCTTGCGCTCAGCGACATCCAACAATCCTTGCTTTGTGATGTTGTGACCTATGGCAATCACAACCTTGTCGAATAGGCGTAGAGCCTCCTCGACTATTGCTGCGTGACCACGTGTAAATGGGTCGAACGACCCTGGGAATATTGATACTCTTTGCATAATATACAAATGTAATATTTTTTTACGTGTTTACAAAATTTAAGTTATCAACACAGTGTCGATAGAATGTTAATAGAATTGTTGATAACCATGTTAATAACTTTTATTCCAAACGGAGTAAAGCATACTAAACCACATCATTACACCACCCAAACCACCTTTTCAACAAAATATAACACTCGCAACCTTCGCAAAGCCCCATATTTATTGTTATCTTTGTGCCCTATGTACAAATTTTCGAAATATAAAGAGCAATATAAGTTAAACTTGATATTGGCTATTCCAGTTGTAATGTCGCAGCTGGGGCATATTGTGGTGCAGATTGCCGACAACGCAATGGTCGGGCAATATGGCGGAGAGAACCCTCTGCCACTGGCCGCAGCATCGTTTGGTGGTGCAGTATTTATGACGCTGTTGGTGGCGGCTATGGGGCTCACGTTTGGACTTACGCCTGTTGTGGGCGAACTATTTGCTCAACATAGGTGTGGCAAAGCGGCTAAATATCTGCAAAATGGAGCGTTGCTATACACCGTAGTGGGAGTTGCGGTGACTGCTGTGCAACTGCTCATAATTCCGCTAATGTATCGCATGGGACAACCCCAAGAGGTGGTCGATATGGCTGTGCCATACTACCTGACACTCGTTGCGACGATGCTCCCCACCATGATATTCTTCACCATAAAACAGTTCCTAGAGGGGTTGGGTGACACCAAAACAGCGATGTATTGTGTGATAATTAGCAACGTCGTAAATATCGTGCTCAACTACCTGCTCATATATGGCACATTTGGATTCCCCGAACTCGGAGTTCTGGGAGCTGGAATTGCCACTATGATTTCGAAGATTCTGATGATGATACTGCTGGTAATCTACTTTTTCAAGGGCAACAAATTCGACGAATACACATCGAGATTTGCACGTGTGAACTTCTCGAAACCACACATCCTAAAACTAATCAACCTCGGCACTCCAATCTCGGCACAAATATTTATGGAGATTTCGACATTCACAATGACTGGCGTTATGATGGGATGGATAGGCACCAATGCCATGAGTGCCAACCAGATAGGAGTATCCATGGGTAGTGCCGCATTTATGATTGCACTAGCTATTGGCACAGCCACCACAATCCGCGTGTCGCACTGCTATGGGGCTCGCAATCCGCACGAAATGAAGCTGGCCTCCTCGGCGGCTTGGCACTTAGGATTTGCGTGGACGGTCTTAACCGCCATACTATTTTGTTCGCTTAGCTCTATAATTCCACTCATATTCACAACCAACGATGAGGTTATTCACATAGCATCATCACTGCTTGTTTTAATCGGAATTTACCAAATTCCCGATGGCATTCAGTGTGTTGCCGTTGGTGTGCTAAGGGGCATGCAGGATGTCAAAACCATAATCCCCATAGCATTCGTGTCGTATTGGCTGCTCAACTTGCCTGTGGGCTACATCTGCTCATTCGTGTTTGGATGGGGTGCTCCTGGGCTCTACATTGGCTACATTTTTGGTCTTTCGATGGCATCTATCCTCCTTATATGGAGAATCAAAATCGGACAAAAACGACTTATGCGAGAGGGGGTAAAAAGGTGAAAACAAAAGTGTAATTAGAGACCAAGAACTATTTTAGGGCAAAATTAGACCTACCCTAAAATTATTTTTACTATCTTTACAAAAAATTTACTCACAATGAGCTGTAAAAACTGTAACTGTAAAAACAGACCCAACATAGGACGTGGTGCATCATTCTGCAACCACAACGACGAAATAGAGGCAACAATCCACGAAGGGTGCTACAAACTCCACGAAACCGATTGGTTGGAGGAGTTCCCAGAAAATGAGCCATCAGATATTTTTGAAATCCGATTCAAGAATACCCGACGCTCTTACTACCGCAATGTCAATAACTTACCCCTCAAGCGAGGCGATATTGTGGCGGTCGAAGCATCCCCAGGTCACGACATTGGCGTGGTCTCTCTCACAGGCGACATGGTAGCTCGCCAAATGCGCCGTGTGGGGTTCACCCCCCAAAATGGCGAGTACAAAAAGATATATCGCAAGGCCAAACCATACGATATCGAAAAGTGGCAAGAGGCAATCGAGATGGAGCACGAGACAATGATTCTTTCGCGCCAGATTGCCCACAACATGGGACTCAATATGAAGATTGGAGATGTTGAGTATCAGGGCGATAAGATAAAAGCAATATTCTACTACATAGCCGACGAGCGTGTAGATTTCCGTGAACTCATAAAGGTATTTGCCGACAGATTCCACATCCGCATCGAGATGAAACAGATTGGAGCTAGGCAAGAGGCTGGGCGCATCGGAGGTTTGGGAGCGTGCGGTAGAGAGTTGTGCTGCGCATCGTGGGTGTCGAATTTCACGAGTGTTACGACCAACGCGGCTCGTGTGCAGGAGATTTCGCTCAATCCGCTCAAATTGGCTGGGCAATGCTCCAAACTAAAGTGTTGCTTGATGTATGAGTATGACACTTACGTGGATGCTCGCAAGGGATTCCCACGCCTTCGTGAACCGCTCCAAACAATTGATGGAGAGTTCTATCTGGTAAAGAGCGACATATTGTCGGGCACTATGATGTTTAGTTCGAGCCGAGACGCTATGGCAAATTTGGTAACCCTCCCCGTATCACGAGTGAAGGAGGTATTGGCTCTTAATAGAGCAGGCAAGAAGGTCGATAAACTACAAAGAGACGAGGATATTGTGGTTAAGGCAGAGGAGCCAACATACCGCTCCGAGGAGGATAGCATCACCCGTTTCGACAAAACAAAGCGCAGCAAAAGCAGAAACAAAAATCGAAACAAACCCAACCGCCCCAAAGGCGAGCAAAAGGGCGAAAGCACAACTCCCACAGAACAAAAACCACAAGAGAGCACAGAGCGCAAAGAGCACAAGGAACACACAGAACGCCCTGAGCGACAAAGTCGCCCTCGACGCAATAACAACAGCCGCCCTCGACGCAACAGCAATAACAACAACGACAGCGACAAAGGCGGAGCAAATAGCCAAACGCCAAAAAAAGAGTAGATTGTGAAATGGCTGCTAGCAATGATATCTGTCATAGGATTTGGGGGGTGTATAGCCTCCCATCAATCTGTGGTGAGGGATATCAACGTAGATAACTGGAGTGAGACCACCTCGATTATGGTGAGCAACTACGACACCGTAACTGTGCGAGACCTCGATATTTTTGTGCGTTATCAACCCACTCAGTCACCCCGCAGATTTGACATTAGAGTTGAGAGCATAGCCCCCGACTCCACATCATACACAGACGAAGTGACCATAAGTTTGGACACAAGCACCAATAATCGAGACGCAAGCCGACTCACAATTCAACCCTACCGCACTCGTGTAGTGTGGCGACAAAAGGGCGAATACAAAATAAACATCACCCCCACAACCCCCACAAAAGGGGTGGAGGCTATAGGATTAAACACTAAGTAGTGTAAAACAATTATTGTCATATTTTTAAAAGCACTCTTGGAGCGATATTTTTCACTATTAAATTTCAGTATAGAACCACTATATTTTCAATTCAATAGCAAAAAATCTCATCTCCAATAGCACTCTTAAAAACACACCAATAATTATTTTACCCTACTTAAGAGAACAGAGATATAGGGGATTCTAATTTCTCACTAAAACACTTTGCAACTACTAACTACCCCCTTTTACTTTTACAAAAATAGGTGGTAGAAGCCACTACAACCCACTTTTGCAAAAACAAAAATGGATAATTATTAATCGAAAATTAAAATCAGGGAGAAATTAGAACTCCCCTATAGAATGGCAAGAAAAGGAAAGGATAAGTTGAGGCGTTTTGCCGAGAATCTAACATTTGCGTGTTTCGTACAACCCGAATTCGAAGATATATTCCACAAAGATCACCCCCTAAAGGGTCGCTGGCGTGAAGATTTTTTTCACAATTCAAACCCCATAGTCCTAGAACTTGGATGTGGCAAAGGCGAATACGCAGTGGCTCTAGCCAAACAAAACCCCAACGTAAACTTCATAGGCATAGATATCAAAGGTGCTCGCATGTGGCGAGGAGCAAAGACCGCAACAGACGAAGGTATGACAAATGTGGGATTTTTGCGCACACGCATAGAGTTCATTGGTTCATTCTTCTCTGCCGAAGAAATTAACGAATTGTGGATAACTTTCCCCGACCCTCAACTCAAAAGCCGCAGAGCTAAGAAACGACTCACAGCACCTCCATTTTTGGAGTCTTATGCTAAATTCCTAGCCTCGGATGGAGTGATAAATCTCAAAACAGACTCTAAGCACCTGTATGGATACACAAACGAGGTGATTCGTCACTTCGAATTGCCTTGCGAGGTGAGCAACGACGATATATATGGCTCGGGATATGCCGACGAAACTCTATCGGTAAAGACCGCATACGAAGCGGAGTATCTGCGCCGTGGATTACCCATAACATACACTCGCTTTGGATTGGGCGGCAAGCATACATTCCCAATGTTTGAGTGGGCGGAGGATGACAAACTCAAAGATGACAAGGATAACGAAGAGGAGCGCAGATAAAAGTAAAATATAATTAACGAGGGGAGAAAATAAGAAAACCCTTCAAAAGCAATAATATACAAAGAAAAATAGGTGGGTTTTCTTATTTTCGAACTCACGTTAATATTATGGCATACAAAAATATAGTATTCGACCTAGGGGGAGTGGTCGTAGCACGTGACTCACGCAAGTGCACCCCCGAATTTTTAGAGTTCTTCTCCTATGTGCAACACGACCCGATGCCGCAATTTTGGTGCGACTACGATCGTGGAACTATGTCATTCGAGGATGTGAAATCTGCATTGGCAGAGTATAGAGGCGTCGGCATAGAGCTCTGCTGCGAGTGGGTAGATCGCACTATTACGATGCAGGAGGAGGTTTTGCCCACCAAACAACTAATCGAAAGGCTCAAAGAGAGGGGTTTTAAACTATATGTGCTGTCGAATATGGCACACGAATATATAGAGTTTATCCGCACCCTAGAGGTATACACAAACTTCGATGGCGACATAATATCGAGCGAGGAGGGGGTCGTGAAGCCCGAAGCGGACATATACAAACTCCTACTCGACCGATTTGGACTCAACCCCGCAGAGACTCTATTTATAGATGACCGCAAAATCAACATCACCGCTGCCGAGGAGCTCGGCATTGGAGGATTTCACTTCGATGCGAACAACCCCGCAAAGAGTTGTTCAACCCTCGAAGATATGTTATTATCGTAGACAATAGACCTCAATATCCTGCTCCTCGATTTGCTCCTCGGAGAGTATCACGAGTCGTTCGACGATATTGCGCAACTCACGTATGTTACCACTCCACTCCTTGGATTTGAGATGCTCTATGGCCTGGGACGATATAGCTTTGTGGGGCGATATCTTATACTCTTCGCATATTTGATGCAGAAAGTGCTCTATAAGCAGCGGTATATCTTCACGTCGCTGGCGCAGGGGAGTCACACGCAACTCTATAACCCCTATGCGGTGGTATAAATCCTCACGAAAGTTCCCTGCCTCGATTTCGGCACGTATATTTTTGTTGGTGGCGGCCACTACTCTCACATCCACATCTATATCTTTGTCGCTACCCACACGGCATATTTTACGCTCTTGGAGTGCTCGCAGCACCTTGGCTTGGGCGGAGAGCGACATATCGCCAATCTCATCCATAAAAAGAGTGCCGCCATCCGCCTGTTCAAACTTACCTTTGCGCTGCTTGATGGCAGATGTAAATGCCCCCTTTTCGTGACCAAACAATTCGCTTTCGATTAGCTCGGAGGGTATTGCAGCACAATTTATCTCGACGAATGGGTGCGAAGATCGGTGGCTTTTGAAGTGTATCCATCGTGCCACCATCTCCTTGCCCGTGCCATTTTCGCCAAGTATCATAACTCTAGCATCCGAGGGAGCAACTTTATCTATGAGTTCACGCAGGCGTACCATCGCTGGCGAAGAGCCAATCATCTGCTCCACCGTAATTGAACTTCGACGCCTAGGGGATGAGGTGACTTTAGAGGGGGCAGGGGCTGGTTCTACGGGCTTAGAGGTTGCGGTGCGGATAATACTCAACAGCCGATTCATATCTATGGGGCGAGTCAAAAAGTCCAATGCTCCGAGTCGTGCAGCCTCCAGCGCAGAGTCCACCGTGGAGTCACGAGCAATAATAATAAATGGCACACCTCGCACCACTTCGGGCAGAAGAGCTGGTGAGGAGTCAAACAACAAAAGATTGAAGGTCGAGAAATCGACACCTCCCTGACCTAGGTCTGCAACACCATCGTAGCCACAAACGTGAAACCCCTCAAATTCGAGTCGTTCGACAAGGTTGTTTCGCACACTTTTTGATTGCTCTAAAACTAAAATTTTTATCATGTTTGTAATTGTAAAAAAAATTGTTACATTTGCATCAAAGTTAATAACTATTCACTATATAACCGCACTGAACAAAGGGTGTCGCAAAACACAGAAGGGAGGAGCATAACACTCCATAAACCCAATCTCAAAGAGCGAAAAAATCTATAAACGCCCCTTAATTCAGCACTCTCGACACAAGAGATTGAGAGCATATCGTATGAAAAAAAACTATAATCACACAAGGCGCAAGCTCCTGTTGCCTGAGTATGGACGACACATCCAAGAGATGGTTGATTCACTATCTCAAATCGAGGATCGCACCGAAAGAAATCGCCAAGCACGAGCGGTAATTGCAGTGATGGGAAACCTCAATCCGCTGCTTCGTGACACGGCTGATTTCACGCACAAACTGTGGGATCACATGTTTATTATGTCTGATTTTGAATTAGATGTAGACTCACCATATCCACAACCCTCACGTCAGGAATTGACCATGAAACCCAATGAGCTCAGTCACTCCAGGCGACGCATCACCCACAAACACTATGGTAGATACATACCCCAAATGATAAAAGCTCTGTGCGAAGAGAAAGACGAAGAGGGGGTAGCTCGCGCGGTGGACAATATAGTTAGGTTCATGCGCACCAAAGGGTTTGAGTACAACCAAGAGCACCCCAACAACGAGCTTATCATAAAGGATATAAAGATGATGTCCGAAGGTCGTATAGAGGTAAACGAAGATGCTATAAACAATATCAAAAGCGACTACAAAAACGGCTCTATGACACATCAAAGCAAAGCCCACAGCCGCAGCAATCAACGCCAAGGAGCCAAAAATCGTAATCAGCACCAATCCAAAGGGACTCAAAAAAATGGAGGACAACGCAGACATAGCTCCAAATAGATTGGTTTTTTAGGTTTTTTTCACTATATTTGTTCTCTATGGCAAATAAAATTTCGACATATATCATAGCTATACTTGCGCTGTGTGGCTGCAACTCCTCGAAAGTTACAATCGAGGGAAGGTTTATTGGCTCAGAATCTTCGATGGTCTATTTAGAGAGGGTTGAAAGTTTCGAGCCCAAGGTCATAGACTCCGCAAAACTCGACGACGAGGGTAGATTTACCATATCATTTGATGCTGTGGAGGATACCCCTTCGCTATACAACATAACAAATGGAGGTGAACAAATACCTCTGTTTTTGGGCAAAGGCGAGCAAATTAAGATATCCACTATGGGCAGTGTTGCACGCAGTTATAGGGTCGAAGGCTCCAAGGAGTCGGAACTACTGCGCCAATTCTACCAACCATACATCAAAGGCATAAGTTCACTGGACGCAATAGCCACCGAATACGCCTCAGTGGAGCTGTCCACGGAGGAGCGCAAAGAGTGGGCACGCAAATATGGCGCAGAGTACCAAACCCTGAAGCAGACTCAACTGCAATTCATAATCAAGAATCAGTCGTCACTAGCGGCGGTATATGCTCTGTTTCAACGACTCCCAGGCGACCAATACCTGTTCAATGGCGACAACGATGTGATATACCTGCGCACGGTGGCAGATGCACTAGAGGAGAACTACCCCTCATCGACATACCTCAAAGCCTTGCGCAACAAAATCAAAACTATGGAGGAGAATATGAGCTCCAAAACCAAAATACATGCTAGCAACTTCCCCGAGCTAGAGATAAACGACATGTATGGCAAAAAGGTGAAGCTATCGTCGTTGCTTGGCAAGGTTATACTTTTGGAGTTTTGGTCGGCAGAGTTGGGCAACTCCAACGCTCGAAACGCAGAGCTTAAGGAGCTATACACGGAGTTCAAGGATCAGGGATTTGAGATATACCAAGTTGGAGTAGACTCTTCGAAGTCGCTATGGATATCGACCGTCCAAGAACAACGCCTGCCATGGATTTCGGTAAGCGACCTCAAGGGCGGTGCATCACCCGTGCTTGGCATATATAACGTCACCAAACTCCCCACAAACTTCCTCATAGCACGAGACGGCACAGTCGTGGCACGAGATGTAGACCAAGAGGAACTGCATCGTCAAATACCCGAACTTATAAAATAACAGCATGTACTATTTCGTGTCAGACATACATCTTGGGGGCGGAACCCCCGAGCAGGCGGCACTCACAGAACGTAGGTTCAATGCGTGGTTGGACTCTGTGGCTGAGGATGCTAAGGGTGTATTCATGTGCGGAGATATATTTGATTTCTGGTTTGAGTACAAAAGGGTTATCCCCAAGGGATTTGTTCGCACTTTGGGCAGACTCACGGCACTCTCTGATAGGGGTGTGAGAGTTGTGCTGGTGGTCGGAAACCACGACTTGTGGGTTAGAGACTACTTCGAAGTGGAGTGCGGTTGGGAGGTATACACCACGCCACACATATTCGACATTGGTGGCAAAAAAGTATATATAGCGCACGGCGATAACCTCGACATCAAAAAGAGTAAGGTGGTGCAATTTATGAACTCCGGGTTTCGTTCTAAGTGGATACGAGCAATATTTTCGACACTCGTACACCCCGATTGGGCTCTAAAATTTGGGCAATGGTGGAGCCACTCTTCACGAAAAGGGCACAAGGATAATATCGACAGAATCCACAAATACAGAGACGCTATAATCGAATACTCCACTCAACTGCAAGCCACAACACCCTGCGACACATACATATATGGGCATCTACACCTACTATCCAAACACACCATTGCAGGGGGCACAGAGGTTATATTCATAAACGACTGGAGCAACAACCCACACTACGCAACCATGAGCGAGGAGGGGGATATAAAAATAGAGAAAGTATGAAACAATATTTAGATTTACTACAAAAAATTTCAACCGAAGGCGTAGTCAAAGGCGACCGCACGGGCACAGGCACAAAAAGCATATTTGGGCACCAGATGAGATTTGACCTCTCCGAAGGATTTCCGCTGCTCACCACCAAAAAGGTATTTCTGAAGGGTATAATATATGAGTTGCTATGGTTCTTGCGTGGCGATACCAACATCAAATACTTGGTCGAAAATGGTGTGCATATATGGGACAATGATGCCTACCGCTACTACACGGAGTTGTGCGCAAAGAGCGGTGAGACTCCTATTTTCAAGGAGCTGTTCTTGGATGCAGTGTTGTCGGGAGAGGAGAGTTCTGTGGCGGGCTACACATTTGGCGACCTAAACCATGTGTATGGTCACCAATGGCGAAGCTGGGGCAAAGCTGGTGGTGAAGTCGTAGACCAAATTGCGGAGGTTGTGCGCACCATAAAGGAGTCACCAAACTCACGCCGCATGATTGTTTCGGCATGGAACGTGGCGGAGGTGGAGGATATGGCTCTGCCCCCTTGTCATGTGCTGTTTCAGTTCTATGTGGCGGAGGGTAAGTTGTCGTGCATGTTGTATCAGCGCAGTGCCGATACATTTCTAGGTGTGCCATTCAACATTGCATCCTACGCACTTCTCACGCAGATGATTGCTCAGGTGTGCGGTTTGGAGGTTGGCGAATTTATACACACATTGGGCGATACACACCTATACCTCAACCATTTCGAGCAGGTCACAGAGCAACTTTCACGCACTCCTCGCACGCTGCCTCGCATGGTGATAAACCCCGAAGTAAAATCTATATTTGATTTCAAACTGGAAGATTTCAAATTGGAGGGATATGACCCCTACCCTACTATTTCGGCACCAATGTCCTTTTAACAAACACTCGCAAGATGATAAATATAATAGTTGCAATAGCCCAAAATGGAGTAATCGGAGGCAACAACACCCTACTTTGGCACATATCCGAGGATTTACAAAACTTCAAGCGTATAACCTCGGGGCACCCTGTGATTATGGGACGCAAAACCTACGAATCACTTGGGCGACCACTCCCCAATCGCCAAAATATAGTTATCACACGTCAAGATATCGAGATTGAGGGGTGCTCGATAGTTCATTCACTCCCCGAGGCACTCGCTATGTTCACTGCCGAGCAGGAGGTTTTCATCATTGGTGGTGCGGAGATTTACCGCGAGGGGTTGCAGCTGGCTCACAAGATGTATATCACACGTGTGCATCACGACTACGAGGGCGATACTTCGTTCCCCGAGTACGACACCAACGACTGGGCATTAACCAACTCCACACACTTCGAGTGCGGCAAAAAGTATGACTACCCCTTCACATTCGAGGAGTACCACACCACAAAATGGGGAATTAGAGAGGCTACGACCGACGACATAGAGTTGCTACACACAATGGCGGATGAGTCATTTCGAAACACATATAAAGATATTGTATCGTCCGAACAGATGGAGTTCATGATGGATATGATGTACTCAATCGAAAACCTGCGCAAGCAATTCGAAGAGGGACACATATATTATATGCTGAATTCAACCTGCAAATGCAACTGAATTCATAGTTAATATTTGTTTGAATTTTTCATTTGGCGTGAGGTATCCGAGCCTTTTACGAGGTCG